>JANNUT010000190.1:0-6169 GCA_031395565.1 Acidobacteriota bacterium | reverse complement strand
ACATGGTTGCCTTCGAGGATCTGTTGCACCTGCTCGTACACCGCTGTCGCCACGATAGCGTCGTGCTCGCCCTCGAAGTCCTCATCGCCCAGCATCTGCCGACCGATGTAGATCGGCGAGTTGAGCAGGCGAGCGACGTTGGTCTTGCTCCACGTGGCGCCGTCGTGAGACTTGCCCCCACGCGTCAGCTAAGTCTTCGTGCGCCATCCGCGGCGGTTTAGTTCGACGGCGACATCGATCAGCGATTGCTTATCGAGGTAAAGCTCGAAGATCGACCGCACTTGCTCGGCTTCCGATTCGTTGACAATCAGCCGGCGTCCTTCAGGAGCTACGTCGTAGCCGAGCGGGGGATGGCCGCCGGTCCATTTTCCGCGTCGCCTCGCAGCACGGATTTTGTCGCGGGTGCGCTCGCCGATCAGTTCCCGCTCGTACTGCGCAAACGAAAGCAACACGTTGAGCATCATCCTGCCGTGGGATGTGCCGGTGTTGATGGTTTGCGTGACCGAGACCACGGACACGCCGTGTTTCTCTAACATCTCGCAGAGTTTGAGGAAGTCGATCAGCGAGCGGCTCAGGCGGTCGAGCTTATAGACCACGACGGCGTCGACCAGGCCGAGTTCAATGTCTGCGAGCAGCCGCTGTAGCGCGGGTCGATTTGTATTCGCGCCAGTGAATCCACCATCGGCGTACTGCCGCTCGACAAGCGACCAGCCCTCGTGTTTCTGGCTCGCGATGAACGACTGACACGCTTCGAGTTGCGCATCGAGGCTGTTGAAGTCTCGCTCCAGTCCTTCGTCGGTGGACTTGCGCGTGTAGACAGCGCACCGGACCACACGAGCCTCGGCGGGATCGGTCGCTCTGCTACGTGAGGCCCGGCGCGCCATGGAAGTTCTACGCCTTCCGCGATCGCTTGGTCAGGCCAAAGAACAATCGACCGTTCCAATGCTGGCCCGTGATCGCCTCGGCGACTGCGGATAGCGACGTGAAGCTGTGGCCGTTCCACTCAAAGTGATCCTCGCGTACGTAAACGCTGATCTGCTGGCCGCGATAGGACTTGGTCAGCACGGTGCCGACGGCAGGCAGTCGCGGGTCACGTCGCGGTGTTGCTGCGTTGGTGACTGCATTGGCGGCAACGAACCCGTTCGGAATGCGCACGCGTAGGTCCGCGAGATCTGAATCGCGCATCAGCTCCTGTAGCCTCGCCTTGGCTCGCTCCGACAAACCGCCGTAGGCGAGTTCCTGAGTGCGCCACGAAAGCCGACGCAGCAGAAACTGCCGATTGCGTGATCGAGAAGGCTCGCCGTACAACTGCTGCCACCGAAACTGCAGTTCGCTGACCGTCATCGATTGCAGGTCGCGCAGTTGCGTTAGCACCGACGCGGTCTGCTTCTTGGGCGTCGCGCTCATTGCTCTTCCGGAATCTCGATCGGCGAGAGTGCGCGCAGGCGTGAGGTCAGTGCCGCGATCGCGCTCTCGATCTCGTTGAGGGCCACGCGCTGGCTGTGCGACATCGTGCTGCCCACGCGAGCCGCCTCGAATGCTAGTTCGCTGACCGAGCTACCGGCGATCGAGAGCCCGTCGAGCGCGCCCTTCACGCGGCTGGTGATCCACTTCTGCTGCCATTCCTCGCGACTCGCTCTGCTGCTCATGTTTGCCTCGCTAACCGCGGCCCGACGGGGCCGTTGCATCGAGTCCATGAACGCTCTTGTGCCCGAGAACATCAAGGGAAAGAGAGCCTTTCTGCGGCTGAAAAGCCTTGCTGGCAGCGGCAATCGCCGGATCATCGCCTTCTCGGGCAGACAGGAGGCGCAGGTAGGCGCGGGCGAGGAGCATCGCAACGCTAGACACCGCTGGGCTCGGCTTCACGCAACCCGCGGCGTCAGTCATCGACGCGGCGCTCTGCGATGGTGATTGGCAACACAGCCTGGCGTGCGCTGTCAGCACGGGGCACAACGGTCGTTGCTTCAGTAAGCGAAGGTTGCGCCACGCTACTACTCTCAAGGCTGAGAACCGAGCAGTCGAAGCGCAGCTTGACTGCAGCAACGCGAACCAGATCAAGGTCACGATCATCGAGTGTGGAGGCGACGGAGCGCAGTTCGCAGGCCGTCCAAATTCGGCCCCGCCTAACGCCGCGATCCGTCAGTGCTCGTGCATCAGCGTCTCGCGGCACAAACCAGATCGGTTCTTCCGACCACGCGACTATGGCCTGTAGAGGCCGCCCGCGCTGTTCGAATTCAGCGAGGGGGAGGTCGAGCACTTCATCGAGGCTCGTAACCGGTGTAACCACTGTAACCGGAGCAGAGAGGAGAGAGGAGTTCAACAACCCCTCGCCGCCTGTGTGGGGTCGAGCCCTTAGGACCGGGGGAGCGGACGCAACGTAGTCCATCTCTCTAGGCCTCCTCAGTGGTTACAGTGGTTACTTTGGTTACAGCCTCGGCGCCAAATGGGGCGGGATGACCGAGCAGGGCAGAGATGGCTGACAATCGCAGACGCAATAGGCGTTGGACGGAGCCGCTGACACGCACCGCGGCATCGTGGCGACCGGGTTCTGGAAAGGAGATCCCACTCGTGACCAGGTCTTTGCGCAGCTGCTTTCGGGAGAGTGGAAACTGGTCGCCGCTGTCTCGCAGGAATTTCGAGACTGCGTGATACGCCGCTTGATCGTCGATCAGCAAGTACTCGTCGTCGATCCAGGCCGAGAATTGATCGGGGCGCAGCTCAGGTGCCAGGGCTGTCTTGGCGAGAAGCACGAGGCGCCTTTGAGCATGGAGCGTGACCAGCGTCTCAAGGAACCGGTTCTCGGGTCTGGCGGCATCGACCTCTGCCGACTGTCGTGCTGCGACACTCACTATCGCCGACCAACTAGCCTCGCGGAGTTCGTTGGCCTGCTCAGTACTACAGGCGCCGACCTCCCGAGCAAACTGAATCGCGCAGTCAAAGCCAAGGAAGAGGTTGGCGGCCGCGCTCGGAATACGCAGATGGGCGTTCTCAGTTGTTGCCGATTGGCGCGCTTGATTGAAGCTGCCAAGAAGTTGCTCGGAGATGCTGTCGTACTGTCGGGCGATCCATCGCAGATAGCCTGTCATCGCGTGGGGAAGGACGGCTGCAATGCTCTGCTCGTAGGTCAGCTTGGAGGTGTCCACACATCCCGGTGTGAACTCGACGCTCAAGAGTCTGGCCAGCACGCTGCGGCCTACAGGCAGATCCTCGCCGGTGCTGATGATCAACCCTCGCGGCGGGTACGTCGGGCGTTCGGTGAGATCGGATCGTAGCCGGCCGCGACCAGCGAGATTTCCCTGTGCACGAATGATGCGTGCCGCCTTGCTGTCCAACTCGCGTCGGTCGACAGCCGTCGGCGCGAAGTCATCGATGACAAACGGCAGGTCCTTGGCATTGAACGCAGCCATCTCCAGTTGATTGGCAGTCGAGAGCCAACTTCCCGGAAGCGTGTTGTAGGCAAACTCTCCGAAATGCGAGAGGAACAGGGCGGCCATCGTTGACTTCAGTGACCCGGTCAGACCCACAAGCCACAGAGCGAAATCCACTGGAAGAAACGGTGCGAGCGGTGCTCGGAAAATGGCTGCGTACAATGGCACCGTCACCGCCAGTGGTGCGACCTCGAGCAGTCGCAGGCTGGCTTGCATCGCCTCGCGAAGCCCTTCGGGGTTCGGCGGTAGACGATAGCGCTTGAGTTCCGTGGAGAGTTGGATCTGCGCGTCACCGCCGATCGCTCCTGAAGACGTCAAGAACACGGGCTGTCCATTGATCGTCCGCCAGCCGGTATGCGTGTAGGTGACTGTGCGAGTTGGCGTGCCCGAAGTTCTTTGGATCGCCTCGCGTAGCCGGTCGTGATTCGTGGCGCCAGCCGCCACGATGGCGCGGGCACCCCAATACTTGCTGACCCAACTCATCGATCGGAAATCGGCCGCTGGGACTGTGATGAGCGGGAACGATCCACCGCTTCGCGCCTGGCCTTCGAGAGCGAAGCTACAACTGACATCCTGACCGTTGTCGAGCGATCGCTCCTCAGTAATCGTGGCGGAGAAGTTGGCCAACTCGATGTCGACGTCACCGTTGTTCGTCGACTTGCGATAGTAGGTAGCGCCGTCTTTGACAAAGTAACCGTGCTCGTCGCTTGGCTCATCGCTATCGACGGCAAGCAATTCCAGCCTTGCCATCCCGAGAAGGCTCTGCGCGGGATTGCCGTCAGCCAGATAGTCGTCAAGGCCGACCTTGCGGTTGTTGGGGCCCGCCGGCAGGTAGATCACCGCGACGTTCGCACCGCGTGATTCAAGAAACGATTTCAAGCGGCTCAACGCGGCATGCACCGACGCTTTGGTCATTACGTCGGAATCGAAGACGATGTAGACCTTGCGGCCGTTGAGCGCGATCGACTCCCAGTCAGCTAAAGCGGTCTTGCCGCCATGGTCGTTGGAGCCCCGCCAGTTCCATACACCCAAGACGTCGACACAGGACAGGCCATGAGACACGGCCGCATCGGCCTTGCGAACACCCTCTGTGACGAACAGCGGCACGGCTGGATCGGAGAGCTGCGCCCGACATCGTGGAGGCACATCGAGGACCATCTGCGAGCCCTTCGGAGTTTCGTACTTCAGCGGCTTTGATTTGATGATTCGCGGTGAGTCTGGTCGGATCTGGTAAAGGGCGATCTCGCCATGCACGTTGTGAATCGGGATCAAGAAGGCCGGGACGATTTGTTGAGACTCGGCAAAACCGAGGTTCTTCAGCTCGAGTTTCTTGGTGATGCTGCGATAGCCCCGTTCCTTGGCAACATCAGCAGCGATCGCGGATCCTTCGATCAAGTGGTTGTGCTGCGGGAGCAAGAGAGGGACGACGTTCATTTCGCCCCCTCCTCACCAAAACGCACGCGGTCAGCGATTAGTCGGTCGATGTCCTCCCGACGGAATCGAATCAGAGCCTTGCGTTTTCCCTTCCACAACTGGACGAAGGGGATCCGCCCCTTGGCTGCCGCTTCGTATACTGTCGCCGGTTTGATTCTAAGCAGCCGCGAGACTTCCTCAGCGATCAACAACCCATCATCGTTCTCGGTCTCTGTCATTGGCGTCTCCGAAGGTTGCTTCTGCCCTTCAAGACACCGTTTCGAGGAAGCCAAAAGCGCTACGGGCACATGTTTGCGTTGCTAACTCCTGTCGAATCAGAGGTCTGGCTACGAGTTAGTCCCACCCTTAGCGCGCTGCTCAGCGAGTCGGAACCGCAGCTTCCTCAAGCGATCGAGAGCGTTGGCCCGTAACTGCTTGGCCCGGCGGCGCTGCGCGTCCGTCGGTGGCGGGAGCTCCAGCTTCCACATGAACCCGTGCTCGAGTTCGTTGGCGCGGTCTAGCTGCTCGAAGATCCGACGCCCCTCTGCGGTCTGCCTGAGATCCTGCTCCGTAATCAGCACGGCGATACTCGCGATGTCCCGCCTTGCCTTGAGCCGGCGCTCGCTCAGACTTGGCGCCCCAGCACGTCGCGTCAAGAAGTGGCGAATCTCTTCGGGACTCGACGGCGACTGCGCTTTCACCCTCGCGATGAGGTTCTGGACCTGTCGCTTTGAAACCTCGAATCGCCGACAGATGGCTTCGAGCGACCGCCATTCAGCACGAGCGTGTGAATCGACCTTGTGAAAGGCACGCCCAGCCCATGCAAACGCTGCAGTTATCGCCGGGCGCGACCTACGCATCGCGGGACCTGCAACGAGAAGCACCATGTAGAGTTGGATGACGAGCTCTCGCGCTTGTTTCCGCGATGTAGGTTCTTTGCTTCGCGGGAGGGGCATCACGAGTTGAATTGTCAGGTCGCGATATGGGACTTCGAGTACTCGCGGCGCGTTGCGTTCTGCGCGTTCGCGAAGAACACGAGCGCGCTTCGTTGCGAAGAATGCAGTGGCCCCGAATCGAAGCTGAAGGTCATCGTCATCTGCCAACGCCTCACGGAGCGGTCGGAACGCCTCGACGTCGCGCCAGCCGGGAACCCCATCCTCGCGTTCCAAGCACGCTTGTAGAGCCGGCAGATGCTTGGATGCCAAAACGCCACGGGTGAGCGTGCGGAGGGGGGAGCGGAGGATTGGCGACCAGTTTGACGTGGGTGCGCGGACGATGGGCCGGTGCATCGCTCGGGGTGGGGTGGCGTGGGGGTGTGTCAGGGGGTG
>JANNUT010000189.1:0-110552 GCA_031395565.1 Acidobacteriota bacterium | reverse complement strand
CGAGCTTGCGGATCAAGATCCACCCTTCCCGTGTCGCGGATGGTCCCGTGCTCCGCAATCACGGCGACGCGGAGTCTACGCTAGTCGGTGGGCTCGAAAGAAGCGCGGGATGCCGGCCGAATTCGCCCTCAGGCGGACGGGCAGTCGTGAACAAGCGCGTTCAAGCGGAGCTGGTTCAAGCGCGCCGCTCCTGCGGCGGTATCACACGTCAACCAAAACCACGACCCCGCGTCCTATGATCATCGGGGCGTTCAGCGCGACGCCCCCTGGGAGAAGCAATGGTGCGAATGATTCGAACGTTGCCGGCCTTGGCGAACGTGATGCTGTTGCTGACGGGTCTCGGCGCGGTGCCGTTAGCGCGGGCCGCCTGCGAGCCGTCGTTCACGCAGGCCGATGCGTTGCTCGAGACTCATCGCCTCGATCGCGCACTTCCCGGTGCCGCCCTTGTGATCTTCGATGCCACAGGGACCATCTCTCACGAACGCTTCTTCGGGACGTACATGGCGAGCACCTTCGTGCCGATCGCGTCGGCCTCCAAAGCGGTATCGGCGGCCGTCATCATGAGTCTCGTCGACGACGGCACGCTATCGCTCAACGACACCGTGGCCACGTATCTGCCGCAGTACCTTGGCACGCCCAACGGTGCGATTACCGTACGCCAAGCGTTCAGCCAAACGTCGGGCCTTTACAACGACGAGTGGCCCTGCATCGGCGACAGCGCGACGACGCTCGCCGCATGTACCCTCGACATCCTCGACAACACGCCACGCGTGTCACCACCCGGACAAACGTTCTTCTACGGTGGCAACTCGATGCAGGTGGCTGGCCGCATTGCCGAGCTCGCGTATTGCCAGCGATTCCCTGCAAGCTGCGCGGGCCTGGGGTCGGGCGCGGTGTGGCGAAAGATCTTCATCGAGCGCATCCGCGATCCGCTCGGAATGGGGATGTTCTACAGCAGCACCACCAATCCGCGGATTGCAGGCGGCATCGTCAGCCGGTTGTCCGACTATCGCAAGTTCTGGCAAATGATCGTCAATCGCGGTGACTTCAACGGCGTGCGTGTGTTGTCGCCATTAGCGGTCGACGAAATGACGCGCGATCAGACCAACGGCGCGCCGGTCTACTACTCGGCGGCACAACCGGACATTCGCTACGGACTCGGTGTCTGGCGCTTTCGCCCCGACAGCCGCGGCTATGCGCATGTGCTGAGCGACCCCGGCAAGTTCGGATTTCACCCGTGGTTCGACCTCGACACCAACATCGCGGGCATCGTGATGCTCAACGATGCGGCGGGCGCTGCCAACGGCGGCGGACGTCACATTGCGATTCAAATCGAAGACCTGACGCACGATCGATTCACGAACAGCACTCTCGACAGCGATGCCGACGGCGTGTGCAATGCTGCCGATCTGTGTCCATCAATCGCCAACCCCGCACAGCTTGACACCGATGGCGATGGCGCGGGTGATGCGTGCGACTGCGCGGTGAGCAATGCGCGGCTGTGGGGTGCAAGTCGTGAAACGGGGCGCGCGTGGTTCTATGCGCCGACCTCGTGCTTGACCGTGAGCTATCAACCCGCCACCGGCAGGATCAACTGCTTTTCCACCGAGAATCTGCTCGATTGGTTTCAACCTAGCACTGCCGGCGCCGTGGCCACCGACCTTCGTTACGACATCGTGCGTAGCGTCGACCTCTCGAATTTCGTAAGCGGCGCCGTGTGTGAAGCCACCGCGATCGATCGCAACGGGCCATTCAACAACGCCTACATGATTCCCGCTCCGCCGGCTGGGCAAGTGTTTGGCTACGTGGCGCGCGCGATGACGACATGCGGGGCGGGACCGGCGGGAACGGCGTCGAGCGGTGCGGTGATCGAGGCGCGTGAGTGCCCGTGACGCGCGCGAGCGCGTCAGCGGACTAGGCCATCCCTCAAGGCCTTCGCTACAGCTTCGGATCGCGAGTGCACGCGCAGCTTCTCGTAGATCTTGCGCACATGAAACGCGACCGTCGCTTTGGAAACCTCCAGCAGCGCCGCCGCCGATTCGAAATCGTACCCATCGACCAACAACTTCAGCACGCGCAATTGATGCGGGGTCAACGAGCAATCCGACTGCGGCGGCGGACTGAAGCGCGTAAACAGCGCAATCACCTGACGCGCGATCTCGGGCGAGATCGGCGACCCGCCCGTAACAGCATCCTCGATTCCGTCCAGCAAGCGGGGCGCTGGCGTCTTCTTCAAGAGATAGCCGGCCGCGCCGGCGCACAACGCGCGAAAGACGCGCTCGTCGTCTTGAAGCGCGGTCAGCGCTACGGCGGGCAGATCGGGGTGCGAGGCCTTCAGGCGGCGGATCCCCTCGATGCCATCCATGCCGGGAAGACCCAAGTCGACGAGCACCATGTGTGGTGCCGCCGCATCGATTCCGGCCAAGGCATCTTCCATCGTGGCCCATGAGTGACAGCACATGAAGCCGTCGGAGGTGTCGATCAACTCGGCCAAGGCCTCGCGCAACTCGTCGATGTCTTCGACCAGTGCGACGCGCAGGGGGCGCGGGATTGGCGGCGGCTGGGTCGGGGCAGGTAAATGGCTCACAGTGCTCACCCCTCACCATGCCCTGGAATCGGTGGGCCAGTCCACTATCTCAGAAGATAGCTGTGTGGGGACGCTCGCCTGTGGATCGGTGAGCAGCAGGAGATCGGTTCCTTCGGTGGGGGACGAGCGAATCGTCAACGTGCCGCCCAATCGCTTCGCGCGCGAGGCCAAACTCGCCAAGCCATGCCCCGTGCTCGCAACCGCCAGATCGAAGCCGCGTCCGTCATCGGTGATGCGCAACATCCAACCGCGTCCGGCGCGACACAACACCACGTCGACTCGCGTCGCGCCCGCGTGCCGTTGCACGTTGTGCAGCGCCTCCTTGAACACCAGGTAGATGTGCCGTCGCACCTGCGGGTCGAGCTGAATGCGTGTCTCTCGGGGCGGCAGACTCATGCGCACCTTCACGTGCTTATCCGCGAATAGATCAGAGGCGAAGCGTCGCATGCGTGAGGCGAGTTCGGCGAGTGAATCGCTCGCCGGGTTGATGGCCCAAACCACATCGCCGAGCGCATCGACCAACTCGCCGCTGAGTTCGGTGATTCGCGACAGCGAGCGCTCGGACGCGGCCGCACCGCGCCGCACACTGTCGTGAGCCAACTGACTCAAGACGGCAATCTGCGACAGGCTCGAGCCCAAGTCATCGTGCAAGTCGGTGGCGATACGCGTGCGCATGCGTTCCATAGCGAGCAGCCGGACGACGCGCTGCCGATGCGCCCAGTAAACCAAGCCGCCCAGCAGTGCGAGCCAGACCGCGATAAACCAACCGCGCCGCCAAACCGGCGCCAGCACGCGAATCTGCGCGACCGCAGGTTGCGAACTGAGCGCGCCGTCGCCATTCACGGCGCGCACTTCAAAGCTGTAGTTGCCGGCAGAGAGGTTGGCGTACTGCACGCTGCGCCGGTCACCCACCGGACTCCAGTCGCGATCGGCCCCAACCAATCGAAACTGATAACGCGCGCGTTCACCCGCTTGAAATCCAACCGACACGAAATCGAACGCAATTTGGTTGGGCGGTGCCGACAACGTATATGGACCGGCACTCTGAGTCCCGAGCACGGGGAGTGCTTGCGGTTCGCCGCCCACCTGGGCCGCAACAAGTCGTATCTGTGGTGCGGCCGACGCCGGGTCGTCCTTCGGGGCAAGCCGCGCCAAGCCGAACGTGTCGCTAAACCACAGCGTGCCGGAAGTGTCGCTCTGGCAAAACTGCGCGATGTTCCCTGGCAAACCGTCACGCATGTTGAATAGACGCACACTCGAACTGGAGGGATCGAGCCGCAGCACGCCGCGATCGGTACCGAAGTAAAGCCGCCCCAGCCGGTCTTCGGTAATGCAGTTGGTGTGACGCTGGTCGAGTTCTGGGATTGCGGCAAAGGTCTCGGACAGTGGGAGCGCAGCGGATGGATCGCGGCAAACGCGCACGTCGCCACCCAAGATCCAAAGTTGGCCACGCCGGTCGACCCAAAGCACATCGACCGTCGGCAAACCGGAAGCCCACGTTTGAGCGGTACCGTCGCGAAAGCGCGTGATGTGGCCGTCGAGGTAGCCGGCCCACACGCTGCCATCCGAGGTCTCTGCAAAGCACGACGCAATACCGGCAACGTGCAAAGCATCGAGCCGCCACGTACGCAACTGGCTCGTGGTGGGAGTCCAGCGATCGATGGCGCCGTTCGGGATCGCTTGCGTCGAGATCCAAACGTTCCCGCGCGAGTCCTCGAACAGCGCAAAGATATCAGCGCCCAACAGACCGTCTCGTTGCGCCAGGCATTGCAGCGGCGGTCCTTGTGGCATTTGCAGTGTCTCGGAATTGGCGAAGCGGCACGCGCCGCCTCCGGTTGCGATCCACCACTCGCCGCGGCCGGTCTGAACCGCTTTCTGCGTATCACCCCAACCGAGGTAGTTGATGGACGCAGGCAACTGGATGTTGTAAGCGGCGCTGGGTGCGCGCGCCGGGTCGATCAGTTGCATCCGCTCGTCGCGCACGAAGGCAAGCGCGCGGATCTGGCCACGGCGATCGAGCGTGAGATCGACGATCCGCGTCCCCGGTGTGCTCGACCACTCGATGGTTTCAAAACCGGTGTGCGCAACACGTGAGACTCCGCTCGTCGTGGTTCCAATCCACAACCCACCGCCCGAGTCTTCGGCGAACGTGGTAACCCAGTCCGAGCCGAGGCCATCACGACTGGAGAGCACGCGCGACACGTGCCAAACACCCGCCCCGGTCGACGTGAACTCGGTGGCGCCGGCCACGGTAGAAACAAACATCCGATGGTCGTGGGTTGCATACACTCCACCACAGTTTTGTGATGGCAGTCCATCGGTGTCGCCAAACGCTTGCTTGATGCGTGGCGCGGACTTTGGGTCACTGACGTCAAGTAGCAAGACGCCGCCGAAGGTCGACGCCCAAAGAATTCCATCCTTGTCGAAGGCGAGTCCACGAATGTTGTTGAGGCGGCTGGTGGGTAGCGCCTCCAACGGGAATCGTACAGTTTCGGAATTGCGATCGACGCGTAGCAGTCCGCCACCCAGCGTCCCGGCCCAGATCACGCCATCAGGCGCTCGAGCGAACGTGATGACCGCGGTAAGAGCCTGATCGTCGTCTGGACCAATTCTTTTCGCGAGGGGCTCCGCACCGGTGGTCTCGATGCGGAAGAGCGAGCGTGACGTGCCGGCCCACACGGCACCATCGCTCGCTTCGAGCAGCGCAGACGGCCGCTCTTGCTCTTCAATCCCTCGAAGCTCGACGGCGTGTAACGGCTGTCCGCCCGTGGGCTGGTCTTGCGGACGAAACCAAAACAGTCCGTTGGATGAAGCGACCCAATACGTGCCGCTCGTGGTCTCGAGGATGTCAGAGATAGACGCGCCCAGTATGTCCTTGGCGGTTCCGACCGTTGTGAAAGAGAAGCTATCGAAGTGAGCCAATCCGGCCGCGGTCGCAAACCAGAGAAAGCCTCGTGAGTCGGCTCGAATGCGATTGACGCGATCGTGAGGCAACCCATCGGCAGCGGTGTATCGGGTGAGCGGCAGGCTGGCGCCGCCTGCCAGGACAACCAGCAGAACCGAGGCTAAGAACGTGGACCAAACGCGTCGCCGCACGCGGGGAGTTTACCCTGCTAGCAAGCCGCTTTCAGCGAAACGTGCCGGTACGTCGGGGGTTGGTCTGCCCCCAACCGGTCTACTGTGCCTGCCCCGCACGCTGCAGTTGTCGCACAACCTCGTCGTAGTACGGACGATCTTTCAAGCTGGCGTATTCGCCAGGAAAGCAGACCACGCTAAGGTTGGCGGTTTTGTCCTTGCGCGAGAAGTTGACCAAGGTAATGGCGCAGCGCTGGCCCGTGGCGAGCCGCGTGTTGTCGATCATCGGCAAATCGTAGAAGCCGACCGAAAATTCGGCGCGCGTGACAAGGGGGTCTTGATTGGCACGCGGGGTCGTGACCTCCAGTCTCACGCGCATTTGGTCTTCGACTGGATCGACCTTCAAAACCCGTAGTGCAATCGTGCTGACTATCCCTTCGATCGTGACCTCTTCGGGATCGAGCGCGACGCTGGAGTTGTTTTCGAGCATCTCGCCGAAGTCCAGCGAGCGGCGAAATGCCAACCCATGCGCTTCCAGCGTGAACGATTGTTTGGAGGCGATTTCCCGCGCCAATCGTTGCACGCGCACGCCCCAGCTGGGAGCGCGCCGATCGCGCGACTCGCGAATCTGCTGCGCCAAATCCAGAAACAGCGGTTTGAGATTGATCGACTCATGAAAGTTGTAGGCCAAGAGTTCGACATTGAGCACACGCGAGCCGAGTTCGGTCGAGTTTGGCTGCAGGTAGGACTGCACGACCGACACCAGCATGTCTTTGCGCAGCGAGGTTTCGGATTCCTCGCGCCGGCTCATGATCTCGGAATATAGCCGCGCATTGGTTTCGGCCGCTTGCCGGCGATCGAGCATTTGCGTACCGAAAAATCCGACGCAGGCAACCGCCAACGCCGTGAACAGCCCGCCGACGGGATGCAGCAACACCTCGAGCTTGTCCCAGTTGTCGCGTCCTGGCGGCTGATCGCTGACTGACATGCTACTTGCGTCTCACTGTGAGCTTGCCGTCCTTGACCTCCAGCACCAAGTCGACCTGCGCACCTTCTTCGTAAGAAACAACCTCGATCGAGGCGGCTTGGTCCTTGTGCTTGACCGTCAGTTGGCACTTGCCGGTACCGGCGACATCCAGATGATAGGTGCCGGTCTTGTCGGTTTGCGTGGAGCCGGCCTGCTTGCCACCGCAGGCGACCTCGACCACCACGCCCGCACCGACCTTGGCGGCGCCCTCGCTAACCGAACCATACATCTCGCCCGCGCGCGCCGTCGATGCAAACGCGACTGCCAGTGTGGCTACTGCCAGAGTCCCTCGTAGAGTCATGATGCTTTCTCCTTCAGCGGCCCAGGCGTTACGCCCCGTGATCGGTAATCGTCTCCAAGCCGTGGCCGTGAGGACCAGTCTCGCGGAGCCGCAGCAATGTCGCAAATAGGAGGCCGGCCAAGCTCAATAGCGCGAAGGCCCACAGCATCGGCAGATAACCCTGAGGATTGCCGGCACCAGCGCCCGCGATGTCGTTGAGCAGTCCCGCTCCGAAGTTGGCGATTGTCAGGCCGATGTTCTGCAGCATGGTCATCAGTCCGTACGCCGTTCCGAGACGTTGCTCCTCTACCAAGTACGGGATGCAGGGCCAGAGCACAGCGGGGACTAACGAAAACGAGATGCCCAGCATCGTGTTGGAGACCCACAGGTCGGCGTGGGTGTAGGCCAACAGCAAGAACGCCGGCAACAGAAACAACGAGCCGATCAGCATGAACAGGCTGCGCCGGCCGACGCGATCGACGATCAAGCCAAACAACGGCGTTGCGAAGATTGCTGCCAGAAAGACGTAGCTGTTGAGTGTGCCTGCTGCTTCGAGAGAAAGGCCGTGCGCGTCTTGAAAGTACTTGATCGCGAACGTGCTGCGAAACGGCAGGATCACCGAGTAGAACGTCACGCACAATCCGACGATGTACCAATACGAGCGATCGAAACGATAAAGGTCCGACCACACGATTTTGTCCGAGGGTGTCGGGCGCTCGAGGTGATAGCGGCGCTCGGCGTCGCGTTCTAGCAGCCAATAGACGGCGGCCGCTGCCAGCGAAAGCACTGCAAAGCCCACGGCGAGCAGCAGTGCCGCCCGCCAGCCCGAGGCGTAAATCGATTTGGCCCAGGTCGGTGAAAGATCGGCGGCATACGACCCGGCACGCGCCAAGCTGACGTTGAGACCAAAGGCGAAGGCCAGTTGCTTGCCCTTGAACCACTGCCCCAACGCAGCAGTGATGGCCACGATCATCGACTCGGCGCCCAAGCCGAAGACCAAGCGGCCTGCCGCCATCACCACGAAGGACCCGGTCGATGCCGTGAGGATGGCGCCGAGCAGGCAGATCGCCGTGAAGTACAAGGTGGCTTTGCGCGTCCCGATGCGATCGACGATCACGCCGCCGATCAACACCATCACGATGTTGGGAAAGCTGTAGATCGCATTGAGCGTGCCGAGTTGCGTGTCTTGGAAGCCGAGCTTCTCGGCCAACAGGCTCGCTACTGGGGCGATCGAATCGTAGACGTAGTAGTTGCCGAACAGCGCCAGGCTGGTGAAGAGCAGCACCGCCCAACGAACCCAAGCCGAGGGCGCGGGCTTTTTGTTAAGGGGGGCAGCGGTCAATGGTCACCTCGTGCGGCGCATCATCGCACGGCAGCGAGGCGAGCCAGGGCGTTGAACGGGTGCGAGGTGGTCGACAGGGCCACGGAATTGACGGCGCCTCCCCTGTCGACGCAGACTGCCGCGGGCGCCACCGATACGGAGGGGATATGCGGGAATGGCAGGATGATGAGCACCTGCGCGAACTCGTCGAGTCGACTCGTGTTTCATCCAGCGGGCCGTTCAACCCGAGACTACCTTCGATCTTCGAACCACCCAGCGCGACGACGGACGCTGTGTGGGTTTCTGCGACAAGCGACGTCAGCGATCGGATCTCGACCGCGCGTCGCACGCATGACTGGGTCGCACTCGGCATCGATGCGGTGGCGCGGCTTGTCAATCAGGTCTGGGCTCGCGGTGCGGTGCCATCGGCGTTGAATGCAACGTTGCTGCTGATGAATCCGGCGTTGGAGGTGCGCGAGGGAGTCGTGATCGGCATCACGCGAGGTTGCCGTGCCGATGCGGTGGCGATCGCTGGACTGCAATCCGTCGCCACCGGAGCGACGGGAGATGATCACGATGCACGGCTCTCGCTGATCGGGGTCGCCACACACAGCACGTTGTTGGATGGCTCGAAGGTTCGCAGCGGTGACGTTCTGGTGGGATTGGCGGCGCAGGGTCTGCACAGCGATGGGCATCAGAAGGCTTGGGCGATTGCCGATGCGCAGGGCTGGGCCATTGGTGATGAGGTTCCAGGCACCGGAGCGACGCTGACGACGTTGATGAACGCTCGGCACAAGACGTACCTCGGCACGCTGCAGCGCCCGATGGCGCAGCAGTGGTTGCACGCGCTGGTTCCTGTCGGGCGCGGGGGGCTGACGGGCAGTTTGGAGCAGTGGCTGTCGCCCACGTTTACTTTCAAGCTCGAGTACGGGGTTTGGAACTTGCCACCCTTGCAGCAGGCGCTGCAACGCGCGTCAGGAATGTCGCTCGAGACTTTTGCGCACGAGTTCAACGCGGGCCTCGGAATGGTGGCGGTTCTACCGGCCGAACGCGCCCCCGAACTGATCGACTGGATCCGCGTGTGGAACGAGGGTGCGTGGGTGATTGGCACCATTGACTAGTCCAGCGCACGGCGCGCCAGGCGCGACGATATGTAAAAAAAGTGCCTGTCCCCAAAGGGGGTGTGATGGCGACGATCTATGACGTGAAGCCTCGGTTTCAGGCGTTGTTGAGGCCGCTGTGCCGGGCGTTGGCGGGCGCGGGGGTGACGGCCAATCAAGTCACGACCGTGGCGATGCTGATGTCGATCGGGACCGGGGCGGTGTTGTGGTTTGTCGCACCGTGGCAGCCGCGATGGTATCTGCTGGCGCCCGCGGTGCTGTTCGTGCGCATGGCGCTGAATGCGATCGACGGAATGCTCGCACGCGAGCATGGTCAGAAGTCGGCCTTGGGTGGTTTGCTCAACGAGCTGAGCGATGTCGTTTCCGATGCGGCGCTTTACTTGCCGATGGCGGCACTCGGTCCGCGACATCTGTGGCTCGCGGTGGCGGCCGTGTTTTTTTCGACGCTCACCGAAATGGCGGGCGTTGCGGCGGTGCAGGTGGGCGCCTCACGCCGATACGACGGGCCGATGGGGAAGAGCGATCGCGCCTTTGTGTTTGGCGTGGTGTATCTGCTGCTGGGGTTGGGTGTGGGGCGCGGCCGCTGGAGTTTGGTGATCTTGGCTGCGGTTGCAGTTCTGTCTCTATTGACGGTGCTTAATCGCTGCCGCTATGCACTGCGTGAAGTGCGTTCGTGAACTGGATTCACGCCGAGCCGCTGGTACTCAAAACCTTTGGCGGCATCGTCGCGGTGCTGGCGTTGGTGACGCTGGTCGTATTCGCACTGAAACAGCGTTTGTCCGCCAAGCTGTTCGTCGAGCTGCGCGATCGGGTGTGGGGCTGGTGGATCATGATCGCGATCTTCGCCGTCGCGATGCTGTCCTCCTGGCGCGTGACGGTAGCGTTCTTCGCGTTCGTCAGCTTTCTGGCGCTGAAAGAATACTTTTCGTTGATCGCCGTTCGTCGCGCCGACCGGCGCATCTTGTTTTGGGCGTATCTGGCGATTCCGATTCAGTACTACCTGATTGCTCGCGGCCTCTATGGATTCTTCGTGCTGTTCATTCCGGTCTATGTGTTTCTGTTTCTGCCGTTTCGAATGATCACGATTGGCGAGACCGCGGGCTACGTGCGCGCCATCAGCACGATTCACTGGGGCCTGATGACGATGGTCTTTTGCCTATCGCACATTGCCTGGCTGCTAGTTATGCCGGCGGTCGAGAGCCGCACGACGACCGTCGCATCCGGCCCCGCGATGGTGTTGTTCTTGGTCTGCCTGACGCAACTCAACGATGTGGCCCAGTACGTATGGGGCAAGTCGCTCGGCCGCCGCAAGATTCTGCCTACGGTCAGTCCCAACAAAACGTGGGGCGGCATGCTCGGTGGCGCGGCCACGACCGTGGTCCTGTCGTATTTCGCGGCACCTTACTTCACACCGCTCACGACCAACGAGTCCTTGATCGCAGGCGTGATCATTGGTGTCGGCGGATTCGTGGGCGATTGCGCCATGGCGTCACTCAAGCGCGACATTGGCGTCAAAGATGCGAGCGACATGATTCCCGGACATGGGGGTGTTATCGACAGGGTCAATAGCCTGGTCTACACCGCGCCACTGTTTACGCACTTCGTTCGTTACCTCCACTTCTGAGTTGCCGATGCTGCGGCTGTTGTTCTTCGCGTTGCTGGTTCGACCCTTGGTCCTGATTGGGCTGGGGCTCAACGTGCGGCGTCGCGAGTTGTTGCCGAAGGCAGGTCCCGCCATTCTCGTGGCCAATCACGCCAGCCATCTCGACGCCTTGGTGCTGATGTCGCTGTATCCGTTGAGCGCATTGCCCAAGCTGCGGCCGGTGGCCGCCGCGGATTACTTTCTGCGCAACAAACTGGTCGGCTGGTTTTCGTTGAACGTGATCGGTATCTTGCCGCTCTCGCGTCGTCCCAAGGTGTCCGAAGGCGATCCACTGGCCGAAGTCGGCGAATTTCTCTCGCAAGGCGGAATGGTCGTGTTGTTTCCGGAGGGCACGCGCAGCCTGAGCGGCGAGATGGCCGAGCTAAAAACTGGCGTGGCCCATTTGTCGCGCCGGCATCCTGATGTGCCGGTGGTTCCAATCTACGTGCGCGGACTCAACATGGCGCTCCCAAAGGGCGAAGCCTTGTTCGTTCCGTTCTTCTGCGATCTGTTCGTGGGCGAATCGGTCACGTGGACCGGAGATAAAGAATCCTTCATGACGCAGCTCGGCGATCGGCTGCATGCACTCGAGGCCGAAGGCCGTCGCGACTGACGCAAGCCAGATTCGCGCGGCGTGGCAAAACGGCGCACCCAAGAGGCCATCGCGGGAACAGCTCTGAAGGTCGCGATCGAACGCGAGACATCGTCTTTTTGGCCAATAAACATCCAATACGCGTTTCCAAGGGTCTGCGCGGCCCGATCTCTAGAACTCGGCACGAAACTTGAAGAGGGCGACTGCGATGCAGCGGCGCTCGGGTCGAGCGCTTCACACGAGGGAGACGACGATGCAAAGAAGAGGTCAATTCTTGGGAGCGAGCGCACTTGCCGTAATGTTCGTCATGGGGAGCGTGGGTGCCATCGCTGCCGGAACCAAATGGTATGAGTCGCGTGAAAACGCCGCCAAGTTGCCTCCGCCTGTCGCTGGCGCAGCGCCCACCGTCAACTCAGATCCGTTCGTCGGAGTCGCGGCTCGCGTCAATCCCGCCATCGTCGCGATACAAGTTGCCAAGAAAGCCGACCGAGAGGAAGGCGTGCCGATGATGTTTCGAGGCAACCGCGGTGGTGATCCCACACCGGAAGACGGCGGCTTCGGCAGCGGCGTGATCGTGCGCGAGGACGGCGTGATCCTCACCAACAACCACGTCGTCGAAGGCGCCGAGTCGATCGATGTGCTGCTCCCTGATGGTGACCGCCGCACCGCGAAGGTACTGGGCACCGACCCGATGACCGATCTCGCGGTCGTGAAAATCGAAGGACAAAATCTCCCCACAGTGCCGTTCGCCGACAGCGACAAAGTACAAGTTGGGCAGTGGGTGCTGGCATTGGGAAGTCCGTTCGGTCCGATGCTTCAACACAGCGTCACGGCAGGGATCGTCAGCGCGACCGGCCGCAGCAACCTGCGCCTGACCGAGTATGAAGACTTCATTCAAACCGATGCCGCGATCAATCCCGGAAACAGCGGCGGCGCCTTGGTCGATACAGCAGGCCGCCTGATTGGCATCAACACCGCGATTCTGTCGCGCAGCGGTGGCTTTCAGGGAATAGGTCTAGCCATTCCGTCCAACATGGCGCGCGATATTGCACAGCAGCTGATGGCCAACGGTCGCATCGTGCGCGGCTACCTCGGTGCCGCGATTCAAGATGTCAACACACCACTCGCGCGCGCGCTGAAGATGGGCGACCAACGAGGCGTGCTGATCGGCAACGTCGAACCCGGCAGCCCTGGCGACGAGGCTGGGCTGAAGACCGGCGATGTGGTGCTGAAGCTCGATGACAAAGCGGTCAAGACCAGTGCCGATCTTCGTCATCGAGTGGCCTCGCTCGCCCCCGGCACCGTGACCCGCCTGTCGGTGTTACGCGACGGCAGCGAAAAGACCCTGGCGGTCACGCTGGCAGAACGCGACAACGGTCAACGCGCTGCTGCTCCCGAGCGCGACGGTCGCGGCAAGCTCGGCTTTGCTCTCACCGACCTCACCCCGCGGCTTCGTCAATCGCTGCAATACGATGGCGACGGCGCGCTGGTCAACGATGTCGCGCCAGCCAGCCCGGCCTCGCGCAGCGGTTTCGTATCGGGTGATGTGATTGTGAGCATCAACCGCCAGCCGGTGAACGATGCGCGACAAGCGCGCGAGAAACTGTTGGCGGTTAAGGACAGCGACACGGCCTTGGTCCAAGTGATTCGACGCGGCGAAACGGTTTTTCTGCCGCTGTCTACTTCGTAACAACTCCCTCCTCTCTCCCTCCCTCCGCTTCAAGATGCCGGGTTCTCTTGCACAGAGAGCCCGGCATCGCACTAGGACTTACGCGAGGAGAGAATCGCCTTGATCAAGTCTTCGGGTACTTCCTTGGGGACTTCAGCCTCAGGCATATCCGCGAAGGCGCGCCGGCTCATGGCGATCGTGCGTCGATACGTATCGAGATAGTTGACGCAGTCTTTGCACACCGCCAAATGGCGCTGAAACTCTTGCGCTTCGCCCTGAGACAACCCCTCAGCGATGAAGGAATCGATAAACTCGGCAAACTCTCGGCAGGTCATCGTAGTGTGTCCTTGAAGTGCGTGTCGATCATGGTGCGTAGCGCTTGATGGGCGCGATGCAACCGGACCTTCACGGCATTGGCGCTGATCCCCAGAACCTGCGCGGTTTCCTCGGTATCGAGTTCCTCTATGTCACGGAGCAGCAACACGCTGCGGTAGTTCTCGGGTAAACGGTCGATCGCCGCGCGCACCATCGCGCGGGTTTGCTCGCGAGCCATGGCGACATCGGTGTCCTCGGTCCAAGGGCAGGGCGGGTCGATGTGATGACCGTCCTCGCTGAAGCGCGGCATCAAGTCGTCGATGGCGATTTCGGGACGGCATTTGCGCGAGCGAATCTTCATCAGCGCGCACTTAACCGTTATGCGGTGCAGCCAGGTGGAAAGGCGCGCGCCCGACTCGAAGCTGTGAATCGCACGATGCATCGAGATGAACGCCTCTTGCAGGACATCGCGCGCATCTTCGTCGTTGCGCATGAACCGTCGCGCGACGGACATCAAGCGGCCCGAGTGTGCGCGGACAACCTCCTCAAACGCACGGTCATCGCCCGAACGCAGGCGATTGATCAAGCTCATCTCACTCGATGAGTCATGGGTGGAGCCCGCCGCTGGCGATGAATCCAACATCGGCGGCAGGCTACCACGCTCGCGCGCTACTTCCGATCGCCGATCGGTGGTCATGACGCTCAGAGCCTCACGCCGGCAAGCGAGGGCAAGGCTGGCAATGGCGACGCGTCACCCCATGAAAGCACGTGATGCGCGACACTCAACACGGCGCCTGTCAAGCGAATCACCGTGCCTTGGGAGCTATTGCCGACCACCACCGCATCGAACCGCGGCAACTCGCCCGGTGACATCGAAAACGTGCGTCGCAGCAGCAACTCGTAACTGCGTGCCGCCTCGTGTGGATCGCGATGCTCAGCGCGAATACGGTGCAAGTTCTCGGGCAGTACAGGTACCCGGCCGAGCAGCGCTTGCTCTGCCATGCGATAACAACTGTCCAAGTGATACGGGGGCACGTGCCGCTCTTCGCACCAGAACACGTGCCAGCGATCGAAGGCAGCCTGGGTGTGTTGACTCTCTTCGGCAATCGCGGCCAACAGTGGCCGCAGATCGGCACCACCGGCGAGCGCAATCCGAAACACGCCTCGTTCGCGAATCGCCTCGGCTCCCCAGCGCAGAACGCGCGTTGCTTCGCGGCGTGCGATGTTGGTTTCGTAGCCCGGGGAGATCGCCCTATCCATGCTGCCCTCGTGACCCCTTCTGTTGGCGGGTGCCGTTTGGATGCAGGGGTCGGCGCGATGGTTTCGCATGATCGCGCAAGAACCAGGGTGGGGTACCCTCTGAGCCAAATGGACCAGACACCTCAACACGAGTACGAACGCCGGCGTGCCCATTGGCGCGGGCAAGAGGCCGCCCTGGCGGGCCGAGACCGCTTGTTCGTGGCGGTGCGGTTGACGTTATTAATAGCGGGCATCGCCGCACTGGCCTTGGCGGTTTCGGGGCGGGTTTCACCCTGGTGGGTTGCGGCCGCTGTCGCCGGTTTTGGGGCGACCGTGTTGATCCACGATCGCGCGCTCCAAGCCGCCCGCCAAGCCGCTCGTGCCGCCCGGTTCTACGAGCTGGGTCTCGCGCGTTTGGCCGGTGAGTGGCCTGGCACCGGCGATGACGGTGCCGATCTGTTCGACGCCGCCCACCCGTTTGCGCTCGATCTCGATCTGTATGGGCGCGGCTCGTTGTTCGAGCGGCTGGCCACCACGCGGACCGGCGCCGGGCGGCGCGCGCTGGCGCGTTGGCTGTCGACACCATGCACGCCGGACGATGCGCGCGCGCGACAACAGGCGATTCAAGAACTCACGCCGCGTCTCGAGCTGCGTGAGTCCTTGGCGCTGTTGGGCGAGGAAGCGATGCGCCGCGTGCATGCAGCGTCGTTGGAAGGCTGGGGCCGCGCGCGCGAATCGCGGCTGAGATCGTGGCGGTTGGTGGTGCGAGTCGCTGTGGCAACCAACCTTGCCGCACTCGTCTTGATGGGCTTGCAGTGGACACCGTGGTGGTGCGCGCCGTTGGTGCTCATCGCGTCAGGTTTTTTGGGAACGTATCTGCGCCCGCAAGTCGAGGAAGTGCTGGCTGCGGCCGAAGGCGCCGCGCCCGAGTTGAAGGTCCTGTCCGGGTTGTTGCAACGCATTGAGCGCGAGCCGGTAACAGCACCACTGTTGATCGCCCTGCAACAGCGAATTGCCGGCGATGTCGCCGCGTCTCGCGCCATCAAGCAGTTGGCAGCGACGCTCGATCGGCTCGATTGGCGGCTCAATCAGATGTTCATGCCGATTTCATTGCCGCTGTTTTGGGCCACGCAGCATGCCTTTGCAGTCGAAGATTGGCGCGAGAAATTTGGCCCGGCGCTGCACGAGTGGTTAGAGGCGGCCGGCGAACTCGAGGCGCTTTCCGCGCTGGCGGCGTTTGCGTTCGAGCAGCCGGAGTTGGTCTACCCGCAGTGGGTCAGTGGATCGCCGCGTTTCGAGGCTCAACAGCTTGGACATCCGCTATTGCCCTTGGATCAGTGCGTGCTCAACGACGTGCAGCTAGGTGCAGCGACACGGCTTTTGATCGTGAGCGGATCGAATATGTCGGGCAAGAGCACGCTGCTACGTTCGATCGGCGTCAATACGGTGCTGGCGCAGACCGGTGCGCCGGTGCGGGCCGCCCAACTGACGCTGACGCCACTCGCGCTGGGCGCGTCGCTGCGCGCGCAAGATTCGTTGCTCGATGGCCGCTCGCGCTTCTTGGCCGAGATCGACCGATTGCGAGCGATCGTGCAGATTGCTCGCGACGGTGCGCCGCTGATGTTCTTGATCGACGAACTGCTGTCGGGCACCAATTCGCATGATCGCAAGATCGGGGCCGAGGCGCTGATGCGCGAGTTACACACACTCGGAGCGATCGGCTTGCTGACCACCCACGACCTCGCGTTGACAGAGAGCGCCGCCGCGTTGGGGAGCGACGTACGCAACGTGCATTTCGTCGATCATTTGGAGAATGGCGAGATGCGCTTTGACTATCGGTTGCACGAAGGCGTGGTGACCAAGAGCAATGCGTTGGAGTTGATGCGCCACGTCGGTTTGATCTGAAGCGTGCGAACGAGCGATGCGCGGCACCGCCCGTCCACACGCAGGATTCGAGTTACTTCTTCTTGGTGTTGTCCTTCTTTTCTGTGGTCATCGGCTCGGCAGCCTTGGTCAGACGGCCGCCGACGATCTTCAGGCAGGTATCCGCTTCCAGGCGAACGAAGCCGGTACCATTGCAACTGTTGGAGCCGTGACAACCGCTGGTGCGGCAACCGTCGGCACCGCAATCGCCGACACCCTTGCACTTGTTGATACCCCAGCAGGGCACCTTGCCGGCGTCTTTGTCAGTACCCGGCTTCGAGCCTTCGGCCAAGGCGAGCGAGGGGAGAGCGAGGGCGCCGGCCAATGCGGCCAAGAACAACTTTGACTTTCCGTTCATAGATCCTCCAAGAAATGTGTGTCGTCCAGCGGTGTGGCGACGGGGTTGAGGGCAAAGAGCGACAGTGCGAGCGCGCGCTGCATCAACATCAGGAAGGTGCGTACATCGTCGGGCTCACTGCCCAGTGACAACGCGCCTGCCAACTCTGTGAGTGTGTTGCCTTCGCCTTCTGCGGCCAGAAGCAAGGTGGCGAGTTCGTCGTCGATTTCTCGTACGAAAATCTCGCCCTCGTTGCGATGCACCAGAAAGCAGCGAGGTTTCTGAGAAAGATCGATATCGATGTCATCGTCATTGGTGTCGAACGCGGTGAGCCACAAATCACGCAGCGGCCACTGCGAACGAATCACCCGCGCCGATGGCTGCAACGCTAGGTGGCGCTCTGCAGCTTCGCTGGAGGGTAGTTCGCGCAGCGCGTCCCAAGTCAGTGCGGCGGGCTCTGCCGCAATGAAGCAATCCGAGATGGCGCGCTCGAGATGCGCGAGGTCGGTCACAAACGGCAAGTCGGTGCTGATTGGGTCGTTGCTGATGAATCCAGGGAAACGCTCGCCGGCCATCGCCAAGTCGTAGCGCCGCGGCGGGCAGGCCATCAGATAGCGACCGACCAAACCACTGAAAGCATTCTCGCCAGCAATCCGCGCGATGGCGCGATAGTCCAGCGCCAGCACATCGCGCAGCCGCACGAAATAGCCCGAGGTATAGACATGCCAGCGCCGTTCGACAGTGCCGGCAGGCGGCGCGCAAAACTGCTCGACGCGATGCTCGACGCCCTGCGGCGCGAGACCGGACAGGTCGCGCAGAAAGGTGCGCTGAGTCGCGGCTAGTGTGCGAGGGGGCTTAGGCAATGCGCTGCACATTGAGAGTCTCCGTCAGCGCGTCGCGTGCGGCAGCATTGGCGCGGTGTGCTTCAGCCAAGACGGTCTGAAGTGGTGGAATGTTGGCGTCCCATTCGATCAGCGTCGGCGCAGCGCCGAAGCGGCGTACGGCGCGCTTGTACAAGTCCCAGACGTCGGTACAGACCAGGCCATCGTGCGTGTCGATCACGACGTCGCCGAGATCCTGATGTCCGGCGAGGTGAAACTGCGCCACCCGCTGTGCGGGCAACCAGTTCATGTAGGTAAACGGATCGAGTCCGTGATTGCGTGTGTTGACGTAGAGGTTGTTGACGTCGAGCAGAATCAGGCAATCGGCGCGCTCGGCGACCTCGGCCAAAAATTCGGCCTCACCCAAGGTCGAGTGTTGAAATTCGAGATAGCTGGAGATGTTCTCCAGCAACAGCTGCCGGCCCAGCATGTCTTGCACCTGACCGACCTTTTCCACGACCCGCATCAAGGTCGCTTCGGTGCGCGGCAGCGGCAGCAAATCGTGACTGTTGTGTCCGCCGGCAGATGTCCAGCAGAGGTGATCGGAGACCAGCGCGGGCTGCAGCCATAGTTCGAGCTGCTTGAGCCGGCGGACGTAGTGGGTATCGAGTGGGTCGTCGGAGCCGATCGACAGCGAGACACCGTGCATCACGACGGGGTAGTCACGACGGACCTGATCCAAGACCTGAATCGGCTTGCCGCCGTCGACCATGAAGTTTTCGGAGATGACCTCGAACCAGGCGACAGGCGGAGTTTCGCTCAGCACCGTGTCGTGGTGCTCCTTGCGCAAACCGATGCCGGCGCCGGTGATGGTGTGCTGTTTCATGGCGTTAGGATGCGTGGCTAGTGCGAGGGGTTTCGCTCGAAGAAAGAGGCGCAAGGATGATGGGGCCCCGGTGCTGCGCTGCGTTTAGCCCGAGATGCGGCTGATGAACGGCGCGAAGGAAGGCACTCCGATCGTGGTCGATGCCCGCTAGCACGTGGCGGACGCTTTTCTGACACCATGAAAATCGAAAGTCAGACTTTCGATTTTCATGGTAGCCTCTCGCCGTGATCGAGCGAAGCGCGCGCCTCACCGACCTGCGAAGACGACTCAAGCGATCGCCCGTCGTGGCCCTTCTCGGGCCGCGTCAATGCGGCAAGACCACATTGGCGCGACAGCTGCTCGACCTGAAGTCCAATCAGTACTTCGACCTCGAAGAACCGATATCTCTGGCCAGGCTCGAGCAGCCACAGATGACACTCGCTCCACTCAAAGGGCTAGTCGTCATCGACGAAGTGCAACGGCGGCCGGACCTGTTTCAGATCCTGCGCGTTCTTGTCGATCGTCCAGGCAATCGTGCGCGCTTTCTGATTTTGGGCAGCGCCTCAGCCACGCTCTTGCGGCAAGCGTCCGAATCGCTCGCCGGCCGCATCGAGTTGGTCGAGATGAGCGGCTTCACGCTCGACGAGATCGGGATCGATGCGCTCGCACGTGTTTGGCGGCGCGGCAGTTTTCCGCGCTCATACCTGGCGCGATCGGAAGCCGCGAGCGCGGAATGGCGCCGGCAGTTCACGCGCGCCGTGGTTGAGCGCGACTTGCCCGAACTAGGCATCTCGATCCCCGCTGCAGCATTGATGCGTTTTTGGTCGATGCTCGCGCAGAACCATGGCGGTGTTTGGAAGGCAACCGACCCGGCACGATCGTTGGGCCTGAGCGAGCCAACGGTCAGACGCTATCTCGACCTGTTCACCGGGCTGTTCCTCGTACGTCAGTTGCAGCCCTGGCACCAGAACCTATCCAAGCGTCAGGTCAAAGCTCCCAAGGTCTATCTGCGCGATAGCGGCTTGCTTCACTCGATGTTGGGAATCGCCGATGAAGAGGCACTGCTTTCGCACCCGAAGTTGGGCGCATCCTGGGAGGGATTCGTGATCGAGGCGTTGGTCCACGCCCATCGACCCGAGGACGTCTACTTTTGGAGCACACACCAAGGAGCGGAACTCGACCTGCTCATGTTCAAGCGTGGCAAGCGGTTGGGGTTCGAGGTCAAACGGGCCGATGCGCCAACACTCACAACCTCGATGCGCACCGTGCTCGACGATCTCGAGTTGGACTCGCTCTCGGTCGTCTACCCCGGAGATCGTGAGTACACGTTGGCGCACAACGTCCGCGTTGTTCCTGTCGCGGCAGCGTTGAATCTCACTGACTAGGAAGCTAAGGACGGCGAACCAAAAGAAGGCGCCAGCGGATTCTTGCGCAGATTCGCCCACACTTCGCGACGCGTTGCTCCGCGATAGGATGACGTCCTCACGTGACTCCGATTTGGACGGCTATCCAAGCTCACTCGCTCAGCGCGTGACCAGGGTCAAAAGCATGAGTTGCGCACGCGGGGGAATCTACACACCGACCTTGGTTGAGGGTGTCGATGGGTGTGTGTTGTGTGGTTGGATTCTCTCTCATAGCGCGCCGATCTCGCCGCGCCATCAAACCCTGGCTGGATCTGCGGAATGAAATCATTGGTGAATCACCGACTTTCAGATCGAGCCACGGCTTAAGAATCGAGTAGGGACGCTGCGTGCACCATCAAGTCAACTCCGATGCGAGTTGACTCGATTCTTCCCGCCTCTCTCCGTTGCCAGCACTACACGACCGCTTCAACATCGGTATGTCTCGCGAAGCGTGGCGTATGGTGCCAATCCGTACGATGACGGTAGCATCGGGCCATTCCCATCAAACGCCGGCTTGGTGGCCGGGGTCGACCCGTTGACAGCCACCGCCAACCGGCGTAACTCTGGCGACGCTCCGATGATCTTCGAGGCCGTCCAAGGAGGGAGAATGCAAACTGAACAGGCGCGGACCCAGACGAGTTTTCTCAGCCGTTCTACAAAACATCGGTACGTTCTGTGCGTGTTGATCACAATCGCATTCGGCACGGGGGGGGGCGTTAGCTCAAGCTCTTTCGCCATGGCGCGAGTATGAGCCCGTCGTGCTCCCCGCCTCGTATCTAGCGTCGTGGCTCAACTCGGATACCTACAAATCGACGCAGGTCCGTCTCTACAAATACGATGGGAGCGTTTGGGTGCCGATCCCGTTTCAGATCGACAAACGACGCAAGATCAACCTCCGGCACAACCTCTGGAATGTTACGAGCGCCCTCCAGAAAACCGATCTGTGCGAGTACGGTTACTTCCCGGAGCTGTTCCCGGAATCGGGCTCCACCGATCCGTTCGTGAGCAACCAGCTCCAGTCGCGGGACGAACTCGTCTTCCAACTCAACGACGCTGGAACCTCCAGCGCTACGTCGTCCGTCTGGCCATTCTCGGATGACCTAGGAGAGCGATACCAGATTGCGACCAAGGATCTACGAAACAATGCGCTGAGGTACGTCTACGCATTCATTTGGAGCTCAACGGCCACACCACCTGCCTTGAGCGGTGCGGACTACACGATCTGGAATGCGCCCGGAGCAGGCAGTCCAGTGTGCACGCTCCCCGCGGCATGCCCGACGAATAACAACTGCGGGTGCTTTGTCGGCACGAAACTCAGTTCGGCAATTCTCTCCTACAAGGCGAGGTTCTCGAAGAACTGGGTGATGGATGACTTCACGGTGCTCGGCACCGGAACAGAGAACATAAGCCTGCTCGATCGGCTTCAAGAGGGTGCAGGCACTGAAACTGAGGACTACTGGTCCGAGAACCGCACGCCGCGCGCGCTCGGCGTGATAGACGGCCCCGTCCGCGTGATTCGTGGAGTGCAAGGCGCCGCCAGTGGCCAGCACACCACGCGCTACGACTACATGTATCCGACGGATCAAGTGTCCAGGAGCAATCTTCGCGTCCACGAACTCTCGGGCGCCTATCACAAGTACGATCACAGCGACAACGTCGGCCAGGAAAGCAACGCCGCGAGACGATCGCAGGTCTGGAACAAGCCGTCCTACGACTCGACAAGTCTGGCGTTGGACGAGATCGACGGCGTATACACGGGCGTACCCAGCTTCGGTTCCCAGTACTTCTACGACTGGACTGAGGTTCTTTCGCCAACATCGGGCAATCGAGCCGGTTACGTGTACTTCGCAGCGGAGCCGAAACCGCTACCGGCACTCACACGCAGCTACATCTATGAAGACAAGGCCGCCAGTACGGTTTATGGCGCGCACGGCAGGCAGTGGTTCGGCATCGGAAACTGCCAGGACGGGTTCCTTTGGGACCTGCAAGGGCAACCCCTACTCGATGAAAACGGCGTCCAACTCGTCAACGACGGAGGTTGCCCTGCCGGTGAGGATCCGGAGGCATCGTCATACAGGGCAGCGCGGATCGAATGGACGATGTACCCGCGAAGCACTGTCGCTTTGGCCACAGATCCGGATCTTGTCCAAGGCTTTGAGTACGCAGAAAACGCCAGACTCCCTATGACGCCGATTGTCAGCAAGCAGATCAAGAATCAAACACCGTTACCGCGACCGACACCGTGCACACCGTCCCAATCGGCAACGCCCCAATCCAGCGGATGGGTCGAGTTGAGTGTTAGCCCCTGTTCGTCTTCTGGGCTCGGCTATTTGTTGTTCCGCGGAGTCGGTGCGACCGGGCCACTCGCCTTGCTCCGGGATCTCGGGACCTCAACGTCATACTCCGACGCCGCCTCCATTTCTGGAACGGTCTACCGATACTCTGTGCGCGCCTACAATGAGGACGCTGAGATCGGGCCCTATTCGACGGCAGTCTCGGTCACGGCAAACGACACGACGCCGCCCGGAGTCCCACAGAAGCTGACCATTACGGTGGGTTCGCTTTCAGCGACGATCACGTGGCAAGGCAGCGACAGCCGTGATCTGCAGGGATACCACATCTTCCTTGCAACGACGTCCGGTGGCCCCTACACGAAACTCAACGGCGCCGTTCACCCTGCGAGCAGTCCGAAACAATGGCAGCTCACAGGACTCGGACTGCAAACCTATTACGTCGTGCTCAAAGCTGTGGATCTGGCCGGCAATCAAAGCGCCTACTCAACGCAAATAAGTTTCGTCCCGCTCCCGTAGGAGGCCCAATGAGGAACCGGCAAATCGGGACGGCTCTGATACACGTGATTCTGTTGACAATGTCTGGCGCTTCCGCCGCTGGCCCCGCCTGGCAACTGCTCGACGACGGCGATCCTGGCGCCAACACCGCAACCTTGGTGTACGACTCGCAGCGACAGCGCGTGGTCGCCCTTCACACTGTAGGCTCGATCGTGAGTGCAACGACTTGGGAACTGGTCGGGAGCGACTGGGTGCGTCGCTTCCAGCTGGGACAAACAGCCGCCGATATCGGGTGTGCAGCCTACGACGCCGCCCGCAATCAGACAGTGGCCATTGGCGGCGAGGTCGCGGGCACCTGGGTCTACAACGGATCAACTTGGCAACAGCGCTTCCCGAGCCAGCAACCGCCCGATCGAGTCTGGTGCCAAATGGTCTATGACTCGATCCGGCAACGCGTCGTTCTCTTCGGAGGATATCGATTCGGGTTCGGCTCGCTCCAAGACACGTGGGAGTGGGACGGAACGAACTGGACCAATGTCGTCACAGCCAACAAGCCAGCGCGCCGCGGTCATCATGGCATGACCTACGATGCTGGCCGGGGAGTTGTTGTGTTGCACGGCGGGCAACAGGACTCTGCGCTTCCGCTCAACGACACCTGGGAATACAACGGGACCAACTGGATCGCGAAGTCAACGAATTTGCCGCAGCCGCTTCGCGGTCGATGGGGAATCGAACTTTGTTATTTCCCTCCGACTGGCAAAACCATCTTGTTTGGCGGCACAAATTCTGTTCAGGCGTTCAATGACACGTGGGAATGGAACGGTACGGCGTGGACGCAGCGCGTCACAACCAACGCGCCGTCTCCGCGCTGGCACTTCAGGATCGCTTACGCCACCGATCGTCAACGGATCATCGGGTGGGGCGGGCAGATCCCTAACTCTGCGGTTGACGATACGTGGGAATTCAATGGCACGACCTGGTCGCTCATCCCCAAAGCGACGAGGCCGGCCGGGCGTGCTGATCATGGAATGGCGTTCGACGAGACCGCGAGTCGACTGGTCATCATGGGAGGCTCCACGGGATTGGCAGGTCCTCCTCACTCGGATACTTGGCTGTGGAGCGTGATTGCTGGTTGGGTTCGTGACACGACCGCGGGCGTTCCCTCGGCTGTTAAAGCCTATCCACTCGCCTACGAGTCGGCACACGATCGCGTCGTCGGCTTCTCGGGTACGAATTCGATGTTCCAACGCACCGAAGAGATCCACGAGTATTCAGGGGTCCCCAGGATCTGGACCGATTCCACTGCTGTCCCCGACAAGCGTTTTCACCACGGGTGGGTAAGCGCTCCGGGGCTCGGCGGCATGTTTCTGTTCGGAGGCTACGCACAGTCTCCGACCGGGTTGACCTACTTCTCGAGCGAGACGTGGCTGCTCACTGGCGCAGGTTGGGAGCAGAGGTTTCCGGAACACGCCCCACCGCAGCGAGAAGTTTACGCAATGACATACGACTCAACACGGAATCAGGTACTCCTATACGGCGGCGAGCCCATCTCCGACGACTTCTGGGTGTACGACGGCAACGACTGGCGATTGATCGACACAACTCCGCCCGGCGAGCGCCGATACTCCTCTATGGCCTTCGACCCAATCCGCAGCCGTGCCGTCTTGTACGGTGGCGGGCCCGACATCGAGGGTGTCACCTGGGAGTTCGATGGCAGCTCCTGGCACACTGAGCCCACGCCACTCCAGCCAGAGTCCTACCGTCAATCCTTCACAATGAGCTACTCGGCCGCACATGATGTTGTCTTTCTCTTCGGTGGCATCGGTGGTGAAGTGTTCAACGACCTCTGGGCCTACGGCGACGATCCCGACGGCGATGGATTCGTCGGTGGCCTCGACAACTGCCGGCAGCTTTCCAACGCCAATCAGCTCAACACCGATGGAGACGCGGCTGGAGACATCTGCGACTGCTCGATCAACGATCCCGCGGTGTTCAACATCCCCGGCGTCGTCGGCGGCGCGTTGTTCTTGCCGGATAAGCAGACGCTGCAATGGAACTCACTGTCGGCGAGCGCCGGTTCCGGAACTCACTACGACGTCCTTCGAGGGCGTGCTGGAGAGTGGCCAGTGGGGAGCGGCCCGAGCGAGACGTGTATCGGGCAAAATCTCGCTTCGACCGCGCTGCTCGACGCATTCACGCCCGGCTCTGGAAGCGCATTCTGGTATCTCGTTCGCGGCCGGAACAACTGCGGCATGGGCAGCTACGGCGCGGCGAGCAACGGCACGACGCGGGTATCGTCGAGCTGCCCATGAGGCAGGCCCTATTGGCCTGCTTTCATGTCATGGCTGGTAGAGTTTTTGGGGAAGACGTCAGTACCAGAGCCATCGTCAACGCAAGCCCTCCACTCGCGCGCCCGAGATGGATAGCGAACGCTGGAGGCGGATCGTTGCGCAACCATCAGTCGATAACCTTGACGACAAAGTAATCGAAGGTGCCAGCCACATCACGAAACCAATGCGGCGTGCCGTTCGGGACCACCACGACATCGCCCTTGGCGAGCTTGCGTACCTCGCCGCCATCGATGCCGCGGCCACGCGTTTCGAACGGGCTGGTCTGCTTGCCATCGACCAGGGTGCCGCCGGTGACGAACGTCGCCTGCCCACCGACGACGTAGATCACATCGGTCTCACGGGCGTGGATCTCGGCCTCACCGGCCGTGTCGCGATGGCTGGCGTTGACCTTGTACTCGGGGACGTCGAGCAGCGATTGGTTCTTGGCGAAAGCGGCAGCCACCGTCTTGTGCTCGAAATACTTGACCGCCGGAGCAGCGACGCTCTTGGGGACTGTCGCCAGCGCGGCGGCACCGGCCAAGGCGATCTCTTCGTCGCGCTGCGCACTCGCAGCGCCCGAGACGCCAATCGCGCCGACGACCTGACCGTCGAGCTCCAGCGGCACGCCACCTTGCAGCGGTGTGAAGTCATTCAACGCGATCATCGGCGTGCGGCCGCTCTTGATGATCTCCTCAAACACGCGCGTCGGCTTCTTGAAGAGTGCCGAGGTGCGCGCCTTACCGTAGGAAATCAACGGCCCCGCGGCGAAGGTGTTGTCCAAGCGTTCGAGCAGCATCAAGTTGCCGCCGTCGTCGACGATCGCAATCGCCGCGGTGTGATTGTCCTTGTTGGCTTCGCGCACGGCGGCAGCCAGGATCTGTTTGGCCGCTTCAAGCGTGAGGGTTTTGCGTTCACCAATTTGCGCCATTGCCGAGGTGGCGAGCGAGGCGAGCAGAGCGAAAACAACGAATCGAGAGCGCATGTGCGAGTCCTTTCTTGAGTAGCCGAACGCCCGGCCGCAGCAGTGTCGTCAGGGGCGAATGCCCGTTACTGAAAGACGCATCCGGTACACACCGGTACGCGCCGTCATGTACAACGTGCGGCCATCGGCATCGCCCCACGCGAAGTTCGCGGGAGCTTCCGGGCCTTTGATCGTGCCGAGGTGCTTTCCATCGGCGCCAATGACCCACAAACCACCTGGGCCCGACACAAACAGATGTCCCTGCTTGTCGACCTTGATGCCGTCCAAAGCCTCCGCTTCGGGCGCGGCCGCCATATCGAAGAACACCGAGCCGGCGCCGAGCGTGCCATCGACACTCACCGGATAGCGCGTGATCCACTTCTTGGTTTCATCCCAGTTGGTGACGTACAAGAATTTCTCGTCGGGCGTGAAGGCCAAGCCATTGGGTCCGCGCAAGTCGCTGACGACCTTCTTCAGCACACCGTTTCGCAACACGAACACGTCGAAGTCGGAGAGCTCGCGGCGCGGGTCATCGTGAAACTTGGGCAAACCAAACGGCGGGTCGGTGAAGTACAGCGCACCGTCGCTGCGATAGACCAAGTCGTTGGGGCTGTTGAGGCGCTTGCCTTCGAATCGATCGGCCAGCACGGTGACGCGGCCGTCGGCTTCGAGGCGTGTGACGCGGCGGCGACCGTGTTCGTCAATCGTCAGGCGGCCCTGTTTGTCGAACGTCAGGCCGTTGCTGCCGGGTTGACCGTACTCGGCAATGTCGGCGCCGTCGTAGCCGCTCTTGTCGCGAAACACGGCGAGCGGCGCGCCCGGCGTCCACCGATAGATGCGGTTTTCGTTGGGGTCGGAGAAGAGTAGCGAGCCGTCCTTGCTCCACACCGGCCCCTCAGTAAACGAGAACCCTTCGGCGACCTTCTCGAGCCCGGCGTCTTTGGGCACGATGCCGTCGATCGCTGCATCCAAGCGCGTCACGGTCACTGGCACAGCGCGCGGCGTGATTGCTCTTGGGGTGCGATAGAACGAAAGCCGCGCCGAGCGAATCCAAATGTAGTTGGGAGGTGGATCGCTGATCGGTCCATTGATCGCGAAGACAGCGAGCTGATGTGTTCCGCCGGCTTTCGCGCGCGGCGACACCAACACGCGGTTGGGCACATTGAAACCGGCGATCACCGATCCACCGCTTTGTCCCAAGTCGTGCGGCAGCTTGCCGTCGAGCCAAATCTCGGCGTAGTCGTCGACCGTGATTTCGAAGACTGCGGTCGATCCGGCCGTCACGAAGTCGCCGACCTTCTCGGGAATCGTGAGCTTCAGCCGCAGCCATGCAAACGACAGCCGGCCATTGCCGCGCCGCGTTTCGAAGTTGGGCGGATCAAGCTTTTGCCACGCGCTGTCATCGAAGTCGACGCCACCCGCGTGTGGGGAAATGTCGTAGGTACGATTCGGTGCGCCGCTGGGTTTGCGGTCCGGGCCTGCGGCGCGGAAGTCGACGTCGATGATTTGTGCGTCGGTGTACCGCCACGCGCCGCCAACTTGGCTCACACCTTGCGGTGTGGCCAAGTCGACGAACGCGTCGGGGGTGCCGGAGGGGGGATCCGGCGCGGAGAAGGAGGGAGAGAGAGGAAACAAGGAGAGAGCGCTGAGCAACGCGCCGATCCATAGCGGCGCACGGCGCGTGGGTGTGAGAAACAGCGGGGCATTGTGGCAGTAGCGAGTGTGCATGAACGAAACCTCCGAGTTGCGACTACGGGGGTTGTGATGCGCGAGAGTGCGATCGGTATCAGCCGGCAGCGCGCGGGAATTGAGTATGCCGTCCCCGAATTGAGTGACCGAAACCGATTGCTTTGAGCGGCGGGCAGCCGTCTAATTCCGAGGTCACCTGGGGGTGATGGGCAAGAGGGGGCCCAATGCGGCGGTCGAGGGCTGAGCTTCTCGTATTAATAGCGTTGGCAATGGTCCCGGGCGCTGTCTGGGCGGCCGATGCCGATGGCGACGGGCTGGCCGATGGCAGCGACAACTGCCCGCTCGTGGCCAACGCCGATCAAGCCAATGCCGACAACGACCGGCTGGGCGATTTGTGCGACCCATTTCCAACGCGATCGCTGCGCATCTCCACCAACCCGGCGCCGTTCCTGTTGGCAGGCCAACCTCAGACGCTCACGATTACGCTCGTCGACCCAACCGGCGCGATTCAAACCGACATCGTTGGCGCGCGCGTCACAGTCTCGCTCAGCGGCAGCGCCGTGTTTGCCTCGAATGCGCAGCAAGGAACCGTGCTGAGCGGTGGCAACACCAACCGCGTGCTAGCTGAGTTCGATCAAGGCTTGTTTGTCATTGGCGTAGACGACGTGCAGTTCGAGACAATCCAACTCACCGCCGAGGACAGCGAGTCACAAGCGATCGCAACGTTCGATCGGCTGTTTCAGGATTTCGATGCATACGATGCGCAGTTCACGCACGCCGGTGTCAACGACACCTGGAGTTGGGGCGCACCGCAGTCGGGACCGCGCGCCGCGTACTCGGGCGACAAGGTGTGGGCCACCAACCTCACGGGACGCACACCGGACGATGCCGATGCGTCGCTGGTCACGCCAATCATCGAACTGCCCGCCGGGACGCAGCCAGTTTTGTCGTTCGCGCAGTGGACACACCTAGAGACAGGCAAGGACTTTGTCGACCTAGACATTAGCGATACTGGTGGCCTGTGGCAGACGCTGGTTCGATTCAATGGTGATGTGCGCAGTTGGGCGACGACCACGCAGCCGCTGTCTACGTGGGCCGGAAAATCCGTGCGGCTTCGCTTTCGATTGACCACCAACGCCACGGTCGAGCGGCAAGGCTTTTATCTCGACGACTTCAAGATCGAGGGCTTGGCGCCCAGCATCCAATTTGTCGATCCCAATGCCGACACCGATGGCGATGGTCTTAGCAACCAGCGCGAGTTCGAGATTGGCACCGACTTCCGGCGCGTCGATACCGATCTGGATGGCATCACGGACGATCGCGACAACTGCCCGTTGGTTCTGAATCGCGAACAGACCGACACAATTACCGTCAATGGCATTGGCGATGCGTGTGACGACACGGACAGCGACGGCGCGGTCGACAGTCGCGACAACTGCGCGAGGCTCGCCAACCCCGATCAACTCGATGTCGACAGCGACCAGCTGGGCGATGCTTGCGATAACTGTCCCACTGCCGCCAATCCAGGGCAGAGCGACGTCATTCACCCCAACGGGATTGGCGATGCTTGCGATGATCCCGACGGTGATGGCGCGGCCGATCTTGACGACAACTGCCTCGAAGTGCCCAACCCGAGCCAGCTCGACTCCGACGGCGATCTTCTGGGTAATGCCTGCGACAACTGCCCGCTGATTGCCAATCCCAATCAAGCCGATCGAATTCACCCTGGGAATGGGGTAGGGGATGTGTGCGACGACCCCGATCTCGACGGCACGGTCGATGCCAACGACAACTGCTCCGACCTGATCACCGACGATCCGAGCGATCTCGACGGCGATGGGCTGGGTGATGCTTGCGATCCGTATCCCAGCCTGCGCCTGATCGTGCAGACCACGGCTACTCGCTACACACCGGTGGGCGACACGGTCACACTCGCCTTAGAGCTGCGCGATCAAACCGATCGACTGCGTGACGACCTTCCAACGCTTGGCGCGACGTTGACGCTCACCGGGTCGGCCACTTTCGACAACGGCTTGCAAACCACCGAGGTGGCGTTCAGTGCAGGGCGTGCGCAGATTTCGATTCACGATGCTGCGATTGAATTGACACGTTTAGATCTGTTCGACAGCGGGCGGCTGGGGATTGAACTTCAACACGAGTTTCACAGCGACTTCGAGCGCGGCCCGGGCGGCTTCGTTCACGACAGTTCCAATCTGGATACCATCGATCCATGGCAATGGGGTGCACCCGCGACTCCTGGTGTCGCCGCCAACTCCGGCGAGAACGTGTGGAGCGCTACGATTTCGAGCAGTGCGCCGGAGTCACGGGAGGGGTATCTATACTCATCGATGTTCGAGTTGCATCCCTCCTACTCGCATCAACTGAGCTATTACGAGTGGTTTCAATCGACGCGATTCAACGGCGTTGGGGAACTACAGTTCACGCTGAATCGCGGCCTCACATGGTCCGAGCTTGACTCGCTGTTTGACCTGTCACGCAACTGGACGCCACGCGCGTTCGAGATCGGCGTCGAGGGGCCTGCGTCGATTCAGTTCCGGTTTCACTTCACCGCTAGCCCATCGTTCAACGCCTCGGGCTGGCTGATCGACGATCTCAGCGTTACCGGCTTGGCGACCGTGATCGAGTTCTTCGATCCTGCCGCCGATTTGGACCTCGATGGACTGAGCAACCAAAGAGAGTACGAGCTTGGTTCCGATCTGCGCAGCGTCGACAGCGATCGCGATGGCATCGTCGACAGCATCGACAACTGCCCAGCCGTGTGGAATCTGCAGCAGACCGATCGGATCCATCCAAACAGCCTGGGCGATGCGTGCGACGACCCCGATGGTGATCGGTTTGCCGACGCTGTCGACAACTGCCCCGATGTTCCCAACCTCGATCAACGCGATCAGGATTCCGATCGAGTGGGCGACGAGTGCGACAACTGCCCGAGCGTCAACAATCCACAGCAGTTGGATACCTTCCATCTCAACGGGATTGGCGATGCGTGCGACGACCCCGATGGTGATGGGATCACCGACGAGTTCGATTTGTGCCCGGACACCTCGGCGCGGAGCGACCGCGACACGGACGAAGACGGTCTGGGCGACGCCTGCGATCCTTACCCGCAGTCGGCCTACGCCGTGCGTATCTTGTTGCCACGGGCGGTCATGACCTCGCAGCCGACCGACATCACTCTGCAACTCGAGGATGATCTTGGCGCCGAGCGGGCTCTCGACGGTGTGCGTTTTACGCTCGAGATTGCTGCGCCAGCGCGCTTCGGTGACAGTGCCAGCCTGGGGCGATTGATCTCCGGCGGCGGTACCAATCGCGTGCTGGTCGAGTTCGAGCACGGGCGCGTCACGCTTCCCGTCCTGTGCGATCAGGAATTCGTGGCCGCGTTCACCAGCATCGACAGTGAACGGCTTGGAATTCGCCTCGCGGGCGACATCTTCGAAGACTTCGATCGCCGGCGTGGCGGCTGGGTCGGCGAGAGCGACAACGCCAGTTCGGTCAATCCTTGGGAATGGGGACAACCGCGCTCCGGTCCAGGCCGCGCGTTCTCCGGGGAGCGACTGTGGGCGACCACACTCGACGGCGATTACCCAGTCAACTCGTTCGCCGCGCTCTACTCGCAGCCGATCGAGATTCCACCCCAGAGCGACGCTGTGCTTTCGCTCATGAGCTGGCTTCAGCCGATTCGGCGTCCCTACGGCAACGAAGCGATTGCCACCATCGAAGTGCAACGCAGCGACAGCCTCGTGTGGAAGCCCTTAGCCGCAGCGACCAACACGTACGGCCGTTGGACCCGGATGGAAATGTCGCTGGCGGAGTACGCCGGCAGTACGGTACGACTGCGGCTTCACTTCTCCGCGTTCTACTACTACTACTCCGGTGATCGAGAGACAGCCGCTGGTTGGTACATCGACGATCTCGCGGTTACAGGCTTGCAGCCAGCGGCGAGATTCATCGCGAGTGGAACCGATTCGGACGGCGATCACCTGACGTTAGAGCAGGAGCTTGCGCTGGGCACCGATCCGTTCTCGCTCGACAGCGATGGTGACGATTATCAGGACGACAGCGACAACTGCCCGTTGGTCAGCAACGCGTCGCAGGCCGACACTGGTGGCCAACTCGGGCGCGGCGACGCGTGCGAGGATCGCGACGGTGACGGTGCGCTCGATCTGCTCGACAACTGTCCCGATCTTGCCAATGCGACGCAGCAAGACCTCGACGGTGACACCCGCGGCGACGCGTGTGATCGATATCCGCAGCTGGCGTTGCAAGCGCGCGTGATTGGACCGCGCGCGCTGTTGCTGGGTGAGCCCGCGCCCGTCGTGGTGCAACTCGAGGACCGCGCCGGGAATCCGCGCACGGACGTCGACGGCGTTCAGATCGTGCTGACAGCGACCGTGCGGGCAGTGTTCGCGGAGCAAGCAAAGATCGGGCGCGTGGTCTCAGGCGGCGGTACCGGGCAGGTGGTGGTGGAGCTCAGTCAAGGTCGTGCGGAAATCGACTTGAAGGGAACTCTGACGGGGGCCGTGGGGCTCCGCGGCGCCGATGCAGGCCATGAGGCCGTGACTGTATTCAACGAGTTGTTCCGTGATGATTTCGAACGCAGCGAGTTGAATGCGTCGTTGGTTATGCCGTGGCGCTGGGGTTCGCTGCCAGCAGACATCGCAAGCGGCGCTCATGGCCGGTTTGCGTATAGTGCCAACGCAGACGCACAAGATCTGGTTGCCGGCGGTCCCGGCGTTTTTGCGACGCGCTACTACAGGCTGCCAGAGGCGGCTCATCTGCGTTTCGAAGTTCGTTCGTGGTTCAACGCGACGGAGCGGCGAACCCCGGGTGTGATCCGCTTCCAGAAGCTCGAACAGACGGGGCTCACCGAGATCGGCCGTCTCGATGGCTCGAGCGACGGCTGGGTGCAGCACGCCTATCCGTTCGATGGGCAGAATGCGGTCGGCCGTCTCGTCTTTACCGCACTCGTCGAGTACATCCAGGACAAGACACCGACCTGGGCTGTCGATGAGATCGCGTTGATTGCGGACGAGCAATCGATCCTCGTCTATGACGCTGACGCTGATGCCGACCAGGACGCACTCAGCAATCGCCTTGAGTTGCAGCAGGGCACCGACCCCGGGGCCATCGACAGCGACCTCGATGGGTTTACCGACAACCTCGATTCCTGCCCACTGACTCGCAACGACGATCAGAGTGACGTGTGCCACGATCGCGATAACGACGGCCTCGTCGACGCCCGCGACCTGTGCCCCGATGTGGTCAGCAGCGACAATCAAGATCGTGATGGCGATGAGCTTGGCGACGCTTGTGATCCATTCCCCGATACGGTGCTCTTGGTGCAGGGTTCTGTCGCGCCGTTCGCGGTGAGCGGCAGCGCGGTGCCCGTAACCTTGCGGCTGATCGACCCGGCCGGCGTACTGCAGCGCGGCCGGCAGGGCGTGCGCACCACACTCGTGCTCGACGACGGCGCGGTATTTGGCCAAACGGCGACGGCAGGGGCGTTGATCTCGGGTGGAGGGACCAACACCGCGCTGGTCGAATTCGAAGACGGTGTCGTTACCATCGACGTCACGTCGCCGCATCCGCAAGTCGTCACGCTTTCGGGACGCGACAGTGAGCACAACGGTGTGATCGTGCTGCGCGATCTGTTGGCCGATTTCGAGGGCGGCGAGCAACGGTTTACGCACCGTCCCTCGTGGATCTACTACAACTACAGCGATCCGCTCGACGTGTGGGTCTGGGGAAACTCACCCTATCAGGACGTACAGCCGGTTTCCGGCTCGAATCTATTTCATGTCATGAAGGACGGGGTGATTCCCAGGGGTGGTGACGCGGATCTGATGGTGCCGAAGATATGGTTGCCCCGCGGCGTTCGCAGCACGCTGAAGCTCTACGCATGGCGTGAAGACCGCGGTGGCGGTGCGGCGATCATTCTTTCCAAGTTCCCTTCGGGGAGATCGCAGGGCTACCGTTCTCTACCCGAGAACACACATGGCTGGCAACTCGTCACGATTCCGCTGGACATCTGGACCGGCGGAGCCCTGCATCTGCGCGTGACGTACGCCGCCAACTACTACGCCGAACCCGATCGCGGCCTGATGATCGACGATGTGCAGGTTACGGGTCTCTCGACGTCGGTCGAATTTATCGATGGTACTGGCGATGAAGACGGCGACGGACTTTCCAACGCAGAGGAGGTCTCGCTCGGACTGGACCCACGCAACATCGATACCGACAACGATGGCATTGGCGACAGCAGCGATAACTGTCCTTCCCAAGCCAACGCCAATCAGGCTGACGCAATTCACCCGGGCCAACAGGGGGATGCTTGTGACGACCCTGATGGCGATGGTGTGTTCGATGCCGTCGACACCTGTCCCGACCTGGCGGATGCCTCGAACACCGATGCCGACCTGGATGGGTTCGGCGATGTTTGCGATCGATATCCGCAGTTGCGCTTTCACTTGGATACAAGGCGCGATGTGCTGGCCCTGACCCACACTTCCACACCGCTGACGCTGCAACTGCTCGATCAGCGCGATCTGTTGCAGACGGATCTCGTCGATGTGGCGGCAACTCTCACGCTCAGCGGACAGGCCAAGTTCGCGGATGGGACGCAGCAGCAACGCGTAACATTCGTCGCAGGGTTGGCGCAGGTCGAGATCCTCGACGACAGTGCCGAAGTCGTGCGGCTTGGATCTCTCGACGCCGATCGAGTTGGAATCGAGTCGATCGACACGACGCGCGAAACTTTCGAAGACAACGATGGCGGATACACGCGCACTCCCGACAGCCCTTGGTCCTCCGCCCCCGATACATGGACCTGGACCGAGCCGAGCGCCGGACCAACGCGTGCGAACTCGGGCAGAAAAGCGTGGGTGCTGCAGGCTCCCGGGACTCGTAGCGCCTCGATTGTCGCCGCACTGCGATCGAAGGTCTTTTCATTGCCACGAGGTGTCACTCCGGCGCTGGAGTTCGCGCAGTGGTATCGACCGGAGAGTCCTGCGCAGCGGGCGAATCTCGAGCTGTCGACGGGCGACAGCTCATCGTTGATCCGGCTGCTCACGATCGACGGGGATCAAGGTGATTGGCGCGACGTACGGGTACCGCTGGACGCCTACGCCGGCAAGGCAGTGAAAGTTTGGTGGCGCGTCGACCGCATGAGCAAGCAAGCCGAGGGCGGTTGGGGCATAGACGACGTGCGCCTCACAGGCATCGCACCGGCGCTGCGTTTCCTAGCGCCCCAAGCCGACGACGACAGCGACGGCGTGAGCAACGCGGTCGAGTTGGCCCAGGGGAGTGACGCACTGAACGCCGATACCGATCGCGACGGTGTGCTCGATGATGTCGACAACTGCGTTCTGGTGGCGAATCCCGATCAGCGCGATTCGATCGTGGGAGGCGGCGGCGATTTGTGCGCCGATGCCGACAGCGACGGTACGGTCGATGCCAACGATCTCTGCCCGCATTTGGCGGGTGACCCCGGGACCGACCAAGACGGGGACCGCTTGGGCAGCGCCTGCGATCCGTATCCCGAACTGGCGTTGTTCGTGAAGCCAGTACTTCCTGCAGGCGCGCTGTTGGATCAACCCGTTGCGCTCGTGTTCCGGCTCGAAGACCAGCACGGTGCATTGCGCCGTGAACTGCAGAACGTGTCGGTCACTGTTACGGTCAGCGGCTCAGCGCGTTTCGACAACAATTCTTCGCGCGCCGAGTTGACGTTCGTCGATGGCCTGGCTCACGTCCTGGTGAGCGACGGCGTGGATGAGGTCGTGCGCTTCGACTCGATCGATACGCAGCAGTTGGGAGTGAAGTACGGTGCAGACTTCTTTACCGACTTCGAGAACGACAACGGCGGCTTCCAAGCGCGCGGAACTCATGCTGCGCTGCAGTGGGGCGAGCCTGTGTCCGGGCCAGGCGCCGCATACTCCGGGCGCAAGGTGTGGGGCGCTCCGCTTCGCGGACCAATCGCCTCGAATCTGTCTGAACTCGCGATTGGGCCGCGCGTGCGGATTCCGGAGCGGGAGCCAAGCACGCTTATCGCCCGAGTTTGGAGTTATCAACCGCGGAGCTCCGACAACTCCCCGACCGGGCGTTTCGGGATTACGGACGATGGCGGGCGCAGCGAGATCGGGACCGCCTACATCTGGCGCAGCTCGTCAGACCCTGAGTGGTCATCCGTTTTTGGTACGATCGGCACTAACGCAAAGGGCAAGTCTGTCTCGCTGATCATGTCCGTCCAGTCTCAACCGACGACTGTTACGGGCGATGGGCTGTTCTTCGACGATCTGCGTGTTACCGGCGTGTATCGCGAGTTGCATTTCTTCGCGCCCGATCTCGACCCCGACGGTGATCAGCTCTCCAATGCCGAAGAGCTAGCACGCGGTACCGAGCTACTCAGTTCTGACAGCGACGGCGACACCGTGCTCGACGCTACAGACAACTGTCCTGTCGATTGGAACAAGGAGCAGCGTGACGCGCATCCCGGCGGTGCCGGCGATGCCTGCGCTACAGCGACCGAACGCCCATTGCGTGTCGTGATCGAGGCGCAGTCGCCGGTGCTCAGCGGCGAGACCATGCATGTCGATTACCGGCTCGAATCGCCCGACGGCACGCTCAGAAGCGATCTCGTGGGTGTGCGCGCTACGTTGACCGCGAGCGGTTCAGCGGTTTTCGGCGACACTGCCGAGAAGGGCATGTTGATCTCGGGCGGTGGTACGGAGCGGGTAGTCGTCGAGTTCGTCGCAGGTCTGGTTGCACTCACGGTCCGTGACGATCAACCCGAGGCAGTCACACTCAGTGGCGAGGACAGCGAAGGCGCCGGCTTGTCGTTCGAGGGCCGGAAGCGGTTCGATTTTGAGTCGGGGGCGCAAGGCTTTGCTCACGCTGGCCGGTTCGATCCATGGGTTTGGGGCGCGCCCCTCGCCGGACCAGGCGTGGCGCACTCCGGCAACTACGTCATGGCGGCGGGCTTGTCGGGAGGCAAGGCGTCGCGGATCGTCGGTACTCTCACTTCGCCGCGCGTGCAGCTTTCAGGGCCGGGACCGAAATCGATCTCGCTCCGCAACTGGACGAGTTGGATTACGTATTCCGGCGGAGCATCGATCGACATTTCGGCCGATCGCGGTCAGACCTGGACCACGCTTACCCGGCCATTCCCGGTACCGGATGGTTGGGAACTCCTGCACCTGGACGTCAGCGACTTTGCCAATCGCGAAGTCATGCTGCGTTGGATGATCGACGATGGGCGAAACGATGACTCCTATTATCCGATCGGCGGTGGTTGGTACATCGATGATGTGCAGTTCGAGGGACTCACCAAGATCGTTCAGTTCGTAGACGCAACCGGCGATACCGATGGCGACGGGCTCTCCAATCGCGCCGAACGCGAACTGGGAACCGACTGGAGCAACACCGATACCGACCGCGATGGCGTTCTCGATGGCGGCGACAACTGCCCGCTGACGCCCAACAGTTCGCAGCGCGACAGCGTGCACATCAACGGTATTGGTGACGATTGCGACGATCCCGACGGCGACATTGCGCCCGACTCGCTCGACAACTGCCCCGACACATTCGATCTGCGGCAGCGCAATTCCGACAGCGACTCGCTGGGCGATGCCTGCGATAACTGCCCGGCGATCCTCAATCCGAATCAAGCCGACATCGATGCGGACGGCACCGGTGATAGTTGCGATGACGATGTCGGGCGTGCGTTGGCACCATCGGCCCCATTCCGCTTGGGGTTCCAACCGCGCGACGTGGTTTTCGATCCCAACCGGCGATCGCTGTATGCGCTCGACAAGCGCGGCCGGCGCTTTGTTTCGATTTCGCTCGAGTCCGGACTTGCCGAGAAGGAGTGGCGGTTCGAGTACGAACCTGTGGCGATCGCGCTCACCCCGAGTGGGGAGCGGATGTTTGCCGCGCTGGAAACACAGCAGCCGAGCGAGTCGCGAGGCTTTTTTAGCCTTGCCGGCCGGCGCGGGCTCTTGGCGAGTTTCGAGCTTGTCGATCAGACACGCAGAGCCATCGTCGAAGTGCAGCAAGATCCGTTCGACATCCAGCCCGTGTCCGAAGATGAAGTCATCATCATGCCCGCCTCGGGTTACCGGTCGTATAGCTACGCTGCGGCATTCAAGACGAGCACTGGGGAAGTGGACGGCACATTCGTGGCCGGTACGGGCGCGTCTTTATCGCTGCGCCCGGATGGAAAGAAGTTGTTCTACGCCTACTTGGCCGCTGGTTGGTTCTTCGAGTTCCCGGGCATCTTCTCTCTCGATCTCACGTTCCACGGTACGACGCCAGACATCTACTGGTGGCCCACCGGGCTGTTCTTTGAGCACGGGGGGAAGATCTGGGCCGCAAGCAATACATGGGCGGTGACCACCAGTGGTGCGCTGATCCGCTCGTTGGAAGGCAATAACTACCCCGAGCTGCAATGGACGAGACAACTCGATGTTGTCGCTCCGATTGCTGATCTGTTCTACGACAAGTTTGCTGACGAGTTTTGGCTGGCCGACCAAACCAGCGCGCGGCTCTTCGACGGACAGTACGCGGCATTGATCGCCACCTATGGGTTGTCGGCCAAGCCGCTGTGGATCGGCCGCTATGGTCGCATTACCTACGTGCTTCTGGACGATGGCCGTGGTGGCACGCGGATCGAGCAGATTCGCTACAACCACGCACCGAAAGCCGAGGCTGGGAGCGATCGCAGCGTGGAGTGCACGGGAGATGGGGGCGCGCTGGTGCACTTGGATGGCAGCGCTTCGAACGATGCCGACCGTGATGCCCTGACGTACACATGGACCGTGGACGATCTGCCTGTCGCGTCGGAGAAGACTGCCGACGTGTCGCTGGGGGTTGGCCAACATCGCGTGGCCCTGACCGTGTTCGACGGTGATGCGACGTCGGCCGACAGCTTCGATGTCACGGTGCGCGACTCGCAAGCGCCGGCCGGCAGTGTCACCGCACCGCCCGCGAACGCGTGTGTTGGGCCGGCGGCGTTGCCCGTGATCGTTGCCGACAACTTTAGCGACGGCTGCTCGGCGATCTCGCGCCGTTACGTCCCGGCGGGCGGGCCGTCGTACAGCCAGCATGGCGACTACCTCGTTACCGTCACTGCCACCGACTCGGGCGGCAACGCAACGTCGTCTGTCGTGCCGTTCACGATCGACACCACAGTTCCCAAGACCGCGGTCAGCGCCGACTTGAAGGTGACGTCGAGCGATGACGACGGTGCCCGCGGCGAGGTGGTGTTGGAGCGGATGTTCTTCGACGGCTGCTTGCTCTACGACGGCGCGACGTATGGCGATGCCGACGGATTGCTCTCCGATGAAACGATCGTGCTCGATCAGGCAGCGTTGTGCCGAGCCTCGTTGATCTGCGGTGTCAGTCGTTGGAAGGATCCACTGGTCTCGGTCGATGCGTCGGATTGCGGCGGCAACGTGGCAACGGCCAAGCGCAGGCTGCCCGGAACGTACGGCGTAAAGCCGGGGTCCTGCAGCCGGTAAGTCGATGGGCAAGCAGCCTGCCGGCGAAGTAGATCCGCTTGTGGCGCGCAGGACTCCCTGACGCGGTGTCCTGCGCTACAAACACGACGGCGCGCTTGTCTCAGTGCTGGCTTGCTTCGCAAACCGTCGCGACGTGCTGCAGCACCGCTCGGTGAATCGAGTGCACGATGGCGTCGGTCATCGGCTGCCAGTACCAGCGCGGCGCGGCTTCCAGCGTGTACCACGTGCTCCCTTCTAGGCGGGTCTTGCCATCAGGCAGCGCGATCAAACGAAACTCACCGCGGCGAGAACGCATCAGCGTTTCCAAGTGCGGCGGGTGAATGGCGCCGTACGGACTCGTCTCGTGCAACGGCATCGGTTGAGAGCTGACATCAAATGACAGCCGTGACGGTGGGTCCCAAGCCGTGATCGGTTCGACGAAGGCACCGGTTGAAAACTCACAGTAGCGCACGGCGCCCACGCCTTGCCCTTCGATCCGCGCGCGCACGGGGTAGGCAATGCCGCTGCGGAGTACGAGTGATGAGGGCGCTGGCAGCTCCGGAAAATCGATCAGATGAGGCCAGACCTGATCGGGTGCTGCATCGATCACGATCGCGGTTTGAACTTCGTACAGCGGAGAGCTGGGATCCGGTGCGATGAACGCGGCGACGGGGAGCAGTACGACCATCACCGCGGTGCGCGGCGTGCTGAAGAGTGTGCACGCGACGAGCCAGCGTGCGACCAGCGCTGAAATCGCCGCGACTCCGATGGCAAGAGGCAGGGCCATCACGACACAGACGACGCCGTCGACCGCGAGCGCGATGAGCAGCGTGGCGCAGACTGCCGATGCCGCGACCGCGACACCAACGGTGGACGAGGCGCTTCGCAGCACCGGTCGATTGTGTACGGTGCCGGCGATGGCGCCCATCGCCAAGGGCGTAACACTGAACAGGCCAAAGCCGTACGAGCCCTTCCCATAGACGAAGACGAGCGTTGCAATCAGACCCACCAGAGTTGCGCCGGCCACCGCAAACACAGTCGACCGGAATTTGTTTCCATGGAGTTCGTCGGACGGCAGCCTCGTCATGGGCTTTTTCAATCCGGAGGGAAGCAGTGCGAGTCCCACAATCGCCAACAGCCGCAGCGGAGGAACTCCCGTGGCAAATCCCCAGATCGGTGAGATACCAATGTCGATCGCGCGGCGCACGCTGACCGAGAGCGAGATGAAGAAGCACGGGATGGTGACCAGAATCAGCGCGAGCTGACACCACTCGGGAAGATCTGGCGGATATCTTGGCTCCATCCCCGCGAATGGCCGCAGGAAGTCGAGCGGGGAGTGCCATTGTCCAGTCGCCGCCCAGACAAGACCCGTATCGATCACCCACTTCAGCAGTGTGCCGATGATGCCGATCGTCCAGTAGCGTCGCCGATCGATCGGAACCTTGGTCGTGAAAAGCAGGTCACGCAGCGAGTGTCGCTCGGGCATGACGAGAGCCTAACCGAAAGCCACTCGATCGTGTTGAGCCGGCGCGCACGCCGGCTCAACCAACCGCAGCACGAATTACAGCGACCCGCGCCACACCATCCCTGTGCCTGGGAACGGTCCGAACCCGGGGAAGATGCTGAACACCGAAACGTAGACGTTGCCGCGATCGTCGACGGCGACACCACCCGGCAGCGGTAGATTGGCCTCGGCCAGCGTGTTGCCATTGGGATCGAGCTTGAGCAGCTTGCCCATGAACAATTCGGTGACGTAGATGTTGCCGTCCTTGTCGACAGCGATGCTGGTGATTTGGCTGAGGCCGTTGATGTCTTTCACGTGCGTGCCATCAAGCTCCCACACCGAGACGCGGCCTTGGCCCGGGACCAAGCTGCCGAGTTCACCGACGTAGAGGCGTTGATCGGGGCCAAGCGCGATCGAGGTGGGCACACCGTCGAACGGATCCACGGGGCGATGCCGAAAGGTTGCAAGCAGGGAGATCTTCCCCTTGCGAACTTCGTACACGGTGTTGTTGGCGGCGTCGGCCACAAAGCTGCGGTCACCCATGCCGAGCACGCCGTAGGGGTTGGAATCGACCGGATGACCTGGCAACGGGTTTTGTCGCGAGTACGTGCCGATGTCGGCGAGTGAGAAGACGCGGCGCGATGAATCGATCCCCACCAACTTCCCGCTGAGGTTCGCGCATGAGCGAGGCAGAACTTCGGGGGAGCCCCAAGAGAAAACCCCATAGAAGCGTCCGTCCGAGGTAACTGAAATCGCGTTGAGGCCCGTCGCGCCCGCGCCGGAGTTTTTATCTGCGCTCGAGAGCAGGCCGCTGACGATACGTTTGGCGTCGGCCGGCGTAGCGGTTGCCGGTTTGGGGATCGCAGTAATCGAGCCCGTGTTGCCGAAGCAGGCATCACCTTCGGGACCGCGGTAGCACCCGCCCGACATATCGGTCGCGCCGATCTTGCCGCTGCCGGCCTCGGCCACATACAGCGTGCCGTCCGGACTGATGGTCAATTGTCGCGGGTTGTTGAGTCCGGTCGCGACCGGAACCCATGGTTGTTGCGCGACGCTGACGGTGGATAGTGCGAGCAGTGTGACGATCGGCAGGGCAGTCGTTCGTAACCAGCGGTGTTGTTTCATCGGCTTGATCCTCTCAGTGCGCTCGTTGCGTTGGGTTTGTTGGAGGGGGCTTCGATGAGCGTCCCTTCATTGACTTGTACACGAACGCGTTGGTGATCCCGCCAAGCCGGCAAGAAATTCGAGGCAAAGCCGCGCTGTTGTGCTGATGGCTATCTCTGAAGATAGGGTTTGGCCTGGTGCGTAGCGCTGAATCTCAGCCTCACGAACGGACGCTTCGCGTATCCAGTCCCAACGCTTTCATTCGCGATGCCAGCGTGGTCGGTCGCATTCCTAACAGCTCGGCGGCGCCGCCCTTGCCGTAGACCTTGCCGCCGGACGCTGTGAGCGCGACGCGAAGATTGTCGATCTCCAACTGTCTTAGATCGGCCGTCGTGCGCACGGGCAGATCTGTCTTCGGCGCTTTCGCACTGATGCTGCGATTGGGCCCCGTCTCCAGTGCCTCGATTTCGAGCGCCGCCCCTGTCGACGTCAGCACCGCGCGCTCGATGACGTGCTGCAACTCGCGCACATTGCCGGGCCACGCGTAACTCTGCAGACGTTGTACAGCGGCGCGCGTCAACCGCGGGGCGTTGCGCCCCAGCCGTCGCGCTGCGGCCGCGAGAAACGCTTCGGCCAGGATCGGCACGTCCTCAATGCGCTCCCGCAAGGCCGGCACCTCGATCGGAAAGACGCTCAGCCGATAGTAAAGATCGGCACGAAAGCGACCCGAGTCGGCGTCACGGCGCAGATCGCGATGTGTCGCGGCAAGCACGCGGACATCGACCTTGCGCGTACGTTCATCGCCGACTCGTTCAATTTCGCCCTCCTGCAGTACGCGCAACAGCTTGGCTTGTAGTTCCAGCGGAATCTCGCCCACTTCGTCGAGCAGCAGCGTGCCGCCGTTGGCCAACTCGAACCGGCCGACGCGATCGCGCAGGGCGCCCGTGAACGCACCCTTGGTATGGCCGAAGAACTCGCTTTCAAACAACTCGCGCGGCACGGCGGCACAGTTGACCTTGATCAGCGGCCGGTCCTTGCGTGGGCTACGCCGATGAATTTCTCGCGCCACCAGTTCTTTGCCGGTTCCGCTCTCACCCAGGATCAGTACTGCCGAGTTCGTCGGCGCCACGAGCGCGATCTTGCGGCCCACCGACTGCAACGCCTGGCTCGAACCGAGCATCTCGCTCAACGCTTGTGTCTCGCGCACCTCGGTTTGCAGATAGTCGTTTTCCCATTCGAGCCGCGCGCGCAACGCCTCGATTTCTTCGAACGCACGTGCGTTGGCAATCGCCGCTGCTGCGTGATTGGCGATCATGCGCAACCAATCCAGGCATTGACCGTCGAGCGTGCCGCGCGAGAACACCGCAAGCACGCCGAGCACTTCGCCATGGTGGATCAGCGGTTGACCGGCAAACCCATCGACCCCTTCGCGCCGTGCCCATTCCGGTTTGGCGATCCAGTTGGACTCCGCAATGTCGCGCTGCACTTCGATCGCTTCGCCATGCGCGGCGATCCAACCAACCTTGCGCTCACCAATCGCCACACGATGAAACGCGCCGTCGGTGCGCGACCAGCGTTCGGTCGCATCCACCTGTGACCTTCCCGCGCTCGCCATCAGATGCAGGTACTTCGTTTGATCGAGATCAGGGTCGTGCGCACGGCAGGTATTGCAACCAGCGCGTGGCCGCATGAGCCACACGCGCGCCAACGCCACGCGCGAGGACGACGCGAATCTCTCGACAATCAACTCCAGCAACGCCGGTAACGATCGCATCTGGGCGAGGTCTAACAACAGTTGTTTCGGGTTTTCCAGGAGTGGTGCGGTGAGTTCGTTCGGCATGGCGGCAGTCTGCACGAAAACTCGTGGTGTCGTCACGAGAATTCGTTGAACAACGAGAAGTCGTGGCCACGTTGCTTGCATCGAAAAGGTTCTAAGTCGCTATAAAACAGGCGGTTAACTCACAGGTGAGCCGTCGGCATGGGATCTGCTTTATAGGAAAGCGTCGACACGAAGTCGATCAACCCCAGACCCGAACAGGAGAACCCGACCATGACCCCCTTCACGCTCGTCGCCCCCGAAACAACCGATAGCCGCGCCAACGAACTGCTGGCCGCCGTCAAGTCCAAGCTCGGAATCGTTCCCAACATGACCCGCGCCATGGTGCGTGCTCCCGCCGTGCTCGACGCCTACCTGCAGATGAGCGGTGCGTTGGACAAGGGCGCGTTGCCGGCCAAGACGCGCGAGCAAATTGCGCTGACCGTCGCTCAAGCCAATCGCTGCGAGTACTGCCTGGCGGCACACTCGACAATTGGAAAGATGGTGGGCTTGTCGCCCGATCAAATTCTGTCATCGCGCAAAGGTCATGCTGCCGACGCCAGCACCGATGCGCTGCTGCAGTTCGCACGCGTGGTGGTTGAAAAGCGCGGGCTGGTCGAGGACGCCGACCTCGCCGCGGTTCGCGCTGCAGGTTTTGGCGACGATGCGATCGCCGAAGTCGTGGCCAACGTCGCACTCAACGTCTTTACCAACTACTTCAATCACGTCGCGGGTACTGCGGTCGACTTTCCTGCGGCGCCGGCGCTGTAACGCCAACACCTTGTTCGCAACCCAACCAACGATACGGAGATGTCTGCCATGACTCGCTCTCACTTCTTGCTGCTCTTCGGTCTGTCACTCCCTGGGCTCGCCAATGCTGCCCCGGCAGCGGCACCCGCAACTGCCACTGCCACTGCGGCTGTTCACTATCGAACCGTCAAAGTCGACGGGTTGGATATCTTCTACCGGGAAGCGGGGCCGAAAGACGCGCCTGTGATTCTGCTGCTTCATGGATTCCCCACGTCGTCGCAGATGTTTCGCAACTTGATCCCGGCGCTGGCAGACAAGTACCGCGTGCTCGCGCCCGACTACCCGGGCTTTGGCAACAGTTCGAGCCCGGCCGTGACGGAGTTTGACTATTCGTTCGACAACCTCGCTCGCGTCGTCGACAAGTTCACGCGAGCTGTGGGGGCTGACAAGTTCGTGATGTACGTCCAGGACTACGGCGCCCCGATCGGCTACCGTATCGCCTCGACGCAGCCCGAACGGATCAAAGGCTTGATCGTTCAAAATGGCAATGCCTACGAGCAAGGTCTGGGCGAGTTTTGGACACCGTTCCGCGCCTACTGGAAAGAACAGAACGCCGATACGCGTGCGGCCTTGGCGAAGTTCCTCGAGTTGGGCGCCACCAAGTGGCAATGGACTCATGGGACGCGCGATGAATCGTTGATCAGCCCAGACACGTGGACGATCGACCAGGCTGGGCTGGATCGCCCCGGGAACAAAGAGATCCAGCTTCAACTGTTCTTGAGCTACGGCACCAACCTCGCGCTGTACCCCAAGTGGCAGAACTACTTTCGCACCTCGCAACCACCGACGCTGATCGTGTGGGGCAAGAACGACTTCATCTTTCCGGCCGCGGGTGCTGAGCCTTACAAGAAGGACCTGAAGTATCTCGATTTCAACTTGCTGGACACCGGTCACTTTGCACTGGAAGAAATGGGCCCGGCGATTGCACAGAAGATCAAGAACTTCATGGCGAAACACAGCTCACGTTGACGGATTAATAGTTCACTGTCCCTGCTCTTCAGTTTCTCAGTTGCTAGGAGATCATCATGACAACGCGCATTTCACGAACGGTCAGTGCCGCAGTTCTCGCACTCTCTCTGCTTGGTAGCACCGCCTACGCCGAACTCAAAGCAGGCGGCGCCTACAACAGCCTCTACGCCGGCCTCGGCGCGAAGGGGTACGACGTGGTCAACTACTTCACCGACGGCAAGCCGATTCAAGGCAGCGATTCGTACGTGGTCGAGTTTGGTGGCGTGAAGTGGCAGTTTGTTTCCTCGGCGCACCGCGACCTGTTCAAGGCCAATCCAGAAAAGTACGTCCCGCAGTTCGGTGGTTTCTGCACCTGGGGCGTGGCCAACGAAAAACTGTTCGATGTCGATCCGGTGAATGGCTGGAAGATCGTCGACGGCAAGCTCTACCTCAACTTCAATGCCGACATCGAAAAGGTGTTCGACAAGGACCCGTCGGGCTTCGTTTCTCGCGCAACGTCCAACTGGCCGAAGCTCTAATCGGTTCACTGCACTGGAGGGCGGCACGGTGCCGTCCTCCAAACTTTTCTGCTTATGGGAGTCACTCGATGAACACGCCCATTCGCCCTCCCTTCACGCAAGCCACGGCGCTGGCCAAGGTACAGGCGGCCGAAGATGCTTGGAACTCTCGCGATCCTCAGCGCGTCGCGCGCGCCTACACGGTCGACTCGCAGTGGCGCAATCGCAGCGAGTTCATCTCGGGGCGCGCTGCGATCGAGACGTTCCTCCAGCGCAAGTGGGAGCGCGAGCTGGACTATCGGTTGATGAAGGAACTGTGGTGCTTTAGCGGCAACCGCATCTCGGTGCGCTTCGAGTACGAATGGCACAACGGCGCAGGGCAGTGGTATCGGACACATGGCAACGAGCATTGGGAGTTCGACGACGAGGGCTTGATGCGGCGCCGCGACATGAGCGCCAACGATGTGCCGATCGACGCGTCGGAGCGCCGCTACTTTGCGCCGGCATCCTCGTGATGGGCTAGCGGCTTTGCTGCGGCTACGTTGTGACCCAGGCAACGTCGCATCACAGTGCGGTCGAAGTCACCAGCAGCACCGCGTCGTATCTCTCTCGGACAGTGGTGCTGTGGTCGGCAGGAGCGCAGATGAGGCTCTCTACAGCGTGTGTCGCGGCGGTGGGTCCTGCCGATGCCAAGGGCCCTGTCGAGCGCCCGATGCAAACTCAGTCAGTACGCCGTGCATGCGGGCGGAATATCGGCGCTAGGCGCTGACAATCGCTTTAGGCCTCGTTCTGTGAAGGAGGCTGAGCGTGTGTGACAGGCCGCTGGCGGTACTGATCTTGGCGTGTAGGGCGTGGGTCGCGATCGCAAGGCGCGATGCTGGACAGTTCGAAACGTGAGCGCACGACGATGGGGCCGTCGATGCTGCGCAGGTCTCTGCAGCACGTCCGCTGATGAAGCGCGTCAAGCGTGCACGGAGTCGCCGCTGATCCTGAAACACCTCCTGGGCGCGTGATGGTCGCGTGCCGGTCAGCGACGAAACGGTGGTGCGTTGTGCCGTTTGCTGCGCGTGCAGCGAGCTGAGATTGGCGTCATGAGCGTGTTGGCTCCGGCGAGCCGCTCACATCGATCCGCCGCTCGTTGCGAAACCACATGCCGTTTCCTTCCGGCCCCAGTCGCCACATTCGCTGCAATGGCGTGGCGCCATGGACCTTCATGTATCCACCATGCTGCCCGTGACGGTGATGCGTGGGGCAAAGCGCGTCGCCGTTGTCGTGATGATCACTGCCACCGCGCGAGCGGTACTGACGATGGTGCCATTCGACGGTGCGGCTGGTGCAGCCGGGCGCCTCGCACCGGTGCCGCGCGCGCACGAACACCTCGGAATGCGAGGCCGAGCGCTTGTCGGCGACGTCGTAGCTCACACAAAACTCTTCGAGCATCGCAAGCAAACCGACCCACGCGGGGATTCGGCGCGAAGCGATGGAAAACGTCCGGGCCGCGCGCCATGACGCGGGCTCGTCGCTGTCGTTGGGCCAAGCCCAATCGCAGCTTTCTGCGTCGAGTGCGAGGTACTTCAGGCGGCTTTCGATGCAGCCGGAGAGTTCGTTAGCGAGATCGACAGGCAAGCGCAATCGCAAGACGCTGCCGACGACGGGAATCAAGACGCCGTCGCCGCACGCGGCGTGCCCTGCACGTTGTATCGCCGCGGCGGTGTCGCCGGGGGAGCAGCGCAGCGATGCAAGCCACGCCTCATCGCTCATCGGTGCGGGCCGATCGGCGACCGCCTCGACCGCGCTGTCCCACAGTAACGCGCGCTTTTCATCGCGCAAACGTTTGACCGAGCACGATTCAAGATGCGCCACCCATTCGCGCTCGCGCGATGGTTCGACGTACCCCTTGCCCAGAATCTGCATCGTGAGCAACGCCTTCTCGAGACCAATCGCACCGCTGGCGTACGCGCGCTGCAGGTGCGGGCGCTGCGCGAGTGAACGCGCGGCACGCGCTCGATCTTCGATCGTGGTGCGCGATGCGCTCAAGCGCGCTTCGGCATACGCGCCCACGCTCGCAAACCCGAGCTCGTGAAGCGCACCGCTCGCGGCCATCTCGATCAGCAGCGCAGCAAGCGACTGCTCGGCCATGCCAACGGCGTTCGTCAAGCGATGCAGTTGCGCGAGCACATCGCGATCGGAGCCCTCGCCCGCCTGCTCGACCGCGTCGTCGAGTGCGGACAACAACTCGAGTGCCACCGAAACGGCAGGCAGTTCGTTTCCTGACGGCGTTCCAACCGGTGCGGCAGGTGGTTCGACCGTGCGCAGTGGTCGTTGGAGAACGTCCGGTGGCCGTCCGCTCGCGTATTCCTCGGCGATCAACGCTTCGATGAACGATGTCACCGTCGCCTCGCCACCCTCGACGCGTCGATACAGATCGAGTGCGCTATCGAACGCCGCGCGCACTGCGGGTGGAGCAGCCGTGACCCACAACATGCCCGGCTGATCGTCGGCTTCCTCGCCGCCTGCCTGCTCCGCGGCAACGTCGCCGGCACCTGCTTCGCGCGCCTCGCGCACCGCTTGCTTCAGCGCTTCGACCGAGAGCGCACGAGCGCGCTGCACCCACATTGCCAACGTCTCATCCGTCGCGATACGCCCCACCAACAACGCCTTGCACACACCCCGCGGCGCGCCACCGTCTTGACCCGTGACCGCGCCGCGTAACGCCGGCAACTGCAGCAGCGCGCGATGCAGCGCTGCATGCCCGCGCACCCACCGGCTGCTGCGCCCCAACTGTTCGCGCGTGAAATCGTGCAGCGATGAATACCCGTTACCACGCCACAACTCGCGCGCCACCACCGCCGCGCACACCTTCGCCAACGGCACCAACACCCGTACCGCCGCCGTCGCCAATCGACACGCCGCTCGATCAGCCTGCAGCGCCGCAAGCCACGCGTTGCTCGATTTGTGTTGTGCCGAACCAACCAATGACTGCGACACGCTGCACCCGAAATGTATGCGCAAATGTACCGACGACTCACACGAACAACAATCGAAAGTGACAATCAAATCGAAATATATTTCGCGCATGCGAGAACTAATTCAGGGACGGCTTACCTAATTCAACAAGTCGACGACGCGTTGTTACGCCATCGATTACGGTACGCAGTTATGCGGATACGCGATTCAATCGGGGTTGCGTGAAGCCGGCAGAGTGTTGCGGAGCAGTCCTCGGGGTGGGAGTGGGGATCGAACCCACACGACCTCACGGTCAGGGGATCTTGACGAAGAAGTCAAAGGGTGACAAATCAGCAAGCTGCTGATTCGTTGCCTTGTTTCGTGCACGAGCGTCAGATCAGGAATCGAGGGCAACCAGTCCAAGAACTCGAGGCCTCGCGGATCAGAAACCGGCGTGAAGATCGCTCACCTAGGCAAACTCACAACGTCGTGAAACGAATATCTTCGGCTCTCCAATGAGATCGGCGCCCAATGCACGTCAGCCCCGATGAGAGGCTCGAGTTTGTTCGCCTTCGCTCCGCGCAGCCCTTGTTTTCTGATCTGCAAGAACCACAGTCGATAGGACTCGTACGCAATCCGACAAGACTCTGGACCGTTGTCGCGGACCAGATCTCGACGGTAAAGTGCCACTTCGCTTGTGTGATCCCAATAGCCCGAATAGATGGCGGAAATCAGATAAAGCGCCGCTACCTCTACAGGGGCGGGAATGGTCAACTCCGACACGTCGGGGCGAGTTACGCCTTCAAAACGAGATTCCCCTCGATTCCCTTCCAAGGACAAAAGACACTCGATCCCTTCGATGAATAGTTTCTCTGGCAGCTCCTCCACACTCTCCCCACGAGCTGAGAACGGTACCCGTTTGTCTACAAGCCCAATCCACGGCGCACATCGTCCGGTGGGCATCTCTGCGTGGACAGTTAAACTTGGACACCAAACGAGAAGAGCGATCGCAATTGCGCAGCGAAGCAAAGCATTAGAATTCACAGTACCTCCTGATCTTTCTTAGGGGCCGCCGGCGGAGTCTTTGAATAGTACGTCAACGTGCTATTCGCATCGTGCTAAGCAGAGCCCTCGCCGGGCTCAGGAGGGGCGAACGTGCGATCACCAAGTTCGGTGTTTCGTACCTTGCGAATGGTGGAAACCTCCTCGGTCGTGCTGAGTTCTCGAATCGCCTGAAGCAACGAGTCGAGTTGCTTGCGATCACTAACGTCGCTGTCCTCGATGTCAGCCAGTGGATCGCGCTTGAAGCGGCCTGAGAGTTCGTAGCGAAACGGCTCCCCCTCGAAAAGCGTTTCCGTCACCTCGGTGCGATTGATGCCAGTGCCGTGTACCCACGTTCGCTTTGAAGTGTTCGTGTCGTACACGAACAGTGCGATCAGAGCGAACGCCTCGGGGGGCAACGGCCCGTACGCCTGTTCGAGGTCATCGAGATCGATGTGCTCGCGATCGGCGAGATTGGGGATCGGCTGCGGGCTTGCTCGATTGAACTCGGGGAGCGTTGCGGACGCGGCCGCGAACGATGAGACGACGAGCATCAAACTCAACCAAGGGCGCATCGGAAGGTCCTCAACGGTGGGGCTCCGGTCGATGGTCGGACCAACGTTGGGGCGCCGCGAACGGCGTGCGAATGATGCCGCGGCACCTGCCCCGCAACGCTCCGCCCGGGCCCCGGCCGTCACGACCGCGGCCAAGTCTTTGTGCAGACGAGGAGATAGCTGTTTACACAGATTCCTCCGACCCGGTTCGTCGACTTCGTCGTAGATTCCGAGGCTGTCCGGGGGTGGGGGGTGTGCCCGCCCCTGGGAACGGGTATGGGTCTGCCGAGCAATACCGTCGGCCAAGGCATCGGCCGGCGGTTCGGCAACTGGGTGGGAGGATTCGTGAGCCGATCGTATCGTGCGTTGCTTCTCTGCTGTGTAGCAGCGCTGTTAATCCTGGCCGAAGTTTCAACACCCGCTCTCGCACAGTGCGGAACGCGTCGCGTAACAGTCACCGGCGATACCAACCCGGCGAACAACTGCCTGTCGGCATCCACGCCCTGTCGCAGCATCAATCACGCGATCGCAGTTGCCTGCGTCAACGACACGATCTCGGTAGGCGAGGGGTCGTACTTCGAAGATGTCATTGCTGACAAACGTGTCTTCATCGACAGCTCGGGCAGCAACCCGCTGACGCTGCTGCGCGGAACCGGGGCGAGCGACATCGTCAGCCTGTTGGCGACGGGGGCTCAGCTCAACGGGTTCACCGTCGATGGCCCAGCCAGCGGCGCGTGCGTGCGCATCGGCGATAGCGCGCACCCCGGCGTGCGCAGCGCGCAAATTACCAACTCGACGATGCGCAACTGCCGCTACGGCGTGCTGATCGATGCGATCGGAACGGTGGGCGACTGGAACCGTATCAGCGGCAACGTGATCGAACTCAACGACGCCGACTCGATTCCCGACAGCGGCAGCGGTGTGTTGCTGCGCGGCGGATCGGGACGCGTGCAACTGCGTCAAAACACCATGCGCAACAACGATGGCCCAGCCTTGAAACAACTCGCGGGCTCCAACAACACGCTTGAAATCGCCGGCAACACGATTAGCGGGAACGGTGGCGGCTCATTGGCAACCAGCCGCGCGGGGCTCGACATTCGTCAGGGGCGCGACATCTTTGTCGAAGGCAACTACTTCACCGCAAACAACGGAACCGCAGCCGCCAACGACGGAGTGTCGGTGCTGATCGACGGCGTCACGACTGGGTCGTTTGTCTGCAATCAAATGACCTCCAACGAAAACGGGCTCGAGATCAAAGGAACGGTATCGGGCCTGGATGTATTGCAAAACAGATTCGCGCAGCAATCCAATACCGCGCTCATGATTCGCACCGGCAGTGCCACCGGCGCGACGATCAACGAAAACCTGTTTCTTGGCAATGCACAGGGCACCGTGAATCAAGACGTGGTCAGCGCCAACCTGAAGCACAACTGGTGGGGCGCGGCGAGCGGTCCGCCGAGCGTGGGCGGCACCGGTAACACAGCGACTGGCCCCTCCGATGTTTCCAACTTCATCGCGCGCACCGCCGAACCGGTCCTGGCGCGCGCGCCCAAGGTTACAGGCTGGTCACGCAGTGCGACCGGAGCAGCGTGCTATGACACGTTGCAGCCAGCGATCAATGCGGCTCCGACGGGCGGGCTGGTCTTGATCGGCAAGGGTGAGATTCCCGGGCGAGTGGTGCTGAATCGCGCTGTCGACTTGGAAGGTGTTCCGGGGAGGATCCTCTACGCGTGGTGCGACCACTGCAATCAAAGCGTGATCGATGCGACGCAATACAACGAGCCGCGTAAGCCCGGACTGCAGATTATCGGCGTGAGTGGAATCTACGTGAAGTACATCACGATTCACGGCGCCGGCATGGGCACGCCTGCTTGCCTTGGCGGACACCAGGACACCGAGATCGGGCTCGACCTTCAAAACGTCAAGAACTCGGTGTTCGACACCATCGACTTACGCGAAAACGGCACCACCGATATCCGGCTGTTGGGCGACTGCGACGACAACACGATCCGCAACGTCTACCTCGACGGCATGATTCGCGACGGCGACAACGAAGACCGCTGCGGGCATCGCTCGCGCGAAGGGATCTTGATCGACGGCGGTCCGCGCTCGTGTGAAAGCGGCGCCGGTGCCTACGCTGAGCGCAACAAGATCTTCGACTCGTTCACGTATCACATCACCCGCTCGATCAAACTCAAGTACGCCAAGAACACGGAAATCGCCAACAACGCAATTCACGGTGTGCCGAGCGACGAGTGGCCCGAGACCAACGCCGTCAACCTGTGGGTGGAAGCCTCGGACGACACCTGGATTCACGACAACCCTGAGATCGGGAATCGCGGCGTGCATGAGGCGATTCGAATTACCGGCAGCCATTCTTGCGAGGCGGCCAATAGCGCGCGAACGAAGATCGAGCGCTCGACCATTAGCATGGTCGAGAACAGCGGCGTGGGCGTGCGGCTTCAGCACTTGCCCAGCTACAACGGCACACCGGTCGATACGACGGTGACGTGCTCGACCATCGAGGGGGCACGTACAGCGATCCAGGCCGACTACGTCAGTGGGGCCACCGTGACGCTCACCGATATCACCTCGGACACCTACGGTGTGCAGAACGACACCACCAATTCGATCGATGCAACGCGATCGTGGTGGGGAAGTGCCTCAGGACCTTCCGGCGCTGGCCCTGGCACCGGCACCAGCATTAGCACCAACGTTGCTTACGCGCCGCAGCTGACGTCGTCCTCGCGCAACGATGCCGACGGCGACGGATTCACCGAATGCACCGGCGACGCCGATGACACCAATCCATTGCTCAAGCCGTTCGATTCGTGCGACGGCTTCGACAACGATCAAGACGGCACGATCGACGAAAACTTCGTGGCTCAGGCGACGCAGTGCGGCGCCGGGCCATGCGCAGCAAGCGGATCGACAACGTGCATCAGCGGCGTCCCGGGCAACAGTTGCGTGCCGCTGCCGCCGCTGGCGTCCAACGATGTAACGTGCGACGCCGTCGACGACGATTGCGACGGATCGGTCGACGAGGAGTACAACGCCGGAAACACCAGCTGTGGCGTTGGAGGTTGCGCGCGAACTGGATTCCTCGGCTGCGTCAACGGCGTCGAGCAAAACACTTGCAATCCGGGCAACCCGGCGCCGAACGACGGCGTCTGCAATGCGATCGACGATGATTGCGACGGCCCTGTCGATGAAGAGTTTGCCGTCTCAACCACCAACTGCGGCACCGGCGTCTGTGCCTCTACCGGCCAAACGTCATGCACGAGTGGAGTCGCTGGCAATTCTTGCGTGCCGGGCACGCCAACCGCTTCCACCGACGTGCTCTGCAACGGTCTGGACGAAGATTGCGACGGCGCCACCGACGAAGAGTACGCGCCGCATCCTGAATCGTGCGGGCTTGGCGTCTGCGCACGAACCATTACCACGTCGTGCTCGGGTGGTGTCGAGAATGCGACCTGCGTCCCTGGCCCCCAGAACGAACCGACCGACGCGCACTGTGACGGTCTGGATGACGACTGCGACGGTCCCGTCGACGAAGACTTCGTCCCATTCACGACAGCCTGCGGTGTTGGGCAATGCGGCCGCTTGGGCTTGGTCGTTTGCAGCAATGGGGCGCTCGCAGACCAGTGCACGCCCGGGTTGCCAATCACCGAAACCTGCAACGGCATCGACGACGACTGCAATGGAGTCGTTGATAACGTAGCGGTTCCGGCGCAGCTCTCGCAATTGCAAGCACGGCGCAGTGGAGACGCCGTGGTGTTGCAATGGGAGGATCGAGGCGTCACGAGCTTCTTCGACATCGTGCGCGGCGACACCGAAACGCTGGTCTCGTCGGGCGGCAACTACAGCGCGGCGATCAGTGACTGCCTGTACAACGATCTGGGCACCAACGCGTACAACGACGCGGACGCAGGGCCGCTGCCTGGTGCGGCGCGATGGTATTTGGTGAGACCGGCGAACTGCGGCGGCCGCGGCACCTACGACGATGGCAGCCCCGGCCTGTTCGCACCACGCGACGCCTCGATTGCTGCAGCGCCGGGCGCCTGCCCCTAGCCGAGCGATGGCCCCGAGACGAAACCGCTCGGGGCCGCTCTGTTGTTTGCGGCAAGCGCTCATCGGGACTCGCCGTTGCCCGCGGGCAGACTACACTTGCCGCCCCGATGAGCCTGCGAACCGTTGTCGCCACCCGCTATGTCACCCCCTTGCGCGAGGGCGGCTCGCTACCCGCAATCATCGAGGCCGACGACGACGGTTTGTACGTGCTCAAGTTTCGCGGTGCCGGTCAAGGGCCCAAGGCGCTGATCGCCGAGCTTGTCGCCGGAGAAATCGGCCGCACGCTGGGGCTGCTCGTGCCCGAGATCGTGCTGGTCGAACTCGACCCCGATCTCGCGCGCACCGAGCCCGATCCTGAAATCCAGCACCTCATCAGGGCCAGCGCAGGACTCAACTTGGCGCTCGACTACTTGCCGGGATCGGTGATGTTCGACCCGGTTGCACACCGGCCCAACGCAGAACTTGCTTCCTCGATCGTATGGTTCGATGCGTTCGTGACCAACCTCGACCGCACCGCACGCAACACGAACATGCTGATGTGGCACCGGCGGCTGCATCTGATCGATCACGGCGCTTCTCTCTATTTTCATCACGGGTCCGATGATCCCTTGTCGCGCAGCGAAGATCCGTTTCCAATGATCAAACAGCATGTGCTGCTGCCGCTGGCGACAGGACTTGAAGAGGCCGATGCCAGAATGACGGCGTTGGTGACCAGTGAAGAGATTCAGCGAATCGTCGGACTTGTTCCGGAGTCGTGGCTCGTTGAGGACGCGTCCGTTGGCGAGGCAGCTCGACGGCGCGCCGCTTATGTTGGTTACTTGCAGCGGCGGCGCGAGACGTCGCAGCTGTTTGTAGAGGAGGCGATTCGTGCCCGCGCCCTGTAAGTACGACTACGCGGTAATCCGTGTAGTTCCGCGCGTCGACCGCGAAGAGTTCGTGAACGTCGGCGTCATCGTCTCGTGCCCGGAGCAGTCCTTCTTGGAGGCGCGGATCGAGCTGGACGAGCGACGTCTGTTAGCACTCGACCCGTCGCTCGACATGCAAGCAGTTCGCGAGAACCTCGCCGTGATTCCGCTGATCTGCGCGGGAGGCGAGGCCGCGGGCCCGATTGGTCTGCTGCCGATGCGCGAGCGCTTTCACTGGCTCACGGCAGCACGCAGCACGATGATCCAATGCTCACCGATGCACACCGGCCAGTTGGATGATCCACGTGTGACGATCGGACGGCTGCTTGCGACTATGGTGCGGGTGCCGGGTCCGAACGAAGGGCCCGCGCGCACGTAGGCTCCTAGCCTGCGTGCGGCGCAAGCGAGGCAGACCGTTCTGCAAGAAGATCCGCAAGACTTCCTGGCGATCCGAGCGGCCTGCTGCAAGCGAGCCAATCCTCAGTGCCAAAGGTTGGTTCCATTTCTTCGGCAGGCGTGCGTCGTGAACGACGAGCGGCAACGCGGCCGCAAGGGAGGAGTCGTGATGAATCGAGGGTTACTGCTGCTCGTTACCACGCTGTTGCTTGTCAGCTTTGCCGCCCGCGGCGACGAAACCCAGCGGCAGGCGGCGTTCGACGCCGCGAACCGGCTGTTCAATCAGCAGAAGTATCAAGAATCGATCGTAGCGTTTGAAAAGGTGCTCGAGCACGAGCCTAACGATTGGGCGGCGCACTACCAGGTCGCGCTGGCCTACACAGCGCTGTATCACCCTGGCTCGACCAACCCGCTGGACCAGGAGTACGCACGGAGGGCAACTGCCGAGTTCGAGCAGTTGCTTCAGATGTCGCCGCCGATCGACCAGCCGGATGCAAAAGAGAAAGTGGTTGAGTACTACCTCGCCATGCTCAGCTCCTCGGAGCAATACGACAAAGCGATTGAGTACTACGAGACGCTTCGCGTGCAATCGCCATTCGATTTGAAAGTACTCGAGATGCTCGGAGTGCTTTACTACGACAAGAAACGTGTTTTCAAACCGGCCATGGAGGTGTATGAGCGACTCGCCGAGCTAGATCCACGTAACCGAGAGCGCTGGTACACCGTTGGACAGCGGTACTGGAATCGCGCGTATACCGGTAACAAGGAAGGCACGATTTCTGTCGACGAGCGGCTGAATTGCATCAAGTGGGGAATGGCCGCCCTGGACGAGGCACTGAGACTCGATCCGGACTACATGGAAGCGATCGCCTACTACAACTTGTTGTGGCGCGAGCAATCGCAGGTCCTCCGGCAGCTCGGCGATGATGCCGGGGCCGATGCCGCGTTCGAGAAAGCCCAAGAGCTTCAGAAGCGGGCGATAGCACTTCGGGACCGGCGCAAGGCGGATTGGGAGCGGTCGAACGGGAGCGGCTCGCCCCACCCTTGAGCACCACCCGCTTTCGTGTAGCCCTACGGAATCGACAGTCCGTAGCTGAGCGCCTCCTCGACCTTGTCGAGCGGAACTCGCAACGCACGGACGCGCTTGGCGGTCGTGAGCTGGAGTTGAGTGAGTGTTGCCATGGCGAGTGCCAGCTTTCCATTGGCCGCGTCGATGCTTGTGAGGAACTCCTTCAGCCCGCTGAGTTGAGCGTTGAGGTCTTCGCGATTCAGATCAACGACGAGCTCGCCATACGGCAACGAAAGTGTCAGCCAGCCCCGTGGATCGGGGGAGTTCTTCGCAATCAATGCCGCTGGCTCTAGGAGTGCGGAGACGTGTCTGGCCAGCCCCGTCACTCGTGCGACACGCGGGAGGATCTCCGCCAGAAACTGATCGCGGCTGGGTTTATCTGTTGCTTCGTTGTTCTTCAGGCGCCACTTGGAATACTCGTTTGTCAGCTGCCCAACCAGCGCGTCGAGTTCGGAGAGCCTTGCCTCGCATTCATCGAAGATTTCCGGCAACTCAAGCAGCGGAGTCAATCGTTGTCGCAGCGGGCTTGTTTCGAGCCGGTAGGAGTCTGGCTCTAAGACCCTGCCCATTACCGCAGCCCGGAACTGTTCAGCGTGCGGCTTCGATAGAAACTCGATCCAGCGGTGGGCGGCGCTCCGCCGGTACTGTTGCAGCTCGGCGGCGGTCTCTGTTGGTCGCGTATCGACGAACCGCACCGTGCGTGCCAGCAAGGCAAAGCGCGCGCCGAGCAGAATGGGCACGGCGATCGCGGCACCGTCGTCACGCTTCTCGAACGACTGCTTCGAGCGCAGCAGCCCTTCCTGCAGCAGCGCCTCGTGGTGCTTTTGCCGCCAGTCACGCAACGCTGCGTCCCACGCGGCCAGATCCTCGCCGAGAAGAAACGGAATCGCGGCAGGTCTAATGGTGTAGGGGCGTTCGGTTGGGTTGCCCTTGGACTCTTCGTGAACGAGAGCAGGCTTGGTCCGCGACGGGATCTTGGTCTCTGCCTCGAGTTGGTCGGTGAGCCGCGTGATGTCGGAAAACCATAAGGCCCGGTCTAGCCGGCTCAACAGATCGCGATGAAAGCGCGCCACGCTCTCGGGCAGCGGCGTGGAGCTTTTATCTCCGTCCGATCGATTCGCCTGCGCGACGGCATCGAGGTAGTTCTCGAGCGAACCGGTGTACCCGTAGTCTTCGGGCTGAGGGAATCGGGCATCGAGTGTCCGCAGGGATTGCAGTGAGTTCTCGAAGCCGTCGGCCTTGCGATCGATCTCTCGTTGCATCGCGAAGAGGCGTGAGATCGCAGCAGCCTCTTCTGCGGCAAGCGGGTCCTCCGCAGAAGCGACAGGCGGGATGAGCAGCGCACCGGCGAGTCCCAGGAGGGATAGCCGGAACAGAGATCGAGCGAGTTCGTGGCGCAGTTGAGTCGGAGTTTGCCGCATTGCTCTCGTCTCCCGGTCGTGTGGAGTGGCGGAGTGTAGGTCAGGAGCCGCTGCGATCGGTGGCGCCGCGCGCGCTAACCGTGTCTGCGTTGCGTTGCAGGCTAGCGGGGGACTTCCCAGCGCAGCACCGTCAAGCCTACGTCGGAAAGCTCAGGGCTTCCCTGGCCGGCGGAACTGAGATTGAATCCACGATCCAATCGTTGGTACTGCAGCTCGCGCCCGGAATACGGGTCAACCGCTGTCGTCCCCAGGTATTGCGGCACCAGGCCGGAGAGCGCTGGTGGGTAGGCGCCTTGATCGAGCCGATAGAGTCGAAGCGCGATGGCGGTGCGCGTGAGTGCGAGATACGCATCTCGTAGTTTCGCGCGGGCGAATTTGTTGGGGATATTGTCTTGCGCCCCGGAGAAGTCTCGGTCGAAGAGCTGCGTTGCCAATGATCCCAGCATCGACGTGTCGAGTTGAGTTCCCTCGCGCGCTGCCGTCAGGATTTGCCGCTGGTAGCGAAGATACTCGAGGTGTGCCCATCGCAGCGCCGGACGCAGCAGCAGGGCGCCGGGCTGGCCAAGCTGCATCCACCGGGTTCGACCGTACGTCGGAACTCCCGAGAACTGATACTGCCCGCGCTCGATTTGCGTGAGTTGGTCATTGAGGATCGCCGTCTCGCCCACGAAGGCGGCCAGCATGTCCCCCTTCACTGACTCCGCTCCAAGCGTGCCCATCAGCTTGATCAGCGCGGCACGCGATGGCTCGGCGCTACGCAACACGTCGTGCACCGACGCCGCGGTCCAGGCGTCGCCCGTCATGCGGATCAACTGCATGATCAACACATGCTCATGCTCTAGCGAACGGCTCGCCAGGCCCGCCTCGATCGTCGTCTCGACAGCTGCGTCGGCCTTCCCATCGGCCGCCTGAGCAACGGCCTTTAGGTGGGCCAAGCGCAGCAGGTCGACGAGTGGCACCAACCTGGGGAGATCGGGGCCCAGTTGCGGCCTGAACTCGAGTTTCCAGTTCGAATCAGGTCGTTGTGCACCGTAGGTGAGTAGGTCGAGGGCCAGTTGATTGCGCGCGATGACGGCATCGAGAGCCTCGCGATCGACTTGCGCCCAGCCGTCATCGTCGAAGTCGATAGCAGTCAGTCGATCCCTTTCCTCGCGCGAGACATCGAGCAACTCGCAAGCAGCGCGGATTACCACCGCCCGGTTCTCCGCGTTGGGAATGGGCGCAAGCTCCTGGCTCTTCAGATCCAGCGATCCGAACTCCCGCTCGATGTCAGCGACGGCATCCGTGACTCGGGCGGCGAACCAAATGTCGAGCGAGAGATGAACGCCGAGCAACGCGATGAGTACCACGAGGGTCGTCGCCACTCGTCGCCGAAGCCGCGTCGAAAAGTACTTCTGCGTCGGTGTTACCACCGTAGTGCCTCGTCGAGGGACGTTTCGGGTGTCGAACGTGGTCGGCGCAGGTCAACGGACATGCCGAGGAGGCTCTCTGTCGATGCCTGGTTCGCCACCGCGACCTGTGATTCGGAAGGCGCGGATACGTCGGCACCAACAACCACCCACCGGTTCCACCCTGCGTGCATGGCCACGAGCACCACAACGGCGGCGACTCGCGCGCGAAGCGGCGGAGCCGGTGTCGCGAGCACCGACCCGATCAGCCGGTCGCGATGGCTCGGACTCAACGGCGTGCGCCGCAGAGCAGAAAACGATGTCGAAAGGCGCTCGCGATCTGTCATGGTTTTTCCACCCCTGCTTCACGGCGCAGGCGTTGCAGTGCCAATCGATAGCGGCTCGCAATCGTGAAAAGCGATACGTGCTCCGCGTCAGCGATCTCGCGGAAGCTAAAACCCTCGAGCAAGTGCAGCGCCACAACCAAGCGCTGCTCGTCCGGCAGTCGAGCCAGCCGCGTCATCAATTGAGACGCTTCCGCTGCGCGCGCGGGATTCTCGCTCGTTGGCACCATAACTGCCTCGTCGAGTTCGACGGTGCTGGGTGGAGAGGCCTTGCGCCTCGCCACCGCGTCATTGCGCAGCATTCGATGCAGGTAAGCCCGCGGGTCACGGACGAGTACAAGTGCAGCGCCACGTTCGGCAAGTCTCACGAATAGGTCGTGCACCAGATCCTCCGCATCCTGCCGCCGGCCGGTTCGCCACAGCGCATGGCCAAACAACGCGTCGGCGTAACGGTCATACAGCGCCGTCAAAGCCTCGACATCCCCCCACGCAATACGGCGCAGCAATCGCCGGTCGTCAGCGCTGCCGGGGCGGGGTGTGTCGGCCATGTGTCCACTCTATAGAGTGCTTGGCGGGCCGTTGTTGTCACTGCTGATCAAAAAGACCAACTGCCATGTGAAGTCGAACGAGGCGAACCCGCGGGTTTGGCGTCGGTGAAGGCGATCCTGTGCGTATCCAACGGCGAGATCAAAGCTGCAACGCACCTACGACCGACTACGCCAACTACGCCGACTACGAGGGTGCGGCGGCAGCCGTTACCAGCTACCAGTCTGTGCGTTGTCCGGAAGGTGGATCGACGTCCGCCGTTGTCGCCGCAGCACCGGAGAACCGCTTCTTCCTCGTGGTACCGCATGACGGCGCCATTGAGGGCAGTTACGGACAGGACAGCGCCGGGAATGAGCGCTCGCGCGGTGCCAACGCGTGCCAGCCGGAGGCAAATTCGAACCGGTGCCCGGAGAGCCCTGGCGCGAGCAGTGGAGTGATCTCGATCGAGTTCGAGATCAGGCTAATCGGCGCCCCGATCCAAGTCTCGTTCGAGTCACGAGCCGACATCGCCGACGGCCTGCCGGGGGCGAAGGGCCACTACGTGGTCGTTGTCGTCGATGAAGCAGACCACGTCGTCGAGACTGATGAAACGGACAATGACGTGGCGGTGTTCCTTGGCCGTTGAGCGGCGCGACACGGCAGCAAGCTAGTCCTACGAAGTGACCTTGTGATGTCTCGCGGAAACGTGGGCACATCATCGGAATCGAAAGGCACGCGGGATCAGCCACCAACGGGCAGCCCGCGTGCTGTCTGGTCGCGACGCGAAGCCGTCGTTTCCGCCATGCTCGAACGGTGAACCGGTCCTTTGCAGAAATAGCAACGAATATCTGCGTGACATCACTTGACGTCACTACGTCAACAGGAGTATCCCCGCGCTGCACGTCGCGGGATCGGGGTTGTCTTGACCGTAGTCGGCATGCGCGAACTCACAGACCACCGTGAGGGCTGGCGCTGGACTGCCGACCCGCACGGATGAGACTAACGCCGCGTTGCTGAGGGGCACGCGGCGGATGCGGGTGCATCTCGCCCTGCCCGACGGTGTGCGGCCATAGCGCTGCCGCTATGGGGAGGGTCTGATGCGTCGGGCGAAGCTTGCAATTCTCGCGTTTCTACTCGTTTTGTTGGTAGTTCCTATCAACGGCCTCACGCCGCTCGACGCATCGCCAGGTGGTGGAGCTCCCGCCTACGTTCCGGGCGAGCTGTTGATGAAGTTCGATCCCGGCGTTCAGCCGCTCGATCGCTTGAGCGTGCGCATCGCGTTGGGCGCGACGACGCTCAACACCTTCGATTCACAAGCAGAGCATTGGCGGCTGGGGCCCGGCGTGAGTGTCGATGACGCACTCGCGCGGTTGCGGCGCAACCCGGCCGTGGCCTATGCCGAGCCGAACTACCTGCTGGGACTAGATGTCACGCCCAACGATCCGCGCTACCCCGAGCTATGGGGGATGAACAACACGGGCCAGACCGGTGGCTCGACGGACGCTGATATCGACGCCGATCTCGCGTGGGGCGTTTCTACCGGCAGCCCAACTGTGGTGGTCGGTGTGATCGACACCGGCATCGACTACAACCATCCCGATCTTGCCGCGAACATCTGGACCAATCCTGGCGAGATCGCAGGCAACAGCATCGACGATGACGGCAACGGCTTCGTCGATGACATTCACGGCTACGACTTCGTCAACAATGACGCCGACCCATTCGACGACAACGGCCACGGAACGCACGTTTCCGGCACGATTACCGCGGCGGGAAACAACGGGCTGGGAGTTGTCGGCGTGGCCTGGAACGTCAAGGTCATGGCGCTGAAGTTTTTGAGTGGTGCCGGTTCGGGCAGCACTGCCGATGCCGTGCGCGCCGTCGACTACTCCAACGCAATGCATGTCAGCCTGACCTCCAATTCGTGGGGCGGCGGTGGCTTCTCGCAAACGCTGTACGACGCGGTCGCACGTGCCGGAGCGCTGGACATCGCGTTCGTGGCCGCAGCCGGGAACGATGGTGTCAACAACGACACGTCGCCGCACTATCCCAGCAGCTACGACCTGGCGAACCTGATTTCCGTAGCGGCCACCGATCATGCCGATGCGCGCGCCTCGTTTTCGAACTGGGGCCCGACATCGGTCGATCTCGCAGCACCGGGCGTCAATATTCTCAGCACGCTGCCGGGCAACACCTACGGGACGCTTTCTGGAACTTCGATGGCGACGCCGCACGTAGCGGGTGTTTGTGCCTTGATTCGCTCAGTCTCCCCGAGCATTCCGGTTGCGCAACTCAAGAGCGTATTGCTCAACTCCGTCGACCACATTACGTCGATGAATGGACTCGTGGTGAGCAACGGCCGGCTCAATGCGTTCTTCGCGATCGCCGAACCGGACAACGTTGCCCCTGGCGCGATTACAAACCTCGAGGCGGTCAACCCAGGTTCCAACACGATCGACTTGCTGTGGACCGCATCTGGCGACGATGGCGCCGTCGGTACAGCGACGGGCTTGGACGTGCGTTACTCGAAGGACCCGCTCAACGAGGCGAACTTCTCGAGTGCCTCGCGCGCGGGGAACGCACCGGCTCCGCTGGTCTCGGGGAGTGCACAGTCGATGCAAGTTCGCGGCCTCGATGCCAGCACGTCTTACTTCTTCGCAATCAAAGCCTCCGACGAGTGGGGGAATGTAGGCGCGATCTCCAATCTCGGTTCCGGCCAAACACTGCCTCCACCAACCGGCGACGTCACACCGGTCACGATTGTCGACGCGCTCCTCACCGGTCAACAGAGCGATCACACGATCACGTTGAGCAACATTGGTGTGGGCACGCTCGACTTCACGATCCCGACGCCGACGGTCGGTGAACCGCTGTCGGCGCCACCCGCGCCGCTCGAGCTTGGCAAAGATGACGCCGATCCACGTTCCGGCAATCCGGTGACCGAGGCCAGTGGCGGCCCCGATGCTGCCGGATATCGCTGGATCGATAGTGACAGTCCCGGCGGCCCCACGTTCAACTGGCAAGACATCTCGACCACGGGGACGCCGCTCGGTCTCACGGGCGACGACGCCACCACTGCGCCGCTCGCCTTGGGATTCAACGTGTCGCTGTATGGCACGTTCTTCGACTCGATTCGTGTGTGCACCAACGGCTGGATCTCGTTCACCAGCGCCGCGACGTCGTATTCGAATCAGCCGCTTCCGAATTCCGGAGCGCCCGAGAATCTGCTCGCGCCGTTCTGGGACGATCTGAGTCCGAAGAGCATCAATCGCAGCTACTTCCAATCGTTCGGCAACCGCGCGATCGTGCAGTGGGAACAGATCGAGCGGTACAGCGGCACCGGCGCCTACACGTTCCAGGCGATCATCGAGGCCTCGGGCGCGGTGACCTTCCAGTACAAGACGATGGGCGGTGCGCTCGATAGCGCGACGATCGGCATGCAAAACGCCAGCAAGACCGTCGGGCTGCAGGTCGCCTTCAATCAGGCCTACATTCACGACAGCCTCGCGCTGCGCCTCAGCGCCACGCCGCAGTGGCTCACCGTAGCACCAACGTCAGGGCGTGTGCTGGCCTCGTCGTCGACACCGTTGACGGCGCACATCGATGCTTCCGGTCTCGAAGGGGGCACCTATCCAGGGCAGATCCTGATCAACACCAATGATCCTGCGCATCCGACGTTCACGGTCGATGTGACCTTGACGGTGACCGGTGCGCCGGACATTACCGTGCAGCCGGCGAGTCTGGCGTATGGCGATGTGTACATCGGCACTCCGTCGACGCAAACGCTGATCGTTGCCAACGACGGCACCGATCTGCTGCACGTCTCCAACATCATCACCAGCAGCGCCACTCTCTCTGCCTCGCCGCAGACCTTCGACATCGCGCCGCACTCCTCGCAAAACGTCTCGGTCGTCTGGACGCCGGACGCTCTCGCACCGTTTACCGGCTCGCTGACGATCCAGAGCAACGACGGCGCCGATCCCAACTTGGTGGTGCCGGTCAGCGGCAACGGCGTGGTCGCGCCGACGATGATCGTCGACCCCACCTCGTTCAGCGAAACGCTCTACAGCGGCCAAACCGTCGTTCGCCAACTCAACGTGCAGAACACCGGCGGCTCGGTGCTCGAAGTGAACGCGCTCACCAACCAAGGCAACGGTGGCGATGGCGTGCTCGTTGCGGCCGATGAAAGTGGCCTAGGCGCGGGTGGACCCGATGCCTTCGGTTATCGCTGGAAAGACTCCGATGCGGCGGGTGGCCCGGCCTTCGACTGGGTCGACATCTCCACCACTGGAACGCCGATTACATCGCTCAACGGCGATGACCAAATCAGTCCCGCAATCAGCATGGGAATGACGTTCCCGTTCTATGGCACCAACTTCACGCAGTTGAAGGTATGCACCAACGGCTTCATTACCTTCGATACCACCTCGACGGCCACGGTGTTCAGCAATGGAGCGCTGCCCTCGACATCGTTGCCGAAAAACTCGATCGCGTTGTTCTGGGACGACCTGCACTTCCGCAGCGTCAACCGGGCGCGCTATCTGTACGACGGCTCGCGGTTCATCGTGCAGTACACCGCTGTCGACAAGGTTGGCAGCACCTCGAGTTTGACGTTCCAGGTCCAGCTCTATCCCAGCGGCAAGGCCGTGGTGCTGTACAACACGATGACCGGCTCGACCCTCAACAGCGCGACGATCGGCATTCAAGACACCACGCGCACGATCGCGCTGCAGACCGCCTTCAACACCGCCTACGTCCACAACAGCCTGGCCACGCAGTTCAGCCGCGTTCCCGACTGGTTGACGGTCACGCCCGCGCACGCTTCCGTGCCGGCAGGTGGCAGCTTCAACTTCGACGTCAAGTTCGATTCCAACAGCCGCAACGGCGGCCTGCTGGAAGGGAGCGTGATTCTCAATACCAACGTCCCGAGTCAGCCGCAGGAAATCGTACCGGCCCAACTGTCGGTGATCGGCGCACCCATTGTGGCGATCATCCCGACCTCGTTCGATTACGGCACGAGATTCGTGGGGTTCCCGCATCTGACATCGATTCAAGTCGTCAACAACGGCACCGACATGCTGATCGTCAGCGACGTGGTCACCGATAACTCGACGCTGGTGGTCGAGGACTCGACGGCGAGCGGCCCAGAACCTCTGGGTGGCTTCAACTTGCCGCCGGGAGGTTCACGTCCACTGACGTTACGGTGGTTACCAACTACTGCTGGACCGCTCAACGCGGCCGTGCATGTGCTTTCGAATGATCCAGTGGCGCCCAACAAGGCAATGCCTGTGACCGGCGTTTCGATCTTCCCGCCGATCGCTTCGCACTCGCCGTCGTCATTCAACGAAAACCTCGACGCCGGTCAAGCGGTGCACAGGACGTTGCACCTGGAAAACCAGGGCGGCTCGAACCTGACGTTCAGCAGCCGGGTTCAACTCAATACCGGTGCAGTGGTCCCCGTCTACGACGAACTCGAACTGAAGAAGGACGAAGTCGATCCGCGAGCGGGCGTCCTGGGATCTGGAGGTCCCGACGCCTTCGGTTACTTGTGGAGAGACTCCGATCAGCCTGGCGGGCCAGCCTTCAGCTGGGTGGAGATTGGCACCACCGGCACCCCGATCACGACGCTCAATGGTGACGATCAAAGCGCCGGTCCGATTTCACTAGGATTCGATTTCCCGTTCTATGGCCAGTCGTTCAACTCGGTGCGGGTCACGACCAACGGCTTCCTGTCGTTCACCGACACCTCTACCGATCTCAGCAACGATCCGCTTCCCAATACGGGTGCTCCAGCGAACTTGCTGGCGGTTTTCTGGGACGATCTGCACTTCCGCAGCCAGAACCGTGCCCGTTATCTGGCCGATGGTAACCGTTTCATCGTGCAGTACAGCAACGTCGATCGCTTCTCCTCAACGACACCTTCCAACCTGACGTTCCAGGTGATCCTCTATCCCAACGGCAGGATCGTGTACCAGTACCTGACGATGACCTCGGCCGAGCTGGCGAGTGCGACGGTCGGAATCCAGAACGCTACAAAGACCGATGGACTGACGGCCGTCTACAACGCCGCGTATGTGCACAACAACATGGCGGTCGAAGTTGGCCCGCCCTTCGTGTGGCCGCGTATCCAGCCGTCCTCCGGTAGTGTTCCTGCCGGTGGCTTCGTCGATCTCGACGTCACCATCGATGCCGGCGGACTGGTAGGCGGCGACTATCAGTCGTCGATCCTGTTGGATACCAATGACCCGTCGGCGGCATTGATCGACGTGCCAGTGAATTTGCATGTCACCGGAATTCCCGACATCGATGTACAACCGTTGAGCCTTTCGTTCCCAACGACGTTCGTCGGATTCAGCAGCCCGTTGCCGCTGACGATTCGCAACACCGGTACCGAAACCGTTCACATCAACTCGATCGTCGTGAGCGGCGACTTCGAGGCCGCAGGTGTCACGCCACCGGTGGCGCTCAGGCCCGGTGGCGCGTTGCCTGTCACGGTCAACTTCCGCCCGACCGACGAAGGCACGCGCACCGGTACGCTGAGCGTCTTCAGCGACGATCCGGATGAACCGCAAATCAATGTGGCGCTCTCGGGCGAAGGGTTATTCCCGCCGGAGATTCACGTCACACCGCCGGCAATTAGCACAGCACTTCCACCCGGCGGTCATCGCTCCAAACAACTCGCCATCGCCAACGCAGGCGGTAGCGATCTGTTGTGGGAAGCAGGCGCAAACCTGATCTCCGCTGGTGCCACGGTGACACCGGGGAGCTACGCTGCGCTCGGCAAGGAAGACATCGACAGCCGTGAAGGCTCTCTCGGTTCCGGCGGCCCCGACCTGTTCGGGTATCGCTGGGCCGACTCCGACGATGCGGGTGGGCCGTTGTTCGACTGGTTCGATATCTCCACGATTGGAACACCGTTGACCTTGTTGAATGGGGACGATCAGGTTGTCACCGGTGTGCCACTCGGGTTTGCCTTCCCGTTCTACGGCAACTCGTTTACCACGGTGAACGTTGCGACCAACGGGTTCTTGTCGTTTGACTCGACGCTCACTGCCTACTCCAACCAACCGCTTCCAAACAACGCAACGACGGTGCCGAGCAACATGCTGGCGCCGTTCTGGGACGACCTGCACTTCCGCAGCGGTGTCCACGCCTACTACTACAGCGATGGCGCGCGCTTCATCGTTCAGTACCAAGGGGTCGATCGTTTCACCACCGGCTCGGTGCTGACGTTCCAGGTCCAGATCTTCCCCAACGGCCGGATCCTGTATCAGTATCAGTCGATGGCCGGTGTGCAGGACAGCGCGACGATCGGTATGCAAAACGCGACACGCGACGACGGCTTGAACGTCGTCTTCAATGCCGCATACATGCACAGCGGTCTCGCCATCGAATTCCGCAAGATCCCGCAGTGGGTGGTGCTCGACCCGACGGCAGGGACAGTAGCCGAGAGCCTGAGCCAGAGCGTCGCCGTCAATCTCGACGCCTTGGGATTGGAAGATGGAATTCACGAGGCGACAATTCAAGTTGCCAGCAACGATCCATACAACCCTCTGGTCGAGATACCGGTTCATCTGAACGTCAGTTTGATTGAACCGACGCTCACCGAGTTCGTTCCAAAGATCCTCCGTCACAGCGGCAGCACATTCCGTGTACGGATGACGATCGAACTCCCCGCTGGTCTCAATCCGCATGACGTGCGGTTGTCCAGCGTGATGCTCAACGACGAGGTCCCGGCACTCACCACGCCGGCGCCGTACTACACCGACAGCAACCGCAACGGCATCGAAGAGGTCACCTTCTGGTTCGACGGTGAACTCACGCTGGCAGCGTTGCCAGAAGGCCGAGAGGTACCGGTCACGATCATGGGCGAGGTCGAGGACGTGCAGTGGTGGCGCGGCACCGACATCGTCCGGACCGGCGACCCCAACCAGGTCAGACCTGTTCCGCACAGCTACTACCAACTCGGCCAGACAGTACCGATCGCGTGGGAGCCGGCCTCGGGGGCCGATCACTACTACGACGTGCAACTGTCGCGCGACGGCGGCACATCGTGGGAAAACCTCGCCACGCACTCGAGTGGTACGACGCTCGACTGGACCGCTACGGGAGCGTTGACCGATAACGCAATCGTGCGCGTCCTGGCGTACGACACGATCGGGTCGCTGCTCGGGTGGGATGACACCGACGAGGTGTTCACGCTCGCCTCGCAGCAACTCGGCCCGCCGCTCCCCATCGATGGCAGCACTCTACTCATCACCTTCGATGGCGCGACGGTTCGGCTCGACTGGAAGGCGCCTGTTGCCGACACACTGCATGGACCGGCGAGTCACTACCGGATCATGCGCGGCAGCGATCCACAATCCTTGACCGAGGTGGCCACCACCGTCGATCCGCTCTACACCGAAGCGGCGGCCAATACCGCCGGCACACCGCTTACGTATTACCGGATCGTGGCTGTCAACGCGGCGGGTGAAACGCCGTAGCGCAGGCCTGACAGCACTAGAGAAGCAAACAGTCCGCTGGGACTCCGGTCTCAGCGGACTGTTTGTCGAGAACCGTTGGCCCAGCGACTAGCGAACCAAGTACCCCCGTCCGGATCGCTGTTGTCGGCCGCTGACTCGACCCTACCGACTCGCGTGAGGCAACGGGAAATCAATCGTGAAACACTGCCGTCGCCGGTCCCACCGCTGCGGGAAGCTTGGCTCGGATCGCCGTGAGTCGTTCTGTGGTCAGCTTCAAGGTGAAAGCAGCAGAGACTGCCTCGAACGCTACTGCGGACACCGACTGCCCACCCAATCCAACCTCGTGGCAGAGCGCATTTGCCAGCGCGACGCAGACCGTCACCGGCTGCGGAGCCTCCTTGGACTCGAACGAGTGATGGAATCGAATGACATTAGAAACCGAGGACGGTAGACCCCAGTGCTCTGCTAGCAACGCGCCGGTCTCTGCGTGATGCGCCTGAACGAGCGCGAGTTCCTCCTCGCCGAGTTCACGCAGCTCGCCGCCCGCGTTGGCACGTAGCGCTTGGACCAGTGCCAGCTTGCCGACGTCATGCAGGATGCCGCAAAGAAAAGCATCTTCACCTTCGAGCGAGGCGACATCGGCAACCAAGCGAGCTCCGAAGGCGACCGCCAACGAGTGCTCGAATACTTCTGCTCCATGACGGCCGTACGCGCCGGCGTCGACCAACTTGGAACGCAACACAAGCGCGTAAAGCAAGTTACGCGTCTGATTCATGCCGATGCTGCTGATCGCGGCCTTGAGGTCGCGGAGTTGCGTTTGCGAACCATAGAACGCCGAGTTGGCGACGCGCAGCACCGCAGCGGTAAGGGCAGGGTCAAGTTCGACCTGTTTAATGAGGCGGGGAACGCTGATTCCGGGGGCCCGCAACTCCTGCATCACCTTGACTGCGGTCGCAGGGAGAACGGGAAGATCGGCTTTCCCGGAAACGACTTTCGCAACGATCTCTTGGGGTGTCAGGCTTGGTGCGGTGGTTGTCACGAGAGAACCCTCGCGCTCACTTCAGCGTGGAGCGCGCATCACTTCTCGGCCGCGGCGGTGAGTACTTGACCGCGCAGTCAATTCTCGCGGGAGACTGAGCGAGCGTGCTTCGGTCCAGCGTGATGCTGTGCCGGACTGGAACAGCTTGCACCACGGACGCCCGCAGCGTGTCAGATCTTCAAAGCACCAACGGCCCGCACCGCGATGTCGACATCCTCGGGTGTGTTCATCAGTCCGGCCGAGAGTCGTGCCACGGTTCGCGCGTAAGGGCTTTCGCTGGCGATGATCTTCTGTTGCAGCAAGCGCTGAACAACGTCGGCAGGCTCGAGTCCGTCGACGTCGAAGCCGACGAGACCGGCGGACAGTTCTTCCGACATCGGCGTGTACAGCTTCACGTGTTTGAATTCGGACAGGCCCTGCTTGATGCGCTGGTTGAGCGAGTGAATGCGCGCGGCTATCTTCGCGCGGCCGATCGAACGGTGAAACTCGAACGCGGATTCGACCGCCCACTCGTGCTCGAAGGCGTGAAACCCACCGGGTGTGAACCAGGACGCCTTAGCGGGAGCCTTGGGTGCTGTGTCCGCAATCCAGGCGACGTAGAGCGACTCCTCATCGAATGTTGGAATCGAGGGACGCATCGCGGCCCACGCGCGCTGGTTGGCCCAAATCAACCCGGTGCCGCGCGGCCCAAACAGCCACTTGTGTGTGCCGGCCACGAAAATATCGCAGCCGGTCTCGGCGATCGTTTCGTCCTCGCATCCAATGCCGTGCACGCCGTCGACGATCATCAGCACGTGGTCCGCGTCGGTGCGGCCTGCATTGGCTTCGCGAATTGCAGCGGCAATCGCGCGCAATGGAAGCTTCAGTCCGGTCTGCGAATGGACCCAGGTGAGCGCCACGACCCGTGTCTCGGGACGGATCGCTTGCTTGATGCGCGACACGATCGAGTCGACAGTGATTGCCGGAAGCTCGGCCAGCGAATCGAACAAGGCGATTCGTCGTGTCGAGGCGCCGCTGCGCAGCGCGGCCAGCCGAATCGCCTCGTGATGCGCGTAGTGGTCGTGCGCGGTGGTGAGCACTTCGTGTCCGGCGCGCAGGGGCAGGCCAAGATAAGTCAGAGCCAGGCCCATGGTTGTGCTTTGCGTCAGCGCGATCTCATCGGGGCTGCCTCCGAGGTAAGCGGCTGCCGCGCGTTTGACGCGCAAATCCATGTTTTCCTCGGGCTTGCCAAAGCAGCCGCGCTCGACCACCTCGAAGGGATTGGCGTCGAGCTGTTTGCGAAAGCGCTCGATCGCCTCGCGGACCGGTTTGGGATGGGAGACCAAGAAAAAGCCCGCGAGATGGACCCAGTCGCGCGAGAGGTCGAATTGGCTGCGTATCGCGGCCCACTCGTCGTTGGGTGTCGTCGTTGCTGGCGTGGCGAGTACCGTGTTGGTCACCGCATTGCCGGCGGCCACCACTCCCGCCATGGTCAGACCTGTATCACGCAGAAAGCGACGGCGATCGATCGACGACATAACGGACTCCTCCTCAGGCGGGGAGTCTTACAGAATCGGCGCACGAAGGCGATCGCTCGCGTGGGCCGGTGCGCTATTTCTTCTTGGGTGCGCCGTACTCGATCAGGTTCAACTTGTACGGGTCGACTTCGACCTTCGCGGGTACCGAGTCGAGTGGGATCGTCGTGGTTGCGTCGGCAGTGTCGACCATGAACAGATGGATGCCGACCTTGCCGGATGCGTCGCGTGCGACAAGCGGTACGAAGGTGCGCGCAAACTCGTCGGCCGGTTGAGTGGCGTGGGCCACGATTTGCGAGCGGCCATCGGCAGTCTTCTGTAGTTGGGCGGTGACGTTGATCGGTGGCTTAGGGCCACGGCGAAGCCAGTCGTCGACGTACCAGTTCATGTCCTTACCTGTAGCTTTGGAGAGCGACGCGCTGAAGTCGTCGCTGGTCACGCGCTGGTTCTTATAGGTGGCCAGGAAGCGTTTGAGGATGGTCAGAAATGCTTGATCGCCCATCCACCCGCGCAACATATGGAGCGTGCGCGGCCCGCGCTGATGGAGCAGGCAGAATCGATAGTCCTCAGCGTTGGCTCCTGCCAAGTTGTTTGCTGCTTCGATCGACCAGTCCTTGCACCAAGAGGCATAGCCATCCCACGAGCCGTACAGCGACTTCCAGCCCAGAATCTGGCGTTTCTGAACACTACGATCGTCGAGCGCCAGGTCCTGCGCGACGAGACCAGAGAGATACTCGGCCATCGAATCACTCAACCAGTTGTCATAGGTCGACGAAGGGCGAAGCAACACTCCAAACCACTGGTGTGCGAGCTCGCGCGCGAGCAAAACCTCTCCACCTTGCGTTTGACCGCTGGCGCGGGGAGTCATTACGAAGGGGCGGAACATCGGTGTGCTCACCATGACGATGCCTGGCATTGCCCGCCCATAACGAAAGAACACCCAGTCCTCAGGATCCTCGACCACGTCGATCTCGTGATAGGGCAGTTCACCCACCAATCGCTCGAGGCTCTTGAACAGCTCGGTGACGACGCTCGCTTGTAGATCGACCATCTCTTGCGAGATGTTTCCGTAGCCGTGAACACCCAGCTTTCTGCCACCTCCCAGGTCGACGATGTGACTGACGTACTTGCCGATCAAGAGACTTACGGAGGGGACAGATACGTCGCTCTTGGCGTGCATCAGAACAAAATCGCCCTCCTCTTTCATCTCGACCGTGTCGCCGGTGCTGATCGGTCGCAACCCCTTGCGACAGCGCACATTCAGATCGAACGTGAAGTTGGCCTCTCCAAACCCGAGCGGGCTCGGATACCAATCGATGCGCGACAGATCGGCAACGACGTCACCTCGCTCACCGCCCTTGGCGGTAAAAAACTGGCCTTCGATTTCGAACGTCAAATCGACACGTGCGCCAGCAGCCGGTGCCTCGCCCAAGTCGACGATCAGCTCATCGAAACGATGCGAGAAGCGCAGCTCGCGCCCAGATCCGTCGGCCACGCGCTGTAGCGTCAGTTTGTTTTTCTGACTGGTCCAGTTGGCCGTGGGAGCATCGTCCCGGCTGTTGAGCAAATCGAAGCTCAGAACACGTTGACCCGCCGCAAGGATCTTGGCCGACAGCACGGCGCGTACCGTGCCGTCGACCTTCTCGCCTTTGGTCACGTCGAGCGTCAGCTTGTCGACGATCCATCGCGGTTTCGGCTTGCGCTCCCAGCCCGTGCTGGTCTGGAACGAGATCGCCCGATAGGCGCGCCAGTCGTATCCCGGCGGTTGCCACACTGTGCCGAACGACTCGCCGTGCGCGCGCTGGAGTTCGAGTTGGTAGTGCACGGGTGCATGCGTACCATCGACCTCGACGTAAGCGACCTGGCCATGCTCGATATTCAGTCGAGACTCGGCGATTCGATGACTGGCCGCGCTCCACTCCGTCTCTATCTTTCGCCACCGCTCTTGAAACCATCCCGTCAGCGCCGAGGGAGTGCTTACCGAGGCGGTGGGCCCTAGGCTGTCGACCCATTGCGGTTGTGCCATCAAGATCAGCGCCCGCTCGAACGTGTCGTAGGCCGAGCGATCGGAATGGGCGAGACTCTTGGCCTGCAGGTCGCAGTTGCGCACGAATGTTTCGAGGTCGACGCGGTCGTCCACGCGATAGACGTAGCGCCCCTTCCCCTCGAACACGAAACCGGACGCCGTGCCGTCGCCATCGACGAGCGGAAACAGCGCGCCCGTTTGGAACTCGAACTCCAATCGGCCCAGGCTGAGGGTCTTGCCGCTGACGTCAAAGCCTTCGGTGGATGGCATGATTTTCTGCAGCGATGTGAACAGATCTTGGCCTGCCGCCGGCTCGACCAGGAGAAAACTGAAGAGCATCAAGAACCCTAACTGAAGTCGACCGAGGCGCATGACCCAGACCCCCCTCTCAGAACGTCGCGGCCAGAGTCTAACGGGCCGCGACCGTTTTCAAGTGAGGCGAATCACGAGCGCCGGTGCTCAAGGCGCTGCTGCTTCTAGACCAGTGTCTCCCGCGGCTGGGACTCTGTGGCCCGCGGTATTTCGTGGACACCTCTGAAGATCAGCCGCGCTGCAAGTAGCGCACGTACGCCACGATATCGGCCAGGTCCTTCTCGGTCAGCGACGGATTGCCACCTTTAGGCGGCATGTCGACCTTGGTGGTGTTGAGTGGGTCCAACGCGGGCCGGCCAACCTTTAGAAAGGCCAACAACTCGGCATCAGTTTTGGACTTGGACCATTCGCTGGTCACCAGGTTTTTGCCCAGTTTGGGAAGCCCTGTTCCATTCGGGCCGTGACAAGTCGTACAGGTGCCCTGGAACTTCTGCTGTCCGATGATCGGGTCGCCCTTGAGTGACACGGTTGGTGCGGGCTTGGGGCGCGATGGCCCCGCCGGCTGCGATGGAGTGGACGCGCCACCACCACATCCAACAGTTGCCACCACCAACAAAGCGGAACCCAACAGTAGAGACAAACGTTCAATGCGCATCGAGAACTTCCTCCCAACGCAGCACGGGTGCTTGACGCGGCTGCGCGAATGATTCAGCGGACGAGCGATCGGCGAACGCCACGATGCCGCTGCCCATCGGTGTGGAGAGCTTGAGATCCTTGACGAAGTACGCCGTGCTGGCCGGCAGCCAGCGGCGGCTTTGGTAATCGTGAACGAACGCGACTTGATCTTGCTGCGATGGATGTTGAGCGAAGAAGCGAACGAGCTCGCCCGTGTCGTCGAACAGCGATGCTTCTCCTTGGGTGGGCACGAGTGCGGCTGCGTGCCGGTCTTCGCTGACGATCATGCCGCAGGCGGCGCACTTGTCATGACCGTACATGATCTCAGGCGGTGCAGGCGGACCCGTGCGCCCGCACCCCAGCAACGCGAATGCGAATGCGAGCGCAAGAGCGCTTCGCGGGCCGCAGGAGAGCCGCGACATCACGCGGCACCTCGTTTGCGAAAGCCAATCGCCGCCGCGCCGAACGAACCGACAGCCCACAGCGAAAGCAGTCCGAACAAGATCCAGGGCAGGCCTGCACCCCAACGCAGCGCCGCGTACTGACCGACCGCCCCCAACGCATCGAGCGAGGAACGCAAGCCGTAGATCGAGCCGAGCTTGAACAACTGCAGCGGGTTGAGCAGCACTACGGGCAACAGCGTGCGCGGCGATGGATGAAAGGCGATCGCCCAACCGATCAACCCAAGATCACCCAGAAACGCGAGCACCAGCCAGACCATCAGTGCCGCGCCAATTGCAGCGGCGCTGCTGCGCGCGAGTGCGCTGATTAGTAGCCCCAAACCGAGCGAGACCATCGCTAGCAGCAAGGTGTGAATCGTCAACGACAGGAAGGCCTGCGCGTTGCCACCGCCGCCCGCCGCCAACGCCAACGCGGCTGCGCCGAATCCGCCCGAGAGTGCCGCGATCAGTGCCGCGGCCAGGCCGAGCGCCTTGCCGCAGAAAACCTCGCCGCGTGTGACCGGCTGCGCCAATAGATACATCAGCGTTCCGCGTTCGCGATCGCCAGACAACGAGTACGCGCCAATGCTCATTCCAAGCAGCGGCACGAACAGCAGCAGCGCATTGATCAGACTCGCCGCCGTCCGGCCGAATCCACCGAGCCCGGCGTATCCAGCAGTGGCCAGCCCTGCGCGTGAGAGCGCCAACGCTAAGAGCGCAAATCCGATTGCAAACGTCAGCAGCCAGCGATTGCGCAACGACTCCTTCAACTCGCGTCGCGCGATCGTGAGAATCACCCTTAGCTCCATGAGCGCAACTCCTCTGGCGCCAGGCGCGCTGCCACGTGGCCACCTTCGAGCACGATCACCTGGTCGGCCAGCTCTTCAACCTCTTCAATGTGGTGGGTGGCGAAAACGATCGTCTTGCGGGCATCCCGCAGTTGACGCAGCAATGCAAGGTATTCGCGCTGCACGCGCACATCGAGACTGGCTGTGGGCTCATCCAGCACCAGTAGCGGAGGGTCGGCCAACAGCGCGAGCGCCAGTGCCAAGCGCTGCTTCATTCCGCCCGACAACGCCGAGACCAACTTGCGCTCGTGCTCGGTGAGTCCTAGCTGGGCACGCAATTCTTTGCAGCGAGCGTCGCCGACCGCCTTGATCGATGCATAAAACTCCATCGCATCGCGCACCGGCATCTCATAGAACGATGCTTCCTGCGGCACATAGCCGATCGCGCGCCGCGCCGCCTTGCCGTCGGTGCGAATGTCGTGCCCTGCGATCCGGATCGAGCCTTCGAAGTCGATCAAGCCGAGCATCGCCTTGATCAACGTCGACTTGCCGGCGCCATTGGCACCCCACAGCGCAATCGCTTGACCAGGATGTGCGTCGAGTGTCACGTCACCCAAGGCTTGAACCGTGCCGTAGTGCTTCGTCACGCCGATCATCTGCGCGGTGGCCCCTGTGTGGGCGGCGCCTCCGGGAAGAACACGCAGCGCTGTGTTGCGCAACATTGCGATCATCGAACTCTCCTGACGTACACGCTCGCGCCGGTGATGGCCGAGACCATCAACAGCGCCAAGCCGGACAGCGCCAACGGCAAACTCGGTGCGTCAGCGTCAGCGCTCAGGGCTGGAAGCACGAGTGGCTCGGAAGCGGGGATCGGGTCGTCGACCTTGGGTCTTGGGCGCATGACTGGAAATGCGGACGATGCCAACTCCAAGGCCTGCGCAGCGGGGCTGTAGAGCAACACACGCAGCGCTGGTTCGCGGTCGGTCAAGCCTTCGAACAATTTGTCAGACCGATAGGGCTGGTCGTTGTTGCTGTCGCCATCGAGATCGAAGCCGGCGTCATCGCTCCAGTAGTTGCCGCGCCATTGCACCAGCGTCGACGAGGCGGCATTCGCGATCGAGACCTGCTCGGCGTTTTCCCAGAACGTGTTGTTGGTGAAGCTCGCTCCGGCGGTTGAGGGCGCGACGACGACGCCCTGCTCGTTGAAGGCGAAGACGTTCTTCTCGAAGCGTGCAAAGCCGCCGGGTTGAAACGGCGTGCCCTCGCTGAACACCGCGGCGCGATTGTCGATCAAAAGATTTTCTTCGACGCGCACACGGTCAGCATCTTTGAAGCCGAGCGCATATCCCGACGGGCCACGATGGCCGCGAATATCATTGCCGATCATCGTCACGCCGGTTGAGTACATGACGTAAATTCCCACAGCGTTACCGCGCAGGATGTTGCGCTCGATATCGACGCCATCGGTGTACATCAGATGAATCCCGTAGCGGCCGTTTTCGATTCGATTGCCGCGTACCGTGCAGCGTTGCGAATACCAAATGACCGTATCGCGCGAGTTGTGGACGACGTTGTTCTCGACCAAGACATCGGGGCTGTACCAGAGCCGAATCGCATCCCCGCGGCGCCCTTCGTCGAGGCTCAGCTTGCCGCCGATGTCGTTGCCGCGCACAACGCTCTTCCCCGCCTGCGACACGAAAACTCCAAACAACACATCGCGCAGCCGATTGTTCTCGGCCGTCGTATTGACGCCCGTGATCGTGATCCCCGAATGATCCAGGTCGGGCTCAATGCCGCTGCCGCGGATTTCGAAGCCACGCAGCACCGTGTTCGGCGCGTTGAGCGTGACCACCGTTCCATTGCCGCCGCCGTCGAGCACGGGCCAGTCGATGCCTTCGAGGGTCACCGGCTTGTCGACGACCAAGGCGCCGTGATATGTGCCACCCATGACGCGAATCGTGTCGCCCGGATTCGCTGCGTCGAGCGCACTCGTGACCGAGCCGAACATCCCGTGCGCCCCCACCGTCAACACGGCAGGCGAGTGGGCTGTCAGCGCAGCGAGCAGTGTGAAGGCGGCGAGCATCAGGCAGTCTCAGCGCGCCACTGCCGCAGCAGCACGCACGCGTGCGCGCGCTTCGGCCAACGGCTTGTATGCCGCGCGATGAAACCAAAGCGCGGCCGCCACCACGGCCACCGCGGCGATTGCCAACCACATTCCCGCTTCGAACGAAGCGACGGTTCCGAACTGACCTACCTTACCCGAGCCAAACACCGGCGGCGTGAACGGCTTGATCGCGCCCCCGAGCGCCGACTTTGGATCGATGCTGTGACCGTAGCGATAGAGAATCAGCCAAAGATCGGCAAGAAAGACCGCGGGGAACAACAGGGACGGGAGTGCAAGCACTCCCGCCCAACGGTTGTGAACGAAGACGCCCGACACCAGCAACAACCCCATCGCAACAAGCGCCGCGAGCGACATCGAGCGCTCGAGTTGACCACCAGCATCCAAGGGCGGCATGCCCAGGTAGTGATTCAGCTCGTCGATCTCGCGCACGTCACCCTGCAGGTGATTGAGATAGACCGAGACTTTCAGCCCCTTCGGATACTGCGGCGCCTGCATCGTCATGCTCCAGTAGGGCAGGAACATCGAGATCAAGAGCAAGAGCGTCGCGAACATCAGGAGCGCTGAAGGCAGCAAGTACTCGCCCAATCGATGCTCACTGCCATCCGGCAGCAGCACCTTTACATCGGGGTCGAGCTGGAGCAGGCGTTTCATCCGGTTCTCCTGAAAACCTCAGCCCTTGACCAGCATGTAGCCGATCATTTCGAGGTGTAGTGCCGAGCAGAATTCGGTGCAGTAGTAGGTGAACGTGCCTGGAATCGACGCATCGAACTCGATCGTCTGCGATTCTCCTGGCTCCAAGCTCAACTCAATGTTGTAGCCCGAGATCGCAAAGCCATGCGTCGCATCGCGCGCGCGCTCCAAGTTGGTCATGTGCCAAATTACGTGATCGCCCTTGTTGAGTTCGACGTGCTCGGGCGTGTAGTGCGAGCGCACGATCGTCATCCAGATCTCGACCGTCTTGCCGCGCCGCTCGATGCGCGCCTTGGTTTGATCGGTAATGGCGTTCTCGTCCTTGACCATCTTCTCGGGATCCCAGCCGATCTCCGGATAGACCTCCCAAGCCTTGATCTTGTCGGACTTGATGATTTGCGCGTAGTGCGGTTCGGCCACGCCCATTGCCATGTCGTAGAGCACCTTCATGCTCTCGCCCGGCTTGGCAATGTCGACCAACTGGAAGTTTTGCGGCAGCAGCGGCCCGACGTTGGCGAAGCGATCGATACTCCACTTGTTGAGCGCCACCACGTACTCGCCGTCGGGCGATACCGTGTCGCCCTCAGCCGACGCGATGTGGCCGATGTTGTATTGCACAGGGAGTTTTTGAACCAGCGTCCAGCCCGGTTCCGGATGCTTGGAGGCATAGGGCCCGCCGAGCGTCCAACGAGCGACCGCCGAGTCGAGGAACAGCGAGGTGTAGGCGTATCCCTTGTCGTCGAAGACCGTGTGCAACGGACCGAGACCCAACTCGACCTGCGTCTCCATGACTTTGTCGATCGGAATGACCGGCACGCCGTACAGGTCGGTCGCCCAACCGCCTTGAGCCATGGCAGCCTTCATCTTCTCGACCGAGTAAATCGTGACGTGCGGATCGAGCTTGCCGCCGACCACGAGATACTCGCCGCCAGGGGTGACGTCGGCGCCGTGCGGACTCTTCGGCTCGGGCGCGAAGAACAGAATCCCTTCCTTGGCGGCGACCTCGAGCGGAAGCACCATGATGCCGTTGATCTTTTTGGCTTTGCCGGCCGCGACGGCCGCTTCGGCTTTCTTCCAATCGACGATGTGTAAGAAGTCGGTGTCGTTCTTGGTGGTGCCCGCTTCGAACGGCGGGTTGCCCGATTCCACACCGCCGATTGCCAGTTCCGTGTTGAACGAATTGCAGAACGCCAGGCCGTAGCTCGGGCCCTTGCCGGCATCGCACAGGTCTTGCCAGTAGGGCGGCACTTCGATCTGGAACGATTTGTCGATATCGATCCGCCCCTTCACGCGATCGAACGACCAAAAGCCCATGAAGCCGCGGTACTTCTCTTTGTACTCGGACAGCGGCGCATAGGTGTAGCCGATCGGTGCTCCGTACTGCGGAGACTCGATCACATACTCGGTGTTAGGCGTGACGAAAGCGCCACCGTGATCGTTGATCGCATTCGGATTCTTGATGATTTGCTTGGTTTCGAAGTCCTTCAGGCTGATCACAGCAACGCGCGCATTGGCTTTGTCGTTGATAAACAGAAACTCACCATCGTAGTCGCCGTTGGTTTCCGACAACGCCGGATGATGAGTGTCGCCCCAGGTAATCGGGTGACCTTTGACGTACCCGTCTTCTAACGTCTTCAACGTGCCACCAGCGTAGCCGTAGCCTTGCCACGGCTCCGGTGCGAAGACGGCGATCGTGCGCAGCAAGCGCATCGACGGAATGCCGATCACATGAATCTGACCGGAGTGACCACCGGACGAGAACATCATGTAGGGGTCGGTTTGTCCCGACGGTAGATAGGTCTTCAGCGCTGCATAAACATCGTCGGGTGAGAGATTCCGTTCGGTAGCGAGCTTGGAGGCATCTTCCGGCAATCCCACTGAGCCCGCAGGCTTGGCTGGACCACTCTGACACGCCATGTACCCCGCAACGGCGCCGAGCGCGCCAAGCAGGGCAACCCACTTCAGGTGTTTCATTGCTCCGTCTCCTTTGTTTCAGAGCCGCGCGGACCACTGGTCCGCCCCCGCTCCTGATTGGCACTACTGACAGCACGATCGATCGGCGCCGAGGGCGTCCCCGTGTGCGCGCAGAGTTCTGCGGCGAGTTGCAGCAGGTGTGCGGTTTCGTTCAGGTCGCGCGATCGCTCGTGGTGCTCCATCGCGGCGAGCACCAGATTGGCCGCGTGCTGTGAAAGCACGCGCTCGGCGAGCACGTAGAGGACCTTCTCTTCCTTCGAGATGTGATCGCGAAGCAGCGCGACGCACTCGCGTGTCGCGTTGATCAGCGTGGTGACGTCACCGGCCGCCCGCGCGCGATCGATCCGCGCCACCGCGAGCCGGCTCGCTTCGTGCTCGGCTCGCAACGTCCCGACCGGCCCACCGCGATCGGTAATGCCGGCGGCAAGCAACGCGGGGAATAAGCACTGCTCTTCTTTTTGGTAGTGAGAGCGTTCCGCGAAGATTCGTAGGAACTCGATCGCATCGCGCCAAAAACGATCCGTCAACTCAGCGCCGCTCGACAGTCCAGACGCTTCGCATTCGAGCGACGTCAGCACCGCTTCGATGATCTGGTGCTCGATACGCAGCAGCTCGATCGCGGGGACTGCGGAATGAAGCGGATCGCTCATCGGGTCTCCGAGCCTGGGACAGCTCACAAACCCGTAAGTGCAACCGCGGTGCCAGGAGGCCCAGCCCGGAAATAGGCGGTTTCGGGGGGACCTCACACGAAATACCGTGATTCGGCTGGAATTGGCCTGGCGCAATCACGAAATATCGCGGTACGGTTCGCGCATGAACCTCAGCGACTGTCTCGAACAGGCGGCGTTAGCGCTCGCCTCCGAAGATTTTCAGCACTCACTCCCCAAGATCGTCGCGCACTGCGAGCAGTGCCTGCCGGTGTTTCGCATCGGCATCGCTGTGATCGAGCCGGGGCAACCGTTCTTGCGGGTGATCGACACCTTTGGCGCACCCGGTGGCCCGGCGGCCAGCGGTGTCGGAGCGCGCATGCCGTTGGAAGGAACAGCCAACGGCGAAGTCTGCCGAACCGGACGCAGCGTGATCGCGATGCCGATCGACGCCGCGGCCGAGTCGTTTATGGAAGTATCTCGATTGAAACTGGCGGGTGCGCGCGCCTATCTCTGCTTGCCGTTGATCTACGGCGATGAAACCCTCGGCACATTCAATCTCTCGCTGACCGAGGTGCCGCGCGATCCTGACGCCGTGATTGCAGCGCTGCAGCGTTTGGCGCGACTGATCGCGGGCGCACTCTCGCGTGAGAGACTGAATCGCGAGGTGCTGCGCTTGACCGAAGCGTTGCGTCGCCGCAGCGCGGCACTCGATGCCGACCTCGATCGCGTCGGTGGATTCGAGCCGGTGGCCAAGAGCGCCGCCTTCCAGCGCGCAATCAGCGACGTCGAACGCGTCGCGGTAACCGACGCACATGTGTTGCTCACCGGACCGACCGGCAGCGGCAAAGAAATTCTCGCGCGCCATCTGCATCGCAGCAGTCGACGCGCGGAAGGACCGTTCGTCACCGTCAACTGCGCCGCGTTGCCGGAGAGCTTGGCCGAGAGTGAGCTGTTTGGACATCGGCGTGGTGCGTTTACGGGAGCAGCTGCCGATCATCGCGGCGTGTTCGAGCGAGCCTCCGGTGGCACGCTCTTTCTGGATGAGGTCGGTGACCTGTCGGATCGCTCGCAAGCACGACTGTTGCGCGCGCTTCAAGAGCGCACGATCACGCCGCTCGGCGCCGAGCGCCCTGTCGCCGCCGACACGCGCATTGTCGCGGCGACCAATCGGGATTTGATGGGGATGGTGCGCGATGGAAACTTTCGCCTGGATCTTTACCATCGCTTGATCGCGTTCCCGATTGTCGTGCCCAACCTCGCCGAGCGCCGCGATGACATTCCCGACCTGGTGGAACGCTTCTTGGCCAGCGCGTGCGCACGCGCCAATCGAAACATCCCCGAAATTCCGCCAGCGATGATGCAGGCACTGTGTCAACGCGATTACCCCGGCAACGTGCGCGAGTTGCGCAACTTGGTCGAGCGCGCGCTGATTTTCTCCGATCAACGCTTGCTGCTTCCGCCCGAAGAACTGCCCACGGTAAGTCGCGATCCGCGTTCGACGGCCGTCGCGCCGTCACACGGATGGCTGACCTTGGATCAGGTCGTGCGGCGTCATATTGAGGCGACGTTGTCTCATGCGGAAGGGAAGTTCTACGGCAAGGGCGGTGCGGCGGATTTGCTGGGGTTGAAGCCTTCGACGCTGAAGAGCCGTATGGAGAAGCTCAAGATTTGGCAGCGCGGGGGGGTGGCGGACTAGTGGTTGTGACGCGAGCCAAGCGCAGCGATTCAACGATCGGGTAAACGCTGGCCGTCGATCGATTCCGATCACCCGCGGACCGGCCGCAGCAAGTAGGTAAAGCTTAGATACGACCCAGCAGTTCTTCGACCGCGAGTCGAAAGTCGCGTGCGATCTTGCGGAGCAATGTCGGCGAGATATCGCGACCGTGGTGAAAAGGGACCGCTGTCGCCCGACCATCAGGATTCCGAAACTGCTTGTGCGAACCGCGTTGACGAACCTACACGAAGCCGAGACGCGCTAGGCAGGCGACGACCTCATCTAATTTGAGAACTGGAACCGATCCCACCTCTAGGCAACCTGAATGGTTTGAACACCGACAAACTCCGACTCGAGCTTCGGGTCCCCCTCCTCGAGGAGCATCTCGATCACTTCCAGCAGGTTCTGTCTTAGTTCGTCTAGGTTCATCCCTTGGCTGTGCGCGCCCGGCCACCCCGGCACAGATCCAACGAGAATTCCTGTCTCGGGATCACGCTCAACGACGAAGCTGTAGGACTTCATGACTGAGCCCCTTCTGGAAACTCGCGGCGGGAAGATACCCCGCGAGCGTGCCGGATTCTATTCTGCCCAGCACGCGAATGTCCTGCGCGGCACGCCGCAGGTTGGGCTGCCGGTCCATACATACCTCACTGCGCAATGACGAGAGGGTTGCCACCGCTGGAACGGGTGCCGCCTCAATCGAGCCGGGAAAGAGCAATAGACAGCCACTGGAGACCGGCGTATATCGGCCTTGCACCCGGGCGATGTTTCCAGCAGCCCGGGCTCACTTTGGGGGTGAGACGATGATCAAGACAACCGCTGTGCTGCTCGTGATCTCTGTTTCAAGTCTGGCCTTTGGCCTTTGCCCGATCAACCAACCGCTTCCACCCGCCGTGGCCCAAGGCGAGCAGTTCTTCGCCCAGCTGTGCAACCTCGGGTGGATCAACGGTGGGTCGGCGCTACCCTGTCCCGTACCTTCCCCCCCCCTCGATTGAGTCGAAGCAAAGTCAGTCGGTCGTGCTCAACGCAATCGTCCCAGCATTCATGTCGAACGGCGCCACCAAGGCCAGTTGGCGCGCGGAAGCGATCAATAGCGATGGGTCGTCGCTCACGGTGCTGTGGACTTACACGGACGAATTCCCTTCGGTGGTTCCTGCCGGATCGACGGTGCGTTTCCGGGCGCCAGGGCTGCGCGACGATCTGAGCCACAGATTCTCTGTCGCATTCGGGGAGGGCAGCGGAGCGGTGACCTGTTGGTCGTTCGCAACCACAGATTCGACGCTGCCATTCGCTGGAGGGTTGACGCCTCCGGCGCTCACGGTGCAGAAGCTCGAGGACGAGTTTCGCGGGCCGGCTACGACGTACGCAGGGGCAGATGCTGACGGGCTCGGCCCGTCCCAGGCGTGGGCCTTTCAGCAGCAAGTGAATATTGCAGCGGACCAAGAATCAGCATTCCTCTACAGCCCAATAACCGCACAACCGACCGTGGATGCTGCGGCTCTTTCTGCTCGCAAACCTGATTCTGCACACTCCTATGCAGACGTGCTCTACGTGAACGACATGTCTGTCAACAGCCAACGTCGTGTCGATGCGGTCGCGCGTGCTACTTCGGCGGGCAGCGCCTATGAATGGTACTTTGCGCAGGTTGCCAATGACGCTCCCGGCCGCCCAGAGCACCTTCGCGTAGGGATCCGGACCCTGGCGTCCGGTTCGCTTGGGACCGAACTCAACTGGGCTGCGATCACTACGGGCCTGGGGACAGAAGTGGGGGCGACCGATCGCAGCGAGCCGGTTTGGGTCAGACTTGAGGTCGAGAACAACCCCCAAGGTCAACCCGTGCTGCGCGGCAGCGCACTCAACCAGTACGGTGTTCTTGTCTGCCAGGACGCGATCCCTCCTGCCCCACCCATCTGTACTCCGATCGAAGGTACGGACACAGCCAGGCGGCTTGTGCTTGCCGGCCTCTTGGGCTTTGTCGGACATCACAAACCGTACTACGTCGATCGCTTTATTGGAGGTTGGGAGGTCACACCGTGAACTGTTGCCTTCACCATCGGCGGCAATTCACGCGGCCCACGTTCCTGCTGCGGCTCATTGTCCGTGCAGGAGCGTTGTTGCTTTTCGGTACGCTACCAAGCCTCGCAGCCCGTTCGGTTGACCTCGCGACCGATCAGGACGCCGTGCGCATCGAACCGGTCGATTTTCGCGATCAGGCCGACATCGTTGCCTCGTGTGACGTGAATGGCGATCGAATCGACGACCTCTTGATCGGCGCGCTGGCTGCGTCCGGGGTGAACAACCAGCGGCCAGCGGCCGGCGAAGTGTTCGTGATATCTGGCAGGAGGGGAGCTTGGCGTCGGCCCCTCAGCCTAAGCTCACCTGATGTTCGAATCATCGGACCCTCACTGTTCAGCCAGCTTGGCGCAGGACTCGAATGCGGCGACGTCAACGGCGATGGCTACAACGACATCGTCGCGGGCGCGAACACCGAGCACGATCCTTCCGGACTCCGACCGGGCGCTGGAGCGGTTCACCTGATCTTCGGCGGTCCCGAGATGCCTTCGCTGATCGATCTCGCGGACGCAGGCGGTGTCACGATTCGCGGCCCGGAGCCGTACTGGTATGTCGGCGAGCTGCCGGCCGTTGGTGACATCAATGGAGACGGTATCGACGACATCCTGGTGGACGCTCCTGCTGCGGCGAACCGGAGTGGCGAGACCACTGAAGCTGGCAGGGTTTACGTGGTGTTCGGCCGCACGGAGTGGCCTTCTGCAATCGACCTGGCGAGCGAGGCCGATCTCGTGATTTTCGGTCGGGGTGGGGAGGAGCGCTGGAGGCTCGGAGCAGCTCTCACCGCGAGCGACATGGATGGTGACGGCACCGCTGAGATTCTCGCATCGGTTGGGAATGGCGACGGACCTCGGTTAGGTCGTCAAGATGCCGGTCAGGTTCTCGTCTTCCGCGGAAGACGCACATGGCCTGACGTCATCGACCTTGAGCACGATCACGCGGACTCGGTGATTTATGGGGCGGAATCGGCGCACCAATTCGGTTACTTTCAGACCGAGGCAATCGATCTGGATGGCAATGGGTTCCGTGAACTGGCAGGTTCTGCGAACACTGGCCTTAGCGCAGCAGGTGCAGTTAACGCCGGGCAGATCCGAACCGTTGAACTGGGCCCGTACCTGCCGCCGTCTATCGACCTGAAGTACTCCTCTGACCTGACGGTGTTCGGCGCGGATGAGGATGACGATACCGGGGGCTTGAACGCGTCAGGCGATGTCAACGGCGACGGGACAACCGACCTGATGTTTGCCGCGCTCTATGCGAGTGGCCCCGATGAGACTCGACGACAGGCTGGCGAGATCAGCGTCCTGTTCGGACGCCTGATCTGGCCCCATGAGTTCGATCTGGCCAAGCAGCGGCCGGATCTCTTGGTCTACGGAGCCCATGTGCGGGACTGGTTCTTTCTTGGCGGCAGCGGAGACATCAACGGTGATGGTCTCGACGAGATCGTGGGCATCACCGAGGTGATCGATAACGACCGCCTCGAAACGCTCTACATGCTCAGCCCCTTCGATATCGACGGCGACGGTATCTCGCAGCTGCCTGACAACTGCGCGCGTCTCTGCAACCCCGATCAAAAGGACTCGGACGGCGACTTGGTGGGAGACCTCTGCGACAACTGCCCGCTGACTTGGAATCAAGATCAGAACGATCAAGACAGCGACTCGTTCGGCGATGCCTGTGATTCCTGCCCGGGCCGCGCCGGGGCGGATGCCAGTGACATCGACGGCGACGGGATTGATGGCTGCCATGACAACTGCCCGGCCATCCCCAACGCAGATCAAACTGATCGCGAAGGTGACGGCGTCGGCGACGCCTGCGATGCCTGCCCCACCGCATGGGCTGGTGACTTCGACAGCGACGGACTCTGCGCGGCGCAGGACAACTGCCCTCAAGTCTTCAACCGGCGACAGATCGACAGCGATCACGATGGTGTCGGGGACGTCTGCGATAGCTGCGCCGATAACAGCAGCGCCGATTCCGATCACGACGGTCAGCCGGATAGTTGCGATTGTCGTCCACTCGATGCCGCCACGCGGCAACCAGACGCCGTGCGCAACCTGATTCTGCGCCGGCCACCGTCAGGCATAACGCAGCTGCGCTGGACTGCACCGACGGGTGCCGACAGCTACAGCGTGCGTCGCGGAGAGCTTGGTGAAGGACAGGCGGGAGTTGGTAGTGGCTGCGTTGTGAAGGAACTGGTCGAGCCTAGTTGGGACGACTCAGAGACACCTTCGCCGGGCGCTGGGTTTTCCTATCTGGTTCAAGCCCACAGCGCGACCTGCGGCGCTGGGCTGCTGGGCAGTGACAGCGAGGAACGGCCGCGAGATGCGGCGCAGTTCGGTTGCGACGCCTTGGTGTATCACGATCGCTACGCGATAACTGAAGTGACGTTGTGGGGGACCGTACAAGGCAACGCGAACGACACGAAGTATCGAGATGGTCGATCCGAGGTATTGACCGAGCAGCTGACTCCCGGAGAGCCGCCCTTCTTCCAACTCAATCGCTTCAGCGTGCTCGAGCATCAATGGAGATTCGATGTCGTGCCCGGCGAGGCGATCGAGTTTCATCTGACGGCGAGTCGAACTGCTTCACCCGACGGTGATGACTTCCAATTCGAGTATTCGGCCGACAGCGGTGCGAGCTGGATCGCACTCAACCTGGGTCGGCTGCCGTATGGCACCGAGCCGCGGCTTCCGCGCGCGATACCGTTGCCCGGCGACCTCGTTGGAGCACTACTGCTGCGCGTCGTCGATACCGATCACACGCCAGCGTCGCAACCGCTCGACAGCCTCACGATTGACGAGATGTTTGTGCGCACGGTGCGGCCTACGCTGGCGCCATGACGTCGCGTTGCCTGCGCTCTAGGGCGAACGGCAGCGCAACTCGAAAGGATTGACAGCGTCCAAGACTCGCAGGCGGGTATCGACGCCAGGCCTCATCTAGCACCGCGGGTGAAGGATCGCAGATCGGCGGAGGCAGGGAAGCCACTGTTGAAGCGATACCTCTAACGTGATTCGCGCGGTTGCTGAATCAAATAGAAATGCGTTGGCGCGATGACACGACACGCGTTTTGTTCGGACACTTTCAACTCATTGTCAAGCTGGCCGCGTTCATACGCCGGATTCTTGCCATCGATGTGCTGGCGTGTCCGCGCTGCCAAGGCCCGATAAAGATCCTCGCGCAGATTCATCCGCTTGATACCACGCGCAAGATTCCGCAGTCCCTCGGGCTGCCAGTCCGGCCGCCATCGATGGCTCCTGCACGACCCGATCCACAAGCGTCGCTGCCGTTCGACTTCGATGAAACGCGGCCACAGGACTAACGACATCTCACACCTGCCGCCGCACGCGGGACAAGCGACTATCCGCCGCCGAGTCGCTCGTTCCGCTACGCAAGGCCCCCCGCTATGCGAAAGCCCTGGCGCAGTTTCCGGTGCTTCAGGGGATGCAGCCACCCTTCTCCGGTTCGGGAGGCGACTCCAATCGTCGCTGTTGCTCACCCTCGACGACCTCCGTACCATGCGCCCCGGAGGTCGTATGACCGGAAAACTGTTTCGCGCTGGGTCCCAGACAGTCCTCGCCCTGCCTCAAGACGTCCTCGAGCGGCTTCATCTCGCGGAAGGCGTCGAGGTCAACATCCAGGTCGACGACGCGACAGGACGGCTCGTCATTCAGCGCGCCGACGCCACGGCGAGCGTTGACGATGCCTTCGCGCGCGAGGTTCGGGACTTCATCGAACGCTACCGCCCCGCGCTCTCGGCGCTGGCGAAGTGACGGTCTACCTGAATGAGGTGCAGGTTCTCTTCCTTCACCACCGGCTGACCGAAGAGACCGGCGGCACGAGTGGCGTGCGTGACCTCGCGCTGCTCGAGTCCGCTGTCGCGCGGCCTCGCGCGACGTTCGACGAACATGATCTATACCCGGATCTCTTCTCGAAGGCGGCCGCGTTGATGGAGTCGATCGTGCTGAACCATCCGTTCGTGGACGGCAACAAGCGCTGCGGCATCGCCGCGGCGGGCCTATTCCTGTTGCTGAACGGTGTGAGCCTAACGGCGACGAACGACCAGCTCGAGGCGTTCACCTGGTCCGTCGCCGAAGGCGCGCTGGACCATGCAGCAATCGCCATGTGGTTCGCGAGTCACTCCGAAGCAGGACCGCCGCGCCGCTGACGAGAAGGGAACATCAAGACCGTGCGCGCAGAAACACAACTCGGCAAACCCTCCAACTTCCAGGGCCGCGCTCTCGATACAAACCAGCGTTGCAACAACCAGCCGTTACTACACGTGGTCCGAGTTGATGCGCCGAGTCTTTGCCATCGAAAAGCTGGAGCGTCCGCGCTGCCAAGGTCCGATGAGGACCCACGCGCCGATCCATCCACCTGACACCACGCGCAGGTTCATTCAGTCCCTCAGGCTGCCGCCCGGCCACCGCCTTGTTGTACGCTTGGCGGCGCGCGTTGGTCTCGTGCATCGTGACGCACGCAGCATTCAACGCATTGTGCTTGATGTTCGGCCGCTGACGGTTGCACGCAGCGGCAAGGAGTCGAGATGAGAACCGTGTCTGTGTTGGGATCGATCGCGTTGTCCGTGGTGATGAGCCTCACCGGTGCCTTTGCACAAAAGCAGCCGTTTACCGCCGAGCGCAGTTGGGAGTTGCAACGGATCGCAGCCCCGACGATCAGCCCCGATGGCAAGTGGGCCGTGCTCAGCATCTCCAAGCCGGACATCAAGGAGAACAAGCTCTGGTCCGATCTGTGGCTCTACTCCACCGACGGGCGGATCGAACGCCGGCTCACGTCACACGCTTCCGGTGACAGCGCGCCGCTGTTCAGCCCCGATGGTTCGCGCGTCGCGTTCATCGCTCAGCGCGATGACGACAAGGCAGCGCAGATCTACACAATCGCGATGGACGGGGGCGAAGCGACGCGTGTGACCCAGTGGCCGACCGGTGTGGGGCAGGTGAAGTGGTCGCCGGACGGCCAGTCGCTTTACTTCGTGGCGCGGGCTTGGAGCGATTTGACGTCGACAAGTGAGCAAGCCAAGCGACTCAAGGAGCGTGAGGACGGCAAGGTCAAGGCGCAGGTTTACGACGGGTTGTCGTTCTCGGCCTGGGACACGATTCTCGATGATCGGCAGTTTCACCTGTTTCGCGCGCCCCTCGACGGCAGCGAGCCGGCCAACATCACACAGCCGACCGGCATGGTCCTTCCGCGTCAGAACATCCAGCTCGACTCGGTCGTCTACGACATTGCCCCCGATGGCCGCGAGATCGCGTTCATCGCCGACGCCGTTCCGGCTCTCAACGACAGCAACCTCGATATCTTCTTGATCCCGGTCTCGGGTGGACAACCGAAGAACATTACTGCCGACAACCCCGGCCCGGATTCAGCACCGAGCTACAGTCCTGACGGCACGCGCCTCGCCTTCAACCGCCAGACGATCAAAGGGTTCTACGCCGACACTCGTCGCTTGATGATCTACGAGCGCGCGTCGGCTAGCGTGCGCGAACTCGCCGCGGATCAAGATCGCAGCAAGGATGGGTTGGTTTGGAGTGCGGACGGCAAACGGCTGATCGGATCGATCGACGATGCCGGGCTCAACCGGCTCTACGAATACACGCTCGACGGCAGGTGGCGCGCGATCACCAGCACCGACAGTTTCATGAGCCCGGCGCTGGCCAAGAACGGAACGCTGGTCGCGCTGCGGCAGAGTTTCCTCGAGCCGCCGACGCTCGTGCGGGTCGACCCCTCGACCGGCAACGCGACCAAGCTCTCGACGGTCAACGACGCCGTACTCGCAAACACCGACTTCGGTAGTTTCGAGAGCGTCAACTACACCGGTGCCAACGGCGAGCCGGTGCAGATGTGGATCAACTATCCACCTGGGTTCGACAAGTCCAAGAAGTACCCGCTGTTTCTGCTGATCCACGGTGGTCCGCACAACGGTGTCACGAGCGGCATGCAGTTTCGCTGGAACGCTCAAGTGTTTGGCAGTTGGGGAATGGTCACCGGCTGGCCGAACTTCCACGGTTCCTCAGGATTCGGGCAAAAGTTCACCGATTCGATCAACCCACAACAAGATGCGCTGCCGTACGAAGACGTGATCCGCGCCGCTGAGTGGTTCAAGGCTCAACCGTGGATCGATGGCGAGCGCATGGTTGCCGGCGGAGGGAGTTACGGCGGCTACTTGGCGTCGATCATTCTCGGCCGGCCCCACCCGTTCAAAGCGTTGCTCGCGCACGCGGCGGTCTACAACTGGTACACGCAATATGGCTCGGACTACATGACGGAGTTGCCGCGTTTCGGCGGCTTCTGGGAACCGCGCATGCAGCCGGTGATGCAGGCCGGCTCGCCGCATCTCGGCGCCGGCAACTTCAAAACCCCCACGCTCGTCGTTCACGGTCAGAAAGACATGCGCGTTCCCGTCAATCACGGAATCGAGTTGTATCAGACGCTGTTGATGAAGGGGGTCCCGACCCGCTTGCTCTACTTCCCGGACGAGAATCACTGGGTACTCAAGCCGCAGAACTCGCTGCTGTGGTATTCGGAGGTGAAGCGCTGGTTCGAGAGCTGGATCAAGCTGTAGAGCAACGCGACGCCATCCCACGGGGTGATCTGCGGACTCTCCCCGCTTCATGGAGTCCCGCTTGAATCGCCTATCCGCGCGGCCGTCCTCTCCAAGCCGCGCGCGACAGGTTCCCCGCAGCGGATGACCGAGGTTCCTGGTCCCAGGCGATCGAGATTCGCGTGTCTCTTTGACCCGCGGGCCGCGCGATCTCTGTGGCCGGATGCAGTTCATCGCCGTACTCTCACCGCGTCCTGGGCGGAGGTGTGCCCGAAGATTTCAAGTGAATGTAATAAATTGAGCAGCCCAGGAGGTCTAAGTGTTCAGATTTGGCTGGTATTGTCGCCGCTCGGCCGTTCTTGCCACTCTCGCAATCGCGACCGCCGGTTCAGCGCAGGCACAGTTGCCCTCGGTATCATCTGGAACCCTCGTCCTTCAGTTGAAAGCCGATGCGGCGACGGTGATCACCAACGGGTCGGGTCATGTGACCTCGTGGACCGCGAGCAATGACCCCAGCATCGTGCTGACGTCCACCGGGAACACGCCTGCCAATATCACCTACCTGGCGACTGGGATGAACGGTGTGCCGACGGTGAAATTCATTGACGCCGCTGGTCAAAACCAGTGGTTGCGAGGGAATTTTCCGGTTGGACTCAACCTGACGAACGCGACGATCTTCTGGTTGGGGTACCACGCCAACGTAGTGGACTCTTCAGGTTATTACGTCTACACGATCGGGACAGATGCTGGGACCGGCGCCAGTATGTTCTCTCACCAGAAGGACAATGGCGACATCGAGATCTATAACGGCGACACCACGTTCGCCGGCGCAGACATCGACGCGCGTGACGAAGTTTATACGGTGTGGCGCACCGAGCATCACGGTGGAACGCCGGTGGTGTCACACCGCGCCTATGCCGACGGGGTCGACTTAGGCGTGGCCAGCAACAGCGTTGGCTACAACGTCAACCCCGACCCACACCCGATCTATGTTGGCGGATATCAAGGCGGAGGTTTCAACTTCCAAGGCGTTGTCTCCGAACTGTTGGTTTATCAGGGCTTGCTTTCGGCAGAGGATATCAGCGCCATCGAATGCTACCTTCAGGCGCGCCGCACCGGCCTCCCGGCGCCAGACTGCAACTCGAGCGGAACATCCGACTGTGTCGATCTCGGCAACGATACGGCTGCCGATTGCAATTTGAACAGGATCCCTGATTCCTGCGATATTTCGGCCGGCACGAGTCAAGACACGAACACCAACGGGTTGCCGGACACGTGCGAGGTAGTCCAGCTGCGACTCGATGACACCAATCTTACTTGGGCCGATATCGACGCTGTCGTACTCATCGACTATGACGTCGTCCGCGGAGATGTCGGGACGCTGCAGTCGTCAAACGGCAACTTCACCTCATCAACGAATTCCTGCCTCGCCAACGACCACTTCGGTCTGACATGGCCCCACGGTATCGACCCTGTTCCGAGTCTCAGCTATTGGTACTTGGTGCGCGCCAACCTGCCCACGGGTCCACCACTGACGTACGACACCCGATCGCCGCGGCAGTCAGGAAGCCGCGATGCAGAGATCAACGCCTCTCCGAACTCGTGCCCGTAGCGCGCTCGTAACGGACGAACTCGCGTTTGGTGGACAATCCGCTCGGCAACGGTGCGCGGCGTTGTGATCTGTATTCACAACAACGAGATCAGCAGCGACGACAAAGGTGACGACAGCGAAGGCGAGGACGACGATGAGAAAAAAGTAGAGGTCATCGCCCCACTGCAAGGCTCGGTTTACTGACCTCTACGATCCAGGTGCTCGGACGTAACGGTCAACCGATCGCAGCAGTCGACCTGAACGGCTTCGCATCGGACGAACACGTCGCATCGATGCCATTCGAAACGTACACGTGGTCAAGCAGACCAAGAACAGACCTTGGCAAGTTGCCCGGCGGAGCTCGTGATGCCAGGGCTGCGGTGACGCCGCCTCAATCTCAACATCAGCTTCCACAGCGTTGTGCGCGATGGCGTGTACGAGGGCCGTGTTGATTCCTGCACCACGCGTTCACCTTGTCAGATACCACGGCGTGCTCGCTCCCGGTGCACCAGGACGTGGTCGCAGCGTGCCGCAGCCAGAGGGTGCAGAAGAGAAATCAACGCCGTGCGCGCAGAAACACAGTTCCGCGAACCCTCCGACTTGCGGGGCCACGCCCTCGCCGCAGACCAAGCTTGCGACAACGAACAGCGTCAACGAGCGCTACTTCTCGTGGGCCGAGTTGATGCGGCGAGTTTGTGGACGTGGAACTTTGTACTGACTCGTCGCTGATCAAGACCACGGTCCGTGTTCGCGAGCCAAGCACGGTCGAGCTCGCACTCCAACAGGACAACTCGAGCCCGTCAACATCCAACGCCATCCCACGGGGTGAGCTGCGATACTCCGCCAGCTTCACGGAACCCCGCTTGAATCGCTTATCCGTTTGAGCGTCATTTGCTACCGGCATCACCCATCGAACTATCGACCAAGCCGCTGCGCATCATGATCCAGAATAGGACCATGCCAGGCAAGGCTAGCAAAGTCGTCAGTAGATAGAAGTTCACATAGCCGAAGCCTTCGATCATCCCCCCCGCCGTCGTTCCGGTCAGGAAGCGGCCGACCACGCTCGCGCTCGCTGATATCAGTGCATATTGAGACGCGGTAAAGCGCAGGTCGCACAACGCAGCGAAGTAAGCGACAACCACGACGCCGCCAAAGCCGCTCGCGATGTTTTCGAATCCTATCGCACCCGCCATGCCCCAATTGCTGTGTCCAGCAGCCGCCAGGGCAGAGAAACTGAGATTGGATACTCCCATCAACACCAGCGCCAAGAGGACGGATCGCTTGAGGCCGAGCCTTGCATAAATAACGCCGCCGATGAAGATGCCGATCAGATATGCCCAGAAGCCGACTCCGACATCGTAGAAAGCGATTTCATCATTCGTGAAACCCAGATCGTCGAACAGCAATCGGAACGTCAGATTGGCAAGCGTGTCGCCAATCTTGTGAACGAGGATGAAGAGCAGGACAAGAAGTGCGCCCGATCGTTGAAAGAACTCGCGGAAAGGTCCGACGACGGATTGCCATACTTCGGCAACGCGCCTTTTTTCGATCGTGACGACGTGGCGGGCGGGCTCGCCCATGACCAGCCCTGTTAACATTCCCGGCAAAGCAAGAGCGGCGCAGGCGATATACGCAGCAGACCAACCCATCCGCGCCGAAACGACAAGCGCCAGCGCACCGGCGCCAGCCGAACCGATCCGCCAGCCATATTGCGACATGCCCGAACCGACGCCTAGCTGATAAGGCTTCAGTGTCTCGATCCGGAAGGCATCGATCACGATGTCGTAGGTTGCACCCGCGACACCGACCAGAATCGCTGCCGTTACCGTGGCTCCTATGCTCGCAGCCGGATCAACCAATGCCAGATTGACAACGGCAGCCATCACCAGCGCCCCAGAAAACAGCAACCAAGACACGCGCTGCCCCAGCCCGCCAATCAACGGCAGCCGGACGCCGTCGACGATCCATGCCCAGAAAACCTTCAGGTTGTAGACGAGAAAGGCGAGCGTGAAGGCCGTCACGGTCTTCTTGTCGATCCCGTCCTGCGCCAGCCTTGTGGTCAGCGTGGCGCCGATCATTGCATATGGAAAGCCTGAAGAAATGCCGACAAAAAAAGCCGCGAGCGACTCCTTTTCGAAATACGGTTTGATCGAATCCCGCAGACTCCGTTCGCCTGACGTTACGGTTTGGCTGGCTTCGCTCAACGCACTTGCTCCCGGGTCATTTCCGCTCGAATCTAGCGCCACAATCGGGGAAGGGTAGCCCTGTCATGAACATGATTGCACCCACAAACGGCCAGATGGCTCTAGCCCAGCAGATTGCTGATGGCAATAAACCCCCAAACTAGTGGCATCACACACGTTCCCGCGAGCCACTATATCGATCCAGCCTGGATTGCCCGTGAAAAGACCGCGCTGTTGGACGTAATGCCACAGGTAATCGCCCCATCGGTGCAGGGTCGAATCGCTACCGGCCCGCAGGCCGCCGTACCAACTGGAGAAGCGTTGGCGCGATGGCAGGACACACGTTGTACTCGAGCCGCTCGAATTCATCGCCAAGCTGGCCGTGTTGATCCCTGCACTACGCGTTCATCTTGTCGGCTCTCACGGTGTACTCGCTCCCGGTGCACCAGGACGTGATCGCATCGTGCCGCAGCGTGATGCGTGAGATCGACTGAGTACTGGTGAATACGATCAGGACGTTTGCTCTCGCGCGACAGAGCTTTCATCGTTGGTGCATGAGTTCGGGAGGCATTCGAGACCAATGCGCTCCGCAAGAGTCGTTGCCGTTTGATTCCGACGAAGCGGTGCCACTGGACTGACGACACGAGCCCGCAACCGCAGGCGGGGTAAGGAACGCCGTGCTAGTTCGGCGATGATCGTGCGACAGCTCTTTCAAACCGACGCAACTAAGTGCAAAGCCACTTATCGCGCGTAGGACGCGTCGCATCGACGACCGCTGCCCCTGCGTCCGTCTGTCGGCGATACGCTGCCCCGATCCACGAAACCACGCAGAAAACGACTATCCGCCGACTTGCGATCCAAGGCAGCGCGCGGTCACTTGATGACCGCGACGGCGGCCGGACGAGCCGGCGAACTCGAGCTCGCGTTCAAACAAACGCAGCAGCTCTGCGCCCAGCTCAATTCGTAACAGGTCGTGACGATGCGAGCTGGCTACGCCTACTTGCGCCGCGACTCATAGGCATTCTTCGCTTGATCCGCCTTGATCTGCGCTGCGCTGCGCTTGACCTCGGCCTTGTCGAATCTCTGCTGCGCGCTCTCCAGTTGCTTGCTGAGCTCGGCCACTGAGTACTTCGAGTAGGCCGCCACGCGCGCCTTCTGCATCGCCTCGACCCGATCCCTATCTCGCTTGATCGATGCAACCTCAGCCGCTTGTTCGCGCGCCTCGATCATCGTGTCGACGCGATCGATCTCCGCCTCCTTCCAGGAGACCAACGCTCTGGCGGTGTCAGACTCGTATTGCGCCGTCTCGAGCCGAGCATTCGCTTTGGAGAGGCGCTCCTGCGATTCCGGATAGGGGTTGTTCGGATCGTTGACCGCGGCGGTTCCCACATTCTTGAGATCGACGCTGGCCTGGGCCGCCTTGATCTCGGACTTCGCGGCCTTCAGGTCGAGTGACTTCGCGTCGAGTTTCTGATTGGCGTCTTTGAGTGCGGCCTTCAAGCCGCTGTTCTGACCCTGGGCACGCGCTAGCTCCACCTGCGCCTTCAGCACCGCGAATTCAGAATCTTTCAATGCATCGATCGACTCGTCGGAGAGCCCCGCAATATCGTTGATCGCGATGGACGAGTCATACGCACCGGCAAACGCGGTAAGCGTCGTGAGACCGAGAACGATAGGTAGCGTGAGTGCGAGACGCATGTGCGAATCTCCTTCGAGACAGAGGGGTAACCCCGAGCCGCGAAGGCTAGAGGGAGTTCCGGGGTATCGCAAGATGGAGGTACGACTACTGTCTCACAGGGCCGAAACCCTTGGCGGCACGCTCCAGATCGCTCCGTTGCGCGCTAGGCCGATGACACATGCCCGCGAGGTTCTTATCGGCGCGAGTCAAACCCCGAGAAGCAGCCGGTCGTACCCGCCGGGCGCATTCTGCTGCGTGGCGAGCATGCCAACGTAGAGATCGAGCTTGCCGTCACCATCGAAGTCGGCGAGTTCGATCGCAATCGCGATCCCTGGCTCGATCCCCGCGGGAAGGCGCGTCGCGCTCACCTCGGTGAAGCGTCCGCGGCCGTCGTTCTCCAGCACCTGCAGTAGGTTGAGCCCGCTGCGCACGAGGTCGAGATCGCCGTCGCCGTCGAGGTCGGCGAACTGAGCGTCGAGGTTCGTGTCGGCGTCGTCGGGCAGACGCCCCGCGGTCTCGTCTCGAAAACCACCCTTGCCGTCGCCGACGAGCAACACGTCCTGCCCGAAACCGGAGATGAGCACATCCAGCGTACCGTCGCCCGTGAGGTCAGCATGACTCACCGCGTTGGCCTCGGTGTCGGGAAGCTGTCCGAGGATCCGCACGAATCCGCCTTTCTCGTCGCGGCGGTAGTACTCGTGCACCGGGCTGCGCGGGAACTTCACGTCGTCTTCGGACACGAACAACAAGTCGGGCCGCCCATCGCGATCGAAGTCAGCCACTGACACGTCCTCCGTGTCGTGTCCGGTCGTCGCTGCACCCTTGAGCTCATCCGGGCTCAGTGCGGGCAGTAGCGACGAGCCGTCTGTGAAGTGCCCATCCCCGCCGTTGAGCAGGATCTTGTTCGGCAGGAACTCCTGCGCCGTGACCACGTCGAGATCGCTGTCAGCGTCGAGGTCCACCGCCGCGACGTCCATCGTGTTGCGCGCGACGCTCGCGCGTTCGGGGAGATGGGTGGCGGTGACATCGCGGAACCAGGGTTTGGCGGGAGCAGGGGAGGCCGCACTCGGAACCGGGGTCGTGGCCGGCGAGGCGGCGAGCAACAGTGAGAGAAGTGTCGTTGTCATGGCCGCGGATGGTACGGGGCGAGCTCTGAAGAAGTCACTCCAATCCGGCCCCCGCGGTTCGATGTCATCGACGAGCGGTCGCGCCGGTCAACACGTGGGGCAAGCGCCGCGGTTCAACGCCGGGGTAACGGCTCGCCATCGATCACGCGGATGTCGTGTTCGGCACGCCCCTGCTTAGCGCTCACGAGTGAGGCTGGCGACAACAACCCAAACGCCAGTACAGCCAGCATGGCAATCACCAACAGAGCGCTGCCGATCGTGACCAGCCGCACGATCCAGCGGCCCGACTCCGAATCGTGCCAGGTGCGCAGTGCCGCATGGTCTGTATCACTCAACGATTGCGGCGAACGTTCGCTGTAGTACAGCCGCGCCCCCTCACTGGAAAAGAAATACAACTGCGCGATCCCCAAGATCGTACCGAGCGGGATCAGCGGCAGTTGCAGCAGCGACAGCACGATCATGCCGCCACGCACCCTCGGCCCACGCCGTCTCAACGCCAATCCGATCCAGAGCACGAACAGGTTCGCGACGATCCCACCGAGCAGCAGGGCGGTTGTGCCGGAGTTCGACTCGACATAACCAAACGCGGTCAGTGAGATCGGCAGCGCGATCGAGGCGATCAGTGTGAACAACCGCGCGAGCCAAACGACGGCGCTCGGCGGATCCAAGGCAGGGACTCTCGCAAACAAAACCGCCGCCGCGAGGGAACTGCTCGTGGCCGCCGAGTGTGGCTCAGAACGGCTCGTGATCTTGGAAAAGATCACACCGCACGCGGGGCACACCGATGCCTGTTCTTCGCGGGGAAACCTGCATTTGGGGCAACTCGCGGTGCTGGCGGCTGTGCTCACCCGGGCGTTCCTCTCGCCCGAATATAGGGAGCGATGCCGCGCTCGTGCCTGGCCTATTTGCTGCCGCCGCCGGCATCGCCCCGAGAACGGCCGATCAAGTCATCGCAACAACGTCGTCAATCCGTCAGCAACAAGTCGGCGGCGACTTCGCGCCAACGCTGTGGTTCCAACTCACGCACGAAGCCGTTGACCGGCACACCGCCGTCTTGCAGCACCAAACCAAGCTCGCCGCCCATCATCGCGTTGAGGTGCTTCTCGGCGTTGGTCATCCAGGTCCGTGCGAGCGCGCCAGAGAGGAGGCTCTTGAGCGACGCGCCCGCACGGGGGACCTTTACCTTGAACAGCCAACCTTGGCCGTAGGGGTCTTCGTTGAGCAACTGAGGCGACCGTAGCGCAGCCTCGTTGACTTCCAAAACCTCACCGCGCACCGGCGACAGGACGTTCAACGCCTGGCCATCGATGTCGACGGAGAACGCCGATTCACCTTGCTCGATCGTCGAGCCAACTTTCGGCAAATGCAGCGCCGAGGGCGTGCCCAACATGCGCGTCGCGAAATCGTCGAGTCCAACGCGAAGCACATGGCTTCCTTCGGCTGTGGCCCAGGCATGACCCGGATGGAAGTGCAGTCCTTCCGGCACCGTAAACCAACCCTGCGTCGCACCGGCCGGCTTGGCAGCTGTCTTCGTGCTTACGAGCATCCGCCAAAACGGGACCAGCAGTGCCAGGTAACCCATGATCAGCAGGTACTCGGTACCTTTTGTCGACATGAAGTTCATGGCCGGCCCTCCGCCGTCGCACTCTCATGACGGGCCCACGCCGGTGGATCGCTCACGACCGGCAGACGACGCACCAACCAACGGAACACCCAGATCTGCGCGCAAACAACGGCCGCGGCAACGACGAACTCTTGCCACGACGGCACGTAGTGCTGGGGCGCGTTCCAGTTGTAGGCAATCATCGAGACGTTCAAGCGATTGATCACGATTCCGATCACGGTCAGCACGGCAGCAGCGCGGATCATTCCTACGCGGCGTTGACTGGCGCCCACCATGAACATGCCCATCGGGATGGCGACGAACCCAAGCAGCTCGATCAAGAACCATTGTCCCCACACGCCGGTCAGGTACGCCGCGTGATGCTCGTGGACGAAGGTGATCAACTGCAAGAACAGGTACGCCATCATCGCGCCGGCGCTGATGCGCGCCACACCAACCAACGTACGCGTGTGACTGTTTCTTACGCTGGCGCTCAACTCGCGGCGAAACACCTTGCTGGCAATGCTGCCTTGCAGAATCACGATCGCCAGGCCCGCGAAGATACTCGAGATCAAGAACAGTAGCGGGATGAACTCGGAGTACCAAAGCGGGTGAATCTTCGGTTTGGCCATCAGGTACAACGCGCCCAAACCCGACTGATGCAGCATCGACAGGCAAATGCCGAAGATCACGGCACCCAACGTGAGCCCTTCCAACCAGCGATGCGCCTTTCGCAGTCCCAACCACTCGGCCACCGCTGGCGATAACTCCAGCGCCTGCGCGCCCATGTAGAGCATGAAGTGCCAAGCGACCAAGAACAGTACCGACGTCAACCCGAACGAATTGCCGATGACCGGGTTGATCACGTTCCACGGACGACCCAAGTCCAACAGCAGCGCTCCGGCATAAAACACGTAGGCCAAGAAGCCGTTGAGCACCGTAATGCGCACGATCGGCCGGTATTGCTCCAGTCGCATGATGTACACCAAGAAACAGACCACATAAGCGCCGCCCGCGAAGGCCACGCCGGTAACCACGCAGAAGCCTTTCCACAAACCCCACGGGAACAACTGGTCGAGGTTCGATACCGTTTCAAGGCCGCCCCAGAACCGCACAGCCAGGATTGCCGCGGTGGCGAGCATCAAGATCACGGAGATGACGTTGAAGGTGGTAATCAACTCACCCTTGGGCTTGAGTTCGCTGCGCAGGAACGTGCCCAGCGGTTCTGTCGTTCGAGCGTTGACGCGGCCGAGTGTCGAGGTGGTCATTGTTCCTCCCCGTCGCGCTTGGTGGCGCGATTCAGCGCCAAGAGCGCAATCGGCCCCAGCGTCAAGACCACTGGCACAGCGGTCAGGAAGTTGCGCGTGTACTCGGGGTAGGCAACATCGCCCAAGTCGGTGCGCAGGCCAATTTGCTCGAACGGAACCGCACTCAGGTACAAGACGCTCGTGCCGCCCACCTCACGCTCACCGTACACGTGCGGGTAGTACGTGTCCGGCTGCTCGGCGATGCGCTTGCGCGCTTCCAGCAGCAAGTCGCTGCGCTTGCCAAAGATCAGTGCCTCGCTGGGGCAGCTCTCGACGCAGGCCGGCTGCTTGCCATCGGCCAAGCGCGTGTGACACAACTGGCACTTGACGATGTTCGGAACAGCCTTGTCGTACTCGAAGCGCGGCATCTCGAACGGACACGACAGCATGCAGTAGCGACAGCCCATGCACTTTCCGACGCGCCATTCCACCGGCCCCTCGTCGGTCTTGTTCATCGCCTTGGTCAGGCAAGCGGCAGCGCAGGCGGGCTCGAGGCAGTGCATGCACTGACGCTTGACGTACACCTCGCCTTTGTCGGTGTTGAACGTTTGGACTGCGGTCAGTTGTGTGGTCGTGGTCTGGCGAAGCACCTTGCCGGTGGTGTCGTTGGGCGCCGGCTCGGGCAAACCGTTCGCTTCGGCGCACGCGGCTTCGCATGTTTGGCATCCGAGGCAACGTGTCGTATCGATCAACACGCCGAACGGCTCGCTGGGTTTCTTCGCCTGCGTTGCCGACCAGGCCGGTAACGTCACGGCTGATGCCGCGCCGGCCGAGCCAAGCATCGCAAGAAAGGTTCTGCGTCTCATGGCAACTCCTCTCAGCAGTTGGCGTCAGGCACGCCACTCGACTGAGTGAAAGAAGGTGTTGTCGATCTGCTGCCAAGCCTGGTCGTCGATCTGCTGGTGCAGGTTGCCCACCAACTCACCGCCGTCCGGCAGCGACGTCGCATGAGCCAGCGCCGGCGAATTCGCCTGTGGCGCGAGCACGGCGCCGATCAGCGTGTCGACCTCGTGGCGGAACCAAGCGCGCGCCGCGCCGTCGCTGCGCAAGTGCGAGCGATCGGTGTCGATGTCGCTGGCTTCCAGGCGCACGGCCCAGCCACCGCCATACGGCGAGTCGTTGACCAAGTCGGGCCGGGCCACGAGGAACTCGTTGAGCCCAATCACGGTGCCCGACACCGGCGAGAGCAGCTCGACGCTGCGCTGCCCATGTGTCATCCGGCACAGTCGATCGCCTTGCTTGACCTTGGTGCCCGGCTCAGGCAATTCGACCTTCTCGATCGGTCCGAGCGTCTTAGGCACGAAGTCGTCCGCTCCCACCGTCACACGGCGATCGCGAATCCGCGCCCAACTGTGGCTCGGGGAGACGCTCACGTCGCGGGCGAGTTGAAGTCCGCTGAAGCTCACCAAGCCGTCACTCTGAAGATCGAGCCAAGCGCGAAACTTCGGACTGACGATCAACAACACAACGCCGGTCAACAGCGCCAGCGCGAAGGCGGCAAACAGCACCACGCGCAGCATGAAGACCGCAGCGCCCACCAGTGGCAGCGCGGCGATCACCAAGATTGCGATCCCAGCTGCCAGTGGCCAACCTTTCAGCCATTCTCGATTACGTTTCATAAGAACCTCCTCTTGGTTCACTCTTTCCTTCTGCAAGTCCCGCACCAGCGCACCTCGAGGTAGCTATCTGCTTGAGTTCATGACGATTGCTCAATTTGCAGCAACGCTGCCGGGCGATCGGCAGCGTTGATTTACTCAATGGCGATGTGTAGGTTTTCTACGCGGTGTGTGTGGAGGGACTCGTCGCGACCCTCAGTTGTGAATGACATCGCGCAACAATCTCAGGTACCGCGCGTCGCCGAGGATCGAGTGCAGGTCGGTGAGCGGTTCACCGCCATCGGGCAGCGTCGCCCCCACTTCTGCTGTGTTGGAGAGCACGTCCATCGCAGCCAGACGCCCAAAGTGCCGCAGGTCGTGACGGGCGCGGTCGCGCGCTCCATCGCACGGCAGGAGTGCGTCGAACTCATCGCGCTGTTCGACTTGAAGTTCGATCAACCAGCCTTCGGTGTAGGGGCTTGCCACGATCGGTTGAATCGAGTCGGCCAACGCCGGGTTGATCGCCTTGAGTACTCCGCTCAGCGGCGCGCGCAACAACAGCATTCCAGAGCTGAGTTCTACTTCGCAGAATCGCTCTCCCCGCCGAAGGTGGCGCCCCACAGGCTCGAACACCACGCGTCGCGCCACGCCCAGTAGTCCTCCAGCAAACGCATCGAGACCAATTCGCACGAGCTCGGAGTCTTTGGGTGTCGCGTGATTCACGCGCTGCACCCAAACGTGGCCGTTGGAGTACAAACGATCGTCAGGAAACTCCACCGTCGCGCCACTGCTGCCCCGCCGCTCACTTTTCGAGAGTTTGAGTGGCAGCGCGCCGCGCAGCGCCGCATCCAGCGTGCAGTGCTCGCAGTCGTAGTCGCGATCGCAAAGCTTGTAGGCCAATACGCCGCCATTCATCCAAACGCACGCGGCTGCCGAGGAACGGGAATTCGGGCTGCTCATGGGCCTTCCTCCCAACCCAGGCTGTTGCAATCGATAGGCCACTGGCCGCGCGAACTGGCAAACCCGCTGCGACAAGAGGGTTACCCGATTACCTCGCCGTTTCGGTAGCGTTGGAAACCGCTCGAACATGCTGAGGATCTCAACACCGCCGTTGAAAGACGCAGCAATGCCGTGTCACTTGCGATCGGTTTGTTGAAATTGCTTGCACTCGGCAGCACAGTCACCTCGCATTCGGTCGCTGTAGAAAGGCTGGGCCGATGAACCGGCGCGAAGCCGTGTCTCGCTCGCTCGTGACTCGCTTGGTGATTCCGCTGTGGATCACGGTGGGCGTGGTGATCGCCGGCTATGCCTATGTCTCGTATCAAACCAACCGTTCGCATTTCATCGAGGCGATACGGCGCGACACGGAGCGATCCACCGAGTTGATCCGCCGCGCGACCCACTACGGAATGCTGCTCAATCGCAAGAACGATGTGCAGAGCATCATCGAACAACTCGGTTCCGGCCCCGACGTGGCCGCGATCCGCGTCTTCGACAAGCGTGGCGACGTGGTGTTTTCATCCGACCGCGCAGAGATCGGCCAGCATGTCGATGTCAGCGCGCAGCCCTGCATAGCCTGTCACCTGCCGGCCGGACCCACGCTCACCTCCACCGACATTGGAATCAGCGAGTTGGTGCGCCGCCCCTCGGGCCTTCAGGTGTTGAGGCATTTGCATTCGATCGAGAACCGTCCGGGTTGCTCCACTTCGGCCTGCCATGCACACCCTGCGGCGCAGAAGGTGCTTGGCGTCTTGGATGTCGAAATGTCGATGGAGCCTATGCGGCACACACTTCAAGAGGCTGGCCGCCAGACACTCTGGACGACGCTGTGGTTGTTTGGTGTGGTTGGTGTCGTGGCGTCGATGTATCTCACACGGCTGGTGCTGCATCCTGCCAAACAATTGCGCAAAGGCACGCTGCGAATCGCCGCTGGCGATTTGGACACGCAAATCGATGTGCGCGGTCATCACGAGTTGGCCGAACTCGGCCGCTCGTTCAACCACATGGCCAATGACTTGCGTGAGGCGCGCCACGAGTTGGATGCCTGGTCGCAACGGCTCGAAGACAAGGTCGTGGAGAAGACCGAGGAGCTGCAGCGGACTCAGCGTCAGGTGCTGCAAATGGAGCGCATGGCGTCGTTGGGTAAGCTCTCGGCGACCGTCGCACATGAGTTGAACAACCCGCTCAACGGAATTCTCACGTACGCCAAGCTGGTGCAACGCGAGCTCACTAGCCAAACGATGGACGACAAGACGCGCGAGGATCTGAACCGCTACCTCGAACTGATGCAGCGCGAGTGCACCCGCTGCGGCGGGATCGTGCAAAACTTGTTGCTGTTTGCGCGACCACGCGGCAACGACATGGCGCCGGTCGACATGAACGAGATCATTCAGCGCAGCGTCATGCTGGTGAAGCACCACCTCGATATCAAGAACATTCGACTCGAATGCCACCCACTCGTGGGCGACCCGCAAATTGTCGGCGATTCTGGCCAACTTCAGCAGGCCGTGTTGGCCTTGCTGGTCAATGCGGTCGAAGCTATGTCGGCACCGGGCAGCGACGGTGGCGAGTTGTGGCTTGGATTGACAGGCGATACCAACGAAGTGGTATTCGAGGTTCGGGACACCGGCAGCGGAATATCGCCCGACGTGCTGCCCAATATCTTCGAGCCGTTCTTTTCTACCAAACACAAAGAGAGTGGTGTCGGTCTGGGCCTGGCCGTTGTGTACGGCATCGTGCAGCGGCATGGCGGATCGATCGACGTCGCTTCTGAATTGGGCCGCGGCACCACCTTCCGCGTGCACCTGCCACGACACCCTGTGAAGGAAAACCCATGAGCCAGCCCAAGTGTCGAATTCTGTTGGTGGACGACGAGTACTCGATGCGCGATTCGCTTACCGAGTGGTTCAAGAAGGACGGCTACGAGGTGGTGGCGGCGCAAAACGCGACCGAAGCGCTGCGTGCCATGCAGGAACAGACCTTCGATGTCGCATTGCTCGACATCAAGATGCCGGGCATGGACGGCATGGAACTGCAGGGGCACGTGCACCGGATCGATCCGCAACTGCCCGTGATCATGATTACCGCCTTTGCGTCGGTCGAGACCGCAGTGCAAGCGCTGAAGCAAGGCGCGTTCGACTACGTCACCAAGCCGGTCGATCCCGACGAACTGAGTCACCTCGTAGCGCGCGCGCTCGAGAAGCGTCGTTTGGAGCGTGAGAACGTGCAGTTGAAGGAGTCGATCGAAGGCCTGGTGTCGACCGACGCAATTGTAGGTGAGAGCCCGGTGATGAAAAAGGTCATGGAGTTGGTGCAACACGTGGCGCCTACCGACGCCACGGTGCTGATTCGCGGCGAGAGCGGCACCGGCAAGGAGCTGATCGCACGAGCGATTCACGCCAACTCGGGCCGGCGCTACTTTCCAATCATCCCGGTCAACTGCGGCGCGCTGCCGGAGAGCCTGCTCGAAAGCGAACTGTTCGGTCATGAACGCGGCGCCTTTACGGGCGCGCAGTATCGTCGCAAGGGCAAGCTCGAAATGTCCGATGGCGGCACGCTGTTTCTCGACGAGGTCGGCTCGATCAGCATGAAGATGCAGGTCGATCTGCTGCGCGTGCTCGAAACCAAGGAGTTCACGCGCATCGGTGGCAGCCGCCCCATTCGCGTCGACTTTCGTGTGATCTGCGCCACCAACGAGGACCTCGAGCAAGCGGTCAAGCGCGGCACGTTTCGCGAGGACTTCTACTACCGCATCAACGTGTTTACGATCGAAGCGCCGCCCTTGCGCGTGAGGCATAGCGATATCCCATTGCTCGCCGAGCACTTCCGCGAGCGGCTGGCGCGTCAAATGGACAAGCACATTACCGAGATCAGCCCCGCCGCGATGCGCTTGCTCTTGGCTCACGACTGGCCGGGCAATGTGCGCGAGTTGAGCAATGCGATCGAAAGGGCAATGGTGGTTGGCCAGCCGCCCGCCATCCGCCCCGAGGACCTGCCACTGCGGGCAGAGACCACCGGACCCAACGGGGGAGCGGGCCACGATTCGCTGGCGGAGCTCGAACGAAAGCACATTGGCGGTGTGTTGGAGCGCACCGGATGGAACATCACACGCGCCGCGGAACTGCTGCAAGTGGATCGCGTCACCGTCTACAACAAGATCAAGAAGTACGAGCTTCACAAGTAGGCGACGCGAATGAGCGTCCTGCACCTTGTGCCGATCTACTGCGGAACCTACGCGGAGGTGATTCCGCGCTTGGCGCGTGTGCTGGAGCAAACGTTTCACACCACGGTGGAACGTCATCCACCAGGCTTCGACCCGGAGATCGCCTTCGATGCCTCACGTGGTCAGTACAATTCGCGCGTGCTGTTGGCCGAGTTACGCAGGCAAGCGCCCGCCGACGGCGGCCGGATCCTCGGGGTGACCAACGTCGATCTGTTCATTCCGGTGCTGACCTTCGTCTTCGGCGAAGCGCAGTTGAACGGCCCGGCAGCTGTGGTGTCGACCCATCGGCTGGCCGCCGAAGTCTACGGCTTGGCCGCGCAACCCGAGCTGCTCTTCGACAGGCTTTGCAAGGAGGCCGTGCATGAGTTGGGTCACACCTATCAACTGGTGCATTGCCCCGATGATGAGTGCGTGATGCGCAGTTCACAGTACGTCGAGAACATCGACTTGAAGTCGGCAGGCTTTTGCAACGAGTGCCGGACCAGCGTTTACCCCGGCTGATCCTGCTGCCCTGGAAGGAGCGTCTTGCATGCGTGAGTTCACCGACGGATCGGCCGCTATCGTGCGCGGCGCATTGGATGCCGGTTGCACCTTCTTCGCCGGCTATCCCATTACCCCCGCCTCGCCGATCCTGATGCAGATGATGCGCGAGTTGCCGAAAGTCAGCGGCGTCGCCGTGCAAGGCGAGGACGAGATCGCGTCGATCGGCATGTGCATCGGCGCCACGCTGGCAGGCGCACGCGCGATGACCGCCACCAGCGGTCCAGGCCTCAGCCTGTACAGCGAGAACATTGGCCTGGCGATCATTGGCGAGGTGCCGTTGGTGATCGTCGATGTGCAGCGCCTCGGCCCGGCGACCGGTGGCGCCACCACGGTTGGGCAGGGTGATGTGCAGTTCGTGCGCTGGGGGACAGCCGGCGGCTATCCGATCGTGGCGCTCGCGCCGTCGTCGGTCAGCGAGTGCTACTCGCTCACACGCAAGGCGTTCGATCTGGCCGAGCGCTTTCGTTGCCCGGTGTTTCTGCTCACCGACAAAGAGTTGAACATGACCACCACCACGGTCGACATCGACAGCTACGAAATGCTTCCCGTCCGCGAGCGCGCGCATCACGATGCCGCCGCACCGCCCTATCGCTATCTGCCCGCCGATGCCGTGCCGCCGTTGGCACAGTACGGCGGCGATGGGCTCGTGCGCTTCACCGGCTCGACCCACGACGAGCGCGCGATCATTACCAAGGCGCCTGCCACCGTGGCCCAACTCAACGAGCATCTGCGTGCCAAGATCGAAGAGCATGCTGATGAAATCGAGACGGTTGTGTACGACGCGCAACCTGGCGCACGCACACTATTCATCAGCTACGGTATTACCGCTGGCGCGATGCGCGAGGCGGTGGCGCGGCTGCGCAACGCCGGCCGGCTGGTGTCATCGCTGACGGTGCAAAGCCTCTGGCCCGTGCCCGAGCGTGCGGTTCTTGCCGCACTGTCCGGCATCGAGCGCGTGGTGGTGGCCGAGTTGAATCACGGCCAATACCGTCGCGAGATCGAGCGCTTGACCAAACACGCGGAGGTGGTGGGGCTACATCGCGTGGATGGCGAGCTCATCGCCCCGGAATCGTTTCAGGAGCAGCTGCTATGAGCGGGCTCACGAGTTACCGCAACGAAATCCCATATCCGTTTTGCCCAGGGTGCGGACACCACGCGATCCTCGATCACCTCGACGCGGCGTTGGTGGCGCTGAAATGCGATCCGCGTGAGGTGGTGTTGGTCAGCGACATTGGCTGCTCGGGTTTGTCCGACCAGTACTTTGCGACCAGCGCGTTTCACGGCTTGCATGGACGCAGCATCACGTACGCCACCGGCGTGAAATTGGCGCGACCCGACTTGAAGGTAATCGTCGTGATGGGGGATGGCGGCACCGGCATCGGTGGCGCGCATCTGCTCAATGCGGCACGGCGCAACATCGGACTGACGGTGTTGGTGTTCAACAACTTCAACTTTGGAATGACCGGCGGTCAGCACTCCACCACGACGCCGGCGGGCGCCATTACCTCCACGACACCGGGTGGCAACTTGGAACGGCCGCTCGATTTGTGTGCCACCGTCGCAGCCAACGGCGCTGGCTACGTCTGGCGCGGCACCAACTTCGATCGCGAGCTTCCCGAGCGCATCGCTGAAGCGGTGCGCTCCGAATGTTTCGCACTGCTCGATATTTGGGAGTTGTGCACCGCGTACTACCAGCCGAGCAATCACGCCTCGAAGAAGACGCTTGCCACCACACTCGATGAACTTGGAATGAAGGCCGGGCTGCTGCATCGCGCCGAGTATCCCGAGTACGCGGCGGCGTATCGACAGTCCACGGCGGCGCTCGTTGGGCAGCCGTTGCCATCGCCACGTCCGATCGAAGCGCGATTCACATCGACGCTCGACCGCCCGCACAGCCTGGTGATTGCCGGCTCGGCCGGTGGCAAGGTGCGTTCGGCCGCGCGTTTGGTGGGTGAAGCGGCGTTGTTGTCGGGATTGTGGGCCGCGCAGCGTGACGACTACCCCATTACCGTCAAGACCGGACACAGCATTGCCGAGCTGGTGCTAAGCCCTCGGGCCATCGATTACACCGCGATCGCGCGCCCCGACATATTAATCGTGCTCAGCAAAGACGGTGCCGCGAAGGTGGGCAAGCCGCTGGCCGCGATGCAGCCCGACGATCGCGTGTTCGTGGTGCCCGACGTTGGGGAACTCAAGACCAAGGCCCAGGTAACAATCATCGATCCCGCGCAGGCGCCGATTCGATTGGGCGCAGGCAGAGTGGCGCTGTACTGCGTCGCGATGGTTCTGAAGCAGACCGGCTTGATCTCGATCAAGTCACTCGAGGCAGCGGCGATGCTAAAGGAGGCTGGCCGCAGCGAGGAGTATGTCGCGACCATTCGTGCGGCCAACGGCCTGTAAGAGCGTTTTGTTGCGCTGAATCGTTCATCTCGGCCTCCGTCGAGACACATCGGAGCGTCATGTCCTGGGTATCGCTTCGGTGACCTGTATCACCGACATGTTAAGTTCATCTTGTGTATGGTCCCGGTCGTCAATTGAAGGGGAGGTTGGTATGAGACGGTTAGGCAAGGCAAGGCTTCTTTTGATCCTGTTCACCATGGCTTTCTCGCTTGCAGCATTTGCACAGCCGCCCGCACTCTCCGGCCCAAACTGGCTCACGGGCAATACGGCGATTGGAGCTGCGGCAGGTCAGCAGGACTCACCGGCCATTGCGCGCGGTGGCAATCAATTCCTCGCGGTGTGGGTCGATAGCCGCACGACTTACAACCAAGCCCAGACCGAGCAGACCGACGAGCAAACC
>JANNUT010000188.1:0-3482 GCA_031395565.1 Acidobacteriota bacterium | reverse complement strand
GGGACGGCGCGACGGACGGGGACGAGCTTCTGTTCGGACTCGACCCCACCATCCTGGACGCGCAGAACCTGGACACGGACGTGAACCACGACGGTGTCGATGACTCGCTGGGGCTGACGCTCGGCATCGCGCTCTCCAATTTCGACGTCGACCGCGACGGAATCCCCAACACCGACGAGGTCGCGTTCGGGCTCGACCCCCTTCACGGCGACAGCGACGGAGATGGCGTGCCCGACCGCACCGATGCCTTCCCCCTCGATCGTAACCTAAGTCTCTGTAACAAAATAACATTGCCAACTTTAGCATAATATGCTCTACGTTCTTCATGAGGCGTGACTTGGAACTTGAGGCCGTGATTCGAAATAAGTTTAGTTCACTTTCTGAAGTGCTGGATGAGCGAGGGCGTCGGCTATGGGCAGCTACTGAGTCTCGCAGCATGGGGTATGGCGGCGATGTCGTGGTGGCGTCTGCGACGGGACTCGCGCGGGCTACGATACGGGCGGGACGGCGGGAATTGCAGGGGAGCCGTGGGCTGCCAGCCGGCCGGCAGCGCCGGTCCGGTGGTGGTCGAAAGCCACTCGTCAAGACACAAGAGGCGTGGGTGGATGAACTGGAGAAAATGGTGGCACCGGCCACAAGAGGCGATCCACTGTCGCCGCTGCAGTGGACATCCAAGAGCCTCCGGAACCTGACGGCAGCGCTGGTCCATAAGGGATTCAGAGTTAGCCATACAAGTGTGGGCAGGAAGCTTCACGACCTGGGTTACAGTCTTCGAGCTCTGCGCAAGAGCCGGGAGGGCGTCGACCATCCCGATCGCAACGCGCAGTTTGAGCACATCAACGCCATGGTGCTGGCTTTTCAGGCTAAGAACCAGCCGGTGATTTCTGTCGACACAAAAAAGAAAGAATTGGTGGGAAAATTCAAGAATAGTGGGCGCGAGTGGCAACCAGTGGGACAGCCCGAAGATGTCAACGTTCACGATTTTCCGAGCGAAGCGGCGGGCAAGGCGATCCCCTACGGTGTGTACGATCTGTCCCGGAACGAAGCGTGGGTCAGTGTGGGGCGAGACCATGACACGCCGGCGTTCGCGGTCGCGTCGATTCGGCAGTGGTGGAGGACAATGGGACGAAGAGCCTATCCTGGTGCCACGGAGCTCCTTGTCACGGCTGACGCGGGCGGTAGCAACGGCTACCGATTGAAAGCGTGGAAGACTGAGTTGCAGGAGCTTGCCGACGAAACCGGTCTTCACATTCACGTATGCCACTTTCCGCCAGGCACCAGCAAGTGGAACAAGATTGAGCACCGACTATTCTGCCACATCACTCAGAACTGGCGGGGCAAACCCCTGACAAGCTTTGAGACCGTCGTCAACCTTATTGGGCATACTCAGACCAGTAGGCACCTCCGCGTCAAGGCGCGACTCGATAGCCGTCTGTATCCAACCGGTGTTAAGATCAGCAAGTCGCAGATGAATGGCCTCGCACTGCGACGAGACGCCTTTCATGGCGACTGGAATTATCAGCTAGATCCACGACGAAGTTGATCAAGTTATTTTGATCCAGGGACTTAGCCTTGAATTCGAAGAAGATGTGATCGCGATCGGCAATCAACACGAAGTAGTGGCCGCGGCGACATGGGTGCCGTTTGCCATCGTCCGAAGGGCCAGGCTGAATCGCGAAGCCGGTGGCATCGGTGGCCATGCAGAAGGCGGTCGAAAATGCCTCCTGTCGCGCGGCGTGCACGATGGTCGCTCCGAACGTGGCACCGAGTTGCTCGACCCACCTGGACATCAGGCCGCGTGCGATCGGTACGCCGAGTCGCGCGAAGATGTCCTCGACCCGGTACAGTGGAAGCCCATCGCAATACTTGGCGTTGAGGATGTAGGCCTGCGTGTCCGCAGTGGCGATGCAACGTGGAATGATCTCGGCAGGCACTGGCGCCGTCTCGAGTTCAGTCACGCCTTGCGTGTTGACCGCCGCATAGGTGACACGCTCGGTAACCACGCGACGAAAGCCACCGCGTTCGTAGCCCACCCGCGAGCTCGGCTCGACGCCGATGGGCTTGGCTTTACCCTCGGCGACGAGTTGCTCGAACAGCGGGTCGGTGATCGTGACGCGCACGATAGGCAGTATCGCCTCGTCGATCTCGTCCAGCTTGCGACGGCCGGTCGGAGGCGACTTGCGATTCTTGCGCCCGTCGGGCTTGCCGCCGTTCGCGGGCTGTTCGCTCGGCTCCGCAGCTGGCTGCTCCTCGGGCTTGGGCTCCTCGGGCTTGGGGTCCTCCAGCGTGTCAGCCAGGGTGTTCAGCAGGGCGAGTTTATCTTGAAATTCAAGCTTCAATTGCGCGGCATCGACGCGCTCGGCCGTCGCGATGAAGATGCGCCGCTTGAGCAGCTCCAGTTCCTGCTTGAGCGCGTCGTACGCGGCACGCAGGAAGTCGCGCTCTTTGCGTACCTTCACGAGCTCGACGTCGCGTTGCGCGAGCTCTGACTTACGGTCTCGCAGTGCGGCCTTGAGCTCCGCCAGAGATTCAAGACGTTCCGGCTCGCCCGTGGTTGCCGTAGCTGCCGCGTCGCACCCCGAAATCATCACGGCTGATGTATCGCGTCGCGATCGTATGTCGAGCTTTTTTATCGCGATGCCGCGCATGCGTCAGTGAACGCGTGGCTTTGGTCCACCCGGAGTGTGTGGACCAGGCTTAGCGCTCGACACGTCGATGCCGTCCAGAAGCGCGTCAAGCTCTCGCTCCTCAATCTCGATGGCCACCGCGCGCTCGTCATGGGAGGTTGGGATCTGAAAACGATGGCGGTCCAAGCGCTTGTAGAACTGGCACATTCCCGAACCGTCAAAGAACAAGACCTTCAGGGCGTCGCGACGACGCCCGAAGAAAACAAACAGCGCCCCAGAGCGCGCCTCTCGGCCCACGCGCTCGACAGCCAGGTTCGACAGGCGATCAAAGCTCCAACGCATGTCGACAGGTTCTAGGCAGACAAAGACCTCCACGCCGTGGGGGATCATACTTGCACCGCCTTCGACGCACAGCCGATAGCCATCAAGACGGCTTGCAAACGAACCACCTCGATGTCGCCCGGCACCTGCACGCGCAGAGGACCTGCTTCCACCACCAGACAAGCCGTCGGCGCAGGCGCGCTCGCCACTGACGGTAAATCGGTACGCTCAGTGCGAACGACGCGCGCCAGACGAACAGACTTGGCGCTCCTCGGCGCGGGCTCCCGAGCGCCGAGTCGCCTCACCCAATAGCTGAGTCCAGAGGCTGTGAACTCCCTGTCCCGGCTGAACTCCGACAGCGATTTGCCGCTTGCCTGCCAGGAGCGAACTCGCGCATCCCATATCTCTTGTTTGTCCATGCGCCCAAACATGCACCACATGCATCACGCCGGGGGTATGGGGCTCGAGTACCGGTTACAGCTCTTCTACCCATGGGCCGCGCCGAAACATGGCAGCCAACCGTCGATGGCACGG
>JANNUT010000187.1:0-13503 GCA_031395565.1 Acidobacteriota bacterium | reverse complement strand
CGCGTCCCCAGCAACTTGCGGCTCAGGCGATCGATGATCCAGGCCGAGATGTTGCCGCCGCCGTTGGCGCGATCGTCGATCAAGAGCGCGTTCTTGCGCGCTTGCGGGTAGTACCACTTGATGAATTCGGCAGCGCCCTCGGCGCCCATGTTGGGAATGTGCATGTAGCCGATCTTGCCGCCGGAGAGTTTGTCGACTGCCATGCGGTTCTTCTCTGTCCAGTCGAGGTAGATCAGCGACCCCTCCTCGCGCACGGAGTTGACGCTCACCGTGCGTTTGTCTTTGCCGTCGGCAGTGCTGGCCACGGTAAGCACTAACGGTGCATCGGCCTTGTTGCGCAGCACGCTGTACGGGTCGACATCGGCGCGCAGTTCCTCGCCGTTGACGGCCAGCAAGTACGAGCCCTCCTTGACATCGACGCCGACTTCAGTGAGCGGCGAGCGATACTTCGGCTCGGCATTTTGGCCACGCCAAATCTTCGCAATCCTGTATTTCTTGCTCTCCGGATCCAGCGCCAAGCGCGCGCCGAGCAGCGCGACCGCTGCACGCTTGGGTCGAACCCAATCGCCGCCATCAATGTACGCATGGCCAATGTTCAACTCGGCCACCATCTCGCCAATCACGTAGTTAAGGTCGGACCGATGCGACACATGCTCGAGCAACGGCTCGTACTGCGCGCGCAACGCGTTCCAGTCGTAGCCATGCATTGTGGGCGTGTAGAAAAAGTCTCGATACCGGCGCCAGACTTCGCCAAAGATGTTGCGCCATTCGTCGCGCGGCACGCGGTCGACGAACAACCCTTCCGTGGATACCGGCTTGCCCGAGTCCTTGCCCGTCGCGATGTCGAACATCGAGTATCCCGACTCGAGGCCCACCAACACCTTCTTGCCATCGGCCGTGATGGCATAGCCGCCGACACCTTCGGCCAGCATCGTCTCTTTGCGCTTCTCCAGGTCGTACACCATCAAGCGGCGCTTACCTTCGGACTCGCGGCCGTAGAACGGTGGGTAGCTGCGCGTGTAGAGCAGGTAACCGGAGACCGCAGCGAGGCCGTCGTAGTTTTCGGCGGAAATGGGCACCGGCGCGACACGCTGTGCAATCCCGTCGAAGTCGATCTTGGTCGGCTCGATCTTGGGAGTCTCGGTCTTCGGCGCATCTGTCTTGCCCTTTGCGGCGGCTGTCTTGTCATCGGCTGGCGGCTTTGCAGCGTCTTTTCCGGCGTCCTTGCCCGGCTCGTCGAACTTGACCTCGTCGCTCTGCGGGGCAAACGGATGCACCACGTCCTTGCGCAGCGCCAACGCAAACACGCCGGTCATGCGCGAGGTCGCGTAGCTCCATTCGATGGTGCTGAACTGCGGATGAAACTCACGGTCGCTGAGAAACCAAATGTACTTTCCGTCGGCGCTGAACTGCGGCGAGTACTCGGCGAAAAACCCTTCGGTGACCTGCCGCGTCTGGCCGTCCTGGGCGCTCCATACAAACAAGCCGCGATTGGTGCTGGGCTGACTGAGCGAGAACGTCAACCACAAGCTGCAGGGCGACCACGCGTAGTCGAAGACTTGTCCGTTGCGCTCATCGGCAACCTGCTGCTGTTTGCCGTCGGCAATCGTGACCACAAAGATGCGTCCGTCCTTGTCGACATACGCCAGCCGTTTGCTGTCGGGCGAAAACACTGGGTTGTACAAGCGTGCGTGACTTCCGCTGGTAAGCGCCTTGGGGGCCGCGCTGCCGTCTTGCGGCACGAGGTAAATCTCTTCCTCACCCGACATGTCCGAGAGGAATGCGATCTGCTTGCCATCGGGCGACCAGCGCGGCGCACGATCGTGCGCACCGGAGCTGTGTGTGAGATTGCGCACCGTCCCCTTTTCGGCCGGCGCCGAGAAAATGTCGCCGCGCGCCGTGAACACGGCGCGCTCACCCTTGGGGCTCACCTCGAAGTCCTCGATGTTGCCCCCCACGGCAACGCGCGAGGCGCGACGCGACAAGCCATCGTCGGGCACCGTAATCGACAGCTTCGTTTCGCTGCTGCGCGTGACGTCGTACACCATCAGCTCGCCGCCCAACTCGTACACGATCTTCGACTTTCCGTCCGAGCTGGCCCAGCGCACGTCCCAGGTGTCGCTCTTGGTGAGTTGCGTCACCGCTTCGCTGTTGACGTCGTAGCGATACAAGTTGAGCGTGCCCGACCGATCAGAGGCGAAGTAGACGCCGTCGCCGATCCACATTGGGTCGCGTTCGGTTCGTTTGCTGTGCGAGACCGGTTTGGTTTGATTGTTGGAGAGGTCGTAGATGTAGAGGTCTTGCGCCCAACCCGCTTGATAGCGCTTCCAGGTGCGGAAGTCGCGCCACAAGGGGGAATAGATCATGCGCTTGCCATCGGGTGCGTAGTCGGCGGCACCGCCGCGCGGCATCGGCAACGGTTCGGCTGGACCACCCTTCATGTCGACGGTGTAGAGCTGACCCGGCCATTCCGTGTAGCCGTAGCGCAGCGAACGAAACAGAATTTTGCTGCCGTCGGGAGTCCAACCGTAGACGATGTTGTCGTATCCCCAACGCGCGGGTAACGGTCCTTCGGCCGGATAAAACGTGAGCTGCTTGGGCTCGCCCCCTTCGGCCGGCATTACGTAGACCTGCTCATCGCCGTCGTACTGGCCAGTGAACGCGATCCACTTTCCGTCGGGCGAGAACCGGGCGAAAACCTCCATCCCAGGATGCGCGGTCAAGCGCGTCGCGGTGCCGCCCGATGTCGAGGCGCGCCACAAATCGCCCGCGTATGTAAACACCACGCTGTCGCCGTAGATATCGGGAAAACGCAGCAGTTTGGTGGGGCCGGGTCCAGCCCAACCAAGGCCGATGCAGAGGGCGAACATGGGGACGACAGACACCAAGCGACGGAGCACAGCGGTCATGGGTTACCTCGCGGGTTTGGCACCGGATAGTCGAAACGACCGCGCGATTATCCGCATGCGGCGCGCGTTGTCCATGGACGAATGTCTTGGGGCTGTGACCGTCGAGACAGTGGGATTACGGCCCCACGTTGCCGCACTTATCGCGGGCTCGTACCTGGTAGTACACGACGCCCGACGCGCCCAAACCCTCCCCCGGTGCCAGCCCCGCTGAGCGCGGACCGTTGGTTGTCAGCACGGGCAACGGCAATGCGAAGTCAGGTTGTGTCGACGAGCGGACCTCGTAACCACCCAGCAACTCGTTGTTGCCGGTGGCGTCGACGTTGACCGGGCCCCAATCGAAGGCAATGTCGTTGCCACTCTTGGTCATGCTGAGCAACGCCGCCGCCGCGGGTGCGCAATCGTCTTGTGGATTGCTGGGCGCCAACAATCGGTCGAGCAACTCGTCGGCATTGAATGTCAGGCCATCCCACGGTTGATCGGTCTGCCGCACCACCACCATTTTCAGCGAGCGAATCACGTACATGTATTGTGTGCCCAGCCCGATCGCCATCACCGTATCGCACGGTTTGCGCACGTTACCCGGCTCGGCCAGCCACCACGTCAAGCCGTAGGTGTCTTTGGCTGCCGAACGATGAAACGACTCGTCGATCGACTCTTGATCGACAATCTGCTCGCCGGTTGCCGGCCACAAGCCACCGCGGCGCACCATTTCGCCATAACGAATCCACTCGGCGGGAGTCCACTGCGATCCCCACGGCAAGTGCGGGTTGTTGTCGGTGCCTCGTGTCCAACCGGCGTACTGCGCGTCGATCTTGCTGAGCACCTTCGCATCCAAGTACGCCAGCGGGTCGACGAAGTTCGGTTGCAACTTGCGGCGCAAGAACTCGCCAAAGATTTGATACGGGACCGAGCCGTACTCCCAAAACGTCCCCGGCTCGTGAAGCGCTTGCTCGTTGATGGCAGCGGCGTAGGTGGGTGTGCCGCCGTCGGCCGACTCGGCCCGAATGCCGCTAGTAAGGCTCAACAACTGCCGCACGGTAATTTGCGATTTCCATGGATCGGATTGCCATTCGGGAATGGTGTCGACCAACTTCTCGTCGAGTGAGCTGATGAGCCCATCTTGAATCGCGCGCGCGGCGGCGATGCTCCAAAAACTCTTCGTGCCGCTCCAGGCTTCGTGCGCGACGTTGACACCGCTGCCCGAGTTGTAGCCCTCGCAAACGTCTTGACCGTCTACCCAAACCAATAGCGACACTCCGCCCGTGGCAGCGTTGTATTGCTTGGCGGCCGTGCATGTCGCCGCGGTGACCGGAGTGGGATAGGTGCACTGTGCGGACGCCTGAGAGGCGAAGAGCACCGCGATGACTCCCGCGACTGAAAGCATTCGAACGATCATGGCCTAGCCTCCCTTGATCCGCCCTTGGGCTTGGGGCAGGTTACCGCAGTTTGCAGGCGCGGCGCATGTTCGATTGGCACCGACAACGGCCGAGCGCTGCTCGCCGACCGTGATTGACGAGAGCTGCGGAGATCTTGCCCCAAGAGGGCATAATTCCGGGCATGGCCGCCGAACTGATTTTGGGTGCGATGAACTTTGGGCAGCGCACTTCTGAAGCCGATGCTCTGCGAATCCTCGAACGCGCCGTCGAAGCAGGTGTCCGCAGCATCGACACAGCCAACCTCTACACCGACGGCAAATCGGAAACGATTGTCGGGCGATACCTCGCGGCATCGAGTGTCGCGTGCCAGGTCGCCACCAAGGTGGGACTGGCGCGACTCAAGGGCCGCGTCGAGGGGCTGTCGCGCGTGGCGCTTTTGGAGGCCTGCGCCCGCAGTCGTGAGCGTCTCGGTCGAGACTGCATCGACTTGTACTATCTGCACGCCCCCGACCCGTCGACACCCATCGACGAAACACTCGAAACGCTGGCCACACTGCGGCAGCAAGGTGCGATTGCCGATTGGGGCGTTTCGAACTTCAGTTCGTGGCAAGTGCTCGAGTTGATTCAGCGCGCCCCGCAATTCGATCTGCCGGCACCGCACGCGTCGCAAGTGATCTACAACCTGCTGGTGCGGCAAGTCGATATCGAGCACCTGGCGTTTGCGCGGCGCTACGGCGTGAGGGTCATTACCTACAACCCGCTGGCGGGTGGTGTGTTGGCGGGTGGCCGCAACGTTGATGACACGCCGGCGGCCGGCTCGCGATTCGATGGCAACGCGCTGTATCAACGTCGTTACTGGAACCAAGAGACATTCCGGCGCGTGCAGGCGTACGAACAACTGGCCGGTGCGACGCAATGCAGTTTGTTGGAACTCTCCTACGGCTTTGCGTTCAACGTGCCGGGCGTGTACGGCGTGCTCGTCGGGCCTGCGACCATCGAACATCTGGATGCCGCGCTGGCGGCGCGCGATCGCGCGTTCGATGCGGCGTTGTCGAAACAGGTCGACGCACTGCACATCGCGCTGTCTGGCGGCGATGCGCGTTACGCCCGCTGATGCTCCCGCTCGCTCGCAGCGTGGCCGAAGACGAATTGCAATATGTCCTGCAGCACTACAAACAACATGGCTACGCGCACTTGCCGCAGATCTTCGCGCCCGCTGCGCTGACGGCACTGCAAGAACGCTCCAACGACCTAATGCTCGGCCGCGTCAGGCACGAAGGTCTGTTCTACCAACACGACACCACCACCGGCCGCTACGAAGACCTCACCTACGGTCAAGGCTGGCAAGGGCCGTCGCTGAACTATCGCAAAATCGAGAAGCTCGAACTCGACCCGTTGTTTTTGGAGTTGATCCAAAGCCCCGCGTTCGAACAGGTCGCGCGCGCCCTGATTGACGGTCCCATCACCATCTATCGCGCTGCGTTAATGAGCAAGGCAGCACAGGGCGGCACCGTGTTGCCATGGCATCAGGACGGCGGCGTGCTGTGGGGACTCTCGAAAGATCCCGAGTTGCAACTGTGGCTCGCGCTCGATGACGCTCCGGTCGAAGCTGGTTGTGTGGAGATTGTCGCCGGTACGCATCACGCCGGCTTGGCCACACCGTTGGGCGGCAAGATTCCCGACGATGTGGCAGCACGGCACAACGCGGAGTCGCACGCCGTGCCTGTGCCGGCACAAGCCGGTGATGTGCTGTTGATCCACAACTACGTGTGGCATCGCTCGGGTGTCAATCGCACCGATCTTCCGCGCCGCGCGGTGACGGTGTGCTACATGAGCGCGGCGGTGACGTGCCTTAGGAAGAAGCGCGCGCCGCGTCGATTCCTGCGCACGTTCGCGTAGCCGCTATTCCTCGGGGTCGTCGCTGGAAGGACGGCGCGAGCGCTGCGTCTTGGAAACCGTCTTGATCACCAATGTCCCCTTGCCCTTCTCGGGAAGCTGGTTCGGCGCGCTGCGAATCGCTTCGGCGATGATCGCGAGAATCGCGGCCGACTCGAGATCGGCGGCATCGTCCAGCCGGATGTGGCGAGCCTGGCTACCGGACCCACGGAGCAGTCGTTCGGGGTCGGGAAGCTTGGACCCTTGAATGAACATCAAGTTCACCCAGCGCGGATGCAGATCCACCGAGACAATTACATCCGAGGCGAGTTCGTTGGGGCCGAACGCGATCGCCAGTGCGTTGTAGTTTTCGTAAACCAACTCCACCGCTGTTGGCATACGCTTGCGAAGCAAGGTGCGGGCTGCGGTGGCCAGCTTGCTGATCGCCGGGTCGTACTTGGCAAGAAAGCCGGAAAGCTGCTTGGCCGCTGATTCCGTGACGACTTCTTCTTTGGCTGCTTTGTTCATGCGACCACTCCCGGAAGGCTCGGCCTTCAAACGCTCCCGATGTTCCGCGAGGGGGGCCGTCGCGGGGGGGAGGGTCATTCTGTTGATTGCTGGCCCGAGTCGTGAGGTACGGGATCATACTGCCTTCCGCACGGTTCTCGTGTGCAGCGTTTCGGATCACAGCAAGAACGTAGTCATTTCAGGCGCTTAAGACCATCGGAGACACTCGTGCAGATCACCGATATCGGGTTTGGGACCGTCGACTGGCAGGCTGTCGAGCCGGTCGAGGTCAAGGGAGAGACCGGCCTGGCCTACCGGCGCACCAGGACCTTCGGAGACATTCGCGTCCGGATGGTGGAGTACACCGCCGGCTATTTGGCCGACCATTGGTGCGACAAGGGGCACGTCTTGTTGTGCTTGGAGGGCGAGCTGCACGTCGAACTGGAAGACGGCCGTACCTTCCGGCTGACGCCGGGCATGAGCTATCAAGTTGCCGATGGCACCGAGCCACATCGCTCCTCGACGGCCACCGGAGCAAAGCTGTTTATTGTCGATTGACCAGCGCCGGCCAGAAACGTGCCGTCAATTACCGGCGAGCAGTTTGTCGTAGCGGCGCTGCATCTCTTGCGGCGACACCTCTTCGATGCTGTGCCCAATGCTCCAGCGATGGCCAAACGGATCACGAATGACGCCCGACCGTTCGCCATAGAACTGGTCCTTGGGCTCCATTTCCACCTGCGCTCCCGCATTGGCTGCGCGTCGAATGAGATCGTCCGCGTTGTCGACGTGCAGGTGCAGCGTTACTGCGGTTCCGCCGATCGTGTGCGGCCCGTTGATGCCCCACTCAGGAAACTCGTTGGCCAACATGAGCGTCGTGCCGTTGAAATCGAGTTCGGCGTGGCCGATGCGGCCGCTCGGCTCCGTCAGTCGGAACTTCTCGGTGGCGCCGAAGGCGGACTTGTAGAACTCGATCGCCTTGACGGCGTCGCCGACGTGCAGGTATGCAAACAACTCATGAACGCTCATCGAGAAACTCCCTGGGTCAGGCCCACCAGCGCTACTCTACGGTGTCACGCTGGCTTCGTGTCGAGAGAAATCGAGAGCAGCAGCAGTTCTTCGTCCTCGCCCGTCAGCGTCACCTTCGAGTCGAGTTTCAGTCCCAGCCGGTCGAGCAGTCTTAGCGATGCCGTGTTTTCTTCGGTCGTAATCGCGACCACGCGCTTCAGGCCGAGCTGGTTGGCTGCGTAGAGTAGTACGCCCGCGGCTGACTCGTAGGCATACCCCTTCGACCAGTGCTCGGGGAGAAACGCGAAGCCAATATCGACGTCGTCCAGCGAGTCTCGCTTGATTAGGCCGCAGAGGCCGATCGGTGTGCCGTCGCTCTTCAGCTCGGTCAGGTACAACCCAAAGCCGAATTGCGCATACATCTCGATGGGCCCCTTGACGAGGTAGCGGCGTGCGTCGTCGAGCGTGCGGACGCCGCGATCGCCAATGTGCTGCAGCCACGACGGTTCGTTGACGAGCCGCAGGATGAACGCGTTGTCGTCGATGGTGAAGTGCCGCAGCACGAGTCGCTCTGTTTCCAGAATCTTCATTGAGTCCGCTCCGCTGAAGTGCAGGCTAGGGTACAGCACAGGCGATGAAATACGATGCTGGCGGTGGGTTCCAGGCGCGCGAGCGCGTGTTCCGCGGCACCGGATTCGGGGCGAAGGCCATCGCCGCGTCACCGGCGATCGACGTCCGCTCGCGCCTTCCGATCACGCGCGCCGGCGAGATGAGGTCGTGAAACCGCTCCTAGCTATTCACATCGATGCACCGCTCGTTGCGATACCACACTCCGTTGCGCGCCGGTCCCAAGCGCCAGGTGCGCTCGATCGGCGTGTCGCCGATGACCTGCATGAGCCCACCGTGCTGACCATGCCGATGATGCGTCGGGCACAGCGCATCGCCGTTGTCGTGATGATCGCTGCCGCCGCGTGACCTGTATTGGCGATGATGCCATTCGACGCGCCGGCTGGTGCAGCCGGGGGCCTCGCATCGATGCCGCGCGCGCACAAACACTTCGGAATGCGAGGGCGAACGCTTCTCGGCCTGGTCGTGTTGCGCACAAAACTCCTCGAGCATCGCCAAGAGACCAACCCACGACGGCAGCCGGCGACACGCCGCGGAAAATGTCCGGGCGGCACGCCACGACGGCGGGTCTTCATCGCCGATCGGTTGCGACCAATCGCAAGCGGCGGCGTCGAGCGTGAGGTACTTGCATCGGGTCTCGATGCAGGCGCCGAAGTCGCGGGCCAGTTCTATCGGCAAGCGCCAGCGCAGCACGCTCCCCGCGATCGGTATCAAGGGTGCGTCGCCGCACGCCGCGTGCCCGGCGCGTTGCACCGCCACTGCGGTGTCGCCGGGGGCGCAGCGCAGAGACGCGAGCCACGCTTCATCCGACATCGGCGACGGTGCGCCGACTCGTCCCTCGACGCTCGCCGCAAACAACAACGCACGCTTTTCATCGCGCAAGCGCTTGACGGTGCACTCCTTCAGATGCGCGACCCACTCGTTCTCGCAGGAGGTATCGACATACCCCGGGCCCAGGATCTGCACCGCCAGTAACGCCTTCTCCAGCCCAATCGAGCCAGTGACATACGCGCGCTGCACGCGTGGACGCTTGGCCAGTGACCGCGCCACGCGCACGCGATCCTCGATGCTCGTGCGCGATAACCCCAAGCGATTCTCGGCGTAAGCACCGATGCTCAGGAAACCAAGTTCGCGCACCAAGCCGCTGGCGCTCATCTCCATCAATAGCGAGGCCAGATGACGCTCCATCAGATCGACCGCGGTGACGAACCACTGCAACTGCCCTAACACCTCGCGGTCGGAACCCACGCCCGCACGCGCGATCGTGTCGTCGAGTTTCTCAAGCAACTCACGAGCTACCACCATGGCCGGAAGCTCGTTCCCTGACGGAATCTCCACCAAATCCAAGCGCGGCTCCGCAGCTCGCAACCACTCTTGGAAAACGTCCGGCGGCCGATCACTGGAATAATCCTCGGCCACCAGCGCTTCGATGAACGAAGTCACCGTCGCATCACCACCTTCGAGCCGGCGATACAAATCGAGCGCACTGTCGAACGCCGCGCGCACCGACGGCGGCGCCGCGAAGCCCCACAAAACACCCGGCACCTCGGCGATATCTTCCGTACTTGGCGCAACGGTTTCAGCCTCACCATCGCCACCACTCACCGCCTCGCGCAACTCATCTACCGTCAGCCTACGTGCGCGCTCCACCCACGACGCGAGCGTTTCCACCGACGCCACCCGCGCCACCAACAACGCCTTGCTCATGCCAATCGGCGCACCCCCATCCTCACCCGTCACCGCACCGCGCAACCCCGGCAACCTCGCCACTGCGCGATGCAACGCCGCATGCAGCCGCAACCACTTGCTGCTGCGCTCCAGTTCCTCGCGCGTGAAGTCGTGCACCGACGAATACCCGCACCCGCGCCACAACTCCCCATCGATGATCGCCGCCGCGACCTTCGCCAACGGCAACAACACGCGCACCGTTTCGCACGCCAACCGACACGCCACCTGATCGGCTCGCACAGCAGCGAGCCACGAAGAGAGTGATGAGTGTTGTGTTGAACCAACCGTTGTATGCGACACGCTGCTTCCTTGAGGTGTCGTAAATGTACGAGGAAGACACGCGAACAGCAATCGAAAGTGCGCACGTTGATAGAAATATTTTCCGCACACGCAACCTATTTCGGGGACGGTATACCTAATTCAACCAGAGTCGCTGGGATCGAATGCGCAGGCTTCGCAAGAGTTCTATCAACTAACCGTTCATCACCAACTCTATGTGCCTGCGCTGTTGGACTGGCGACGCCAGCACATCTTCCCGTTCCAATGAACTGGGCGAAGCGCCGCTGCTTCCTCCGGTGTTGAGTGATTGGCGTTCGGAGGATCACCTTGTGTGCGTCGTGTCGGAATCTGTCGATCAGCTCGAACCGCGTACGTTCGACGCGCTCGCATCGCAAACGCAAGTCGATGGTCGAACCGCCGTTCGTTTGGATCGAATCGATGTTGGGATTCCAACAGCCCAGCCGGCGCGGTCAGGGAAACGTGCGTAGCGAATGTAGCCCGGTCTGCCTTGGAGTGGATCTTCCGAGGATCGCCCCGCGGGTCAACTGGCGCCGAGTCGATCGTGCTGACCGCAAAGCGCCAACAATGCCCGCAGGTGCGATCCAGCTTGAGGTGCAGTACAGAATCGCAAACCGAGCCGAGACGGATGGAATGAAGAGCACCTACAGACATCACGGCGATGAGCGACCACAACAGATTTCAATCCCGCAGACTCGCCGGTCCCAGAACTTCTACATCGCAGACTCCTAGCGCCATTTCGTGGGGTGCCACTGGCTGCCCCGCCGCTGAATTCGCGCGAAGCCGGACTGCGCTGCTAGCATCTCCGACCACCGCGAATCGTTTGGAAGAGGAGCCAAGCCGATGGATCGCGACCCGCTCACTCTACGTTGGCGTGATCTTCCTTGGATCCTTGCACTCCCCTTCGTCTTGTTGCTTGGAATCACCGTCCACGAAGGGAGTCACTTGTTGGCAGCGCTCGCGATGGGAGCGTCGATCAAGAGTTTCACTGTGGTGCCGAGTGCATCGGCCTGGGGGTCGGTCACGCTCGATCCAACCGGGGTGTCGTCCCCTGAACTCGTGCTGGTGCTGGTAAGCCTGGCTCCCTACATGATCGATCTGGTGATTTTCACAGCCTCCTTCATGGTGCTGAAGCGGTGCTCGCTTCAACGGCGTTGGTTGGAGTTTCTCTTGGTTGTCGTTGGACTTGGTGCACCCGTCATCGATACCGCCAACAACTACATGGGCGTTCACTCTGTGCGCTCGGATATGGGGCGCGCGAGTTACATGGGGTTCCCGGCACGCGCCGTGTTTGCCGTCGTGTTGCTCTACTACGTGATCATGCTCTGGACTCTTCGAGCCTCGCGGCGCGCACGCTACTCGAAGAGTCCCATGCACCCATCTAATTCCCCGTCGTGAGCACCACGCGAAACCGTGCCTTGCCACTCATCATTCGCTCGTACGCGTCGGCTGCACGTTCAAGCGGAAAGACTTCATTCATCGAGCGCACTCCAGACAACGCACTGAAGCGCATCGTGTCTTGCGAATCGATCGAGCTGCCCGAGGGCCAGCCGGCAATCGAGCGGCGGCCGCCGATCAACAACAGCGGAGAGACTTGAAACGAATCGGCTGCGCCCACGATCACCAGCTTGCCGTCGACGCCCAATCCGCCCAAGACCGCTTCGATCGCCTTCCCCGCCGTGACGGTAGCCAGAATGACTTTGGCTCCGCCGAGCTTCTGCAATTCCTCCGAAGGGTCGCTGGCTTGAGTATCGATGTAGTGCGACGCACCCAGTTGCTTGGCGAGTGGCCCCTTGTCGGCGCCGCGCGCAATCGCCACGGTGTTGAACCCCATCTTGACCGCGAACTGCACACCCAAATGCCCCAGACCACCGATGCCCAAGATCGTGACGAGATCACCGGCCCTTGCACCGCTATTCCGTAACGAATTGAACGTTGTGATGCCGGCGCACATCAACGGTCCCGCGTCTGCGGCCGACAGCTCATCAGGAATCAGCGCCAACGCCACCGCGGGAGCGATCATGTAGTCGGCGTAACCCCCGTCATAAGTGATGCCCGGCACCTGTCCGCCCACTTCGCAAGTCACGACGCTGCCGCGACGGCACGAATCGCATCGACCGCAATGACCGCCGTGCCATCCCACACCCACACGTTGCCCAGCCGACCATCCGGTAACGCCAGGGCCAACAGCATCGATGATCCCCGCGACCTCGTGGCCCGGAACACGCGGGTACACGATGCCGGGCCAGTGCCCTTCTTTGGTAAATGAGTCGCTGTGACAGATGCCACAGGCTTGAACCTTGATTCGTACCGACCCCGGACTTGGTTGCGGAATTTCACGTTGTACGAGTTCGAATGGTCCGCCCGCGCGGGGGACCTGCATGACGCGCATCGTCGGCATATTTCCTCCTGCGCGTATTGTTGCCTACCAAACGCGAACTCGCCGCTAACGCCCGCTCTCAAACTGCGCGATCTCGTCAACAGCAGCGGTAGCCGCCATCAGGCTGCGCCCCGCGATGTCATGCACGAGTTGCCTGGCGAAGGACGTGGTGCGAAAGCGATCCGCGCAACGGCGAGCGATCCAAATCGCCACAGGTATTACCGCGATGCCAAACAGCAGATTGGCCGCAATCCACCGCATGCCAAACCCCTGATAGAGGTCGAGGCCAATCAGCGCTTGCGCACCGACGATCGCCAACGGGGTCCAGAGCAGGGGCGAAACCAGCAGTGTCACCAGCGTCGTGCGAACGCGCAGCAGTTTCAGGTCGGATAGTTGACGTTGAATCACTAACACTGGTTGTGTGTAGTCAAGGCCACGAATCAGAACCAGCTGGCGAATGGTGGACGCCAGTTTCAACACTGCCGCGAGCTGTAGTACAGCAGCAGGCCAGGCAAATCGCGCACTGTCGACGTGCGCCCCCAGAAACGATCCAATCAGCACGACGGCCAGCACGTCGATCATAAGCTCCAGCAGCGGCGGCACTGTCGTCCGTCGCATCGCCGACTGAACCTTGCTGAGCTGCACCTGCTTCAACAGTCGGCGGCTGAGATCGAGCGTCTCCCCGGTGCGCTGATCTAGCTGTTTCCATGCGGCCTTCATCTCATCGATATTCATGGACACTCCCTTCTATTTGTTTCGCGCTTTGCTGCCGACGAAGTCTCTGATTCGTTGCTTGAGG
>JANNUT010000186.1:0-51829 GCA_031395565.1 Acidobacteriota bacterium | reverse complement strand
CATGAAGGCAACGCAACCCTGCCCGTGTGGCTGGTATGGGTCGGGGGCAAAGGATTGTTTGTGCAGCAAGAGTTTGGTCGACCGATACGTCGCCAAGATCAGCGGCCCACTGCTCGATCGGATCGATCTGCACGTGCCGGTGCCAGCACTCGCCGCAACCGAAGTCTCACACGCCGCGCAAGGCGAATCGTCGGCGTCGGTGCGCGCACGCGTGACGTCGGCACGCGAGCGGCAGCGCCTGCGCAACGCACGCGTCGGTGCGCTTTGGAACGCACAGATCCGCGCCCGTGATTTACCGCTGCTGTGTCCGTTAACGCCGGCCGCGCAGCGTGCGCTCGAATCGGCGATGACGCGCTTGAAGCTTTCGGCGCGCGCGCACGATCGCGTGATCAAGGTCGCACGCAGCATTGCTGATCTGGCGGGGAGAGAAGAGATCGATGTCGCGGAGGTCGCGGAAGCGGTGACGTATCGCTGCTTGGATCGGGCGGAGTAGTGGTTGAGCGATGGCTGCGATCGCGATGTCGCTCGATCTTGCCATTCGACTGCAGGTGGTAGGGAGGCGTTCGGATGTCGGTCATGCCGCTCTATCGGATGAAGTATTGAAAATCGCGGACGATGAATTACGGTCCGTTGCCGGAGAAGATCTGAACTGTCCCCACGTAACATTGCTCCCGTACGCTCCCCAGGGTTGTCTCGGCGACGGTGCACGTCCATGCCTGTCGGCGCCTCCTGGTTCCAGGTTCTGGAGCTGCCCGCAGTCACGTTTCAACGAAAGCGGCACAGTTCGGACGATCAAGGTCACGATCGCAGCAGGTGTCCCCTGCCTACATGGCACAGTCAACTCGCAGCACAGGAAAGCCGGTTAAGTAGGTCTGGTTTCGTGTGAGCGTCGGCGTAGCTTCTCGCGAAACCAATTCACTCTCGAGGTTCGAGAGGCAGGAGGGAAGGGACTCATGAGCAAGATCACAGCGGCACTCTGTCTTTGCCTCGGCGTCGGGGTGGCCGCACTCTCGACCAGCACGGCGGCAACCATCGATGACGGGGCCCAGCTTCGTTCGGACTGCAGCGGATACACGCTCAATTTCCAAGGACGTACATTCATACCGGGTGAGACCGTCACTGTGACCTGGACGATCACCCTGCAACAAGGTTCGACTCCGACGACGATCATCGACTCAGCGACATTCACTTCGACAACCAGTAATCCAACGCCAGTATTCACGGTCACGAGACCGTGGAACATGGTGATGTCCGGTGCCTACGACATCCTCAACTGTGGCGGCGAAGGCTTCTACAGTTGGGTCTCCAGCACCGGCGGATCGAGTGCGTCGGCCTGGCAGTTGGTCGACCCGGCAACGGGCACGGCAATTCCCGGACCACCGCCGTTCGGTAACTGTGCCAACACGGCGAGGTTGACGTGCGCGAACGTTCCCGTCGTGGCGCAATGCCGCGGGCCTCGCTTTTGGGGTCGTCGTGCCGGTGAAGAAGCCGGTCGTCGGAACGTGACCGGTGAAGTGCTCGACGCGGTCAGCTTCATCAGCGTCTGCGGCAAGACACTCGACACCACCAACTTGAACACTGCGTTCTCCGCTGAGGAGGCCCTGTGCGTCAAGGGGTCGACCGACGATCGTTTGCGACTCGCTCGCCAACTCAGCGCCACCGCTCTCAACTGTGTGATGAGCAACGCTGGACCCAACTGTACGGGCATCAGCATTGGCGCTCGGTTCAACGAGTGCAACAACGCGTGTGCCGCCAATACCAGCCCAAGCACGATCAGCGCGTGCATCACCGATCTGCATTGCTGGAATCGTGGCGGGACCAAGTTGGCCAGCGGGATGTGTCAAATCGGCACCTGCAATGGCGATGGCGTCACCGCTTGCAGCGGCGACGACTCGTGCTCTGGTGAGACGGAGCCGAGCGAGCGAGCCGACTGTGACTTGAATAACGATGAAGACGACGAGACCGGTGTGTGCGTGCGAACGCCCAGCAACTGCCGTCAGCAGCCGCTGGTCAATGCCAGCTTGGGTCTCGATTTCACGCAACTCGGCAAGGCGAGCAGTGCCAGTGGGTGCAAGGAAGCGCGTAAGAACTCGTGCACGATCTTCTCTTGCAACTAAGACTCAGCGCTTTGTACGGCTGAGCGAACGAGCTTTGGATGGAACGGGGGAGAGCGACTCGGCTCTCCCCCGTTTGTTTCGAGCAGCGTCGTGATAGGAGTCGGCCGCGCGTTGAACCAGTCGACCCAGCTCAGTGGCTCGCACTCGACGGCGTCGACATTGCAGCAGGGACCGCATTCACGGCTCTGGTCGGAAAGCGGTGCGAGGCGTTTCACAAGGGGCTGGTGTCAGATCTGTCCGGTCCCGTTGTTCGACGGCACCCGTTGACGAATCACCCGCGAATCCGGGAGCATGTGCCGGGCGGCGGGTGCTGAGTCACCTTTGGTGGGGCGCTGTGGCGCATCTCGATGTGCGCGGCGATATGGACCGGGGTGAAGTTTTGCAGCGTAAGCGCTCGCCGCTCACCTCGGCGTCACATCACTGCCCGGCTGCCCCCGCGGTGGAATCGGTTGTGCCTTGGGTTGCGTCACGGGCTGCTCGGCCAATCTCTTCTGCAAATACTCGAGCGCCGCAGCGAGTTGTGCGTCTTCGCCGTTGAAAGAGGCAAACGGGAGATTGTCGACCTCGAGGGTGGGCGAGACACCGTGACCCTCGAGCAGCCAGCGGCCGTTGCTATCGAACTGCGCGAATTCGGCGACGCGCGCTATGCCGTTGTCGCTAAGGCGATTGCGATCGGAGAGCCAAACGCCGGCACCAGCGGTGCGCATGCCGATGACCGGCCCCAGACTGAGCGCCTGGATTCCTGCTGAGAAGGTCTCGCCGTCGGAATACGTAAGCTGATCGGCAAGCACGGCAAGATGACCGCGGAATGCTTGCTGCATGTTCCAGTACGGCGTGCCGCCCGCTGGCTGCCAAAACGCCCACGCGCGACGCAGCAGCTTCTCGATCACCCAGCTATCGATGTTGCCGCCGCGGTTGCGGCGCACGTCGATGATCAGGCCGTCGCGGTCGACGCTGGCGTAGAACTCTCGTACGAAGGTGGCCATGTCGCCGGATCCCATCGCTCGCAAGTGCAGGTAGCCAATCCGTCCTTGACTCGCGCGCTCGACCCTCTCGCGCGCGGCCTGCACCCAATCGCCGTAACGCAACGCACTGTCGCGGTCCATGGTCACCGGTACGACGACGGTGCGGTGCGGTGCTGCGGCACCGCGTTGCAGCGTGAGCAAGACCTGTTGACCGGCCTGATTCTGCAAACGCTGCGCGACATCGCCGCGCGTGGCCACCGGTTGACCATTGATCGCCAGCAGCACGTCGTTGTCACGCGCGTCGACGCCGGGTTGTTGCAGCGGGCCGCGCTCGGAGGGCAATTCGGCCTCGGTCCGATAGATGTGCTCAATCACGACTCGATTGCCGGCCGCTGAGATCACGGCGCCTAGCGATGAGGCGACCGCGGCCTCGTCGTCGGAGCGCAATTCACCAGCGCGCACCTGCGAATGCAGCAACCCCAGTTCAGACGTCATCTGGCCGAGCAAGTCGTCGAGCTCGCGGCGATCGGTGACGCGCGCCACCAACGGTTGATACTGCTGGCGCACCGCCTCCCAATCCCGTCCGCGCATCGACGGATCGAACGAGAATTGCCGATGCATGCTCCAGGCATCGTTGAACATCTGCTGCCATTCCTGTTTGGGTTCGACCGGAAGAATCCAGTCGCCGACCCGCACGCTGGCCTTGGTCATGTCGGCGGGCGCTTTGGCGCCGGCCTCGACGATGAACATTTCGCCAGCCCCCTTGCTGGAGGACTTCATGAAAAGCAGTTTCTGAGCATCAGCCGACAGCGAGAACGACTGAGCATCCGCGGCAAACACCTCGGGCTCCGGATTGTTTGCGTCGATCGCCAGAGTCTTGAGCTGCTGCTTGGTGGCCAACGCCGTGTCGCGTTCGAGCCAGTACAGACGCGCGTCGTCGATCGCGAGATCGGAATAGTTGCCGGCGGGCAGCGGCACCTCGAACAGCCGTTCGGAAAGTCCTTCGAACACGACGTTGGGTAATGGTTCGGCTTTGGCGGGCTTGTCCTTGGTGTCGCCCTTCGGTTTGTTCTTCACGATCGCCTTTTCTTCTGTCTCTTTCGCGACCGCGGGGAGTAACTCGTTGCGCACCAGGAAAGGGAATCGCGGTCCGGGTTGCAGGGCCAGCGCGTAAATCCGCGTGCGGCGATCGAAGAACGCGCCGGTGTTGCGATCGCCCCAGGGTCCAGCGTTGGTCGACACGAAGGTGCGATTGGATAGGAAGTACAACCACTGGCCATCACGCGAGAACGCGGGCGATCCCGACTCGTAGCGATCGGTGCTCACCACCGCCTTGCGGCCGCTGGCTACCTCGCACAGCACGATCTGCGCGAGTCCGCGCGTCGAGTCCGGTCGCGACAGCGCCACGTAGCGGCCATCCGGCGACCACACCACGTCCCCATAGGCATCGTCGCTGCCGTATTCCGCGCGATCGAGCTGACGTGTGCTGCGGTTACCAAGATCCAACAGCCAAAGCTCGCGTTGGCGCGTGGAGAACGCGACAGAGCGTCCGTCGGGCGAAGGGTGCAAACGCCAAACCCGTGTTGTCGATGGCTCTGTCAGCGCCTCACCACCCGGTGAACCATCGGCGGGGTAGCGCCAAATTTGGCTGCGGCCATCCAAGTCGGTCACGGCCAAGACATTCTTTCCGTCACGTGTCAGCACCGCCTCGCGCAGTCGCGCGGTGTGCGGCGCTGCAATCTCGACACGCCGCAACGCCCCCGTGCCCGCGAGCGCCACGCTGCCTCGCGCGCTAATAGCCACTCGATCTCCAGCCAACGCGAAGCTGACGCTGCCGACGTAATCGAGTGGGGCATGCACGAACCGCTCACGCTGTTGGTCGAAGTCGGAGGCCAACTCGATCGGAACAACGCGATCAGTTGCTGTGGTGATTTCGTACAAATGCAGGTCGGCTCCGAGTTGATAAACAATCCGGCCGCCTTGAAGGGCGGCACCCTTGACATCCCAATCCTTGTGAAACGTGAGTTGACGGCGATCGGTTCCGTCGAGCGCCATCGACCACAAGTTGTCGCTGCCGGTCGCATCGCTGACGGCGTACAAGCGCCCCTGCCACCACATCGGGCGCTTGAGGTTGGCTGTTAAGTCGGGCGCGATGCGCTGCGCTTCGACCTTGCTGCCTACCTCCCAGCGCCAAATCTGTGCGACCGCGCCGCCGCGATAGTCGCGCACGTTGTCGCCGGTGACCTGCAGACCAAAGCGTGTAAACCAAAGTGTGCTCGAGGTGTCATCGAAGGCCGCCTCGTTGGCATCGGCCAGCGGCAGATCGCGCGTGAGGCCGCTCTCAGGATTAACGGTGCGCAGCACGCGGCGCCAGGTTGGGCCGATCACGTTCTCGGTGGCGTAGACCACATCGCCATCGCGCGTGAAACCTTGCACCCACACGCGACCGGCATCGAAGGTCAGGCGCTTGGGTAAGCCGCCCGCGAGCGGCATCACATACACCTCGGTGGCGCTGTCATAGCTGGCGACAAACGCGACAAGCGAGCCATCGGGCGAGATCGCCGCTTGCGATTCCTCCGCCGGGTGCGTGGTGAGCCGTTGCGCGATGCCGCCGGCGACAGCGACCTTCCACAGGTCACCCTCTGCGGTGAAGACGATCGTGTCGCGGTGAAGAGCAGGGAAGCGGTAGTAGCCTTGCGAGGCCAGCGCGAGACTCGCACTCGCGAGCGTGACAATGAAGGCAACGATCAGGGCAACGGTGCGAACGATGAGCGTCATGGAGTGACTCCGGGCGATCTGGAAGTCCGGGATGTTGGCACAGCCCCTGGCTCGACAGAAACGCTCGTCGCGGTTTCACAACTTCTTTTCGAGGGCGCCCTCGATCGTCCGGACAAGCAAACGGCCAGGCCTGACGAGCATCAGGTCTGGCCGCGGCTCGAAGACTTCGGCGCAGGGTCTATTTCTTGACCTTGTGTGCGTGAGTCTTGTCGATCATGTCGTCTTTCCAATCCTTCTGGTGACACTGCTTGGTGCAAAACTCCTTGGTCGGCGTCACCAGGCCGGCGGCTTTGGCCTTGGCGGGGTCTTTCATAACAGCCATGACCTTGTACTCGCTGCCCGGACCGTGGCACGACTCGCAGTCCAGCGGCGGCTTCAAACCGGCGTGTTTTCCCTCGGACCAACTCTTGAACTGCTCCTTGTGACACGGCGCGCACTTTTGCGCGGTAATACGCGTCAGTCCCGGTTTGGTGGCACCGACTTCGATCGGCGCCGCGTCTTCGGCCAGCGTCGGCGCCGCCAGCGCCATCACGACCAGTGCGATACCAAAACGACACCTCATGGCTGTCCCCTTTTCTGCGACGACCTACGGTCTGTCCTCGCAGGCAAGTTCTAGCCGAAACAGAGGTCCGGGACGAGCGACTTTAGTCAAGCGCTCGGTGGCGCCGGACCAGGGCGGCACCGGCCGGGTTAGAACGAGGCGATCGCTCGCAGCGCAGGCTCGACGAACCACTGAGGGACCAGGCCCCCGCCAGCGACGAGCACTACGCAAATGACGATCGCCAACATGATCATCGGAGCGACAGGGACATCGGGTCCGTCCTCGTCGTTGATAAACATCGCGCGGCCGACATTGAGGTAGTAGTAAAGCGCCACCACCGCCAACATCGCGCCCAGAAACACCAGCCACCAAAGGCCGGCCTTGGCTGCCGCGATGAACACGTACATCTTCCCCCAGAAGCCGAGCACGAACGGAATTCCGCCCAGCGATAACAAGAACACCAAGAACGCAGCCGCCAACGCCGGCGAGCGTCGGACCAAGTTCCGTACGCCGTGAAGCGTGGCCTCTTGCCCTGCCGCTTCGAGGGCAGCAACGCACAGGAAGGCGCCCATGTTGGAAAACAGGTAGGCGACAAAGAAGAACAGCGCCATGCCCGCCGCGAACGGCGTCCCTGCGGCCAGCGCCAAGAGCACGTAACCAATTTGCGCCACGCCCGAATAGGCCAGCAATCGTTTGAGATTGGTCTGTGGCAACGCCAGCAGGTTGCCGGCGATCATCGTGAGCGCCGCCAACACCGCGTACCAGTGCGTGAGATTGGGCGCCTGCGGCTGGAAGACTTCGAAATACAACCGAAACAGCGTGGCGACGCCGGCCGCCTTGGGCGCTACCGACAGAAACGCGACCAGCGGAGTCGGTGCTGCTTGATAGGTATCGGGCACCCACATGTAAAACGGGAACATCGCGATTTTGAAACCGAAGCCGACCAAAACACACAGCAGCGCCAGCGCAAAGGGAGCGCCCAGCGACGTACCTGGCGGCACCTCTTGCCAGAACGTCGTGCCGGTGGTGGCGAAGATCAGTCCAAAACCTAACAGCAAGAACGCCGACGACACCGACCCGAACAGGAAAATTTTCATCGCCCCTTCCGGCGATTCGGGGCGCGTTTTTTCGATCGCGGCGAGCGAGTAGATCGGCAGCGACAGCAATTCGAAGGCGACGAACATGGTGAGAAATTCGCGCGCACTTACCAGCGCCAAGCCGCCCACCAACGAAAACAGCAGCAGCACCAAAAACTCACCCGACCGGCTGGACCAGCCGCGCTGCTCGGCGTATGGCCAGGTTGCCAAAACCGCCAAGAACGCTGCGACCAACAGCACCTGCTTGGTGTAGAGCGCGAACGCGTCTTGCACCAGCGCGGCGCTGAACGAAACGCCGGTGGGGAGCGTGAACGAGAAGCCGATCAGTGCCGCAAGCCCGAGCGTGCCGATGATGAAGTGGCCGCGGCGCGACCCACGCGCTCCCAGCGTGAGGTCCCACACCAAGATCAAAACAGCCAGCGCCAAGACTCCGAGTTCGAGGCCGACAGCCTGCCAATCCATGTCAGCCTCCCAACCGGGTGAGCAACTCGCCCACGCCGACGTGAATCGGATCGAGAATCAAGCGCGGGAACAACCCGAGCAACACCAGCAAACCGCCCAGCACCACCAGCGTGACCCACTCCATGCCGTGTACATCGTGCAAGTCACCGAACTTGGGGTTGGGCGGGCCGAAGAAGATTCTCGTCACCGCACGCAGCACGTAGATGCTGGTAATAAACGCACCGGCGACGGCGGGGAACAACCACCAGGCGTGTGCGCTGCCCCACGCACCGAGAAACACCAGGAACTCGGCGACGAATCCAGCCAAGCCCGGCAACCCTAACGATGACAATCCGGCCAACACAAAGAATGTAGCCATGGCCGGCATGCGCTGGCCGAAGCCGCCCATCGCCGTCATGTCCCGGCTATGAGCCTTGTGATAAATCATGTTGACGAGCGTAAAGAACAGGGCCGTCATGATGCCGTGAGCGACCATTTGAAAAACGCTCCCGGCCAATCCTGCAGCGGTGAGTGTCGCCAGTCCCAACATCACCACGCCCATGTGTGAAACAGACGAGTAGGCGATGAGGTACTTGATGTCGGTCTGCCAGGCCGCGCCGAGTGCGCCATAGACGATGTTGATCACAGCGATCAGTCCCACCAGCCAGGCGAGGTCGTGCGCCGCATCGGGCAGCAGTTGGAACCCCAGCCGCAGCATTCCGTAGGCGCCGAGCTTCATCAACACGCCGGCGTGCATCATCGATCCGGCAGCGGGTGCGGAGGCGTGACCGTCGGGCGACCAGGTATGCAACGGCCTGATGCCGGCCAGCACACCGAAGCCAACGTAGAACAGCAAGAACATCGTGTGTCCGGCGCCGCTCGTGAAGTGCAGCGTTTGTAACTGCGTAAAGTCGAACGTGGCCTGACCGAGTTGGCGGCCGCCTTCGACGTACACCATGAACAGCCCCACCAAGATGAAGGCCGATCCTGCCAACAGATACAGCGTGAGCTTCATCGCGCCGTATTCCTTGATTCCTACCTTGACCGCGCTGTAGGTAAAGCCAAACGGGCCTTTGCCTTCGACCGGCATGCTCGAGCCCCACACGCCGATCAGTACGTACATCGGCAGTACGGCCAACTCGTAGAACAGGAAAAACAAAAACAGGTCGAGCGAGGTAAAGACGCCAAACACGCCGGTGACCAACAGCGCCATGAACAGGAAGAACTCTTTTTCGCGTGTGCCGAGATACCACGTGGTCGTGATTGCGGTCAGGTAAATCACGGCGGTCAGCGGAAGCAGCGCCAGGCTCAGTCCATCGACGGCCAACCTGTATTGAATTCCCAGGCTCGGCACGAGTTGGTAGCTTTCCAAAAACTGCATCCCGCCGAGGTTCAGGTCGTACAGCCAAAGCAGCACGAGCGACACCACCAACGGAGGGATTGCGGAGGCCAGCGCCACGGCGCGCAGCAGTCCTTTGGCACGACCAGGCACAAACAGCAGCACGAACGCGCCGAGAAACGGCGAGCCGAGCAAGATCGAGAGCCAGTACTGATTCATCGCGTCACCATCATCCGAGCCACGCGAGGCAGACCAAGAGCAAGAACCCAATGGCCACCGCGTACAGCGCGTCCTGCGCTTTTCCGGTTTGCGTCGCGCGCGTTGCTTGCGCTGCCCGGTATGTGAGCCAGGTCACCCAGTTGACCAAACCGTCCACGATGTAGCGATCGGTCCAGCCGACGAGCGACGAAACACCCAAGTACAGCGATCGATACAGCGCCATGAAGATGTCGTCGATGTAGTAGCGCCGCTGAAGCAACGTGGTGATCGGGGCGAAGGTCGTGGCGATCGCTGCGGGGCTAAAGGCGCGGCGCTGATAGCCGAGCCATGCGATGGCAATCCCGGCGATCGCGGCGGACAGCCCGAGCGCGGGCACGATCGCGCTCCCCTCGATTGCCGCCGCTGCTTCGGCCGGGATCGAAATCGAATGACCCATCAGTGCGGTGAGGGAATGCCCGAAGAAGCCGGCGATCACCGCGAGCACGGCGAGCACGCCCATCGGCACGAGCATGACCGCGGGCGACTCATGCGCGTGGCCCTTGGATTCGCGCTCGCCGAAGAACACGACGAAGAACGTGCGGAACATGTAGAACGCCGTGAGGCCGGCCGTTAGCAACAACAGCGCGAACGCGACCGTGTGCCCTTGGCTCCACAACTCCAGCAGAATCTCGTCCTTGCTGAAAAACCCCGAGAACGGCCAGACGCCGGCAAGCGCCAAACCACCGACCAAGAAGTAGACGCCCGTAATCGGCATCTTCTTCCACAGCCGGCCCATTTCGAAGATGTCGTTGGTGTGCACCGCGTGAATCAAACTGCCGGCCGCCAAGAACAACAGCGCTTTGAAAAACGCGTGCGTGGTGAGATGGAAGAAACCGGCCACCGTCGCACCAGCGCCGACGGCCGTCATCATGTAGCCGAGTTGGCTGACCGTGGAAAACGCCAAGATGCGCTTCACGTCACGCGCGACCAACGCCATGGTTGCGGCGAGCAGCGCGGTGGTCACGCCCAATCCCAGGACCCACGCGGCGACCGCGGGCGTGTGCGCCAACAGCGGCGCAATGCGCGCCATGAGGTAGACGCCGGCGGCCACCATCGTTGCGGCGTGGATCAATGCCGAAACGGGGGTAGGGCCTTCCATCGCGTCGGGCAGCCAGATGTGAAGCGGGAACTGCGCGCTCTTGCCCATCGCTCCGATAAACAACCCGGCAACGCCCAGCGTTAGAAAGGTTCCGGTGAGCGAGCCGTCGGCAGCGCGCACAAACAACTCGGAGAACACGAATGTGCCGCTGGCGGTCCACAGCAGCACGACGCCGATCGCAAACCCGACGTCGCCCAAGCGCGTGGTCCAAAACGCCTTCATCGCGGCGCGAGCGGCCTCGGGCTTGTGATACCAAAAGCCGATCAACAGGTACGAGCCCAGTCCGACCAATTCCCAAAACACGTAGGTTTGCAGCGTGTTATGCGACAGCACCAAACCCAGCATCGCGAATGCGAACAGGCTTTGAAACGCGTAGTAGCGGCCGAGTGAGGCGGGCTTCTCCTCGTGCATGTAGCCCAGCGAGTAGACCTGCACCAAGAGCGCCACCAAGCAGACGATCACCAACATCGGTGCGGACAAGCCGTCGATGAGGAAGCCGAAGCGAATTCCACCCGATCCACCGGCCAACGGCGCCCACAAAAAGTCCGCGCTGTAAGGAGTGGGCGACGCTAAGAAGCGCAGCAACTGGATGATGGCGGCCGTCAAACTCACGCCGATACCGAGGATCGACAGATACGCCGCCGGCCGGCCCGAACGACGCAGCGGCGCCAAGAGCGCCATCAACACGAAGGCCACCAGCGGTCCGGCCAGGATCAACAGTGCCAACGTCATGGCCGGCTACCCTTTCAACATGGACAGATCGTCCACGCTCGTCGTGCGCCGCACGCGCTCGGCCAAGAGAAACAAAGACAAACCCACTGCAACCTCGGCGACCGTCACCGCAATGCCGAACAGCACCAACAGCACGCCGCTGAGCCAGCCGTGAGCCCACGCCACCGAAAGAATCGCCAGGTTGATCGAGTTGAACATCAGTTCGATCGAGAGCATGACGGCAATCACGTGGCGTCGTGCCAAGACACCAAACAGCCCGATCGAGAACACCACGAACGACAGCATCAGAAGCCGCGCGAGCGTCATGGCGTGTCCTTCCGCGCCACCATCAGCGCGCCGAAGATGGCACCGAGCAACAGCACCGATAGCAGCTCGAACGGCACCAAGTAGCGCGAGAACAAGTCGACCCCCAGCGCGGTTCCGTTTTCGAGTCCACCGACGGACTCGGTGGCGCCCAGGCGCAGTGCCGTAGAGCCCAATACGGCGAGTACCAGCGCTGCCACCAGCGCTGCCGGCAGCGGCTTGCGGAATGGGTGCGGGTCGTCGGACTGCGCGGTCATCACCAGCGCAAACACGACCAGCGTCAACACGCCGCCGGTGTAGAGCAGAATTTGTACCGCGGCCAAGAGCGGCGAGGTGAGCATTAGGTAGAACACCGCGGTGACCACCAGCGTGCCTGCCAGGCAATACGCGGCGCGATAGAGGCTGCGCGAGAGCACCGTACCGAGCGCGCCCACGACGAGCAGCGCCGCCAACGGCCAGAACAACAGATCGGTCACGGAGTCTTCTCCTCTGTCCCCGGCGCAGCAGCACCCGGCGTGTCCGGTTCGGGCGGTTTGACCAGACCGCGTTCGCGGTCGGTCCATTCGCGCAGGCGCGTGCCGGTGGCGAACGACTCTTGGTCGGGGTGCGCCAACAAGCGCGCGCCGTGCTCGTACAGGCGTTCTTTGCTGAGATACAAGCCGTCGCGCGTCGTGGGACAGTCGGCCAGATAGCGGGTCATCACGATCGCATCGGTGGGACAGACCTGAATGCACAATTCGCATTGCATGCAGGCTTGGTAGTCGAGCGTAAACACATCGCAGTAGGTCGCGCCCAGACCGTTCTCGCGCTTCTCACCCTTGCGCAAGGTGACGGTAATGATTCGCGAGGGGCAGACGTGTTCGCACAAGCGGCAGCCGATGCAGTTTTCCTCGTTGGTCTTTGGATCGGTGGTCAACGCGAACGTTCCGCCGCGCCACTGCTTGGGGATCGGCCGTTGGACCCGCGGGTATTGCACGGTGTTGGAGCGGCTGAAGAAGTTGCGCATCGTGGTGCTCATGGCACGCAACGAGCCAAACAGCAGGGAACCAGCGGTGCTCATGCAGCCATCCCGCGTGAGGCGACCCACCAGGCAGCGACCACCAAGTTGAGCAACGCGATCGGAAACAACAGTTTCCAGTTCAACCACAGCGCGTGGTCGATGCGCAACCGCAGAAAGCTCCAGCGCACCCACAAGACCAACACGAACAGTGCGAGCATTTTGGCGAGCAGCCACACCGGCCCAAACCAGACCGGCGTGTGCAAGAACGAAGGTCCTAGATAGCCGCCAAAAAATACTGTCGCGGCGAGTCCGGCGATGGCGAGGGTGTGGGCATACTCGGCCGCGTAGAAAATGGCGAACTTGATCCCCGAGTATTCGACGTTGTAGGCGGCGATCAGTTCCGATTCGGCCTCGACCAAGTCAAACGGCGACTTGTTCGATTCGGCCAGCATTGCAATGAAAAACACGACGAACGCCACCTGTCCAATCACTGGGTAGCCGATGAACCACAAGCCTCGCTGCGCTTCGACCAATTGCCCCAAGTCGAAGGTGCCGGCGAGCATTGCCGGCACCAACAACGAAAGCAGCAACGGGATCTCGTAGCTGACCAACATCGCGACCATGCGCAGCGCCGAGAGCAGCGCGTACTTGTTGTTGGACGACCAGCCCGCGGCGAACACACCGAACAGTGTCAGCGACGCGAAAGCGACGAAGAACAGGAAAGAGTAGGGGTGATCGACCACCGCCCAACCGGTCGCGAACGGCACAAACGCAAAGCCGATCAAGGCCGGCACGATCACCAGCACCGGTGCCAGGTTGAAGAGCACGCGATCAACGTTTCGCGGCGTAATGTCTTCCTTGACGATCAACTTGACGACGTCGGCCAACGGTTGCAGCCAGCCGTGCGGATAGCCGACCCAATACGGCCCAATCCGATTTTGAAAGCGTGCCGCGACCTTGCGCTCGATCCAGGTGAGATAGGCCACGCAGGTCATCGCCACGCCGAGCACGGCGGCCGACATCAACAGCGCAATCAACCAACTCATGCGCAGATCCTCGTCATCGGTCCACGTCTCCGAGCACAGGATCGATCGACCCCAGCGTCGTGATCACATCGGCCAGCAGAAGCCCCGGCGCAATGTGCGGAATGACCTGCAAATTGCAAAACGATGGGGCGTTGATCTTGAGCCGGTACGGTTGCGCGGTGCCATCGGCCACCAGGTAGAACCCCATTTCACCTCGCGGCGATTCGACCGCCGCGTAGACCTCTCCGGCCTTGACCTTGGTAGCGGTCGGACTCTTGATTGGCTTACGTGAAAAAACGGGGCCGGAGGGCAGGCCGTCGAGCAATTGGTGGATCAATCGCACCGACTGCGAAATTTCGTCCATGCGCACTTCGAAGCGAGCCTGTGAATCGCCGGCCTCGCGCACGGGGACCTCGAAGTCGAGTTCGGCGTAGGCGTCGTACGGCATCGCCTTGCGCACATCGAAGCGCACCCCGGAGCCGCGCAGTGTCGGTCCGGTGCAGCCCACACCCAGCGCCAAATCACGCGGAATAACACCGACGCCCCTGGTGCGAGCGATGAACACGCCGCTCGCCGAGGTCATGCTGTGCAGCTCGTACAGCATCGCTTCCATTTCGCGAGCCAGTCGATGGCACGTCGTCGCCAGTTCTGGCGTCAGGTCGTAGCGAGCGCCGCCGATCATGTTGAAGTTGGTGTGAAAGCGCGTGCCGGTGAGTTCTTCCATCAAGTCCATCAGCTTCTCGCGTTCGCGGAAGCAGTACATGTACAGCGTGGTGCCGCCGCCGAGCGCGCCGCCCAAGTCCAAGCCCAGCGTACCCAACCACACCAAGTGCGACGAGATGCGCTGAAACTCCGAGACGAGCGTGCGCAACCAGGCACCACGACGGGCGACTTCGACGCCGGCGAGACGTTCGACCGCAATCACGAAAGCCAACGAGTTGGCGGTGGGGCCCAGATAGTCGTTGCGCTCGAACACCGGCGCGAGTTGATCGTAAGCCAAGCTCTCGGCCAGTTTCTCGACGCCTCGATGCAGATACCCAATGCTGGGCACCGCTTTCACCACGGTCTCGCCGCGCAAGTGCAGCGTGAGCCGCAAGACGCCATGCGTCGACGGGTGCTGGGGTCCCATGTTGAGCGCCAGTTCACCGAACTCGCGATCGACAATCTCAATCTCGTCTGCGCCGCGTTGCAGTTCGCTCATTCGGCCGGCTCCCCATTCGTCGCCGGCCGATAGCCCCACGGCGTGTCCATCGGGAAGTCCTTGCGCAACGGATGTCCCTCGTACTCATCGGGCATCAAGATCCGCCGCGGATCGGGATGCGACCGGAACGTCACGCCAAACAGGTCGAGCACCTCGCGCTCGTGCCATTCGGCTCCGGCATAGACAAACGCCAAGCTGTCGACCACCGGCTCCGCGCGAGGCACGATGACCTTGATCCAAACTTCGTCGTTGGTTTGCATGTTGCGCACACCGTGCAAGATTTCAATCGTCTCAGCGCGGTCGATCGCGGTACCGGAAATGTAGTAGCGATAGCCGTGGGCATCGCGCAGTGCGCGCGCCGCTTCGAGCAAGTGCTCGGCGCGCAACTGCGTGCCCAACACGAACGGCTCGGCGCTGAACCGCACGCGCAGTGCTTCGACGACGTCAACGGCCGGCATTGGATCCTTCCATGATCTTGCGCTGCAGCGCGAAGATCCCTTCCATCAAGGCCTCAGGGGTAGGCGGACAACCGGGTACGTAGATATCGACGGGAATCACATGGTCGACACCAGGCACCACCGAGTAGACATGCCGGTAGTGATCGCCCGAGTTGGCGCAACTGCCCATCGAGATCACCCACTTGGGATGCGCCATCTGGTCGTAGAGCCGTCGAATGCGGGGCGCCATTTTTATGGTGACCGTGCCGGCAATGATCATCACGTCGGCTTGGCGCGGCGTGGGCCGCAAGATCACTCCGAAGCGATCGAGATCGAAACGGCCAGCAAAGGTCGCCATCATTTCGATCGCGCAACAGGCCAAGCCGAACGTCAGCGGCCACAAGCTCGACTTTTGGGCCCAATGAAACAGCACGTCCGAGCGCAGCATCGCGGCGCCGCCGCCCGGAAAGCGCACTACCTCTTCGGAGATCTCCTCTAGACCGGTACCTGGCTTTGCCTCGCCGGCGCCAGGCTGGTGTGAAGGCAAACGGCCGTCACTCATAGCGGCCGCTCACAATCGTCAGCGCGTCCACGTCAAATCCCCTTTGCGCCAGGCGTAAGCCCAACCCAAGAGCAGCACCGCGAGAAACACGAGCATCGCCCAGAACGCGAGCATTCCTGCCTGTCGCAGGCTCTGCACCCACACGAACAAAAAGGCCAACTCGGCGTCGAACAGAATGAACAGCAGAGCGAGCAGATAGAAACCGACCGGCGTTTTGCGCCACGCTGGCCCAATCGGCAGTTCGCCGCACTCATAGGTTTCGTGTTTGTCGTGGTGGCTGGTGCGGGTTCGATATCTCAGCACCGTCGCAGCCGCGATGAGTCCGCCGCCCAGGGCGAAGCAAATCAGCACGTGAACCGCAAGCGCAATGTACGGGTCAGGCTTCGTCATTCCGCGTCTCGCTGCGCAGTGTGACACCCGCGCGCAGAGTCCGGGTCGCCCCGGGGTTGAGGGTGGAATCTAGCAGAAAGGCGATGGCGCCGACTACGTCTGTGCCTGACGTCCGTCAAATGTCGATTTACGGGGTTTGCTGGCGTGACATGGAATTGTCGAGCGCGAGCGATGCAATCGCGGGGATGGTGCTACGTTGACCAACGCCAAGCCCCGAATTGACCTGGGACAATCGGCAGGTCCACGGCCCGCGGCATGCTTGCCGTGTGTTCCGCAAGTAACCGACATCGGTCGATCACCCAGGTTCGCCGGAGATTCTCGATGAAATCGCTGCTCACCAAACTGGCCTCATTGAAGCTCGCCGTGATCCTCCTGCTCTTGTCGCTCTTCGCCTTAGCGGCGGCGACGATCGTCGAATCGGCGGCCGGCACCGAAACAGCAGGCCGGACCGTTTACTACGCGCTGTGGTTCCAGCTGTTGATGGGGGTGTTGACCGCCAACATCATCGCCTCGATCGCCGTGCACTATCCGTGGGGCAAACGCCGGCTCGGCTTTCTCATGACTCACTCGGCGCTCGTGATCGTGGTGATCGGCTCGACCGTCACGTTCCTGGCCAAGACCGAAGGGCAGTTGGCGCTTTGGGAGGGCGAGAGCGCCAGCCGCTTCGAGCAGGTGGTCGGCCTCGGCCCTACCCCCGCGACCGTGCCTCACGACCTGCCCTTTGCCGTCGCGCTGAAAGACTTCCAGATCGATTACTACCAAGGGACCATGCGGCCGGCGATGTTTCGCAGCAAAGTCGAGGTCACCGACCCGGCGACCGGCCAGAGCTTCCCGTTCGATATCCAAATGAATCAAGAGTTGGCCTTCAAGGGTTGGCGACTGTTCCAGTCCAGCTATCAGCAGCAGGACGGCCGCGAGATGACGGTGCTCTCGGTGGCCAAGGATCCGGGCCAGCCGATCGTCTTCATTGGGTTCGTGCTGCTGCTGGTCGGGATGTGCACCGTGCTCACGACGCGGATCGCGCAGGTGCGCGCGAGCGGAATGCCGGGTGCCACGGGCAGCGCACCCAAGCCGATGACGCTGCGCAAACGGACCACCGCGGTGGCCGTGATGTTCGCGCTGCTCGGCCTTGGTGGTACCGTGGCGCACGCTGCGGAACCTGCCGATACGGTGCGCCGGGTCCCGGTGCAGCATGACGGCCGGGTGATGCCGCTGGACACACTGGCGCGTGAATCAGTGCTCGACATTTCCGGCCAACGCGCGTGGCAGGGGATGGATCCGGTCGACGTGCTGCTCAAGATCACTGCCGACCCGCAGGCTTGGGCCGACCTCCCACTGGTCAAGCTGGGCAGCAAGGATTTGGCGCAGGCCGCCGGTTGGCCGCGCGCCACCACGCACGCCTCGTTCAATCAACTCGTCAGCAACAGGGCAGTGCTGCAGTTGATGCAGCAGGCGCGGCAACTCAGCGAACAGGACCAGCCGTTACACGGAACCCTCAAAGATGCGCAAAAACTCGACGGCCGGCTGTCGCTATTGCAACAGATCCTCGAGCATCAACTGATTCGCCCGATCCCCAACACGGACGACCCGAACCGTGAATGGGCGGTGCCGCTCGGGGGTGGCGTGGCCGATGAATTGCGCGCCCTGCTCGACGCGCCACGTCCCGCGGCGTGGCCGAGTGAAGCAGCGATTCAGCGCGAGCTGCGCTACAACGCACTGCGGCCGACGCGGTTGGCGTGGTGGCTGTTGGGCGCGTCGCTCTTGCTCTCGGTGCTGGCTTGGAATCTCGGCAAACGTTGGCTCGATAGCTTGGCCGTCACAGGGCTGGTGCTGGGGTTTGCGGTCATGACCTGGGGGATCGGAACCCGCTGGGTGATTGCCGGTCGCATTCCGGCCTCGAACATCTTCGAGTCGCTGTTGTTCTTGGGGTGGGGGATCGGCCTGTTCGCGCTCGTCGCGTACGTGCTGCTGCGCAATCGCATCGTGGTGGTCAACGCGGCCGCCATGGCGACGTTGACGATGATGCTCACCGACTTGCTGCCGATCGATGGCTTCATTCATCCCATGCCACCTGTCCTGTCCGGAACGCCGTGGCTTGCGATTCACGTGCCGATCATCATGACCAGCTACGCCGTGTTGGCGTTGGGCGTGGTCTTCGCTCACATGCAGATTGGATTCACGATCTTTGCGCCGAAACGCAAAGAGCTGATCTCGAAGATGAGCGAACTGCTCTATTGGTACACGCATGTCGGGTCGATCTTGTTGATCGCTGGGATCATTACCGGCTCGGTGTGGGCGGCAGGATCTTGGGGCCGCTACTGGGGCTGGGATCCCAAAGAGGTTTGGTCACTGGTGGCGTTTTTGGCCTATGTCGCGATTTTGCACGCGCGCTGGGAGCAACTGTTGGGGATCTTCGGCGTGGCGGCCTGGAGCATCGTCGCCTTCCAGACGATCTTGATGACGTACCTGGGTGTCAACTTCGTGCTTGCCATGGGGTTGCATTCCTACGGCTTCGGCGGCTCGTCGGTGGTGCGGGGCATGCTTGCAGTCGCCGCGCTCGAAGCAGCATTCCTCGGCTGGGGCTGGTGGGCGCATCGCAAACACTCCTCGCCGCACGGACCAGCCTTGGCGCCGGGAGTGGCTCGCTAACCCACGGACACCCGAGTTGAAACGACAACGGCCGGAGGCGACTCCGGCCGTTGTCATGTTGGCTCGCGCTTCTGCGTTTGGAGTCAGGCTACTGCAACGACGTGATCCCTTCGTTGACCGCCTTCGCACCCCAGCGATACGCCTCTTCGTTGACGGTCAACATCGCGCACTTGTTGGCCAGGCTAATCCGCAGCGCCGTCAAGAACGACTCGTCATGCAACAGGTGAGTGGCGGCTTGGAGCGCCCCCAAGGCGACCGTGTTCTTCACCACGATCGTCCCCAATCGTCGTGCGATGTCGCTGCAGGGGACGGGATAGACCTTGACGTCGGCGTTGAAGCGCGGCGGTTGCGTAATGGCATTGGAATCGTAGATCACGATCCCGCCAGCCTGAACCTTGGGTCCGAACAGATCGAGGCTCGGGGCATTGAACGCGACCAGCACATGAGGATTGGGAGCCGAGGGGGAAAGCACTTCGTCTTTGGCGAGGTGAACGTCGGCATAGGACGTGCCGCCTCGCGACTCGGGGCCGTAACTCGGAATGTGCGTGGCGTCGAAGCCTTCATTGATGGCGGCCTTGCAAACCAACAGCGCCGCCGTTTGCGCGCCATCGCCACCCGACCCGGCGAGCTTGACGGAGACATCGACCGGATCGATGTGCGTCGGGAACGTGCCGTTGCAGAAACTTGGGGGCGTTTCGCGTGAGGCTTCCAGCACTTCCAGCATTTTCTCGGCGTCGAAGGACGGTTTTTCGAGATGAAACCAAGGCTCGCGCACTTGGTCCTTGACGATCCCTAGCGGATAGACCGGCTCGAGCACGTTGCGCACATAGTCTTCGGATTCCTGAGGTGTGAGGCCCCAGTGCGTGGGGCATTCGCTAAGCACTTCGACGAAACCGAAACCACGCCCCTCGACCTGCAGTTGCAGAGCCTTCTTGATTGCCGTCTTGCAGCGCTTGCGTTGCCGCTGGTCGTACAACGCACAGCGTTCGACGTAGATCGCGCCATCCAGGCCCGCGATCATTTCCGAGACGTGCATCGGCGAGCCTTGCATCGCGCTGCGACCCAACGGTGTGGTGCTCGACTTCTGTCCCATCAGCGTGGTCGGCGCCATTTGGCCGCCGGTCATGCCGTAGATCGCGTTGTTGATGAACACCACGCTGATTGGAATCCCCAACTGCGCTGCGTGAATGATTTCGGCCAAGCCAATCGATGCGAGATCTCCATCGCCTTGATAGCTCACGACAATCGAGTCAGGGTTGGCGAGCTTGTGCCCGAGGGCCACTGCGGGCGCGCGTCCATGGGCGGCTTGCGTGTTACCAGTGTTGAAGTAGTAAAACAAAAACACCGCGCAGCCGACCGGTGACACCATGACAGTGCGGTCTTCGACGCCCAACTCCATCAGCGCTTCAGCCAGGAACTTGTGTGCCAAACCGTGACCGCATCCGGCGCAGTAATGTGTTGTCGCACCCTTCAACCCTTTGCCGTGGGCGTGTCGATCGAAGTGCTCGAAGAAAGCATTGCCGGAACTCATCGCGACACCTCCGCAATTTGCTGCACATGCTCAACCACCTCGAGCGGAACGGGCAGAATGCCGCCCATGTGCCGCACGTGAGAGATCTGGATCCCCGTCACGTCGGCTTTCTGCAGCGCCAGCCGCATCTCGTCTTCGAGTTGCCCATCGCTGGCCTCGACCACCACGATTCGCTTGGCGCGAGACAAGAGCGGCAGCAGCGCGGCGATCGGGAACGGCCAAATGGTCAACGGTTGGAATAGACCGACTTTGACTCCTTCGCGACGCAGTGCTTCGACCGCAGCTTTCCCCGTGCGCGCGGGTGTATTGCAAGCCACCACCACGGTTTCAGCATCGGCGACCTGGTAGCCGCTAGAGCGTTGTTCGTGTTGTTCCATCAGGCGGTACTTGGCGCAAATGTGCTCGTTGTGTTGTTCGAGTTCGTTCCAGTCCTGGAAGATCGAACTCATCAAGTTGTTGCGATGCTCGGCATCGCCCCACACCGCCCAATCGGGAAGGCCTGGATCGCGCATGTGCGAGGGCAACGTCACCCGGCCGGTGATCTGGCCCAGATACCCGTCGGCCGCGACGACCACTGGGTTGCGATACTTGAAGGCCAGCTCGAACGCATCGAAGGTCATGTCGAGCATCTCTTGCGGTGAGGACGGCGCCAACACGATGGCGTGCGTGTTGCCGTGACCGAGTCCTCGCGCCATAAGTTTGATGTCGGATTGTTCGGGGCCGATGTAACCCAACCCGGGGCCGGGTCGCATGACGTTGATGAAGACGCCGGGGATCTCGGCGCCGATCATGTACGAGATTCCTTCGAGCATCAGGCTGAAGCCGGGTGAACTCGTGAAGGTGAGCGTGGGCAGTCCAGCGCCGCCGCAACCGTACATGTGGTTGACGGTCGCGACCTCCGAGCACGCTTGCAAAAACACGCCATCGAGTTTGGGCAACAACTTGGCCAGCAGTTCGGCGCCTTCTGTCGAGGGTGTAATGGGATAGCCGAAGACGTGGCGGCAGCCTGCCAAGAGCGCGCCGACCGCGGCGGCGTAGTTGCCCTTCAGCACCATCGGTTCGCAGCGCGGCAGGGGAATCTCGCGCGGCGGCACGGTGCGCGGCACGGCATGCGGCCGTTCACGCTCGCCAAACAACTGCGCCGGGTCTTCCAGCTCGTACGTTCCGCGCGTCAGTCCAAACGGTTCTGGACAGGCCGAGATGCACAGTCCGCAGTGATTGCACTTTTCTTCGTCGATGATCACCGGGATTTGACCCGAGGACTGATTGATCTCGGTGCCCAACGAAATCGCGTGCTTGGGGCAAGCCTCGATGCACCGCCCGCAGCCCTTGCATAGGTACGCTTGCAGCACGACCTTGGGGCGTTCGATCGCCATGACGGCACTCCTTTTCCCCGGCAGATTTTCGCACCGAGGATACGGAGTCTTTATGCGCGATTCGCGCGCGACTCGCAGTTGACCTGGCACAGGCCCTGAGGGCTTGCAAAAAACAGGCGGAGCTAGACGGCCTTGGCTTGGGCTTCCCCGAGCGACAGCCCCAGCCGGTGGGCCAGCAAGCGCAGGTCTTCGCCCGAAGCCGGCAAGCTCGGGATCAAGCTTGCGGCTCGCTCTGCGATCCACGGATCGCAGCCGGGTTCCGGTACCGGTGCCCCGCTGAGTCCCAGCAGTTCACGCCACTCCCGGCGGCGTTCCGCGCCGTAGCGCTCGAGCCGCGCCGGTGGTTGACCATCGCGCAACACGGCCTCCAGGGCGATCGCCAAGTCTTCGGCCTCACGCAGCCCGACGTTCATGCTTTGAATCCCCGCCGGGGAGGTCATGTGACCGGCATCGCCAGCCAGCCAGACGCTTCCACAGCCGAACGACTCTGCCATGCCGCGTTGGAACGGAACCACGGCACGCCAGTTGATTTCCAACACCTCGCCGTCGAACCACGGCGCGCGCTCCTTCAGGAAGTTCAGCAGTGCGTCGTCCGAGAGCTCGGGGTCGTCGGTCGCGCCGCGTTCGATCGGTTGCCGACTCTTGCGGCGTTCGTGCGTTCGGCTGTCGCTGGCGGGAAGTTGGAAACTCCAGCGGCTGTACTCGTCCGGGAGCGGCCAGGCGACGCTGAGCAGATCGCCCGCAAACATCAATTGCAAACGGCGCTGCATATCGGCCGTGCTCTTGAACTGGAACACCGCGAACTCCATGAGCGGGCCCACTTCGGTAAAGGCAATGTCTTGTGCCTGGCGCACGTTCGACAGCGAGCCATCGGCCCCGATCACGAAGGGAACTTCGATGTGTTCACGCTTGCGAGTCAACAGTTCGGTCGCTGCAAACGGATAGCCCACCGACATCTTCTCGAGATGATCCAGTGAAACCTGCATCGCTCCGGGACTCGGATCGAGTTCGGCGAGCCGATGCATCCATTGCACCTTGACACCTAGCTTCTCGAGTTCGTGTATCAGCACGCCTTCGAGGATGTCTTGGCGCACGACTGTGACGAAGGGTGTCGCGCCAGGCGGTAGCCCCAACTCGAGGCGCCGCGAGCGTGCGTCGTAGATCGACAAGAGATCGATGGGTGTCGCGATGGCGAGCACCGGCTCTAGCAGGTTCAGTCGTTGCAGTACCTGCATCGATTTCGAATGCAGTGCGAGACCGTAACTATGCGCAGCGGTGCCTGAGTCCTTGTCGACCAATCTGACGCGGATTCCACGTCGAGTCAGACACAGCGCGGTCAGCAATCCAACGGGTCCAGCCCCTACGACCAGCACTTCTGGCTTGTTCGTGTTGAACATCGGCACCTCCAGCGACATACCGTGGTCTGTTTTTACGCCTGTGCTGGGGCCGTTGGTCCTGCGATAAGTCAAACGCTAGCGCAATCGCCGTTGGCGGACGCCGATCGCAGCCAGGGTCAGGAACCAAATCCAGAACCCGAGCATGATCGAACTGCCGGTCTGAAGGCCGAGCCACGCGGCCACCAGCGCGATGGCGGCGGCGAGTACCGCGACACCCACGAACGTCGAGACGATTTGCCTGGCCAACTCGTCGGCGCGCGGCGCGGCTTGCGTTTCGTAATCTCTAATTACCGTCAGCGCCAGATCCTGCTCGCTTTCGGGTACATAGATCTTGACCGTCATCGAGCCATAGAACTTGGACAGAATCGACGACGGAATGTGCGGCACGAATGGATTCAAGCCGCGCTCGGCGAGCAGATGCACGCGGTCTTCCACGGCGGCTGGATGCACCTTCCAGATCTCGACCATCGGCGGTCCGGATTCGGCGTCGTCGGCGCCGCCGTCGACCTGTGGGGAAGTGTCGTCACTCATGCGGAGGAGGGTAGCGCGGAAGCGCCTGGTTGCCTGCCATCGGCGCGATCGGGCAGGCGAGATGGCTGGGTCGAGGGGTCGCCCGTATGCTCCGCCATCCTTCTGACGGAGGCCCCGCGCGTGGAACGGATCGATAGAGCACTCGGGCCTTTCGCCCCCTGGATCGGCTTCCTGGCTACGTTCGTGCTGGGAGCGGTGCTGCTTTTCGCGGCGTTTGCCAAAGGGCTCGACCCGGCGCTTTTCGCCGAGGGGCTCGGCAAGCTCGGGTTCGTCCCCGCGGCAGTGGCCCTGCCGCTCGCAGTCAGTGTGGTGGCGTTTGAAGCCGCCCTCGGATCCGCGTTGGTGCTCAACCTGCGAACCAAGCCCGTGCTGAACATCACCTTGCTCACGTTCGTGTTCTTCACGGCGGTCGTGATTCGCGAGATGTTCCTTCCCGCGTCGGAGCAGAGCAGTTGCGGGTGCGGCGGCAATTTTTTCGAACGAACTCCCCAGCAAGCGTTGCAGGAAGACTTGATCTTCGTCGGATTGGCGATCGTGGCGTTTGTCGGTCGTCGCCCACCAACCGCAGCACCTCAACCGCGTTGGCCGCGATGGGCGATTGCCTTTGGTGGCGTGGCTGGCATCGCGTTTTGTCTGTTGTCGCCGCGACTGCCACTCGACAACATAGCGACACGACTGAAGCCCGGCGTTGCGATCGGCGCGGTGAAGTTGGGAGACCAAGCACTCGACAACTACATTGCAGAACTTCAAGACGGACGACATCTCGTGTTGCTGTGGGATCGCGCGCGTGACGATGAAGCAACCAAGCAGGCCGTCGACCGGATCAACAAGTCGATGGCGCGGCTTGCCGACTCACGGATCACGGTCTGGGGACTTGCCGAGCAGAACGAGGAACTCTCTGGCCAGTTTTTCTGGAGTATGGATCCCCAATTCCAGTTCAAAGAGCCACCGCATGCCTTCATGCGCGCGCTGTACCGCAAACTCCCGCGAGCGGCGCTGATCGTCGACAAGCAAGTGGTCAGGGTCTGGAACGAGATCCCGGACGAGGCGACGTTGCAGGCGCTGGCCCGGGGAGATAGCCCGTAGCTCGGGCTGCGCGTGTCCGACACCGGCAGGCTCAGCGCTTGGCCGTGTGAATTTGCTGGGTCGAGGGGCCGCCCGTATGCTCCGCCGAGCTTTTGACGGAGGCCCACCGCGTGGAACGGATCGATAGAGCGCTTGGACCTTTCGCCCCCTGGGCCGGCTTCCTGGCGGCGTTCGTGCTCGGGGCAGTGCTGCTCTTCTCGGCATTTGCCAAAGGGCTCGACCCGGCCCTGTTCGCGGATGGACTCGGCAAGCTCGGGTTCGTTCCCGCCGGCTTGGCGGCGCCGCTTGCCATCGGCGTGGTGGCGTTTGAAGCAGCCTTGGGTTTGGCCTTGGTGCTCAACCTGCGCACCAAGCCCGTGCTGATCACCACCTTGCTCACGTTCGTGTTCTTCACGGCGGTCGTGATTCGCGAGATGTTCCTTCCCGCGTCGGAGCAGAGCAATTGCGGGTGCTTCGGCAATCTGGTCGAACGCACTCCTCAGCAAGCGTTGATCGAAGATTTGATCTTCGTCGGATTGGCGATCGTGGCGTTTATCGGCCGTCGCAAACCAATTGCAGCACCTCAACCGCGTTGGCCGCGTTGGGCGATTGCCATTGGCGGCCTGGCTGGTATCGCGTTTTGTCTGTTGTCACCGCGACTGCCGCTTGACAACCTTGCCACGCGTCTCAAACCCGGCCTCGCGCTGGGAGCCGTCAAGGTTGGTGACCAAGCTCTCGACAACATCATTACTGAGACCCAGGACGGAAGACATCTGGTGCTGTTCTTGGACCGCTCGCGTGAGGATGACCAAACCAGGCAAGCGATCGAGCGAATCAACAAAGCGTTGGTATACAACGACACATCAGCAACTCAGGTTTGGGGCGTGGCCGAGCAAAACGAAGAGTTGGCGGCACAGTTCCTTTGGACCGCGGGACCGGCGTTTGAAATAAGAGGGGCACCACCCGCCTTCATGCGCGCGATGTATCGCAAACTTCCCCGCGTGGCGTTAATCGTGAACAGCAGAATTGTAAAGGTTTGGAACGAATTTCCGGACGAAGCCACGTTGCAAGTGCTCGCCCGCGGAGAAAACCCGTGATTCGTACCATGCGCGCTACCTTGTTGTTGACGGTCGTCTTGGCCACCGTGTCGTCCTTCGCGGCTGAACCAACGCCGATGATCTTGACCGGCCGGTATCAGCTGCGCGTCGGTGGCGCCCTAGACAAGAACGCAAAAATTTATCGCGCCGAAAAGCTCGCGCGCGTGTTGGTGGTCTCATCGGCGCTGAGCAATCCGGTGCTGATCGGTGGCGGAGAGAGGACGGCGGTCCTGCTCGATCCGGCGGCCCTCACGGGGATCGAAGGGGATGCCGACAGCATCGCTGTCGACCCGGATCAAAAAGTGGGTACGCCGATTGCGACGATCGTCGACGGCGGCAACTTGCGCTTTACAGTGGGCGACAAGAAGAGCGTGGTCGAACCGGCCGAACCGCTGTTGGGGGACCTGACGGTCGAGGTGTTGCTCAACGCGCTTCCGGAGTGGCGCCGCAACATTGGCACGTATAAACCCGGGATTGGCGACATGCGGCTGCTCGACACGATGCAAACCCCCACCGAGGTCGAAGTGTTCTTCGGAACTTGGTGCCCGCATTGTGAGAAGTACGTGCCGCGTTTGATGAGCGTGGTCTCGGGTCTGAAAGGCACGAACCTCACTTTCCGATTTCACGGCGTGCCGCATAAGTTCGATGACGATCCTGAGGTCCGCCTCAACAAGATCTCGGGTCTGCCTACGGCGTTGGTCCGGCAGGGAGGAAAGGTCGTCGCGCGGATCGAGGAGATCTCCTGGGAGCATCCCGAAGGGGCGCTTTCTGCGGTGCTGTTTGGTGAGGCGGCCTTGGCCCCCGCCTCCAACAGTGGATCGTGATCTCAATCGGATCGTAAGGTCTGCTACGATCCGCCCCGTCCCGATCAACGAGAAGGCACGGGTGGCGAGTGCGTGACGACAACGCTCTGATCACGGTTCAAGTACCGAGCGCCATTCCTTACCTCGACCTGCTTCAAAACGTCGCGGAAGAGGCCGCCCAAATTGCGGGCTTCGCCGACGACGGGAAGATGGATATCGGGCTGGCGGTGCGCGAAGGCGCGATCAACGCCATGAAGCACGGACATCGCTTCGATCCAGAGCGCACGGTCACGCTGGTCATGCGCATTGCTGCCGATGTGCTGAAACTCTCGATCCTCGATCAGGGGCCCGGCTTCGATCCCACCACGTTGCCCGACCCGACGCTTACCGAGAATCTCTGGAACACCTCCGGGCGCGGGCTCTTGTTGATTCGCAGCTTGGTCGATGGACTCGACTACCAGCGCCGGCCGACCGGCGGAATGGAGCTCTTGCTCACCAAACGGAGGCCGGCCAATGCCGGTTCCCCCACAGGGCGCGAGGGGGAGCGTTGAAGGTGCGAACCGAGATGCACGAAGAGGTCCCCGTCGTGCATCTGGCTGGTTCGCTGTCGATGGGTGGCGAGTGCCAATCGCTGACCGATGCCGTCCAGAAGGAATTTGCGGCGGGGCGGTACCGGGTGGTGCTCGACCTCGACGGGCTGCAGTTCGTGGACTCGGCGGGCCTGGGTCAAATCGTGGCCCTGCGACGGACGGCCGCCGAGGCAGGCGGGGCGCTGGTTTTGGCGGGCCCCCGCGGAAAAGTCCGAGACATCCTTCAGCTCACACGTCTGGATCAGCTGATCCTGGTGCGGGCAGGGGTTGCCGAAGCCATCGAGGCCGTCCGCTCCTGATTGGGGCATTCCCGCATTGCTTCCGGCCCGATCCGGGACCCATATTTCCCGCGACGTTTTCCGTGCCGGGAGACCGGCCTGTTTCAAGGAGAGCCTCGCGTGAGCCTCGCCACCGCGGTCCCGACAGCCACTGCCTCTCGCAAGCAGGTGCTTCTTTCGCACCTGATGCGGCTCTACAAGCTGACTCAAATCCACCCTGACGCTGCCACAACCCAAACGATCGAATGCGGTGAATACAAGCTCCGCATCAATCCATGGGAGTGGTCTGCGCTGATGCAGGGTTTCAAGGATGGCGGATCGAACCGCAACTGGACTCAGCTGTTGGCGGAGGCTGTGGCGCTGCAAGTGAAAAGCTTTGAAGACCTCAACAGCGCCCAGTCGGCCCTCGCCAACGACAATCCCGCCTTGACCGCAACACCGTCGACAGGCGATGCGCCGCCTGCCTTGGCCATCGACATGGCCATCGGACAAGCGCTGCTCGAGGATCTCTCGGAAGCGATCGACGGACTGCGCAAGGCCGGTGGAAACGATCGAGCCGACTCGGTGATGCAGTTCGCGGGTCGCATGCGCGCGACGTTGGAAATGGTGCGCGAAGCTGCAGGTCCGGAGCTGGCCGCAATTTCCGGCGATCTCGCGAACCGTTACCCACGTGAAGAGGGTTCGCTGCTCTCGCTGGTCACGCCGCGGCCTTCCGCTCCCGTTGCGACCCCGTTGTCGTCCTCATCGAAATATTCGCGGTTGTCTCCGACCGCCAAAGACAAGGTCAAGCTGCTCATGATCGCTTTGGCTGTGGGGATGATTGTCGGGGGCACGTTGTTCGTGCTGCCGATCTTGAATCGCCCTGTATTGCCCGAGATGAAAGTGGCCGACTTCAGTTCTTTCACGGAGATCGAGTCGGTCGTGTCACGCGCGCCGAACCTCTATGTGCGAATGACGCCGGACAAGTGGCAGTCGCTCGACCTGGCGGCGCGGCGGGCACTGGTCGACAAAGTGGTGCAACAGGTCGAGGGCGCCGGATACGCCGGCGCGCACTTCAACACCACTGACGGTAAAGCGGTAGCGCGCTGGTTGAAGCGTTCTGGGACGCAACTGTTCTGAGCTTGTATGGATTGAATTCGTTTTCTTGACGGGCAGACGATCGGGATCGTGAGCGAGGTTTGATGCAGCCACCGGGCAACGCCGTCGATGCCGTGACAGACACACGCCGTGAGTTGCTGCGGCCGCAGTTGGTGCGTTTACGTCAGCAGACGATCGACCATCCCACGGCGACCGACGCGCGTACCGTGCTGTGCGGTCAACGCTCGATGCGGTTGTCGGCGTCGGAGTGGGCCTCGATCATCCAAGCTTTCAAGGAAGTCGGCACCGGACGAAACTGTTGTCATCTGCTCGCTGAGTCGGTGGCGTTGGAAATGCGCAGCGCCGAACGAGGTGTGAGCGTCGAGGATCTAGGTCTGGGTTTGGCACTCGCACGCGACCTGACGGCAGCGCGGCGCGGATTGCTGCAGGCGGGCTCGAACGATCGCGCGGAGTTGGTGGATCAAGCCAACGCGCGGCTAGAACGTCTCTTGAAGTACCTGCAGGGCGAACTGAAGCCAGCCGACGTGCACCGCGCTCAAATGCTGAGTGACCTGTATCCGCAAGAGACGGGTTCGCTCTTGGCTGTCCGTGGCGCCACCCCGGCTAAAAAAGTGCCTCGCGCGGTGGCCCCCGCCAGCGTCTCAGCGCGCGCCGTGGATTCAAGCGCTCCGCGCCGCTGGCGTGCCTGGGGAGTGGTGGCGCTGTGCGCCGTGGTGGCACTGCTGCTGGCCAACACGCTCCGGTCCGACAAGGTGCCGTCGCAACTGACGCGAAAAGACTTTGCGGATCTTCCCGCCGTGGTGAATGTCAAGCCGCGCGGTCCGGTCCTGTATGTCACCTTGAAGCTGTCGCGTTGGAAGGCGCTGGACCCCGACGATCGCCGGTCGTTCCTCGCTCGAATCACCGAGAAGGCGAATGACGCTGGATTCGATCAGGCTCAGTTTTCCACCGACGATGACAAGCTCGTGGCGCGTTGGGCAAAAGGCGAAGACGCCGAGTTGTTTTGAGGCGCTTGCTGGCCGGTCAGTGCTCGCGCAACGTGTCGCTCAACTCGAACACTAAACTGAGAGCCTCGCGCGGTGTGAGCGCGTTTGGATCGATCTCGCGCAACCGTTGCAGTGCCGACTGTTCAGCACTCGACGGGCCGCTATCGCCGAACAGGGCGAGTTGAAGTGGGGCAGGGGGATGCGATGCCAACGACGCGGGCGTGTGCTGGCTGACGAGCCGCGCCAAGATCTCGCGAGCCCGGGCGACGACCCGGTCGGGCAAACCGGCCAAGCGCGCGACATGGATTCCGTAGGATCGATCCGACGGCCCCGGCTCGATCCGGTGCAACAACACGATGTCGTGACCGTGCTCGCGCACCGCGATGTGCGCGTTGGCAACCCGCGACAGCGTCCCTTCCAACTCGGTGAGTTCGTGATAGTGCGTGGCGAACAACGCTTTGGGAGCGAGGCGAGAATCCTCGTGCAGATGCTCCACCACGGCCCAGGCAATGGCCATTCCGTCCCACGTGGCGGTACCGCGACCGATCTCGTCGAGGATCACCAAGCTCTTGGGTGTGGCGTTGTGGAGAATGTTGGCGGTTTCGGTCATCTCGACCATGAAGGTCGACTCGCCGCCTGCGAGATTGTCGCTGGCGCCAACCCGGCAAAAAATTCGATCCACGATGCCGATCTTGGCGGCGCGCGCCGGAACGAAGGAGCCGGCCTGCGCCATCAATGTCAGCAGCGCGACCTGACGCAAGTAGGTGCTCTTGCCTCCCATATTCGGCCCGGTCACGATCACGATTCGCGCCGACTCATCCAGCCGGCACGGGTTGGGTACGAAGGCACCGGCGGGCAACAATCGTTCGATCACGGGATGGCGCGCCTCGATCAGTTCGATTCGATCAGCCTCGTCGACGTCAGGGCGGCAATAGTTTTCGCGCGCCGCGGTTTCGGCAAAACAGGCAAGCACGTCGGCCTCTGCGACGGCCGCAGCCGTCCCTCGCAACCGCGATGCACGAGTTGTGATCGAGCACAGGAGCATGCCGAACAATTCGAGCTCGCGTTCCGACATTTGCTCTTCAGCGGAGAGAATGCGTGTTTCTAGCTCGCGCAACTCAGGTGTCACGAATCGTTCGCCGCCCACCACGGTTTGACGCCGCTCGTAATCGCTCGGGACTTTGTCCAACTGCGACTTGCTGACCTCGAGGTAGTAACCGAAGACCTTGTTGTACTTGATCTTCAGTGTGGCGATCCCAGAGCGATCGCGTTCCCGCGCTTCAATCTCGGCGAGCACGCGCTTTCCACCGCGAGCCAAGTCGCGCGATTCATCGAGCGCCGCATCGAACCCGTCGCGAATCACGCGGCCATCGCCCGGCTGCACCCCGGGCTCGTCGAACAGGGCGGCGCTCAGATCGATCGCCAAATCATCGAGCGTATCCAGTCCCGCTGAGAGTTCGTCGGTGCGTACGCTGCCCGCACCGTCGAGCGCGTGTTTGACGCCAGGCAGTGCCCGCAACGAACCGAGCAAACCACTGACGTCGCGTGGCGTGGCGCTTCCGAGTGCCGCGCGCGAGAGCAGACGTTCGATGTCGCGCACCTCGCCGAGTGCCTCGCGCATGCTTCGGCGCCGCTCGGGATCGCGGCGCAGTGCGTCGACGGCGTCGAGCCGCGCATTGATCGCGACGGGAGTCGCTAACGGCTCCAGTAACCAGTTGCGCAGCGCACGTGCGCCCAGCGCCGTGACGGTGGCATCGAGCGACTCGAGCAACGTGTGCTGGCGCGAGCCGTCGCGCATGTTGGCCACCACCTCGAGATTGCGTCGTGTGCCGGCATCTAGCAGCAGTGACTCGGACGGGTTCTCGACCGTGAGTCGATCGAGATGCTTAGGCGCTGTCTTCTGCGTGTCACGAAGATGCGCCAGCGCCGCAGCGGTGGCAGGGAGTGCCGGGTGATCCTCGGGACACCCAAACGATCCGAGTGAACGTGCGCCCAGCATTTCGAGCACCCGGTCGACCGCGTGAAGTGGATGAAAACAATCGTCCGCGAGCGGGGTGATCAAGATCGGCCGGCCGCCGGACGTGACCCACGCAGCGGCATCAGCGGCCCGGCTTTGGGCCACCAGCAGTTCACGGGTTTCGTGTCGTGCCAGCACGTCGGACAAGTCGCGAGCATCGCGCGCTCGAGCGAGCGATAAAGCGCCCGTGGAGAGATCGGCGAAACAGACTCCGAAGGGACCGCGGCCGCTTACTGCGGCAAGCGTGATCGACTCGGACGGATGCATGCGCTCGGCGTCGGTAAAGACACCGGGAGAGACGACACGCACCACTTCACGCCGCACCATCCCTTTCGTCTTCTTGGGATCCTCGACCTGTTCGCAGATCGCCACGCGGAAGCCGCGCTCTACCAGCTTGGCGATATACCCCTCGCCAGCAAAGTGCGGCACCCCGCACATCGGGGCCTCGGTGGCCGTGCCTTTGCCGCGAGCGGTGAGGGCCAATTCCAAGATCGGTGCCGCGGTCTGTGCGTCTTCGAAGAACAGCTCGTAGAAGTCGCCCATCCGAAAAAACAAAATGGTGCCGGGATGCTGGCGTTTGGCTTCTTTCCACTGCACGAACATCGGCGTCAGCCGCTCGGGACTCGGCTGCGCGGATGACGCCGGCGGCAATTCGGTTCGATTCATCGTGTGTGCCACCCACCCACTGGGAGCGCGGGACGCTAACATGCCGCGCGCGGCGCTGACAATCTGCAACTCGGCGGCGGGTAAAAACCTGACGGGGTTTCTCGGCACGACCGGAATCCGTATCCTGTGCCTGCTTCGTTCCTCAGCACTCAGGAGACGCAATGGAACTGGAAGACGGTCCGCGGCAGACAGAGAGCGGATCCGAGTCCTCGAGTTACGAACCGAGCCTCGCGCCCGTCACGATTCGCGACGAGGACCGGTTGCTATTGGTATTTGCTTACCTGGGGCCGCTTTGTCTGGTCCCATTGTTTGGAAGCCGCGATCCGTTCGTCCGCTGGCACGCCCGCCAGGGGACAGGGCTGACACTGCTTCTGGCAGCGGCGCTGGTCGTTCTGTCTCCGTTCGATTGGCTCTTTGGGCTGGTACCGGTGCTGGGCCGTTTGTTCCGGGCGGCGGAGATTTTCGTGGGGATCGGATACTTCGGTGTGGTCGCGTTGGCCATCGAGCGGGCGGTCAACGGTTCGCGTTTTCGAATCCCGTGGTTGTCTGAATTGGCGGACCAAGAGTAATGCGCCCGCATGATCAGGAGTGGGTGCAACCGGCGGAGCAGCCCGAGGCTTTAGCGACGCTTACGCCCGAACCGTTTGGTTCGCTACCGCCGATCTCCCTGCGTTGGGTGACCGATGCCGGCGTGCAGCAGTTCGCGGTACCGCTCAACACCGATGGGCCGGCTGTCATCTCGGCGGGCAGCCATGGCGCAACCCTTGCTGCCGCACTGCTCGAAGCGCTCGATCTTGCCAGCGAACGGACCCAACGCCGCGTCCAGGTCGGGCGCGACGGACTGCAGTTGTTTCTCGAGCTGCCGGCGGAACTTCAATGGCCTGACGAGTCTCCCACCTTGATTCTGGGCGGCGATGAGGCCGGACGTTCGATTGGATTTCCATCGCGTACGTTGGGCCGCGAGCGGTTCACGGCGAGAGTTGCCTCACTGATCGGAGCCGATGGTGTGAGCGTGGTGCGTCACTACCCACACGATTGCCGCGCACTGGCGGCAGCGCATCGCCGTGCTGAAGAAGAGCTGATGCGCTGCGATGTGCATCTCGAAGCACGGCGGCGCGCCTTGCAATGGATGATTGCCGCAGCTGCACTCGGACTGGGCGCTGCGTTTTTCGCCACCGTCATGGAATGGCGCTGGTTGTTGGTGTTGGGCGCCGGATTGTTTGCCGGCGGAGTTGCTGGATTCGCCGCCGAGCGAGTGGGGCGCGGGTCTCGCCGCAGGCAAAGAGAAAAGATCGAAGCGCGACTCACGCATTTCGGACGTAAGGCCTCGGAGGTCGAGCGGGCCGCACGCGAAGTGGCGTTGCGGGCCGGCTACAGCGACCCATGGGACTTGGCGACGCGCCTGGAACAAGGGCCGTTGGCTCGAGGGTTGGGAGCGCATACGGGCGAAGTGCTCGCCATCGCTCGCCGGCTTGCCGATCACCTCGGGGCCGACGCCAGCGCGCTGGAACGGCCGGAGGCCTGGAGCGCGGGAGAGTTAGCACCAGGAGGCTGGCCCGCGGAAGTTCGCACCCGTGAAGGCGCTCACGCCGAGTCGCGAACGATCGTGGCGCTGGCCCGGCTGATCGATCGAGCCGATGCGCTCCCGGCGGGCTGGCCGCTGGTGGTCTGGCAACCGTGGGCCGTCGCGCCCGATGCTTCCCGCGCGGCGCACCTCATGGCGCTGGCCCAATGCGCCTCGCGTCCCGTGATCGCCCTGATCTCTCATTAGGACGATCCATCGAGCGCGGATCAGTCAGGTTCTGCCGTCTGGCGTTCCCCTGACTGTTCGAGCCGTTGATTGAAGAGTGTCTCCCACGGTTGATAGATGAGAAGCGGGAAGCCTCCCTGAACGGCCCATTCCTGCAACGGTGCGCTGCGACGCAGCGCTTCGAGCAGCGCGCCGACGAAGACGGCTTGCGCTTGCTGCATGTCCGCAGCGGTCGCAGGCGTCGGTACCGGCCTCGTTCCGCCCTGGCGCTTGCGCGCCACCTCGCGCGACGCTCCGCTCATGGCGCGATAGCCCGCCGCGCCGGCCTCGGCAATCGCCTGGAGCAATTCCTCATCTTTCAGCGAACTGAAGGCTCTCCCGTCCGCGGTTTGTTTGCCGAACGCCAGCTTCCAACCGTCGACCTCTCGGGCTCGATCGACGATCCCTGCGGTGTATCGGGCCGACATTGCTTCGTCGGAAGGCCCGCGTCCGGCCGGGTCGAGCAGCGCCTTGGCTTCGTCCCATCGGCGCGCTTCAATCAGCAACTGAGCGCGCTGCAACAGCGTCTTTGGCGAGGACGGCGCGACCTTCTCCAACTCCGCCAACGCGGCTGCTGAAAGTTCCGTGTCGCCCTGTTCACGCGCGTAATTTCCGATCCGTTCCAGGTAGGCCTGTCGCAACGCACCGGGCTGGCTCGCTGCAATCGCAATCGCGCGACGGAATGGATCGAGCGCGCCCTTTGCGTCTCCGCTATCGCTGGTCAGTTTGCCAAGTCGAAACCAAGAAACCGCGTCATCGGCAGGGACCGTCAGTTGACCCGCTTTCCACGCAGCGATCGCCGTAAGAGCCGCGTTTTTGGCCTCGTCCTTGCGCTCCAAATTGAGCAACGCATTGACTCGATAGAAGTGCACCAACAAGGGAGCCCTGGCTCCCGCGGCCTCGCGTTCCAACACCTCGGCAGCCTTGGTGTAGCGCTCTTCCGCCCCCGGCTGCCGTTGCTCAGCCAAGCAAAAACCCCAGCGGTACTGTGAAACGCCATCCAGCGTCGCGCCGGCGGTCAGGCCCGCATAGAGCGAGAGCACCTCCGCGCATCGGCCGGCTTCATAGGCAGCGGCTGCGGCCATCAGCCCGTCGGCGTCGCCGGCCGCGAGTGTCTTGTGCGGGAGAATGGTGAGGGCCAATAGAGCCAAAGCTACGTTGCGAACTGTCGTCATTGAAAACCCCTCCAGCGTGGGTCGGCACCGCGGGCGGAGATTATGGCCGACGCGTAGAGTGTCCGAGTGCGAATCGTCATGACCGTCGTGTTGTTGTTTTTCGCAGTTTTCTCCGGGCGCCTCGCTCTGGCAGAGATGCCTCCGGCCGCACCGGCGCCCAGTTTGGACGCCGAGGCGCGGATCGCCAGACTGGCCGACCGGTACGCGCGCGCCGGCACGTTCAAGGCGCGATTCGAACAGCGGTATGAGTCGAGCAGTTTTGGTGCCGAGGTACAGGGGGCGGGCACCGTGACCGTGGTGGCCGACGGGCGGATGTTGTGGGAATACCGCAGCCCTCCGGGGCGGCGGGGCGCCGTCGACGGAACGATCTGGTGGATGCTCGACCCACGCGATATGCAAGTAATCGTGCGAGAAGGGGTTGAGGCTACCGATGGTCCGCTCGCACGGCTGCTGTCAGGCCGCATTCGCACGCTCGAGGGTTTTAGTGCAGGACAGGGCAGCGGCCCTGCAGCAACCCCAACCAACCATCTGATCGAGCTCACACCACTGACGCCTCGCGACGACCTCGAGCGTTTGATCGTCGAAACCGACGCTGACTCGACCACACTGGTGCGCGTCAGCATTGTCGACACACTCGGTAACCGCATGGAGTTCGTCTTTGGTCCACCCGAGCGCTGCTCGATTCCGCCCGCCTCGGCCTTCAAGCTGGTAGTTCCGAAGGGATACGATCTCGTGAAGGAGTGACTCGTCACGTTGTCTTGATGCCCCGAGAACGGGGGTGCTATCCTCCGGCCGCCGTGGGCCTACCTATATCAATCCGAGATTCGTCGAGGCGCGTGGGTGCACACGTTGGCAAATCACTTGCCTGCGCCGCTATCGCTTTGGTGGCCTCTGCCGCCGTTTCGGCGGTCCCTTCAATCGAAGGGCAGATGTTCGACGCCGAGGGCCTGCCCGTGGCCGGGGCTCCCGTGCGGCTGATTGGTCAATTCGGCGTCCCGAAGCTGCCGTTCTCCAGCAAGCAGCCCCAAGAGAGAGAGTTGTTGAAAGCGGTTACCGATGCGCAAGGGTTCTTCACGCTCTCGCTGCCGGATGATCGCGGCGCCGACCGAGTGCTGGTGCGTGCTTCCGACAGTTCCGACTGGGACATTGTTCGCTACGCCCCGGAAGACGACGTCGATATCACCCGCAATATTCGCCAAGGCTCTCACGGGGTCGTGACCTTCGCGCTGGCCGATGCCTCTGGCTGGCGCGAGCTGCGGCGTGAACTCGATCGCGTTGGAGCGACTACCTCGCGCGGCAAAATTCTTCGTCGTCACGGATTTCCCAGGGAGACGGTGCAGCTTGCTGGTGGCGGGTTGGAATGGCGGTATCCATCGGTGACGTACGTTTTCGACACTGCGGGTCAACTGATCGAGACGCGTTCGCGTCCGGCGGCATCGTGAGCGGCGAAGCTAAACGGCCGCCGCAGGGCGTTGCTTCAGGCTCGGTTCCCGGCATGGCGCAAGTGCTGTTGCTGGTGGGTGACAAGCTCGCGCGCGTCGAAGCAGAAATTCTGGGAAACCTGCGGTCCGAGTTCGGCCCGATCGACGAGGCGGGTCACTACATTGGACAGGCTGGTGGCAAACGTATCCGACCGACGCTGGTGCTGCTGACGTCGGGACTGCTCGATTACCACGGTACCGACGACGTGTTGCTCGGTGCCGTCTTCGAGTTCATTCACACAGCAACATTGGTACACGACGACATCATCGACGAAGCGACAACCAGGCGCGGCAGACCCTCCGTCAACAGCGTCTTCGGAAATCACTTCACGGTGCTGTTGGGCGATTACCTGTACATCCGCTCGATGAACATGGCGCTGCGCACTCGCAAGATCAGGCTCGTCGATATTCTGGCCGAAGCGACCGAGCGCATGATCGAAGGCGAAATTCTCGGGGCTCATTTGCGTGGCCGCGCCGATGTCACGCGGCAACAACATCTAGCGATTGTCGAGCGAAAAACGGCGTGGCTGTTTTCGGCTTGCTGTCGATCGGCGGCCGTCCTGGCAGGCGCCGATCCGAAGACCGAAGAGGACTTGGCGCGCTACGGGATGTCGCTCGGCATCGCGTTCCAGCTGGTCGATGATTTGCTCGACCTCTCGGGTGACGAGGCTACCGTCGGCAAGCCAGTAGCGTCCGATCTTCGGGAGGGCCGGTTGACGCTGCCGTGGATCGACTTGCTCGAACGTGGAAGCGACGAAGAACGCAATAAGGTGCGTGCCGTACTCGAAGACGGCGCCTTCGCGCGCGCCACATTCTCCGAGTTGCGCGCTGCTCTAGAGCGGCATGGCTGCATTGAGGCCACGCGCCGTTTGGCGCTCGAACATGCGCAGATCGCACGCGCCGTGGTGGAACGCTTTCCACCGAGCCCGTACAGAGACGTGTTGATCGACATGCCTGCGACAATCTTGTCGCGCGACCGCTGATCGTTTTGCTCACTAGCGACTGACACCAGGCGATACGGGGGAGGACTCACCGCAATGCTGCGGATCGAGCGGATGGAAGTTCAGGGCTTCAAGAGCTTCGTCGAGAAGACGGTGATCGAGTTCCCGCATGGCATCACGGCAGTCGTGGGTCCAAACGGCTGCGGCAAATCGAACATTGCCGACGCCATGCAGTGGGCATTGGGCGAGCAGTCGGCGCGCGCCCTGCGCGGGTCGCGCATGGAAGATGTGATCTTTTCGGGCAGCGAGAAACGAGGTCCAGGCGGCATGGCCGAGGTCACACTGCATCTGGTGACCCGCGATGGTAGCGCGCTCGACGATGGCCGCACGCGTGTCTCGCTGACGCGCCGTCTGTATCGTACGGGAGATAGCGAGTACCTGGTGGATGGAACTCGTTCGCGACTGACCGACATTCGTCAGTTGTTGGAACAGATTCGGGCTGGGGCGCGTACCTACGCCATCATCGACCAAGCGCACGTGGCTTCGTTCGTGATTAGCAAGCCCAAAGAGCGCCGGCTGTTCATCGAAGAGGCGGCAGGAATTTCCGGATACAAGGACCGCCGTCGCCAGGCCGACCTGAAGCTTGAAGCGACTCGATCCAACCTGCTACGCGTCGACGACATCCTGCGCGAGGTCGATCGTCAACGGAAGCAAGTCCAGCGTCAGGCGTCGTTGGCGCGACGCGCGCGCCGCTTGGACGACGAGCTGCGCGCGCTGCGCACCGTGTGGTATCGGCGTCGGGCGCAGCGCCTGACCGTCGAGTCGCAGGAGTTGAGTGAAATTTTTGCGGTGGCTCAGCGGGAGTCATCCCATCTGGAGCGCGAACGCACGCGTTTGGCGGACTTGCTCGGCACGGCGCGCACGCATTTGGAAGCAGCCCACGCGGAACGTGCCCAAGCGGTCGATGCTGCACATCGCGCCCGATTGGATGAGGACCGGCTGGCCCGCGAGATCGAAGCTGGTTTGAGCCGGGCGCAACTGCTGGAAGACGAGGCTGGCCGTCAAGAGGGTGAAGAGCACCGGCTCGAAGAACATCAACGCCGCAGCGCCGGAGAGCGCGAGCAACTCGTCACCGGTTTGGCCGAGTTGGAACAACAGCGCGAAGCAGCCGCAGCCATCCAAGCCACTGCACAGCAGAACGCCGAGCAGGATCGTCAGCAGTTGAGAGGGCTACAGGAATCGGGCGCCGCCGCCGAGCGCGAACTCTACGAGGCGCTGCATCAACGCGCCGATGGGAGCGCGCGGCTGTCGGCAGTGCGTGAAGCCGTCGAACGCGAGACGCACCGATTGCTCGAAGCCGAAGCGGCCGGTCGCCGGTTGGAGACTCAGCGCGAGGAGGCTCAGGCCGCAGCTCAACACGCCGCTGAAGCGCAATTGCGAGCGGGTGCCGACGCCGATCGATTGACAATCGCCGTGCAGTCGGCGCGCACCGCCGAAGAGGCCGCGCAAGTTGCGCTCGAAGCGGCGCGTGCACACGAAGCGCGCACTGCTGCCGAACTCGGATCGCGCTCGGGTGAGAAGACCGCTCTGGATTCACTCGACATGCGTCTGGCCGGTGCCGACGCTACCCGCGACGTCCTGGAGCGAGGGGTGCGCTCGCGCGGACTGGTTGCCGATCTGTTCAGTGTCCCGCGAGAAATCGAGAAAGCCGCGGAGGCTTACCTCTCTCATCTGCTGGCGACGATCGTGGTCGATGGCGACGGGGAAGTGCGCAACGCCGCAGCACTCGGTCCACGCGGTAGGGTCACGTTCCTGCCGCTCGATTCGCCCTCGGTAACGACGATGATGCAGTCGATGCCCGATGAGTTGCGGCAAGACCCGCGTACGCGCGGCACGTTACTGGGGTCGCTCACCGCGAAGGGTGACAACGGCGCTGCAGTCGCTCGGCGGCTCGATGACGCGGTGTTGGTCGACACGCTCGATATCGCGCTCGACCTGCATCGACTCTTCCCGGCCTTCAACTTTCTTGCGCTCGATGGACATGCCGTGAATTGCAGCGGTGTGGTGACACTCACCGGCAGCGGAGCGTCGACGCAGGATGGGCTCTTGGCGCGAGCCCGGCGCCGCGATGAACTTGCGGCCGAAGTGTCGGTGCTGGAGGCAACGCTGACGGCCGCGTCGGCCGCGTTGGCCCAGTCGCGCGACTGGTTGTTGGTTTCGGGACAGGAGCGCCGTCACACCGAGGAAGCGTTGGCCGAGTCACGGCGCGCGTTTTCGACGGCGCGGATGGCGAGCGAACAAGCCGAGCGTGAGATCGCGCGGCTCGATCGCGAAATCGGGTTGGCGGCGAGCGTGCGCGAGGTGGCGCAGCGAGGTCGCGACGAAGCGATCGGCCGCACCGAAGTGTTGGAGTCGCAACTCGGTCAACTCGAACAGAAAGTGACGGTGTTGCGCACCGCGCTCGATGCACGCCGTGCCGAGATTGCGCAACAGGAAGACGCGGTCCGGGCTTCGGCCGACGCCTTCGCCAGCGCTACCTCGGAACTGCGCGCGCTCGACGAACGGCGCCTCGCCTTGGATCGCGATCGTGAGCGTATCGATCGCGACCTGCGCGATTTGGACGAGCGTCGCGGCCGCGGACAAGAACTGCGCGACCAAGCGATGGCCGATGCCGCCGCGTTGCGAGCGCGCGTTGAGCAGAGCAAAGCTGAGCAAGACCAACTGGCGGCAGCGCGCGCCCTGAACGATTTCCAGGCGCAACAACGCGCCCGTCATGTCGAAGATGTCACGGCACGCGTGCGCGACGCCGAGCGTCGTGTCTCCTCGGCGAGCGAATTGTGGGAAGAGGCACGTGCCCGTCGTGAGTCGGCTGGTCTGGGGGCCGAGCGGGCGCGCATCGAGCGTGAGCACATTTTTGCCGATTGCCACGAGGCGATGGGCGTTTCACCCGAGGAACTTTCGGTGGAACTGCCGGATGGCGACTTCGAGCCCGTTCAATGGGACGACGATGCGTCGTTGCAAGCACGTATTCAGCAAGCACGAGACAAACGGGAACGTGTCGGCCCTGTCAATTTGCTCGCCGAACAGGAGTTCACCGAACTCGACACCCGTTTCGTCGAGCTCGATGGTCAGAAGACCGACTTGGAATCGACGATGGAAGAACTGCGTGGCTCGATCAAGAAGATGGATCGTGAATGCCGCGATCGATTCCTCGACGCGTTTACCAACATTCGCCGCTACTTCCGCGAGCAGTTTGCCATTCTGTTTCGCGGCGGACGAGCCGACTTGATTTTGGAAGACGAAGAAAATCCGCTCGAAGCAGGAATCGAAATTGTCTGCCAGCCTCCAGGCAAAAAGTTGCAGTCGGTGTCGCTGATGTCGGGCGGTGAAAAGGCGCTGGCGGCAACCGCTGTCTTATTCGCGATCTTCAAGTTTCAGCCCCCGCCGTTTTGCTTGCTCGACGAGGTCGATGCGCCCTTGGACGAAGCCAACGTGGCGCGCTTCGCGGATGCGATTCGCAGCTTCACTGAGGGGACGCAGTTCATCCTGATCACACACAACAAGCGATCGATGGAAATGGCCGACCTGCTGTACGGGGTGACGATGCCCGAGCCAGGGGTAAGCCGTCTGGTTTCGATGACCCTGGACTGAGTCTTCAGGGCGGGTCGAGCCCCGTCTCGACCCGCCCCTACACTAATCGCTCCGAAGGCCGATATTCCCTCCGACTGACTCTGGAGGGGCTTGTATGCATTTCGAGCGGCTAGGCGGCCTGAACTGGGTAGAACTGGTGCTGGCTGTAGGCGTGGCGGCGGCGTGTGGTGCCACGATCGCCGGGACGCCACTGCCTCAGGCGTTGATTTTTTCGGGAATAGCTACAGTTGCCGTTGCCGCGTACGTCGCCTGGTGGATGGGCGCTGCCAGTCAGCCCGCGGTGCAGGAAGCCACGGCTGAAGCGCCTCGAGGCGCCGACCTGGCCCGCCTCTCCCGGCTGCTCAAGAGCGCCGATGCCGAGTTGGGGCATGTGACGCGACTCCTGCGCCAAGCCGAAGCCTCGGCTCAGGACCACAGTCGAATTCTCTGCGAGCTCGGAAACCTCGTATTGCCGAGGCTGCAACGGGCCGAGAACCAGCTGCAAGCCCTGCTCGACGCTCGGACCCCCGCGAGCCCCGGCTCGACCGCCGAAGTGGCAGAACGTCGTGGTCATGGGGGACAGGCACTCAACACCGTGCGTGAAACCGCGCACCTGATGGAAGCCCTCTTGACGCTCGGCCGAGCCGAGGCTGAGACGCAGCCGCTTCGCCCTGAACGGCTCGACATCCGCACGTCGCTCACCAGCCTGGTGGGAAAACGCGGCGAGCTCCAGATCGGACTCTCGGTGCCCACGCTGGTCTATTGCGATCGCGGGCTATTCTCGGCGTTGGTCGAACAACTGCTCGCACAGGCCGAAAATGAGCAACAAAGCCCCCGCATCGCGGTCGATGCCGAGCCGCGTCGCGGCGATATGGCGCTGCTGACGATTCGTTTTGAGGGTGGCTTGTACGATCGCCCCGAGCTTGCCGCCGCCGTTCAAAGCGGGGACGCGATGCGCGCGGCGGCGGTGCTGCTGCGCGACTCAGGTGGCGAAGCGTCGCTAGCACTTCCGCTCGCGCTCCATGCGGCGGCTCGTCTCGGAGCCAAAATCGTCTGGCAAGCCGAAGCGCCGGATCAAACGGCGGTGCTCTCGCTCTCGCTGTTGATGACCGTAGCGCCCGACCGTCGGCTCTCCGAGCGGCCGATGGTATTGGCCGATTTGGGAATGACGCAGCACACGTCTGGGTGATGCCATCGACGAGGTGGCCGCGTATCCTGCTCGGCCGTGAACACGTCTCGTTCCCAAGCAGTCAGCGCGCCCCTCGGCCGCACCGCGCTCGCGGCGATTTTCGCAGTGGCCCTGTTGGTCCGTCTGATCGTGGTTTGGCAAAGTGCCGGTTTCGACTACCACCGGTCCTTGGTTCTCGATGCCGCGACCTACCACCGAATCGCCACACAGGGAGATCCACGCGGGCCGTTTTGGCAGCCGCCGCTCTACCCTTGGGCCTTGCGCGGTGTGTACGCGCTGACCGGCGGTCCCAATCCGCCAGCCGCGCGTGTGCTGCAGTCGCTCGGTGGAGCTGCCGTGGCGGTGCTCGTCGCTGTTTGCGTGGCGCGTCTTGCCAACCGGCGCTGGGCCCTCGGAGCGGGTTTGGCAACAGCACTCTATGGCCCGCTGATTGGCTACGACAACGAGTTGCTCCCCGCGAGCGCGGCAGCGCTGTTGTCGACACTGCTGTTGACGGCGTTGTCATGGCGCGGACCACCGCAAAGCCGATGGTTGCGGTTGAGGCTGCCAGCTGCCGGACTGTTGCTGGGTGCGTTGGGGTTGTTGCTCCCCGCGTTTGCCTTCGCGGCAGCGCTGCTGCTCATCTGGCTCTGGCGTAGTGAGGGTCTTCGCGCTGTCCTCGTGTTAGCGAGTTTGACGATCGTCGTGATTGCGCCGGTCACGATTCGCAACTGGCTGCATGAACCAGAGCTGGTGACCGTTTCTTACAACGGCGGCGTGAATCTGTGGATCGGAAACAACCCTGACTACCCCAAGACGGTGGCGATCCGCCCAGGCATCGAATGGGGGCATTTGGTCGAGCGGCCGCGGTGCGAGGGTGGTGCGCGCACGGCGGCGCAAGAGTCTGCGTGGTTTTCGAAACAGGCTCGGAACTTCGCGATCGAACATCCCGTCGACTTCGCAGGCCAGACCTTGCACAAGCTCGCGGCGAGCCTCTCGGTCTACGAAATCGGCCGCAATCGCGACGACTACGACGCACGTGAGGAGTCGTTGCTGATGCGTCTTCTGTTGCAGCGCTGGGGCTGGCCGTTCTTGCTGTTGCTCCCGCTGGCGACGGCGGGAATCTCTGCTTCGCTGCGGCAGCGCACGATATCTTGGCCCGCCTTGTGTCTCGTGACAGGCGTACTGATGTCCTCCGTCGTGTTCTTCCCCTCGGCACGTTATCGAATCCCAGCCTTGCCGGCGCTGATCGTGCTTGCTGCGGCTGGCCTGCCGCGCGTGACCCGGCGCGATTGGATCGCCGCAGCCGCGGCGTTGGCCGTCGGGTTTATCCCGCACGGCGTGCCTGCGATTCCGCCCGCCGAGACCCTCTACGTAATCGGCATCGACCGCGATCAGAATGGCGATACGCAAGCGGCTGCCGGCTTTTACGAACGTGCGCTCGTACTCGCCCCCGACAGTGCCGATCTGCACCTCTCGTTAGGACTCGCGCTGAGCAAGCTAGGCCGCGACGACGAAAGCCGTGTGCACCTCGAGCGGGCTGTTGCGTTGCACCCGACAGCAGACGTGGCGTGGCAAGGCCTGGCTCTGTATTGGCTGCGCCACAACGACTGGGATCGTGCGCGAAAGGCGTTCGAGCAGAGCGTCGGCGCCGACCGGTGCAATCAACGAGTGCGCGCCTCGTTCGCGATGGCACTGATCGACCAGGGCTATTTGAACGAGGCGCGTCGACAACTGGATGAGGCGCGCCGGATCTATCCACGGCCAGATGCGAGGGTGACAGAGGCCGAGCGTCGTCTGGACGCGCTCATGCCGCGACGGTAAGGCGCCGCTTTAGCCGGTGCTCAGCGGATGTGATGGATTGCCCAGGTCGAGGCCGGTTTGAAGGATTTGAACGGACGGCTGGCCTTCGGTCTTTGCCTCGACGGTCACCAGCCAGGTGTAGCCGGTTCGCGGCACCGAATAGGGGGTGGAGAGGTCCCAACTCCACGTCGAGCCGGGCTCGATCGTTACGGATTCTGGCTTGAAAAAGCCCTGCTCCAACGTCTCGCTCCACATCGTGTCGTCACCGAACACCACCTGCGAGGTGACGCTTTCAATCTTCAACCGGCTCGCGGTCGTGTTGTTGATGGTGACGTGCATCCGACCAGAGCCCGACGCTTGGGGAACCCAGCTGGCGAGGATCGCAGCCCCCCCGCCTGTCGTGAGTTCGTCGGTCGTGAGCGGTGTGACACCGTGCAAAACAATCGCGGCCGCCGGATACAGCAGCAGGGTGCCACCAAGCAGCACCAGCCGGAGAATCGATCGCTGTGGGTTGGCCATTGACGTACGTCAGTCTAATGCTTGATGGCCGATAGCGGCGAAACGTTCTCGGACTGAACTAGAATCTCGCGTATGGCGATCACCATTGGATTGATGGGCTTTGGTCGAATCGGTCGCAACCTGTTTCGCATTCTCGAGCAGGACCACCGATTCAAAGTAGGTGCGATTAGCGACGTGGCCGATCCGGAGGCGTTGTTGTATCTGCTCCGTTTCGACACGCTGCTAGGTCGATATCCCGAACGAGCGGCGCTGGAGGCCGGCCAATTGGTCACCTCCAAGTCACGCATTCCGCTCGTGAACGGCCGCGATCCGGGCGATGTGGATTGGGCCGCGCACGGCGTCGACTACGTGGTGGAGGCCACCGGCAAAATACGCAGCCGTGCCGAGATGGCACGCCACCTCGAGCGCGGTGCGTCGCGCGTGGTGATGTGCGTTCCGCCCAAAGACCCGCCCGATCTATCGGTCGTCTACGGCATCAATCACATGGCACTGCAGCCGCACCATCGCGTGGTGAGCAACGCGTCTTGCACGGCGCATGCGGCGGCCCCCGTGCTCGCGGCACTCGATGCTGCGTTCGGTATCGAGCGCGCCTACATCAGTTCGGTTCACGCCTATACCAGCGTCGGCCGGTTGGCCGATGTACCCGGGGGCGAACTGCGGATGTCGCGCGCTGCCGCCGAAAACATCATCCCGTCCGAAACGAAAGTAGCCTCGTTGCTCGGCGAAGTTCTCCCCGGTCTCAAAGGCAAACTCGATGCGGCGGCGATCCAAGTACCGGTGCAAAACGGGTCGTTAGTGGACATGACGATGTGGTTGCAGCGCGGTGCGAGCAAAGACGAGATCAACGCTGCCGTCAAAGCGGCAGCACAATCGCGCTTCGCGGGAATTCTGGAGTATCTCGAAGATCCGATCGTTTCCAGCGACGTGGCCCGCTCGCCCTACTCATCAACCTTCGATGCGCTCTCGACCATGACCTTGGGTGAGCGAATGGTGAAGACAATGGCCTGGTTTGATAACAGCTGGGGCTACTCGCATCGGGTGCTCGACTTGCTTGCCGCGCTGGCCCCGCTGGATGGAAAGGAGGCCGCGTGATTCGGGTCGCGATCAACGGATTTGGGCGGATCGGCCGCGCGGTTTATCGAATCGTCAGCAAGCGCGACGACATCGACGTCGTGGCCATCAACGATTTGTTCGAGCCCAAGATGCTGGCCTACTTGCTGAAGTACGACACGGTGATGGGCACACTGCAACGCAACATCTCCTTCGAGCCGGGCGCGTTGTTCGTCGATCAAAAGCGGATCCGTCTTACCGCCGAGAAAGACCCTGCCAAGTTGCCGTGGCGCGAGGTCGGGGTGGATGTGGTGGTCGAAGCGACCGGCGTGTTTCGCGAGCGAGCCAAACTCGAGCCGCACCTGGCGGCGGGCGCGGGTCGCGTGATCCTGACCGTTCCGCCCAAGGACGATATCGACGCGATCGTGGTGCTCGGCGTCAACGACGAAGTCATTACGCCCGGCGTCCGGATCGTCTCCAACGCCTCGTGCACCACCAACTGCTTGGCTCCGGTCGTGCATGTGCTCAACCGCGAATTCGGAATCGAGCAGGGTTTCATGACCACGATCCACGCCTACACCAACGATCAACGATTGGCCGACGTGGCCCACAAAGATTTCCGGCGTGCCCGTGCAGCGGCCGAGAACTTGATCCCCACCACCACCGGCGCGGCCCGCGCGGTTGGGAAGGTGCTGCCGGCACTGAAAGGGAAGCTCGACGGCACGGCGATTCGCGTTCCGGTCCCCGACGGCTCCGTGGTCGACCTCGTGGTGCGCTTGCAGCGCGACACCACGGCGGCCGAAATCAACGCTGCCATGAAACGCGCGGCAACCGACGGCCCGCTCCGCGAAATCCTGCAATACAGCGAGGAAGCAATCGTCAGCAGCGACATCATCGGCAATCCGCACAGTTCGATCTTCGACGCCCCCTCCACGCGACAACTCTCACCGCGTGACTACCGGCTTCTGTCTTGGTATGACAACGAGTGGGGATATTCCCAGCGTGTGGTCGACTTGATCGCGCGGTTGGGAGCTTTGGCATGAAGTTACGCAAGGTCGGAGTGCTGACCGGGGGCGGCGATGTCCCCGGTTTGAACGTGGCAATCAAGACACTCACAGACGTGCTCGCCGATCACGATGTGCAGACAGTCGGCTTGCGTCGTGGATGGGCGTCGCTGGTCGCGTTGGCGGAAGGCTCGAGCGCAGACCACAGCGACTGGCTGGTGCCGCTCGATCGATCGCGCGTACGTACCGTCGATCGCACCGGCGGCACGTTCCTGCATTCGTCGCGCACGAATCCGTCGGCGGTGAAAGCCAAGGACGTGCCCGACTACTTGTCGTCGGTGGCGCCCGCTCCCAACGAACAGGGCAAGGTCGACCTCACCAAAATCGCAGCGCGCACGGTTGAGCGCTTGGGCTTGGATGCGCTGGTGGCGATTGGAGGCGACGACACACTGAGTTTTGCCAAGCGATTGCATCTGGACGGGGTGCCCGTAATCGGCATTCCCAAAACGATGGACAACGATGTGCCGGGCACGACACATTGCATCGGTTTTTCGACGGCGGTCAGCCGTTCGGTGGAGATGATCACCGCACTGCGTACGCCGGCCGGCTCGCACGAACGGTTCTTGGTGGTGGAGCTGTTTGGCCGTGATTCGGGAGAGACATCGCTCACGGTCGCGCTCTTGACCGGAGCCGAGCGCGCGATCATTCCCGAGGTGCCATTCGATGTCGCGGTCTTGTGCGAGAAGCTGGTCGCTGACCGCCGGGCCAATCCGTCGAGCTACGCGGTCGTCACGATTAGCGAAAGTGCCAAGCCAAAAGGTGGTGACGCGATGCTGCGCGGCGAAGCCGACGCGTACGGTCATCGCAAACTCGGCGGCATTGGCCAAGTCGTCGCCGACTATTTGCAGCGCGAAACAGGCATCGGGACGGTTTCGCAGAACTTGGGATATTTGATGCGTTCGGGTCCCGCCGACGTGCTCGATCGAATGGTTGCGATGAACTTCGCGCGCAACGCCGCCGCACTGCTGCTGGAGGGGAAGGCCGGGACGTTGATGGCGATCGTCGACGGCCGCTACGCCACTCAGCCGCTCACGATCGTGGGTGGCGCAGCCCGCAAGGTCGACATCGAGCGTCACTACGATTCCAACGAGTACCGGCCGAGGATGGGGTCCACGCTCGGGCTGCCAATGTTCTTGGAATAGGCCCGACGGCTCGCCTCGCGGCGTCGACGGTATCGTCGATCTACCCGGGTCGCGCGATAGACTGCACGTCGCGCTCATCGGTAGGGGCGAGGAGGAGGGGTAATGGACTTCGGTAAGACGATAAATCTCGCTTGGCGCATCGTGAAGTTAGAAAAATCGGCGGCGCGCGAAGCAGCGGACGATCCGCAAGGGCTGCTCCCAACGCTGTTGATCATCGCGATCGGCGCCGCACTGTCGTCGGCGGGTGGAGCCTTGTTCAACCCGATCGTGGTGGCGGCGGGACTTGTGCTCGGTACCGTTCTCACAGTGATCTTCGTGGGCGTGTTTCACCTGATCGCGCTCGCGTTCGGCGGCAAGGCGACCTTCGGCCAGTATTTGCAGTCGGCTGGACTCGGTGCTGGGTTGGTTGCGTGGGTCGGAGTCATCCCGTTCATCGGCGGTCTGATTCAGCTGTGGGGAATCCCCACGACCATCATCGCCACCGAAGAAGTGCATGGCTTGGACAGGACGAAGGCTGTTCTGACGGTACTCATCCCGGTCATATTGCTGCTTCTGTGCTGCTGTGCGACGGCAATCTTCTTCTGGGGAACGATTCTCTCCATCGCGCAGGGACAACACATGTTCGACCCCAGCTAGGAGCCTGACGGGGTCGCGGTCACCATTACCGTAGCGGCGCGGCGGCCGATCGTCGCGCCGCCCACCTGGTGACGGCTTTTGTCGGTTGCCCCCCTCCGAGCCGGAGCCAATCTTCCTGGCCAACGGGAGGGTTGGCAGGCATGCGAACGATTGCGTTCGGCTCGGGTTCGAGCGGAACGGGCAAAACTTTCATCGCGACCCATCTGGCGGCGTCTATGGCGCGTCAAGGTGTGCGGACGTGCGTCGTCGATCTCAACCTCGATTCGAGCGACCTGCACCTGGCGTTCGGCGTCTTGCGCCCGCAGTACCGGCTGCTCGACTTCCTCGATGGCCGCTGCCAGTCGCTTCAAGCCGCCATGACGCAGGTCCCAGGCCGTGACCGTCTATGGTTGATCCCGGGGTCGGACGAAACAGTACGGGCCAATGCGCTTCACAGCGAAGAGATCGATCGTTTGATGACCGCACTGCGCGAACTCCCGGTCGACGTGGCGTTGCTCGACCTGGCGCCAGGTATCGGCCAGACGCTCCTGGACCTGTTCCTGGCGGCCGATCTGCCGTTGGTCGTCTGCAACCCCGATCAAGCTTCACTCAAGGACGCAGCCCGCTTCGTGCGCCTCGCACGTCTTCGCAGCGGGGCGCGCGGCTCATCGACCTCTCGCGGCAAGCAGCGCCTGAAGGTCTACACAAATCTCGATGACCTGGTTCGGGACATGAACGCGATCAGGGAAGAGCAAAAAGGTGGCGGCGGCCGGTTCCGCCCATCGCTCGTGCTCAATCGAGGGGAGGAGCCCAGCGATGAGCAACGCCGCCGCTGGAGCCGCGACCTGGAATTGGACGTGCCGCTGTTGGCGGCCGTGCCCTCATCCACAACGCAGGCTGTCGTGGCGGTCCCTGGTCAGACCGTGATCGACCTGCAGGCCAACGACCAGGCGGGTGAAGCGATCGACGTGCTCGCGGCCACACTCTGGGCCGAGCTCGATACCGCGATCGATCCGGGGGCCGAGGAAGAGATTGTCCTCGAACCACTCGGTCCGTCGCTGGGTTAGCGCGCGCGATCGCTTGGACTCCCCTACAATCGGCCGCCCTCTGGAGGGGTGGCCGAGTGGCTGAAGGCAGCGGTCTTGAAAACCGCCGTGGCAGCGATGTCACCGTGGGTTCGAATCCCACCCCCTCCGCCAGCAAGATCGCCATGGTAAAGGGTTTACGATGCGTCTTGGTCCTTGAGGCAATGAATCAGGCTACTGTTCAAGTAGGCGATTGGCCTCTGGTTGGCCATTCAGAAAGTGATCGAGTGCGCAAATGAAGCGCTTGGTTTCTATCCTCAACCACGTCCGTGGACTATATTCGACCACCTCATGACGGTCTTCTTGCTCATCACCAAGGAGGAGGCGAAGCTCGCGCCGCTTCTGGAGAAACATGGACCGGAGAACGTCCATAGACTAGACACCGGGCAGTGGCTTGTCCGCGTGAAGGGCTCACCAACCGCCAAGACGTTCTGGAGCGACCTCGATCAGGGCACCGAAGCCACGCCCGTAGGGTTCGCCATCGCAGTCGGTGACTACTACGGCTTCGCCGCTCGGTACGTTTGGGACTTTATGGCGACCGGACTCAAGAGCGACCAATGACTGCCAAGAAGAGCGTTGGTGCGGGTGGAGACTCGCCGCTCTCGACGCCAGATTTGGTACCAACCACACCCAACATCAGGCCGCCCGACCACAATTGGACCCTGCAACTCGTCATGGAACTGCAGATGTCGACAGGGAAACTCATCCAAGCTGTCGAGACCCTCGCAAAACAGAGCGATGAACAGGGAAAGAAGCTGGATACGATCAGCCACAAGATCTTTGCTGCGACTTGGGTGCTCTTGGTACTCGGCGCGATTCTCAGCTTTCTCTTGAGCCACCTCTGGGGAGAGATCGCGAAAGCGGTAGCCAAGCTCGCCACACTCCCGAGTCCCTAGACCACAAACACAACTACTCCAGCGCCCGTCGCGCTTTGTCGCTCGGTTCAACTGGTACATGCGCATACGCCTGAGTCGTCCGCGCGTCCGCGCGTCCGCGTGACCAAGCCAGCCCTGCACGCGCAACCGTGGTTCACCTGCGGTGAGTAGGCGAGTGGCGAATCGGTGTCGCAATTCGTGAAGCCGAATGCCGAACCGTTTCAATCGCGGAGCGATCTGATCGTAGCTGCGGCCGACGACTGGTTTGTTGCGCTGCGGCTCGAGCTCGGCCAGTGCGTGGATCAACCGTTCGGTGAGCAGCGGTATGCGACGAGCCTTGCCGCTCTTGGTGCGATCGCTCTCGGAGCGCACAGCAACCGTGATCCAGCCGGCTGAGAGGTCATCGCCCCGCAGCCTGACAATCCCAGTCGCGCGCAGGCCCCCGTCGGCTGCGAGCAACAACACGGCCCGCAGCTCTGGGTCGGAGCAGCTCGCGAGTGCCTGTTCCAGCTCTGCCTCCGATGTCGCTGCACGTCCACTCTTGAGCGTGAGTTTCGGTCGCTGCATCCGACACGGCTCAGCCATGAGATAGCGGCGATCCACGGCGAATCGATGCAACTGAGAGAGGCGATCGCGGCAATTGCGAATCGTCGAAGACGACAGCTTCGTGCTTCGCATCTCGGCGTCGTAGCCGTTGCCCGTCTTGGTGATCTTGCCAAAGCCACGGGTCATCGCGAGAGTGAGTGAGCGTCGCGCGCGTGCTCGCGTCCGATGGATCACGCAAAGAATAGAGAACGACGGCGAAACGCCGGCAGCTGTACTCCCATCGCTCCATCTCGTATCCCTGCTGCCGGCGCCGTTTCACTTGCTGGCTGGATAGACGATCGGCACGGTGAACTTCACGCGACTTGCGTTAGTAGTACTCGATGACGAGGCCAGATCGCCGCCGGCACGCACGATGCTGATATTGAACCCTGCTCCTCCCTCTGCAGAACTTGTGTCCTCTGTGGTCACCGCGATGTCGAAGTCGATGTGAAACACGTACGATCGGCGCGACGCAGCATCAGCGAGTCCGAGGGTTGGGGAGCCGGGCGCCGATTGCAAAAACAAGTGGAGGAACTCA
>JANNUT010000185.1:0-4143 GCA_031395565.1 Acidobacteriota bacterium | reverse complement strand
TGTCAGTCGGCGCGCATAACCAGCCAGTGATCGGCGCGTGAACCCCGGCCATCTTCACGGAGCATTCGGACCTACAGGTCTTCCAGCGGCATTGCCGCGGAAGGAGGCCTGTCATGGCGAATGTACTGAAGATGACGATTGTCGAGTCGATTCATTCGATGCGATCGGTAGGAGTGTCCTGCCGAGAGATCGCCCGGCGTCTGCGGATCAACCGGGAGACGGTCTCTCGACATCTGCGACTCGGTCGTACCCCGATTTCAAAACCAGCCATTGCGCCGATTTCCCCGGCCGGCTCTGAGCCGCCGGTGGCTGGTTTTGAAGCGCCGATCGGGTCGGCAGTGGCTGGTTCTGCCGCGCCGATCGGGCTGAGCGGCCCGATCAGTGCCGCGAGCCCCTGGCTTGCATGGCTCCTCGAGCAGCATGCCAAGGGCCTCTCAGCCAAGCGGATCCACCAGGATCTCCTGGTCGATTTCCCAGGGGCAGAGGTCGTCAGCTACGACAGCGTGCGACGACTCCTGAAGAAGCACGGGGCGACGACGACGGTGCCGTTCCGGCGGATGGAGAGTCCGCCAGGAGTCGAAGCCCAGATCGATTTTGGGACGGGTGCACCAGTCATCGGCCCAGACGGCCGGCGTCGCAAGACGCACGTCCTGCGAGTCGTCCTCTCCCACTCACGAAAAGGCTACAGCGAAGCGGTCTTCAATCAGTCGGCAGACAACTTCCTGCAATGCCTCGAGAACGCTTTCGAACACTTCGGTGGCGTTCCTCGCACGATCGTTGTCGACAACCTCAAGGCCGCCGTTCTCAAGGCGGACTGGTTCGATCCAGAGATCAATCCCAAGCTGCGTGACTTCTGTGATCACTACGGCACCGTCGTCCTTCCCACGAAGCCGCGCACGCCACGGCACAAGGGGAAGGTCGAACGCGGCGTTGGCTACGTCCAGGGCAACGCCCTCAGGGCAAGGTCCTTTCCGACCCTCGACGCACAGAACGACTTCCTCGAACACTGGGAACACACGACCGCCGATCGGCGCATCCACGGCACCACCAAGCGACAAGTGCTGTTGGCGTTCAATGAATCCGAGCGAACGGCACTGCTGCCATTACCACCGTCACGCTTCGAGAACTTCCGTGAATCCAAGCGGAAGGTCAGCCGCGACGGCCATGTCGAAGTCGACAAGGCCTTCTACTCGGTACCGCCGGAATACCTCGCACGAGAAGTATGGGCACGATGGAACGGTCGCACCGTCCGGGTGCTCAACGAACGGATGGAGCAGATCGCAATCCATGCCAAGCTGGATCCCGGCCGCTACTCCACCTCACTTGCCCATGTACATCCCACGAAGATCAACAGCCTCGAACGTGGCATCGCCTACCTGCTCGGCAAGGTGCGTTCGATTGGACCACAGGCTCACGCCTGGGCCGAAGCCGTCGTCACCGCCCGTGGCATCGAAGGACATCGTGTCGTGCAGGGGCTCTTGGCACTCACCCACAAGCATGGATGCAACGAACTCGAAAAAGCCTGCGAAACAGCACTCGCCAACCAGTGCTACTCCGTGCGAACCGTGCGGCAGCTGATCGATCGCAGGGCCGAGAAGCAGAAGGCATTCGAGTTTCTCACCGAACACCCCGTCATTCGTCCCCTCGATGACTATGCGGCAATTGTCGCGCAGGCGATCCAGCGCCGACAGAATCGCCCATCCATGGGCGAAGGTTTTGGAAGCCATGACACGGGCATTCTTCCTGCCACCAAAACCAAAAACCATCGCCCCGCGGACATGCATCCACGAGGCGACGGAGGCAATGAAGATTGCCCGTGGTCCGGGTATCGCTCGTCAGGATGCTCCTCAGCAGAGCCTGACTCCCTTTCGCCGGACGTGAAGAACCTAGCACCTGATTCGTCGCCGTGACGAATCGTTGTGATTGTTTTGCTTCGTAACCAGGATTCCACTCTCATGAATGACCACCTCCGAACCACCCTGCGACAACTCCGCCTCTCCGGTCTCGCAAGCTCACTCGACATCCGACTCCAAGAAGCCCAAGCCAGCCGACTGAGCCACCTCGAGTTCCTCGAACTCATCCTCCAAGACGAAGTCGCCATCCGAAGCAACCGCCAGCTCGATCGCCGCACCAAGCTCGCACTGTTCCGAGACCTGAAGACCATCGACCAGTTCGACTGGGACTTCAACACGTCCCTGCCACGACGACAGCTCTTCGAGCTGGCCACCTGCAAGTTCCTCGACCAGGCCAGAGATATCCTCCTCATCGGACCACCAGGCACCGGAAAGACACACCTCGCCCAGGCCATCGGCTACGCCGCCATCAAGCAAGGCCGAACCGCTCTCTACCGATCCATCTTCGATGTCGTACGAGACTTCCTCCATGAAGAAGCCATCGATCACGACGACACCATTCTCACCCGATACCTGCGACCCGATCTCCTCATCATCGACGACATGGGCATGAAGCAACTGCCCAAACGAAGCGGCGAGTACCTCTTCGAGATCATCATGCGGCGACACCAAACACGCAGCACCATCATGACCAGCAACCGACCACTCGAAGACTGGGGCAAGCTCATCGGCGACGTCCCAAGCGCCTCCGCCATCCTCGACCGCTTCCTTCACGCCGCCGAGATCATCTCCTTCGAAGGTCGCAGCTACCGGCTCAAAAACGCCCTCGCACAGCACGATCAACACCAGTCAGTCGAATCAAAACCGGCCAGCGCGCCGACCGGGAATCTACGGGACTCACACGCCCGCACGACCAATCAAACCGTCACGAACTGATCCCAGCCCCTTGCTTCCAGGACCGAATAAGAGGATTCTTTCAGCCATTACCCCCCTACATGGTGGCCGGTTTTGAGGCGCCGATGAGTGGCTGGTTTTGGCGCGCCGAATGACACGGGTGATCTATGCCTACACCCAGAGCGACGAGATTTCACTGCTCTTCGATCCAGATGAGCAGCTCTTCGGCAGGAAACTCCGAAAATATGACTCGACGTTGGCGGGAGAAGCGAGTGCCAGATTCTCGCTCCAACTTGGGCAACCGGCGTGCTTCGATTGTCGAATTTCCCAGCTCCCCACGTCGGAACTGGTCGTGGACTACTTCCGCTGGCGAAATGAGGACGCTGCCCGTAACGCTTTGAGCGCCTGGTGCTACTGGACGCTCCGCAAGGCGGGGCAAAACAAGCAGCAAGCCACGACTGAGCTGGAACGTTTGTCCACGAGTCAAAAGAATGAGCTGCTGTTCCAGTACGGGATCAATTTCAACGATCTTCCGAACTGGCAGAAGCGTGGCGTGGGGTTGATCTGGGAAGAATACGCCAAGCCTTCGGTGAACCCGATCACCAAGGAAGAAGTCACGGCCATGCGTCGCCAGATTCGTCCTAACTTCGACCTGCCCATGAAGGATGAGTACGGCCGGTTCGTGCGTTCGCTCATCCCTCTACCCAAGGATAAGGAAGCCTGACCATGGGTGCTTCCTACGGTGACTTCACCAAGTATCCTTGATCACCCGCAAAAGCTCGTGAAGTGGCTCCGGGTCAGCCAGTCGGTGGTCGGTGCCAATAGATATCATTGAAGACTCGGATTGGCTTCGGCGCTCACGGCTTTTGGCCGACCAGCATTCTGATCGTCGAGCCGCTTCTTCGCGTCTTCCCAGGACGAAAATGTCGTCTTGCCCTGCCGAACAGCTTCACGCCGTTCTTCGAGGACAGCCCCGTGCCAAGCCGGTGAAGGAATGTCTTCTGGGTGCCGTGACAGGTCGACCCAGAGACGCTCCATCAATTCCAGCTTCTCAGCCGTAGACAGGCTTTCAATAGAGATGTCGATGCTCACGGTGGCTCTCCTGCAACAAGCGTAGTGTCTGCGACGCGTCAGGGTGCCGTCAACGGTCACATTAGCCAAGTAGCTGGGCCGGGCGGCTAGAGTTGCACGAGACTTCGGAGGTCCGGCCGACAGCAGGCGTTCAGCGGTTATGGTCTCGGAACTGAAATAGGAGGACAACGAGTGAACGCTTCGCTCTACCTGGAAACCACCATCATCAGTTACCTGAACGCTCGTCCCAGTGCGGATCTTGTGGTCGCCGGTCACCAACTGATCACGCGACGATGGTGGGAGTCTCATCGGGCCAATTTCGACC
>JANNUT010000184.1:0-2602 GCA_031395565.1 Acidobacteriota bacterium | reverse complement strand
GCTGAACCAGGTGAGCGCGGGCTACTTCGACGCACTCGAGATTCCGGTGCGCGCCGGTCGTGGCTTCGCCGCGGGCGACACGGCGAGCGGCGCGCCGGTAGTGGTGCTCGCCGTACGCACGGCGCGCGCGCTGTTCGGCTCGACCGAGGCCGCGCTCGGCAAGCGCCTGACGCTCGGCATCGGCTGGCCCGAAGATGGCGCCACCGCCGAGATCGTGGGCGTGGTCGGCGACATCCGCGACGCGGGCTTCGCCGGCGAGCCGCGGCCGCTGGTCTACGTGGATTGGCGCCAGCAGTCCTACGGCGAGGGCAGAGTGGTGCTGCGCGGCGCGCAGCCCGCGCTGCTCGCCCGGCCGCTGGCGGCACTGGTGCGCGCGCAGGACCCCGAGGTCGTGGTCTGGGACGCGCGGCCGATTCCGCCAGCGGCGCGCCCGTCGTGGTGCTGGCCGAACGCGCGGCACGCGCACTGTTCGGCTCGACCGAGGCGGCGCTCGGCAAGCGTTTGACGCTCGGCATCGGTTGGCCCGAGGACGGCGCCACCGCCGACGCTAGGGGAGTTCGGTATACCGTCCCCGAATTAGCCGCGGCTGGCGGGAGTTCCGTATACCGTCCCCGAATTAGAGAGAGGGTGGATCTGTGAGGGAGACTGGGGTGATCGATCTGACTCGCGTGCGGGTTGTCGCGCTCGATCTGATGGACACCGTGATCTACGACCCGTATCGCGAGGCGATCGAGGCTGCGACCGGGGTGGGGTTGGAGGCGCTGCGAGAGCAGCGCGATCCGACGGCTTGGACGCGCTTCGAGCTGGGCGAGTTGGACGAGGCCGGCTACGCCGCGGCTTACTTCTTGCCGCACGTGGGACGCTCGCTGGACATCGACACGTTGCGCCAACGGATGTTCGCCGGCTACCGATTTCTCGAAGGAATGGAAGATCTGCTCGCGCGACTCGCAACGGTCGCGCCGCTGCACATACTGTCCAACTACAACCCTCCGTGGTACGCCGAGATCTGCCGGCGTTTCGCGATCGATCGTTTCGTCAGCGGCCATCACCCATCGTTCGTACTCGGCGCTCGCAAGCCGCAACCGGAATTCTTTCAGCGCGCCTTGGCACGCTTGGGGGAATCACCCGACGCCGTGCTCTTCGTCGACGACCGCGCCGTCAATGTCGCCGCTGCCCGCGACGCAGGCATGATCGCCACCGTGTTCCACGATGCCGCAACACTTCGCGCGCAACTGGGTTGGACGAAATGAAGCTGTACCCGATGAGCGTCCAGAACGGTGCGACACAACTTTCCGCCGTGCGATTCGGATCGGGACCACCGCTGCTATGCGTTCACGCGTTGGCTTTCTCGTCGCGTTACTTTTCTGCTGCGGCAGCGGTGCTGGGCGCGCACTTCGAATGCGTCGCGATCGATCAGCGTGGCCATGGACTGACTCGCCACAACGGCGCTGCCGCCGAACTCTCGCTCGATAGCATGGCGGCCGACTTGGTCACCGTGCTCGATCAGTTGTCGTGGCGAAGCGCCTTCGTGGGAGGTATTTCACTCGGCGCCGCCACGACGCTGCGAATGGCACTCGATCATCCGGAGCGTGTGCGCGCGCTGTTGCAAGACCTGCCTGCATTCGGCCCGGAATCACCTCAAGGTCTCGGCCGCAGCTCACCGATGGCTGACGCGCTCGACCGCGGCGACTTAGAACAAGCGGCACAACGTGCCGGAGATCGCCTTTCAAGGCCCCGCGCCCGCGCGCTGGCCGAGGTGTTGACGGCTGCATGGCGTGGCTACGACGCCGCGGAACTCGGCCCCAAACTCGGCGCGATCTTCCGCGCCTCAGCCATGTGGCGCGTGGTCGACACTTGGCCCGGCGATCTCTGCCGGCTCACGATGCCGGTTGAGCTGCTCGCGATCGCGCACGATCCGTCCCACCCGCGAGCCGTCGCCGAGCAGATGGCGAGTGCGATTCCGCATGCCCGGCTTCATCGCCGCGTGCCCTCAATGGATCCGTTCGCGGTCGCGCAGCAGTGGGTGCAAGTGCTGGCGCCGCATCTGACAGGTGTATAGCGCACGCTACTGAACGTCGAGAAAGCGCTTCACCGCCGGTCGTTCACGTTCGCGAATCGTGCTGCAAATGGTCACTCCCTCCGCCATCTGCGCGAGACTGCGATCGGTGCCAGGTACGTTGTGGGCGGGTTGTGCGAAGAAGACCTTCGCTTCGTCGAGGCGGGCTGAATCGCAGCCACTCGCGAAATACGGAGTGAAGGAGAGCGCAAACCGCGGCACACGCTGGGCGATTGCCTCGTAGTTGGCGCGGATCCAGTCCCAGGCGATCGACTGTCGCTCCTGATCGTTTGAAACTTTGCGAGGGATCTCGAACAGATCGCTCGGTGCAATGGCTGCTGTAAGCACGAAGTCCAAGGCGCGTCGTGTGAGGGCCAAATCCCGAAATTCACCAAGCGCGCGCAAGTAGGAAGTCTGCTCGTCCGGCACACTGAGTGACTCGAACTTCTGACGATAGGCAGTGAATAGCGCTTCATCGCCGTCAACCGCCGCTAGCATCATGAACGTGCTGCGCAGGTCTGGATCGACAGCATCGGAGTTTTCGAG
>JANNUT010000183.1:0-16208 GCA_031395565.1 Acidobacteriota bacterium | reverse complement strand
AGCCCGTCGCGCACGGTGTAGTTCGTAAATGACGCGCCGTCGAACTTCGTCAAACCGCCTTCAGTCCCAAACCAGAGGCTGCCGTCGGCACTCTCGACGATCCCGCGCACCGCGACCCCACTGAAGCCCTGAGGGAGCGAGAAGTACTCGAGGGCCTCGCCATTCCAACGCGCAACGCCGTCGCCGTTGGTACCGAGCCACATGTGACCGCGACGGTCCTCGTGGATGCGGCGTACGAACTGGCTGATCGGGTCGTCGGGCGACGGAGCAGGTGCATCGGCATCGGGTCGGTTTGCGCCGTTGTTAATCGCGGCCGATGTGACGCCGGGTGGCTTCACGCACGCGCTGGCGATGCCGAGCAGCGTCAAGACGAACAGGACCAAGGCGCTACTTGTGAGGGTAGTGCACAGGGTGTTACGAAGAGCGGTGCCATGCTTCATCGGTCTGCCCAACATGAACTCGGCGGTCCGATGAAGACCGTCGACTTGATCGTTTGATTTTGGAAGCGCCACAAACACATGAACATCCCCCCGCCGCCCTCAACTTTCTCAGTCGTTTTCTCCGACTGGTTATGCTGCAGAGCGACGCGGGACTATACCCCCAAAAAGCCTAGCGCCGGCTCGCCGCGGTCCAGGTCAACGCTGGCTCTTTCTGACGCGCAGCACAGTCTCGAAGAAATAGACCAGTGGGCGATGGATCGGTAATGCTAAAGCTTCCATAAGCGACAGAACTTCCTATCGAGCGCTTGGCAATCGGTCCGCATTGTGCGGCCAGGAAAACCGTCAACCGATCGCGGCGTTCGCGCGATCGGTCGAGGTTGCAAGTTGTGTTTCTGTCCGCAACGCACTTCTCACACTCGGCGCCAGTGGGGCGACGATTATTTGACCAGCCCAAACAAGGCGAGCGACGACTCGCAACCGAAACGTTGCTAGCAGAAAGCGCATTCCAGCCCTCCTCTACGAGCGCTAATCGTTTCGTCGACGCGATCACCCAGCGTCAACAGCCACTGCGCGTTCTTCGGATTCATGCCGATTCTCCCTACACGGAAGCCGCTGCGCGTCCGGTTGGCCCGAAACTGGGAATCGCAGCCAACTCTTGACGGCTCTCTAGTCCCTGACGTAGCTTACTCGCGTGAGAACCGCCGTTCGACGCCTCGCATCCACGATCGTGACCGCGATCCTCCTGTGCACGGCTGCGCAACCAGAGTTGGTGTTGTGCCATGGTGCTGATGGCCACGTCGTGCTCGAGCGAGCAGGGGCGCATTGCTGTGAGAGCGAGACCGCCGGTCAACGTGCGGCGCCAGACCTGTTGCAGGCGTTAGGTGCAAGCGTCCCCGGCTGCGGCGATTGCTTTGACGTGACGCTGCGTGTCGAGGCGGCGCCGCTCAGACGATCTGTCGATCCCACGACTCACATCGTGCAGCCTGACGTGGCGTTTCAAGCGACCGCGCTGTTCACTTCACGAACGATGCCGCGCCTGGACTGTCATCGCGGGATCTCCCGCGGACCAGGTTCGGAACGAGAGCTTGTCAAGCTGCGCACCGTTGTCCTGATCTGTTGATCCCCCGCATCGAGGCATAGGGGCGGTCCCGGCGGTAGTCCGGGGCGCGATCTCGTTGTTTTCGAAACGCGCATCAGCGCGGCCACGTGACGCTGCGTTGTGATCGGGGAAGAGCAATGTCGAGAGTCATCGTCTTGGGAGTGTTGGCGACCCTTGTGGCTTGGAGCAGCATCGCAGCGCAAGAACTTGGGCCGCAGCTCTCGCTCGCACAGGTCGTAGAGATTGCAAAAACGCGGGCCCCCGCAATCGTGGAAGCGCAGGCGGTGCTGGACGAGCGCGAGGGGATGCGAGTCGCTGCATCGCGACGGTTCGACGACGCGCTCGTGCTCGAGGCCGGAGCCGGGCCCCGTCGCGCAGCCGGCACGAACTCGACCGACGTCGAGTTCGCCGTCGCGCAGTCGTTCGGAAGCCCAGGCGCTCGATCGGCGCGCCTCCGCGGTTCGGCGGCCGGACTGCGTGCCGCCGAAGCCGATCTGGACAGCGCGAGAAGAAACGTCATTGCCGACGCGGCGCTGTTGTTTGCAGAGGTGCTCATCGCAAAAGAGCTGCGCACTTTGGCGCAGAGTAGCGAGGCGCTGGCCAGCGAGCTCGAGCGCGTGACTCGTGCACGACTCGATGCTGGCGACGTCACGATTCTCGAAGTGAACCTCGCTCGAGCCGAGCGTGCGCGCCTCGAAGCGGAGCGTCTCGTCGCGGAAGCGCTGGTCAGCAGGTCGCTGGGAAATCTTCGCGCGCTTCTGGGTGTCAGCGCACAGGAACTCGCGGACGTTCGCGGGACGTTCGAGCCAGCGCGTGCGTACGACCGCGCAGAACTGATCGCCCATGCCAAGCAACGATCCGATTTGCGCGCGCTGGCAGCCGAGGTCGACGGTGCTAAAGCTGAGCTCGACGTGCTGCGCAGCACCGCGAAACCGGTGCTTGGCGCGCGCGCCAGTTACGCGACCGAAGACGATGCCGAGATTGTGATCGCTGGCGTGACGCTGTCGTTCCCGGCGCCGCGCCAGACGAGTGGAGCGCGTCTACAGGCGGAGGCCCGGCTGCGCGCGGCCGAGTCGAAAGTTGCCTGGCGTGAACGCGTGCTCGAATCGACAGTCGATGCAGCACTATCCGTGCTGACGTCGATGAGCGCGGCGGAAACCGCACTACGTACCGATGCGCTTCCCGTTCTCGCGGAAAGTGAGAGTCTCGCGCTGACAGCATTCGAGGAGGGGGAACGAGAACTGCTCGACGTCTTGCAGGTGCGGCGTACGGCGCTCGAGACGCGTCGAGCGTATGTGGAACGGCTGGCGGATGTATACCGCGCCACGATAGATCTCGAGTTGGTCTCAGGGGTGCTTCGATGATGACGAGAGTGTGTTGTGTCGCGATCGCTGGTTTGTTGCTCATCGGCTGCGGTGACACCGCCGTAAAGCACACGGAAGAGGACGAGCACGGTCACGCTCACGCCGCGGACGAGCCGGATCAGCACCCGGAGACCGAGCAAGGAATGGTTCAGATCGAGCCGACGATGCTTCGCGACTTGCGCGTCACCACGGCTACGGTCGAGGCCCGTTCGGAAAAAGACACCGCCACCGTGCTCGGTCAAGTCGGCGTGAATGAGAGCGCCTTCGCCGAGGTTAGCGCGCCGATCGCAGGCCGCATTTCCAAGCTCGTCGTTGAATCCGGGAGTGTGGTTCGTCGAGGCGCCACACTGGCGGCGTTTGAAAGCCCGACACTCGGCGAGCGTCGAGCCGCTTTGACACGCGCACGAGCCGAACTCGAAGTTGCCGAGCGATCCTACGAACGAAAGCAGCGTTTGGCCGAGCAGCGAATCGTCGCGCTGCGTGAGGTGACTGAGGCCGCGGCTGTGCTCGCCTCCGCGAAGGCGACAGTAGACGCGGCTCAGTCGGAACTTGCTGCACTCGGCAGCGGAGCCGAGTCGGGCAGCGGTGCGTCGATGGATCTACGCGCTCCCGTATCGGGGGTCGTGCTCGAGCGCCGTGCGGTGCTGGGGCGGTTCGTCGAGGCGGGCGAGCTGCTGTTTCGGATTGGTGAGTTGAGTCGGGTGTGGGTGACGGTCCATGCCTTCGAGCGCGATGCGGTTCGCGTGAATGTCGGGTCCACAGCCGATGTGATTCTTCCCGCCTTCCCAGGTCGAGACTTCGCAGGCACCGTGACCTTGGTTGGCAGTGAGGTCGAAGCGACGTCCCGAACGCTCCCGGTTCGAATCGAGCTCGCGAATCAGGACGGTCTGCTGAAACCGGGGATGTCGGTTACCGCCCGCTTGATGGTGGGCGTGCCCGGTGAGCCCGTGCTCGTTGTTCCCGCAGTGTCGCTGCAACGTCTGCAGAACGACTGGGTGGTGTTCATTCCGCGAGGAGAAACAGCGTTCGAAGCACGCCACGTGGGGCGAGGCCGTGATCTCGGCACCTCGGTTGAGGTGCTCTCCGGATTGACAGCGGGTGAGACCGTGGTTGTCGACGGTGCGTTCTTACTCAAGGCCGAAGCGGAGAAGGCCAGCGGCGGCGGGGAAGAACATGAGCACTGACCGCCAGCAAGGCATGATCAGCCGGATCATCGAGGCCTCGTTTCGTAAGCCCGGCTTGGTGGTGATGCTGCTGCTGTGTGGCGCCGGTGTAGGCGCGCTTTGGTTGCAGGACTTGCCGCGCGATTTGTTCCCCGATCTCTCGACCCCCGTGTTCAACGTCATCGTGCAGAACGCGGCAATGGGACCCGAAGAACTGGAGACTGGGGTCGCGATCCCGATGGAGGTCGCACTCGCAGGTTTGCCGCACGTGCGCCGCATCCGCTCCAGCAGCCAACTGGGCGTTGCGCAAGTGACCATCGAGTTCGAACCCGATGCGGACTATTACCTCTCGCGGCAACTCGTCGCAGAGCGCGTCGCACAAGCAACATCGTCCTTGCCGCCGGGAACCGAGGCACCGTTGATCTCGAGCCTGACCGGTCGGCTGAACGAAATCTTTGAGTTCACGTTAGAGGCCGAACCGGGTGCGACGGACCTCATGACGCTCCGCGATCTGGCGGAATTCGAAGTCAAGAACCGCGTGCTGGCGGTTCCAGGTGTGGCGGCCGTCGAACGGATGGGAGGGTATCTCCGGCAATTCCAAGTGCTGCTCGATCCGGAGCGAATGGCTGTTCGTGGAGTGAGTCTTCAGGATGTCGAGCACGCCGTAGACGGCGCCAATGTCAACGCCTCCGGCGGATTCATCGTGCAGGGATCGCTGGAGTGGACGGTGCGAGCGATCGGCCGCGCGGAGAGCGTGGAGGATCTGCGCTCCACGGTGGTCACACTTCGCGGCGGGACGCCGGTCGTGCTCTCGGACGTGGCCGAAGTGCGTGAGGCACCGGCGGTGCGCCGCGGGCTCGCACACCGGCTGGCTGGCGAGGTGGTGAGTTGCCGGGTCGCAAAACAGTTCGGGGCCGACACGGTAAAGGTGGCCGCCGGTGTGCGGGCCGCGATCGAGGAGATCCAAGCGGGTCTGCCCAAGGACGTGACGCTGCGCATCGTCTACGACCAGTCCCAACTCGTGCGCGGGGCGCTCGGCGGTGTGGGCCGCGCCGTGCTGATTGGCGCAGCGTTCGTGGTGCTGGTGATCTTCGGTCTGTTGTGGAACGTGCGCGCCGCGCTCGTCGTCACACTCAGTCTTCCACTCTCGCTCTTGCTGGCAGGACTTTTTTTGAAGCCGGCGGGCGTTGGCATCAACACCATGACTCTCGGTGGGCTTGCGATCGCTGTCGGTTTGCTCGTCGACGCCGCCATCATCGTGGTTGAAAACATGGTTCATCGGCTCAACCAGCACGGTAGTTCGCCGTCGTGGAAGCGCGAGGCGATGCTGGCTGCGGAGGAAGTGGGGCGTCCCATCGCATTCGCGACGCTGATTCTGTTGGCTGTTTTCGTGCCGCTGTTCGCGATGAGCGGCATCGAGGGCCGGATGTACCGTCCGCTGGCCGCGGCAGTCATTGCTTCGCTCGCAGCCTCGTTGATCGTGGCGGTCACGCTCATTCCTGTCGTGGCAGCCAGCGTGCTGCGACCGCGCGCCACACAAGCCGATGAAGATGTTGCGGTCATCCGGTGGCTCAAGCGCTTCTATGCTCCGCTGCTCGACTGGTGCCTCGCGCGCCCACTCTCGGTGCTGGCGATCTCTGCGTGTTTGGCGTTTGGGGCGCTGGGCGCTTCTCGATATGTCGGCTCGGACTTCATGCCGCGCATCGACGAGGGCGCTTTGCTGTTGCAAACGATCCTGCCTCCTGAAGCGTCGCTCGATGAGGTGGACCGCATGAACCATCGCATCGAAGACGAGTTGCGCAAGGTCACTGAAGTGGTCGATGTGGTGCGGCGCACCGGGCGCGCCGAGCGGAGTGAAGACCCGATGCCGCACACCGTGTCCGATGTGCTGGTGGTGTTGGAGACGAACCGTAAACGAAGCATCGCGCAGATCGAAGCAGAGATGCGCGAGCGCACCGGGCGCGTTCCCGGAGTCTCGGTGCTCTATACGACGCCACTCGGAATGCGAATCGATGAGGGACTCGGGGGAACTCCTGCCGATCTTTCGGTGCGCATCTTCGGAACCGATCTGGATGAACTCGCGCGTCTCGGGGAGAAGGCCGGCGCGCTCATTTCGGAGATACCAGGTGTGGCCGACCTGCGAGTCGAGAAGCTCACAGGACTCCCTCAGATCCGGGTCACCGTCGACCGCGCGGCCGTGGCCCGTGCCGGTCTCACCCCGGGGGATGTGATCGACGCGATCCGGGTTGGGATGGCGGGAGACGAGCACGCTGAGATCTGGCGCGGGCAACGCCGATTCGACCTAGTGCTGCGGCTCGAGGATCGCTGGCGCGGCAACATCGACGCACTCGGCTCGCTCCTCATCGATGTGCACGACGGGACGAAGGTCCCGCTCTCGAAGCTGGCCGCGATCGAACGAACGTTCGGACCAGGGGCGGTGCGTCGCGAGGCAGGGAGTCGTCGCATCGCCGTCGAAGCTGGTGTGGTAGGGCGTGACCTCGGAAGCACGGCGGCTGAAGTGCGCGAGACGTTGACGCAGAGGCTGACACTTCCAACCGGGTACTTCGTCGATGTGGGAGGGCGGATCGAGAATCAGGTCCGTGCCGCGCGCGCGTTAGGGGTTGCGATTGGCGTCGCGCTGCTGGCCGTGTTCGTGTTGCTGTATCTGGCGCTGGGAACATTCCGTGAGGCGTTCGTGATCGTGGCGACGCTGCCGATCGCGCTCGTGGGTGGCGTCGTGGCGCTGCTCATGAGCGGGGAGACGTGGAATGTATCGTCACTGGTGGGACTGATTGGCTTGCTTGGGATCGCGGTTCAAAACGGCCTCGTGCTCGTGACGCAAACGAGAGCTCTCATCATCGAGGGACGCAGTTTCGAAGCCGCGGTGCGCGAGGCGAGCCTCGGGCGAGTCCGCCCGAAGTTGATGACGGCGGCGACAGCGACGCTCGGCTTGCTTCCACTCCTGTTGTTTCATTTGCACGGCACCGAGATCGAGCGTCCGCTGGCGGTGGTGATGGTCGGTGGACTGGTCACATCAACGCTGTTTACGCTACTTGCGCTGCCGACGTTCTACGCGCTGGCCCATGGCGCCGCGGCGCGTTTTCGCGCCAGGAGCACAGCCTGAGTTGATGGCGCACCAGCGCACTATATAAACGTCTTCCCGCGCGCACGACAGACGTCTTACCAACTCGTCAGTCGCCGCTCGACTGTCTGTGAACTGCAAGTTCATCGGCACTGCAGGCGGCTTTCGAGAGAACGCCGATCGGTTGTGGTTGCCTCTCGCGCTGAGCTGCCTGACTCGCGCTAAACTCCCGCGATGCAGGGGGTAAGCGCATGACCGACCACCCCGATTCGACAGCAGGTAACGATCGCGAGCCGCCAGTCCCGCCTCAGCCGGCCGAGCGCGACGGCACCAAGAGCACCGCACCCACGCCCGATTCGCCTGACGGTCACGGCTACATTGGCGCTTACGAGATCATCGAGAAGATTGGCCAGGGAGCCTTCGGCGAGGTCTTCCGAGCGCGGCAGGCGCAGCCGATTCAGCGCACCGTTGCCTTGAAGGTGCTGCGCGAGGGGCGCGACTCGATCGAGATCGTGACGCGTTTCAACGCCGAGCGTCAGGCGCTGGCGTTGATGGACCATCCCTCCATCGCTGCGGTCTTCGATGCAGGTACGACCAAAGAGGGGCGGCCGTTCTTCGCGATGGAGTTCATTCGCGGCGAACCAATCACGACCTACTGCGATCAGGCGCGGCTTGACATTGTGCAACGGCTGGAATTGTTTGCGCAGCTTTGTGGCGCTGTGCAGCACGCACATCATAAGGGCGTGATTCATCGCGACATCAAACCGAACAATGTGTTGGTGACACTGCTCGATGGCAAACCGGTCGTCAAGATCATCGACTTTGGAATCGCCAAGGCGCTCGGGGCTGGTGTGTGGGGGCATGAGACGCTCACCCGCGAGGGGCAAATCGTCGGAACGCCGGCCTATATGTCGCCCGAGCAAGCCAAAGGGGACAGTCACCTATTGGACACGCGCACCGATATCTACTCACTCGGCGTGCTGCTGTATGAACTGATCTCAGGCGCACTGCCCTACGGCGAGGAAGAGATCCGCAAGGCAGGCGTTGACGGTTGGCGCCATCTGCTGCTGGAAGTCGATCCGCCGCGACCGAGCGCGCGGCTGAAATCGGTCGATGCATCGACTGCTTCGCGAACCACCGAGGTCGCTGCCAAACGCCGTGAGACGCCGCGCAACTTGATCCGGCGACTCAACGGTGATCTCGATTGGATCGTCATGCGCTGTTTGGAAAAGGAGTGTTCACGCCGCTATCCCACCGCTTCGGAGTTGGCTGCCGATATCAAGCGCTTCCTTGCCGACGAGCCGGTGCTGGCGGGGCCACCGACGTTTGGCTATCGGTTGCGTAAGTTGATTCGCCGTCGCCGCGGGGCGCTGTTGGCATCGGCAGCGGTAGCTGTGACGGCACTCGTTGGTGTCGTTGTTGCGACCGCGTTGACGGTGACGAACATGCAACAAGCGAGCGAACTCAAAGCGGGTCGGGTACGAGCGTTGTTGCAAGAGTCTCGTCGCGCCGCGTGGCTCGACAAGCGGGCCGCTGCAGAAAAGCTCGCCGAGGCGCGAGCACTCGCGCCCGGGGATCTTGACGTCGAGCGTGAATTGGCGTTGCTCCCCGCCACCGAGAGAAACAGTAAAGAGGCGATCGCGTTGTTACGGAGGTTCCTCGAATTGCATCCTCGCGATGGCGAAGCGCTTTCGTTCCTAGCAGGACTGCTTGCGGAAGAGGCACCGGCCGAGGCTGAGTCGCTTCGCCATCGTGCTAGATCCAGGCTCGATGCTGCCAGAGCGCTGTTTGCGGAGGGGCTGGCAACGACCGACGATGCAAGGGCTATCGATCTCTTCACCCGATCGCTCAAGGTATATGACTGGAACTTCGACGCCGTCTTTCAGCGCGGCGTTCGCCGCTTCAGACTCAAGGACTACAAAGCAGCGCTCGAGGATGCCGAACTCTTGGCTCGGCTGGAGCCGAGGAGCGCACAAGCGCTGTCGTTACGCGGCTCTGTCTTGGATGCGCTCGGCCGGCTTCAAGAAGCCGCGCGGGACTTTACGCTCGCGGCGAATACACCGTCGCCGCGTTGGACGCTGCTCTACAACCGTTGCTGGATCAACTACCGGCTCGAAAATTATGAGCTGGCGCTCGAGGACGCTCGCAGGCTGGAAGTGATCGATTCCTTGCCCGGCGATGTCTACGACCTCGCCGCCTGGGTTCACTCCAAACTCAACGAGCGCGACGCGGCGCTATCGGCCTTCTCACGCGCCATCGCTGCCGACCCTGGCAACGCGGCCTACTACCGAGCGCGTGGTGATCTGCGGCTGCTAGAACGACAGTTCGCGTTAGCCATCGAAGACTACGATCAGGTGCTGAAACTCGAGCCTTCGAATGTCGCTGTTCGCTTGACGCGCGCCGAAGCCCAAATGCAACTTGGCAAACTGGACTTGGCGATCGGGGACTATCTGCAAGCGCAGGCGCTTGCGCCCCGGAGCGCGCAAGTGCAGGTGCTGCTCGGGCGCACACTGCAGAAAGCCGGAAGAACGGCCGATGCATTGGCCGCCTTGATGCGTGCCGTGACACTCGAACCGAATAACCGGGTCTGGTGGGCGGAGCTGGGTGCCAACCACTGGATGAATGGACGCGACGGCGAGGCGCGCTCGGCGCTTCAGCGCGCCCTCGGGAGTCCGGAGACGACGTGGGTCCGCGTCTGGATGTGGGACCTGTTGATGCGGTCAGGGCGCGTCACCGAAGCCAGCGGCATGATCACCGCGGCGAACGCGGAACTCGATTCCGAGCTCATGAGCGCGGCCGTAGAGGTGCTTGCGGGCGGTGAGCTTCCGCCGCAGCCGCCATCGTTTGTCAGGACGACGGAGGATCAACTCTACTGGCACTTCACGCTTGGCACGGCAGCGTTCGCGCGTGGCGATCGCGCTCGCGCCAAGCAGGAGTACAAAGCGATTACCGACCTCGGCGACGTGCGCGACACCGAGGTCGATATTGCAGCGTGGAGGCTACGAACTCTCTGAGTGATGGATCGTTGCCTAGCAAGGCGGAGGCGCGGTGCAGTTGACGGTTGGATCCGGTCTCGGTCCGCCCGAAGCGCCGCCACCGCCCACGACTACCGTTGTCCCACCCCCCGTGGCTCCTCCCCATTTCTTGTTCAGCACGTTGACGGGCCGCACCGTAATTCCGAACTGGATGACCTTTCGATCGTTAGTCAGAAACTCGACATTCGAGAAGCGATGTTCCCGCGCCAGTGACAGCGAGACGTCGATGACGAGGTGTGGTCCGGCGGGAATCGTGTAGCGCCCGGTAACGGACCACGCCCGGTCTCGCTGGAAACGATTCGGGAGTGTCCAGTCGAGGCCCGTGTCTTCCGGCGACCGACCTAGTTCGCGCTTCTCGAGCGTGTTATCGAATGATGTCATTGCAAACAGAAATGAAGGTTCGATGTACAGGTTGTGTTTACCGATGCTGAAAGAAGTCTTGCCACGCAGGAACCAACCACGACTATCCCAGGCGCGGCCATCGGCCTTGTAGTTCTGCACGCCCGCCCAGAAGTCCAGCCATCGGCCGGTCGAAGGGGCAGGAGCCGAAAGCAGCGAGCCGTAGGCACACGTTGTTCCGCGTTTTGGTCGCTCGTTCATGAAACGAAGCGCCAGACTGCTGCCAGCGCCGCTTTGATCGAAGACCTCCGGCGAACCAACTTGCTTGTCGCTGCCCCATTCGTGGTCCGCGTACACACCAAGGGTCATTGGAGTGCAGCTACCGCCCGCGCCAGGCGTCCAGCCGTACCCAAGCGTCGCGTGATTCGACGTGAATGAGGACTCGTGGTCTCGCTCGTAGAGGGCGGACCGCACTCCAAAGCCGAGTTCGTGTTCACCGAACGTGTACGAGGCGTCGCCCCCGAGTTGATAGCGGCCCGAGTCGAGCAGGTGCTCACCGTCGGCCATACGTGAGGCGATTTCGAGCACAGGCGCGACACGCAATGAGTGCCGCAGCTGCCAGGCGCGGCCAACGGAAAGCCTTGTCTCGCGATCGATGAGTGCGTCGACGGGACCGTATCCAATCTCTCCGTTGCTCGTGTTCGCGTACACGATGGAGGCGGCGAGGTCGATCGGCAGCTCATGCGGGATTGCGACCCCGGATACCGGCTTTTGCTTTTCGGGTGGATCCGGCGGAGCGATCAACGCTTGAGGCTTATAGGACTCGGGAGCAACCAGTTTTCCTTTGAGTTCCTCGCCAACGTACAGGAGCGGCCGAAGCTGAGGCGCGCTTTGCTCGGGGCAGTCTGTGGACCGCTGTGACGACCCGTCTTTGATGCATTTCTTCCCGGAATTGCACAGATACTCTCGCAACTTCTTTGCGGTCTTCAGTCCGGAACCGATCTCGCTACTCGACAGGATCGCGGCGAGACTCCCAGAGACGTACGCTGCCGCCGCTGATGTGCCGCCGAGGATGATCTCGTTGCGCATGGAACGGGAGCTGGCGGAGCGGATCGAGACCCCCGGCGCATAAATGTCGACAGATGCACCTGCGGCGGAATGTACCGCTCTTCGATCACGCTTGGTCGAGGACCCAACCGTTATGATGTCGTCGAGGGCGCGAGGGAAATAGTCGCCCGCATTCCCACCGTTGGTGTTTCCTGCGGCCCCAACAACGATCGCATGTGTCGTCTCGGTGAGGCGTCGAATCGCGCACTGGAGAAGTCCTGAACGCGGACCCGTCATGCTCAGATTCACGATGACGTTACTCTCTTCGTTGAGGCTCGCCGCCACGTCCTCGAGCGCAGCTAAGAGCCGGAGTTCATCCAGGAATCCATCGGCGTCGAGAACTTGCATTGAAACAATGGTTGCTTCGGGAGCGACGCCGAGAGTTTTTCCAGCGATGAGAGCCGCCACGTAGGTCCCATGTCCATTCAAGTCGTTGAGGTCCTGTCTGTCCCGAGTGCCTGGTTCGAAGGCTTTGACCTGGCCTTCACGGAATTCGGAATGGTTCGGATTGACTCCACTATCCAGTACGTAGACAGTGACATTGGCCCCCGTTCCGACCGGCGTGAAGCAATCGTGATCGAGCGGCCGGTCGTGCTGATCGATTCGATCGCGTCCCCAGGTGTGTCGCGTGGATGAGGAAGCAGCGTGTCTTGGCACCGGGAAGGTACTGGAGTTGTCCAACGGAGTGCCCCCAAAGGCGACTACCAGCGCGTTGAACGCCTCCTGAATGACTTCTTGTGCGGGAATTTTCGACTTATTCTTTCGGACTGTGACGGTGAAGCCGAGAACCTGCCCGTTCAAGGCACGCACAATCTCGACCCTTGCGTCGATCTGTTTTCCTTCGTCGAGTTTGGTTTTTAGTGCCTTTGCAAACCCCTCGCGCTCCGGTAGGAACTTGCAGCCGTCGTCCGTCCATCGAATGAAGTAAAACCCCGACACATATCCACGTCGCTCGATCAAACGCTCGTTTTCCTGTGCAATCCCCAACCCAACGACCAACGTACACGCGACTAGCCCCAACCATCGCATAGATCCCTCCCCAGAAGACCTTTCGAAGCGTGACGATACCAGGCGAGGAGAGGTGGTAAAAGGGGGTCCGTGGGGCGGGCTTCGAGCCTTGTTTCAACCGCCGAGCGCCCTGACCTACGGAGACCTTCGACATGGCGTACGACCTGCACCTCGCCGACCGAATTCGCCACCTGATCGGCCCGCTCGACGGCGTGAGTGAGCGGAAGATGTTCGGTGGTATCGCATTCATGCGTCACGGAAAGATGTTCTGCGGGATTGTCGACGACCAGCTCATGGCGCGTGTTGGCGCCGAACGCTACGAGAGCGCGCTCGCGTTGCCGCACGTCAAGCCGATGGACTTCACGGGCCGGCCGATGACCGGGTTCGTGTTCGTGGGACCAAGCGCGACCCGCTCCCAGCCTGATCTTTCACGCTGGGTCGAGTGGACCACGCAATTCGTGGCGACGCTCCCGGCGAAGAAACCGAAGAAAGCCAAGCCGATGCGGCTGTTGAAAAAGCCGGTGACGAAGCGGGCCCGGTAATCCCAGGCCCGCGCCCGCAGCCTTCGTCATCACGGATCGAACATCATCACCTTGTGCCCATGAACCGTATCGGGAAGTGGAAACCGCATCTCGGTGGCGTAGGCGACGGCACTAAAGGTCTGTTGCCCCGGGGGACCGACAGCGACGCGCGGCTGCCGGCCGGCACCCGTGACATCGTCGATCGGCACAAAACGGCTGGCGGTCATGCGTTGGCGATCCAACTCGAAAGCACCAACACGGAACGCGGCGGGTGAGGCGCTTCCGTCGAAGCACGTCGCAACGACCGTCGCGATGCCACGTTTGATGTCCAGATCAGCCGGTGTCCGGCAACGATTCGTGATTTGAGGTTGGTTTCTCCACGTCATCGGATCGAAGAAATCGCCAGTGGACCACTCCAGCGAGAATATGCCGTTATCGAGAGGGGTGCCGAGCGCGGTGAGCACGGCGGTTCCTTCGTGCGCGCGCAACGTCGGGTGGTGTCGTTGGGATTCGGGGTTGCTGACGTACATCGAACGGATGTTCTGCGGCGCGGCGGTTACGTCGCCCGCGAACACGCGAACTCGCTTCACCGCCACCTCTTCGAACGCGATTCCCCACGATGGGCCGCGATCATCGGCCGTGAAACTGGGTCTCGTGAACGAGCCTTGGATCAGGGTACCGGGAGCACCGGCGATTTTCTGCGCGAACCAACTGGTGCGCGGCTGCGTGTAGTCGTTCCAGAGCATCTCGATTTCGGGTCCGCCGCGGGCGCCCTCCGCGACGTAGGCGATGCCCACCGAGAACCTCTTGAAGTCGCCACGCGCATGCGGAACGATCCCGATCGACGGGCCCATGAAGAGATCGTCCTGAATGGGCCTGGCGCGTTGACTGTTGATGATCGCGATGTTGTCGGGCCGAAAGCGCCACGGGGCTTGCACGCCTCCGTCGTAGAGCGCCAACACATCGCTGCCGCGCGCTTCGAAGACGACCGCGACGAAGGCGCGTCCGTTCATGGCGGCGACGCTGACCGCCTTGACGCGGGTCGGGTCGGTTGGGCCGCAGCTCAACCCGAGATCGGCGAGAGCGCGCCAGCTGGTGACCCCGGTCATGGCGTCGCGGGTGCCGTAAACCACCCGGACATAGCCGCAGAAGAGGTAGTCGGAGTGCACAGCGTAGGCCAGAACGATCTTCCCTTTCGGGTCAGATTCCATGTCGAGCGGGCCAACCAAATCGAGCGCGTCGCCCTGCGCGGCCATCACCTCGAGCGAGTTGAAGAGGTCCACGTCGGTGTCGTTCGTAACGGACTGGGCCAGAACAGTTGGGGGCGCCACAGTCAGCAGGGCGAGTATGAGCAAACGGGGCAGGGTCATGGGTAACCTCCACCCGTTAGACGCAGCCAAGAACGAAGTGCTCTCACTGGAAACACAATCAGATCAAAATACCGCTCGATGAGGATCTTGATCGTTTGCCCTTTGCCCCCCGGTAGCCGACGAGGCAATCGGGTTACCGCCGAGCGCTGGGCCAGAATTCTGCGGTTGCAGCAGCATCGTGTGGCGATCGCGACCGCGTTCAGCGACCAGCCGGCCGATCTGTTGATTGCGCTGCACGCAGTAAAGAGTGCCTCGTCTGTGGCGCGTGCCCGGCGCATCCGCCCGGAGATGCCGATCATCGTGGCCCTCACCGGCACCGATCTGTATCCCAGCCTTCGAGTAAAGCCGCGCGGCTGTGACGCGCTCGATCAAGCCGATCGTGTGGTTGCGCTGCAGCCGCTCGCGGCAAGGCAGTTGTTACCGCGTTGGCGGCGCAAGTTGCGTGTGATCTATCAGTCGGTGCCTCGCACTGTTGGGCTCACGTCGCGGGTGCGGCGCACGGGACGCGACTTCCGCGTCGTGGTCGTGGGTCATTTGCGCACCGTCAAAGATCCGCTGCGCACTGCCTACGCCGTTCGACGTTTGCCGGCGGCGTCACGCCTCGACGTGACCCACGTGGGATCAGCCCTGACCGAGGGCTGGAAGCGCCGCGCCGAGCACGAGAGCAAGACCAACCCACGCTGGCATTGGCTCGGTGAGACGTCGCTGCTGCGCGCTCGGCGGTTGATCGCCTCCAGCGATCTGCTCGTGCTCAGCTCACGCAGCGAAGGGGGCGCTGGTGTAGTCGGCGAAGCCTGCGTCGCAGGTGTGCCGATTGTCACGACGCGCATCGACGGCAGCCTGGGACTGCTGGGTGAAGACTACCCTGGCACATTCGACGTTGGCGACACCGCGGCGCTGACTCGCTTGCTGCTTCGCGCGGAAGGAGACAAACGATTCCTGCGCGAGCTTCACCGGAGATGTCGCGCGTGCGCGAGCTTGTTCAGCGAGGCCAGGGAAAAACGTGCGTGGCATCGACTCATAGCCGAGTTGATGCCACGCAAATCGTGAGCAGGCTCTGTGATGTGACTCAAGGGCAGGCGTTACTCACGCGCTCGTTACCGCCACTCGTTTTGCCGTAGGTGCCAAGGCCGCACGCATCTCGGCCACGAATCAAGTACCAATACGCCTGACTCGCGGGCGGCACGGGGCCCACCACCAAGCTGTTGGTGGCCAGTGCCTGCGCCAAGCATTGCTCCGTGGTCTGCCCCACGGGCCAGTCACCGACGCGTCCGCGCAGCACATCGTGCGTCGCGCCAAACGTGTTCCAGCGCAGCGTCTGGTGATCCGGTTGAAAGCCAACGGCGGTGATTTCGGCCGGGAACAGCGGCGTGCCCGAGCAGGTCAAGCCGCTGCACCGATCGCTGCCGGTGCAGGCATTGCCATCGGAGCAGACGCTGCCGGGGATCATCGTCGCATCCAGCGGGCACGCGGCCGACAGGCCACTGCAAGTTTCGCCAGCATCGCAGACCGACGTGCTCGCGCGGCAGGTCGAGCTCGTAGCCGCGAGCTGGCAACTCGTCGTGCAGCAATCACGGCTTGCAGGGTTTCCCGGGTCGCACTCTTCGCGCCCTTCGACGAGGCCGTCGCCACACTGTGCCGGTACGTCGCTCGCATCGGTCGAAAGCGGTGATTCGATGC
>JANNUT010000182.1:0-3452 GCA_031395565.1 Acidobacteriota bacterium | reverse complement strand
TGGTGCCGAAGGAGGGAATCGAACCCTCATGGGTGATTAGCCCGCCGGATTTTGAATCCGGTGCGTCTGCCAGTTCCGCCACTTCGGCACGTGGGATTTCTTGGAGCGGCCGGGGAGTTTAGCGCAACCCTGGCGCAACGGGTCGAGCTTTGAACGGGCCTCCTTCCCGGGGAGGATTGAAGTACCCGAAGCGCATCGAGGGCCAGGCTTTTCGGACGCGCTTCATCCAACGCGTCAGCCCAAAACCGGGGGCCATGTCGGCCGGCAGCCCGAGCGCCCCAAGATAGAGGTCGGGGTCGATGTTGAGATTGCGAGCCTGAATCACATGCGTCCCGGCCCTCGCAACCGCTCCCTGCAGGGCGACGAACTCGTCCTCGGTATCGGTTAGGCCAGAAAAAATGAAGTAGTTGAACGAAACCGTGCCGCCGCCCTCGGCGACCGCCCGTCCGGATTGGAGCACATCGTCGAAGCTATACCCGCGTGGCCGGTAGTACCGGTCGTAGAACTTCGGCTGACAGGAATTGAGGCTGATGCGGATGCTATTGAGTCCAGCGCCTACCAGTCGGCGCACCGCCTCGGGCCGGCTCGCGTTGGTATTGATGTGGACCGTGCCTCGCTTGGTTCTCTCGCGGATCTTACGAATCGACTCCTCCAACACATCGGCGCGCAGCAACGGCTCTCCCTCGCACCCTTGACCGAAGCTGACAATCGCTCTGTCGGCGTGCTCGAGGTGAGCGGAGGCCATTTCCACGATCTCATCGACGGTTGGCTGGAAGGTCAATCGAGGTTGGGTGACCGGGATCTCCTCCGAGGGCTGGTAACTGATGCAACCGACGCAATCGGCGTTGCAGGCTGGGCTCGTGGGCATGGGCGCCTCGAACCGGCCAAGCACATAATTGCGCGCGGCGGGGCAGCAGTAAGTCAACGCGCAGTTTTTGACCAGATGCTCGACCAATCGATTGCCAGGCTGCGACTGGAGCATCGCCTCCGCACGTCGCTCGATCTCGTCGCGGTCGAAGTTGGCAACCTCTTGCCGTTCGTCGGGGTCGACGCGCACGGCAGGGGTAACGAACGCGCCATCCCGCCAGGCCAAGGCCGTATAGGCATAGAGCGGTAACGGTGTCGCTCCGGGCTCTCGTTCCCAGGCGGACAGATACAGATGTGTGAAGGCTGGAGGAAGAAAGCAGGCGGCCGCACAGACGGGCGTGCCTTGGTATTCGGAGAGGGTTGTGGGGCGTCCCGATCGCGGATCCCAGCCAACCGGCCGGCGGCCCGGCAGATGGAAGAGCAAAGAACCGTGCGGCAAGGGCATGAACTCTGCCGGGTGAACTCGCACGGCGGTTCCGCCGGAGCGGCCAAGTGCGAGGATTTCGGGGATCTCAAACACCCGGCCATCGCGGTTGGCGACAACCAAGCAAGGATCGGCAGGCAGCGCGTGACGAGGCGGCATGTCGCGGATTCTCACCCAAACCGCAGAAAAGGCACGTGTCGACCCAGATTGAGATCGATCGATGAAGCAGGCCTGGGGATGTGTGGGCCCGTCCGGATCGAAGGTCCCGCAAAAACCTTACGGTGATTGCAGGTAATGGGTTGTAGGAATTCGACATCCCCTTTAGAATCAACGCGCTTGCCGTGGGCTTCGGAGCGCGATCATGGGCCGCTCGAGCGGTTTGCCTTAGTCCTGCGGGCGAGACAAAGGGAGGCCCAGCCTTGAAATTCAAGGTAGGCGACAAGGTGGTGTACCCCAACCACGGCGTCGGCGTCGTGAAGGAGATCCGCCTGCTACCTTATGGCGGGCAGAACACCACGTTCATCAGTTTGCAGATTCTGGCCAGCGACAGCGTCGTCATGGTGCCGGTCGAGAACAGCTCGGCCGTTGGTCTGCGAAAGCTAGTGTCCAAACAAAAGGTGAAGCAGGTTCTCGACAAGTTACGTACCGCTAAGGTGGACGTCCCCAGCGACTGGAAAGGGCGCTACCAGGAAAATCAGGACAAGTTGCGGTCGGGCGACCTCGAGCAGGTGGCGGAGGTCTTGAAAAACCTCACCTATCTCAACCAGATCAAGACGCTCTCGTATCGGGAACGCAAGATGCTCGATCGTGCTCGCGCACTCGTGATCAGCGAATTGGCCGAAGCCAGCAAGACGGTTTCCGCCAAGGTCGAGAAAGAAGTCGACGAGGCGATGTCCGACGTTCTCAAGCCGTCCACCACTCACTAGCGCGCGGGGCGGGCCGCAGTGGCCCGCCCGACACGTCGCGTTGAGCCCACCCCAGGCTCACCTCTCATCACATGCTCGACCTGCTCACTCGACTGCTGTTGTTTCGCGATGCACGCGAACGGACGCTTGCGGCGAAGATCAGGCGCGTCGTACCGGTGGAACGCAGCGGTGTGTATCTCGCGCTGGGCGAGAGTGTTGGCCTCTGTATCGACAGTCTCTCGCAGGCGGGGCTAATCCTCGTCTCATCCGATTTCCCGCCAAAGCTCAAGGGCGGCCGTGGGGTTTGGCCCGAGTTGACGGCGGCTGCCGATAACGCGATGCACGCCCACAGCCTGGACGCGCTCCGTTTCGCGCTGCGTGGCGATTCGATCGAAACCTGCACGGCGCACGCACGGCTCGTCTCAACCGCAACACTGCAAGGCGATGTCGTCCTCGTGCTGGAAACTCTCGACGGCGTGCCGCGCACGTTGCCGGCCGGGGTATCGGTGCGTGTTCCCGCCGAGGATCAGTTTCGCGAAGACGTCACGCCGTGGATCGAGACGCTGACACGCTGGCTCGAGCGTGCGTTGGTGATGTCGGAGGACGATGCGTCGATTGCGCTAGAAGCGGCCATGCCCGAACTCTCGCGCCGGCAGAAACGAGGGTTGATCGAGCTTGTGGCAAACGAGGCGTCGCATTCGCTGTGTTTGCGTGCCTCGGCAGGGGACCTGGCGCCGCTGCTCGAGCACGCCGCTAGCGTCGATCGGCATCAACGTGCCGACGCGCTGCTGCAGCGGCGCCGCCAAGTCGCCGAAGCGCAGTTGCGTCGCGAGCGTGACCGTGTCGAACGCGCGCAACGGGCTCTCACTCGAGAGGAGGCTTCCGCGCCAGAGGCAGACCGTATGCGGCGCCAAGCCGATGCCCTCCTCTCGGCGCCACGAGATGCCGTTCGTTGTGAGGCGGGCGTCATTTCCGTGCCCGATCCCTACGACGCTGAGGTTTGGATTGCGGTGCCGATCGATCCGCTGGGCGCCGCGATTCCTCAAGTGGCAGAGAAGCTCTATGCCCGTGCTCGAAAAGCGGAGCGCGGCCGAATCGTTCGCGCGGAGCGTCAGGCTTTGATGGCCAAGCGCAGCGTTCGTTTGGCCGTGCTGTGCGCTGCGGCCGAGAGCGCCCACGATCTCGACTCGGTCGCGGCGCTCGAAGCGGAGCTCATGCGCCTTGGGGTCGCAGCAGGCGACGTTGGTGCGGCGTCG
>JANNUT010000181.1:0-38063 GCA_031395565.1 Acidobacteriota bacterium | reverse complement strand
CGAGGCTGCGGATCAGCCGAAACGCCGCACGAACCTTATCGCGCACGAACTCTTTCGTGCTGGCATCGGCCCCTTGACCGCGGCCACCATCGCTGAAGAATCGCTTGTAAGTCGGCGAGACACGCAGTCGCGGCAGGCCCTCTTCATTGAGAACGATCCGATAGTCGTCACCATCCTTGATCACGTAAACGTCCGGCGTAATGTAGGAGGTCGGATGCGGGTTGTAACGCTCGCCTGGCCGCGGGTCGAGGTGACGGATAACTTCGTAAAGTTGATCCGCTTCTTGCTCCGTGATCTTCAGAGCTTGAGCCAACTCGACCTTGCGCTTGTTCTCGAGCAACGGAAAGTGATCTCGAATCGCAACCGCTGCGAGCGAATCCTCGAGCTCGGCGACATCGAGTTGGACCAACAAGCATTCTTGGAGCGTTCTGCTTGCGACGCCGACCGGGTCGAACTGCATCAAGACGTTTCTTACGCCCTCGACCTCTTCGCTGGTCCAGCTATCGCCCTCCGGCGCGAGCGCGGCGATTTCTTCAGCCGTTGCCTCAACATAACCTTTCTCGTCAAGGTTGCCGATGATCGCTTCACCGATCCGGCGGTCGCGCGCCGAGAGGCTGCTCATTTCTAGTTGCCAAGCTAGATGCTCCGACAGCCCACTCTCGCTTTGTAAGACCTGATCGAATGCGGGCAGATCTTCACTGCGGTACTCGCGAGTTCCGTGCGTGGGTTGGTAGCTGTCGTCCAGGTCACGGAAAAACGCGGCGTAGTCGAACTCGTCCATTCCTGCGGCGCCAGATTCGGCAGCTGTCGGATCCTGAGGACTCGGCGCAGTGGACTCGTTGAGCACATCGGCGCTGACTTCATTGGCAGCACCCAACTCTTCGAGCGCTGGGTTCTCGAGCAGTTCTTGACTGATTTCCTGTTGCAGGTCGAGCTTATTGAGTTGCAGAAGCTTAATCGCCTGCTGTAATTGCGGCGTGATGATGAGCTTCTGAACCAGCCTCGCCTGAAGTTTTTGCTCGAGCTGCGGCATGGCGCTCCGAACCGCTGCGGCACCACTCGCCTTCAGTCCAATCGGAAGTCAGAGCCAAGATATACGCTCCGCACCGATTGATCTTCTGCGAGTTCGGCTGGTGTCCCACCTCTGAAAATACGACCGTGGTTGATGATATAGGCGCGGCCCACTATTTGCAATGTCTCACGGACGTTATGGTCCGTAATCAGGACACCGATGTTCGCTGCTGCGAGACGTCGCACGAGCTTCTGGATTTCTGCGACAGCGATCGGATCGATCCCCGCGAATGGTTCGTCAAGCAAGAAGAACCGGGGCTGGATCGCCATCGCTCGGGCGATCTCACATCGGCGTCTCTCCCCTCCTGACAATAAGTACGCAGGGCGTTCCGCGATTTCTGCAAGTCCAAACTCTACCAACAAGCGTTCCGAGGTGTCCCGGAGTTCACTGTTCTCTCGTCCCAGCGACTCGAGTACCAGCGCGATGTTCTGACGAACCGTCAAACGGCGAAATACGCTTGGTTCTTGCGGCAGATAGGCGATACCGGCCAGAGCGCGCAGGTGCAAGGGCAGGCCGGTGATGTCGGTGCCTGCCAGTGAGATTTGTCCTGCTGTCGGCTCGATGAGCCCGACGATCATCCCAAAGGTGGTGGTCTTGCCGGCTCCGTTTGGGCCTAGCAGCCCTACGATCTCCCCTGGGGCGACCAGCAGTGAAACGTCCTGCACGATTGCAAGGCGACGGTAGACCTTGGTAAGCGCGCGCACATCCAGCCCGCCAGTTGGCGGGGACGGCGTGTCCTTATCACGATCTGAGGGCTGAATGGCGGGGCCGCTCACGGTTTTTTTTCGCTCGACGGCGGAGGTGTTATCCCCTCGATCACGGTCTTGCCGCTCCCACCGTCGGCGGTGAACTGTTGAGTCTTGAGATCGTAACGGAGTCGTTGCCCACGCATTGGCGGACCATCGGTCGCCTGTAGCGTCGCGAAGCTGTTGGTTCCGAATAGCAAGGCGACGCCCTTCGTCCCGCCGGTCCACTCCAACCGATCCGCAGTCCCTCTTGTTCCTCGAGCATCGAGTTTCACGTTTCCAGTAGCCGAAAGCGATTCGACCGACTCTTGCTCGCCGAGATGGACGATCATCGACGAAGAGGCAAGGCGAATTCCCGGTTCCTCTTGGTAGTGTGCGTCACCGTCCAGTCGAACCTCGCGCGTTGGAGCGTCGTACGACAGCGACTGGGCGGACAGGCGCACGTTGCGAATGGAGCCATCATCCCCCGGAATGTTTCGCGTGATACGCACATCTCCCTCCGCTTCCAGTTTCTCCTTCTCACGATCATAGCGCAGCGTTTTTGCTTGCAGTTTCGCGGCTTCTTGCCAAGCCTGTACTGGTCCCTCGAAGACAGTCCACCCATCTCGCTGCGGCATCGTCAGGCGCTGAGACCGAATGCTGAGTGCTTCCCCACTCTTGAAGATCGCGCCAGTGGTGGAACTGCCGACCGTGACCTGGGTAGTGACAGGGCCGTCGGCCACCAAAGTTGCTAGCTTCCGATCGAATAGCAGTCGAGGTGCCTCGACCGAATCCCGTTTCTGCGTCGCTCGTGCCGGTGATCCATCCAAACCGATGAGGTGCGCCGCACTTGCATTCCACTGCAAGCCGCTGCCCTCCGCAGCAGCGCCGTTTTGCGCCTTGATTTGAATGTGCCCCGTTGCCAGCAGGCTCTGCAACGTGCTTGCAGGCGCCATCAGTCGCGCTTCATCGCCCGCGAACTCGACTCGATCGGCGCTCCCATCGGAGTCCAGCTGCGCTTCGAATCCATTCGAAGCGGTCGCGACGTAGCCCTTGCCCGCCATCGGTTCGATTTGCAGCAAACGAGTTCGCAGTTCGCCCCGTTGAACTCCGCTCGAACCTCGTGTCTCTAGTAGACAAGCGATGGGCCCGTGAACGGTAAGGCTCCCGAGCTCGGAACTTGACACACTCTCGAGGCGGCTTCCCGCAACGCTCCAAGCCCCATCGGGCGAACGCTGATCAATCAGCAACGGGCCGTCGAGCGTGAATGTTTGCCCTCGCCCGGTCTTGGTCAGCTGCGCGCGGCCCCGCCATGCGACGATCTCCAGCGCATCGGCCGCGCGGATAACGTGCACAGGACGCGTGAACTCGACATCGCCACTCTCGAGTTGGTAAATCGCGTCGGTAGTCTCGACGGTATAGAGCGCAAGCCCGCCAAGTTCCATTCGAACGGAGCCGTGAGTCACCAGGCGTTTTGTCGACGTATCGTAGTCGAACGCCGCTACGAAGGTCTTTGTATTGAGCCGTGTCAACTGAGCTGGGCCGGATGTGGCCAACAGGTTCGTCGAAAAATCGTAGGACAGCGCTTCAGCACTGAGCACCGCTCCGCTCGGGTCTTCGGCGGTGACCCCGCCTTCGAGGAATAGGCGTAAACCTTTGCCCTCGGCCTCGTCACCGCGACCCTCGATCCGCCCAGCTGGCGCGTGCAGCGTCACCCACCCTCCGTCCTTGAGGTGCACTCTCAACGAGTCAATCTCGCGGAGAAACTCCACCCCACCTTCGACGACGACTCCGCTGGCAGCAATCAACTCGAAGAGAGCGTTACCGCCTCGCGTCGCCGTCCAAGTGAATCCGCCGTCGATTCGAGCGAGCTCATCCGGTCGGTTCGGGATCGAGGCGTCGACGGTGGTCGTCGACGGTGGCGGGGATTGCCACAACTCATGCAGCACCGCACCACCGGCAATCGCGAGCAGCAACACGAGCAGTAGGCTCCAACTCAGGTTTCGACGCACGTTGCGGCCGGCTCAGCGCCCCTCGAAGCGCGGTTTGCGCTTCTCGGAGAAAGCGCTCGTGCCCTCTTTCATATCCGCTGACGAGCACACCAATCCGAAGAGCGCCGCTTCGTATTCGAGTGCGTCGGCGAGCGGCATCGAGGAGCCAGTTCGAATTGCGTCGATTGATAGACCGACGGCAACAGGCGCTTGTCCAGCAATCTCCGTGGCAAGCGCGCGCGCCACTTCGAGTGCCGATTGATCGCGCGCCACCCGATTTACCAATCCCCACGCGAATGCCGTGTCGGCGTCAACGCGGCGACAAGTCGTGATCATCTCGATGGCCCGCCCCTCACCAACAAGCCGGCTCAGGCGCTGTGTTCCCCCGAAGCCGGGAATCATCCCAAGCCCGACCTCCGGCTGCGAGAAGACCGCCTTCGGAGACGCAACCCTCAGATGACACATCAACGCCAACTCGCAGCCCCCGCCAAAGGCGTACCCTTCGATTGCCGCAATCACAGGTTTGCCCAGGTCATCGATGACGGTGCCCAACGCCTGTCCTTCACGTGCGAACTGCTGGGCATCTTGAGGACTCAGCGAGCTCATTTCGGCAATATCGGCTCCAGCCACAAATGCCTTTCCGCCTGAGCCGGTAAGAATGACGACGCGCACTGCGGGATCGGCGTCTAGCAACTCTAACTGCCGCTTGAGCTCGGCAATCACCGCGCTGTTGAGAGCGTTTAGTTTGTCCGGCCGATTGATTGTGAGGGTTGCAACCATCCCGTCAACGCTAAGCAACACCAGCGAGTTTGCTTCCATCGAGGCCTCCTGCATGACGCCCCGATTATGACTGCCCGCCCGCCCCGACGCAGGCTCAACCGAGATCGATGTGGATATTTGCCCGACGAGCGTTCCTGCGATAGTCTTCGGCGACCAGGTCGACGAAGTAACACATCTCATCGAGCCGGGAAACGACCCGCTCACCCACTCGATCGCGCAATGACTCCTCAGCGTTGGCTGTCTCACGGCGCAAGTTGGTTGTGATCAGCGTGATTCGCTGATTGGAGTACCGCTCGTTGATGATCAAGCCGAGCGTATCTTGGACCCAAGGAGTCATTCGCATCGTACCCAGATCGTCCAATAGAAGGACCTCCGCATCGAGCGCAGGTTGGAGCACGGCGAAACTAGGAGTTTGAGACCGCCGATCGAAACTTTCTTGAATTCGCCTGAGCAGGTCGGTGAACTCCGCGAACAGCCCTGCCCTGCCATAGTCTTCAACGAGTCGTCTGAAGACTCCGACCGCCAGGTGTGTCTTTCCAGAGCCGCAGGGCCCGCTGAGCACCAAGCCTCGACCCCGCCGTTCGGCAACCCCCGCCTGGAAGTCGTCGATCACCTTCTCCGCTCTACGCTTGGCCAGTCGATGGGCTTCGGTGTGCAACTCGAAGTTATCGAGCGAACAACCCCTGTAGCGCGCGGGGACCTGTGCTGACTCGATACGCACCCGTGCTCGCGCGTCGCGACGGCAGCCGCAAGGAGCAGCCGAAGTTCGTCCGTCGCGCTCGACCAACACAAAACCGGTTCCTCCACAATCAGCGCAGACGTTGCCGCGAAGTGCACCGGAGGTCAATTCAGATAGCTCCTCAGTTGTTGGCACTTGGAGGATCGGTTGAGCTTCTTGAGCGCCTGAGCTTCGATTTGGCGGATGCGTTCGCGCGACAAACTCATCACCTCGCCAATTTCCTTCAGCGTCTTCGGTTCCTCGCCTGTCAGGCCGAACCGGAGCAAGAGAACTTTGCGCTCCTTCTCGTCCAGCTCCGACAACGATTGCCGTACCTGAGTCCGCAGTGCGTCGCGAAACAGAACCGCGTCTGCGGACGGAATGACTTCTTGCTCGAGCTTGTCCGAGAGATGGAACTCGTGTTCTTCATCGATCACCGCTGAGAGCGAAATGTTGTCGTCCGAGACCTGCAATAACGTCATGACATCTTCCGGATCGATGTCCATGGTCTTGGCGATCTCTTCGACGGACGGCGGGCGCTCGAGTTGAGACGTCAACGCGGCCTGGGTTTTTCCGATCCGATAGAGCAAGTTCGCTTGCTTTTGCGGCAAACGGAATGGCCCGCTTTGATCGGAAAGTGCATGGATGATCGACTGGCGGATCCACCATACCGCGTAAGTGATGAACTTGACGTTCTTGTCCGGATCGAAGCGCTTGGCAGCCTCGATCAGACCCACATTGCCTTCGTTGATCAGATCCAGAAACGAAAGCCCACAGCCGCGGTAGCGCTTTGCGAATGACACCACGAACCGCAAATTCGCCTCGACCAGCTTCTGCAGAGCCGCTCGATCTCCCGTGTGTATGCGCCGTCCCAGATCGCGTTCTTCTTCGACAGTAATTCGAGGCAGTTTCGCGATCTCGCGCAAATATTTCTTTAGAGCTTCTGGAGAACCTTGACTGCGTCCCCGGCTCTCAGCCCGTTCGTCCCCGTACTCCTCAGCCATGCCACCTCCAGCCCAGCTCGGCTCACCCCTTCCAAGGGGCCGACCATGGCATCTTATCGGCAGGTCAGTCGGGGAGTATAGGAGCCAGACCCGCGCCGTGTGTCACGAACAGTATCAATGATCGCGTGTTGACCCACGCTCGATTTGGATCGACCGCGCTCGCGACTCCGGTTTCTTGGGCAAACTCACCTGCAGTACACCCGCTTCCAATGCGGCCTTTACCCCGTCCAAATCGAGACCGCCAGGCAACTCGAACCGCCTGAGGAACTTCCCATGGGGGCGCTCCAGCCGATGGAACGTCCAGGCAGCCGTTTCATCCGGACGGTTACGCTCCCCGGTAACGACGAGCGTCCCGCCGTCGATCCGCACATCGATCCGCGAGAGTGGCACTCCAGCCACCTCGCATTCGATTTCCAACGCCTCGGCGGTGTCAGCGACCCGCGCCACGGGACGCCAATAGCTGATGCCCTCGCCGTCCGCCTCTAGCGGCGCTGGGCCGGTGAGCACCGACTCGAAGAGCTTGTTCATTCGATCCTGAATGGCCAACAGGTCACGGAAAGGGTCCCAGGTTTTCATCTCGCGCACCTTTCGCTCTGCCGGCAGAAAACGGAAACGAGGAGGAGCCCGGTCGGGACCCCTCCTCGCTCGGGTCTGGTTTGGACGTTAGCGTTTAGAACCGGAGTCGTCCACTACCTCCGCGTCGACGACGCCCTCGCTGCCGTGCTGTTGAGGAGGCGCCGCCTCATTCGAAGCACCCTCTCCGGGGGGCGATTGTTCACGGTAAAGGACATCAGCGAGCTTGTGGCTGGTCGCGGTGAGCCTTTCTAGCGCTGCCGCGATTCGAGCTGCGTCGTTGGCCTCGAGCGCTTGACGGCCCTCCGCCACCGCAGTCTCGATCTCCACCCGAACCTCAGAGGGCACCTTGTCTCCCGCGCTCTTGAGTGTCTTTTCTGTCAATTCGTAAATCATGTTATCGAGGCGATTGCGAGCCTCAACCAAGTCGCGCTGACGCCGGTCTTCCTCTGCGTGAGACTGCGCCTCATTGACCATCTTCTCGATCTCTTCCTTATTGAGACCGGAAGAGGCTTGGATCGTGATCCGCTGTTCTCGACTGGTTGCCTTGTCTTTCGCGCTGACATGCAGAATTCCATTGGCATCGATGTCGAACGTCACCTCGATCTGAGGCAGGCCGCGCGGCGCAGGCGGGATCCCATCGAGGTTGAATCGGCCAAGTGTCTTGTTGTCCCGCGCCATGGGGCGTTCGCCTTGGAGCACGTGGATCTCGACTTGAGGCTGATTGTCGCTCGCCGTGGAAAACACTTCCGACTTGCGAGTAGGAATCGTCGTGTTGCGTTGAATCAACACGGTGGAGACGTTGCCGAGGGTCTCGATGCTCAAGCTCAGCGGTGTGACATCCAACAACAAGAGGTTTTTTACCTCTCCCTGTAATACGCCCGCCTGAATCGCGGCTCCGACGGCAACCACTTCATCGGGATTGACCCCCTTGTGTGGTTCCTTTCCGAAGAGATCGAGCACGATTTTCTGGACCATCGGGATTCGAGTCGAGCCCCCGACCAGCACCACCTCGTCGATCTCTCGCGCCGAGAGACCGGCATCGCGGATGGCCTGTTCACAGGGACCGATCGTTCGGCGGACGATGTCGCCCACGAGCTGCTCGAACTTGCTGCGCGTGAGCTTCAGGAGCAAATGTTTGGGGCCAGCGGCGTCGGCGGTAATGAAGGGCAAGTTGACTTCGGTCTCCATCAACGACGACAACTCGCACTTCGCCTTTTCGGCGGCCTCCTTCAAACGCTGCAGCGCCATCTTGTCCTTACCGAGGTCAATTCCCTGTTCGCGTCGGAACTCGTCGGTGATCCATTCGACGAGTTGTTGGTCGATATCGTCGCCGCCCAGATGCGTATCGCCGTTGGTCGACTTCACCTCGACGACACCGTCGCCCACCTCGAGGATCGAGATGTCGAACGTTCCACCGCCGAAGTCGTAAACGGCGATCTTCTCGTCCTTCTTTTTGTTCAGTCCGTAGGCGAGTGCGGCAGCGGTTGGCTCGTTGACGAGCCGTTCGACCTTCAGCCCAGCAATCTGGCCGGCGTCCTTTGTGGCCTGACGCTGGGCATCATTGAAGTAGGCAGGCACGGTGATTACAGCCTGATCGACCGTCTCGCCGAGGTATGCTTCCGCGTCGCGCTTCAGCTTCTGCAAGATCATCGCGGAGATCTCGGGCGGCGAGTACTGCTTACCGTCCAACTCGACGCGGACGTCATCGTTGGCGGCAGCGATGACTCGATACGGCACGCGGTCCGCTTCGCCCCGCGTTTCGGCAAACTTCCGGCCCATGAATCGCTTGATCGAGTAGACAGTCCGAAGCGGATTGGTCACGGATTGCCGTTTCGCCAGAGAACCGACGGGGCGCTCGCCTTTTTCGTTGATCGCGACGACCGAAGGAGTGGTGCGCCCGCCCTCGGCGTTGGCGATCACCTTGGGCTCTCCGCCCTCCATTACTGCAACTACCGAATTGGTTGTGCCCAAATCGATTCCGATGATCTTGCCCATATGCTCGCCCATCCTCCGAGAACGTCGTTTTCGCGCTCTGTCCCGAGGCGGCTGCCCCAGGCAGAACTGGCCGGTTCGTAAGATGGCCGTCAGGGAGCGTCAAGGTGTACCTTCCCGCGTTCACCAGGAGGGATCGATGAAGCTCAGCCTGCGGGCGCGGGCGTTGTTAGCGGTGTTCGGGCTGATGGGCACCGTGGGCTGCACCGCCAAGCCGACGAGTTCTTCCTCGGCTCGTCCCGAGATCGACGCGATAACCGTTGTACTGATTTCGGTCGATACACTCCGGGCCGACCGCATTGGTGCGTATGGCCGCGCGAATGCGGGCACGCCCGTGATCGATTCGTTAGCGCAGGCTGGAACCAGTTTCATGCGCGCGCAGACCACTGCCCCGCTCACGTTGCCGGCGCATACCTCTCTCCTTACGGGCCGGGTTCTTCCAGCTCACGGCGTTTTCAGCAATCTCACCTTCGCACTGCCTGAGACGGTTCCGACGATCGCGGAGCGGTTGCGCGCCGCTGGGTACGCAACCGGCGCTTTCGTCTCCGCCCCGGTGCTGGCCAGCCGATACGGCCTGGCGCGCGGATTCGAGGAATACGACGACCGGATTCGGGCCATCAAGGGACCGACCGGGGTGACTGGGCACCCCGAACGCAGTGGCCTGGAAACAGTCAGGGCGGCCAGCACGTTTATCGATCGCGCTGGTTCGCGACCGGCGTTCCTGTTTGTGCACCTCTACGAGCCGCATCGACCGTACGCGCCGCCTGACGATGTGGCCGCACGTTTCGCGGGCGACCGTTATCAGGGCGAGGTCGCGATCGCGGACAGTGCCATCGGGCAATTACTCGACGCTCTCAAGCAAGCAGGCCGCGCTGAGCACGCTCTCGTGGTTGTCACCGCAGATCACGGCGAGAGTCTTGGGGAGCACGGGGAGGCGACCCACGGGATGTACCTTTACGCATCGACGTTACATGTCCCCCTTATCGTGAATGGACCGCGATTCGGCGTTCGGAGCGGCAGCAGCGACGAGCCCGTGAGCATCGCCGATGTCGCTCCCACGCTGCTTGAGCTTCTCGACATCGCGCCGCTCGTTGGCGCCGATGGACTTTCACTCGCCACGCTCGTTCGAGGGGATATCGCGCCCCTGCCGAGGCAGGGAGTTTTGGCCGAAAGCCACATCCCTCGTCTCGAGTTCGGATGGTCAGGCTTGAGAGCATGGGTCGGGCGCGACACCAAACTGATTCAGGCGCCACGACCGGAGTTCTACGAAACGTCGACCGATCCCGACGAGCAGCACGACCTGGCCGCTCGCAAGCAAAGTGATGTAAACCGCCAGCTGATTCAACTCGGGTCTGCCGTCGAAGCGGCCGAGCGACAGGCTCCGGCCAATGCCGAACAGAGTGTCAGTGCCGAGCAACAAGAAGTGCTGCGGTCGCTCGGCTACGTCGCCTCCGGAGGCCGTTCTGGTCCTGGCGATCTCGTCGATCCAAGTCTCGTCGACCCGAAAGACCGCGCGACCTTCGCGGTCCTGTTCGACGAAGCGGTGCTCGCTACACAAGCAGGCAGGGCTGCGGAGTCGTTGGCAGCGTTCACCAAACTGCGGGCCATCGAACCTGACAATCCAGCGCTGTTGTTCGAGTTAGGACAAGCTCAGATCCGTGCGGGACAACTCGTGCAGGCCAAAGAAACCTATCGGAGGCTGCTCAAGGTTCGGCCCGATATGGGTGTAGCGTGGTTTCGTTATGCGCAACTGCTCGATAACGCTCACGAGTGGGAGCAGGCCGAAGCGGCCTATCGTCGAGCGGTACAGGTCGATCCCAACAACATGGACGCGCGGAAAGCGCTCGGCTCACTGCTCGCCGAGAACAAGCGATACGGCGAAGCGATTGTCGAGTTAGAGCAGGCTGCTGAGCGCGATCCTGCCGATGTTGCCGTCAAGCGGGAACTCGAGCGTCTTTGGCAAGCGACGCGCAAACGCTAACGCGTAGGGCGCGTCGCAAACAAGGCGCGCTCGAGTTCTTCAGTTAACGCCGCACCACCTGAGATGGCCTGTTGCGCTGCTCTACGCGCTCCTTCGATATCACCAGCGTCAAGCAAAAACGGAGCGAGCGCGAGATTCAGCCTTGGTTCATCCGGGCGAAGAGTCAAGCCGGCTCTGATCACTTCGATCGCCTCGGGGAGTTGCCGCGAGTTTGCCAGGTTGTTCGCCAGGTTCACCCGTGCCAGAGCATACAGCGGGTCGATTGCCAGTGCTTCGCGCCACAAGTCGAGAGCCTGCTCTTGCGCTCCTTGTTGGAGCTTGAGGTTGGCAAGATTGTTGTACGCCTTCGTGAACTTGGGATTCGAGGCGATCGTGTCGCGATAGCACTTTTCTGCGGCGATCCGATCTCCTTGCTGCGAGTTCACGACGCCCAAGTTGTAGAGCGCCTCGTCATAGCCTGGACGTTCCGCCAAGGCCGACTCGAACTGCTTTCGTGCGTCGGCGAAACGCTGCTGTCCAAGGTAGATGTTTCCCAGGTTGATGTTTGCCATCCAGGCAGAAGGGTTGCGACGGAGTGTCTCCTCCCAAAGAGTTTGCGCATCCTTGAACTGTGCCGACTGTCGCCATGCCAACGGCAGCATCAACAAGAGCAGGAGCGCTGCGTACCAGTCGTTACGATCCAGACGCCTCAGAACGAGTACCAACCCCGAGGCCATGAGCGTCAGCACAGCAATGCTCGCGTGATATTGAAAGTGATCTTGGACAAACGAATAGTAGAAAAAATACAAGTCGAAGAAACCGAGTGCGGGGGCAATGGTTACCGCGTAAATCGCGAATGCGGCGATCGGCCCGTGCCCGAGCTTCTTACGGTAGTACCACAGCAGAGTTGCGCAGAGGCAGGCCGCGAAAACGCCGCACCAACCTGGCCAGTCGTGAACACCGGGCGTCCAGCGCGGATAGATGAATGCCAAGGGGTACGGCACCAGGAGTTTCAGCGGATAAAACCAAAATGCTCGGCCTGCGATCGTGATTCGCTCGAGCCAAGAGAGATTCCAGATTTCGCCCTGCGCTCCGACACTTGTGCGTTCTAACCAGGCCGTCATGAGGCCCAAACCAACGCCGAGCGCAAGGTGGGGCAACAGCGGTGTCAGATCGGCCCGTTTCAGCTGAGGCCGTTTCCACCAGAGGATGATCGCCAGCGCTACCGGCAATGTGCAGACCACGGTCTTGGCAAACACCGCCGCGACGAAAACCAACAGACTGAGCCACCAATCTCGGGAGGCGTTTGCCGTCGGCTCAGTGCGTTTGTCGTCTCGGAAGCCGCAGCCTCGCAAGAACAGGTCCGCGGCCGTCAATGCCAAGAGCGCCGAGAGCAAGTTTTTTCGCTCCGTGATCCACGCCACGGACTCTGCATGAACCGGATGAACCGCGAAGAGTAGGGCGGCCACCCAAGCACCGGGAAGAGCGAGACGTCGCAAGACACGCCACATCTGCCAAGCAACGGCACCCTGAAGCACGAGATTGACGGCGTGATAACCGGCGGCCCACAGGCCGTAAAGCTGGTACTCCAGCCAAAAGCTTGTGTGGGTCAGCGGGTAGTACTGCTGATTCGCCCATGGATCGGTCCAGATCCGGATCAACCCAGCAAGCGACCTGAGCGTCGCGTTTGCGGTGACGTTCCGGTCGTCGTCCCACAAGAAGTCGCCTCCGAGCGCGACGCCAAACGCCGCCCAGGGCAAGATCCATAGCAACCAGGCCCGCACTGTTTCACTGCCTCGGCTGGCGGCATCGGACATCGGCTTGATGCTCCTTCGCTCGCGCCTCGCGCGACGTCTGATACGCTACCCCGATTCGTCGTCTACGAACGAGCTCACGTACGAGGGACACATGGACAATTCAAAAACGCTCAGCCAGGTCGAACGGTATTGGGAGCAGTCGATCCTCCCAACGCTCAGCGAGTACATCAAGATCCCCAACCTATCCCCTGCCTTCGACAAGGACTGGGCGACGAACGGCCTCATGGACCGGGCTGTCGATCTTTGCGCAGGTTGGATCCGTGCACAGGAGGTCCCGGGGTTACAGCTCGAGGTTGTGCGTCTTCCCGAGCGGACTCCACTGATCTTCGTGGAAATCCCTGGTTCAGGCCGAGAAACGGTGGTGCTCTACGGGCATGTCGATAAGCAACCACCAGCAGAGGGTTGGTCCGAGGGGTTGGGGCCGTACTCGCCGGTGATCCGCGACGGCAAACTGTATGGACGAGGTTCCGCCGACGACGGCTACAACCTGTTTGCTTCGATCGCCGCGATCAAGGCGCTGCGCGCCCAAGGGATCCAGCACTCGCGCTGCGTCATGATCATCGAGACTCGCGAGGAGAGCGGCAGCCAAGACTTGGCGGCATACATGGAACGCCTCAAGGATCGAATCGGCCCTGTCAGCGCCATCGTGATCCTCGACTCCGGGTGTGGTGACTACGAACGGTTGTGGTTGACGACTTCGCTGCGTGGGATGGTGAGCGGAACGCTTCGCATCAAGATCTTGCGCGAAGGCGTGCACTCGGGTGATGCCAGCGGGATCGTGCCATCGAGTTTTCGTATCGCAAGGATTCTGTTCGATCGGATCGAGGATTCAGCGACCGGTCGGATAAAGCTGGACGCACTGTACGCCGAGATCCCTGACGAGCGCGCCAAACAAGCCCAGTTCACGGCCCAGATCATGGGTACCGCTGTGCACGACAAATTCCCATTCGTCGCTGGCGCGAACCCTGTGATGAAAGATGGACCCGAGTTGCTCCTCAACCGCACCTGGCGTCCGCAGTTGGCGGTCACTGGAGCAGCGGGATTGCCTGACATCGCCAATGCGGGCAACGTCCTGCGCACCGAAACAGCGCTGAAGCTGTCGTTACGACTTCCGCCGGGCGTCGATCCTGAGCGTTGCTTGGGGGCAGTGAAACAAGTTCTCGAAGCAGATCCACCCTATGGAGCGCAGGTGTCATTCGAAGGTGGCGGCGGCGCTTGGGGCTGGAACGCCCCTGCCTCTCCCGCGTGGTTGGAAACGTCGCTGGCGGACGCTTCGCGAGCGTTCTGGGGACAGGACCCTTGCTACATGGGCGAAGGAGGCACCTTGCCGCTCTTGACGCTGTTCGAGCGTCAATTCCCCGGAGCGCCATTCGTTATTACCGGCGTTCTGGGACCACATTCAAACGCGCACGGGCCGAACGAGTTCTTGCACCTAGTCACCGCCCATCGCGTGACCGCGACGATCGCAAAGCTACTGAGCGATCAATACCTCGCCACGTCCCTGTAGTCCGCTCTTAGTCGATTCGGTCTGGGCCGGCGCACTGCCGGCCCAAGCCGTTTCTGGCCGTCGATCCGACCCCTCGGATTTCGACTTACTACCAGTTATCTATACTTGACATTACATTCCACATTCCGTACTCTTCGGCGGCGCTTGCTGACAGAAGCGCAGTCGTTTCGTTTCGGCGATCGCGAGGTGATCGGAATGAAATTCAGCATGGTTGAGGACTACTCGCTGCGCTGCCTTTCGCTGCTCGCGCGCTTCCCAGGTCAGCGCCTGACCATCGGACGGATCGCGGAGTCGGAAGGTCTTTCCGACGAGAACACCGCCAAGATCCTGGCCCGACTGCGCGACGCCGGACTTGTCGATAGCTATCGCGGCAAGGAGGGCGGCTACGCACTCTCACGCCCCGCTTCACAAATTTCTGTCGCCGATGTCTTGGGTGGAGTAGGTGGAGCATTTTTCGAACTCGATCTCTGCCGAGGCGTTGACGAGTCGCCAGCCTGTGTTCACGAGTCCGAGTGTGCGATCCGATCGGTCTGGTCGACTCTGGGTGATGTCATCCGCGAGTTCCTCGGACGAGTCTCGCTAGCCGATCTGATGAAGCCTGAAAACGCTGTCCACCAAGCGCTCAATCGCGAACGGATCGAACTCGATGCCTCACGCTTCGAGCCGTCTCACCGTCTGCCGAGTCTCAAGTCGCAGGAGGTGTCATGAGTACGACACAGCCAAATTTCGAAGACATCACCAACCAACCGTACAAGTACGGCTTCATTACCGAGATCGACTCGGAGTCGGTCCCCCCGGGCCTGGACGAATCGGTGGTGCGACTGATCTCGGCCAAGAAACAAGAACCGGAATGGCTCCTGGAGTGGCGGCTGAAAGCCTATAGGTACTGGCTCCAGATGACCGAGCCTACGTGGCACAACGTGCACTACCCGCCGATCAACTACAACGAGATCGTCTACTACTCGGCGCCAAAAAACCAAGCCAAGCCCAACAGCCTCGATGAGGTCGATCCGGAACTCCTTCGCACATATGAGCGGCTCGGGATCCCCTTGAAGGAGCAGCAAATTCTGGCGGGCGTCGTCGCTGTCGATGCCGTCTTCGATTCTGTTTCTGTGGCGACCACCTTCAAGGGGAAACTCAAAGAGATGGGGATCGTGTTTTGCTCCTTCTCGGAGGCGGTCAAAGAGCACCCGGACTTGATCCAGAAATGGCTGGGATCGGTAGTGCCTCAAACCGACAACTACTTCGGCGCGCTCAACTCCGCTGTCTTCAGCGATGGCTCCTTTGTCTATGTTCCCCCCGGTGTTCGTTGTCCGATGGAACTGTCGACATATTTCCGGATCAACGCCAAGGGCACAGGCCAGTTCGAGCGAACGCTCATCGTGGCGGACAAAGGTGCCTACGTCAGCTATTTGGAAGGCTGTACGGCGCCGATGCGCGACGAGAACCAACTGCACGCCGCCGTCGTTGAGTTGGTCGCGCTCGACGATGCGACCATCAAGTACTCGACGGTGCAGAACTGGTATCCGGGCGATAAGGATGGCAAGGGCGGCATCTACAACTTCGTCACCAAGCGGGGCAAGTGTCAGGGACGCAACTCGAAGATCTCTTGGACGCAGGTTGAGACCGGCTCGGCCATCACTTGGAAATACCCCAGTTGCATTCTGCTCGGCGACAATTCCGTTGGGGAATTCTACTCAGTAGCGGTGACGAACAATCGCCAGCAGGCCGACACCGGCACCAAGATGATTCACATTGGAAAAAATACCAAGAGCACGATCGTTTCGAAGGGAATCAGCGCTGGCTTCGGGCAAAACACGTATCGCGGACAGGTGAAAATCCTCAAGGGCGCTGATGGAGCGCGCAACTACTCGCAATGCGACTCGATGCTCATGGGCGATCAGTGTGGCGCTCACACGTTTCCCTACATTGATGTTGCCAACCCGACCGCGACCGTCGAGCACGAGGCCACGACATCGAAGATCGGGGAAGATCAAATCTTCTACTGTCGACAACGCGGGCTTTCGGCGGAGGACGCGGTATCGATGATCGTCAACGGCTTCTGCAAGGAAGTGTTCCGCGAACTGCCGATGGAATTCGCTGTCGAAGCGCAGAAACTCCTCGGCATCAGCCTGGAGGGAAGCGTCGGTTAGTTGCGACGCGAACGAACGCATGCTGGAAATCAACGATCTTCACGTCAGTGTCGACGACAAGCAGATTCTCCGCGGTATCAACCTATCCGTCGGGGTTGGCGAAGTTCACGCGATCATGGGCCCCAACGGCTCGGGGAAGAGCACGCTCGCGCAAGTCATCGCAGGGCGAGAGAGCTATCAGGTAACCGCGGGCTCGATCCGACTCGATGGCAAGGACTTGCTAGAGATGCCACCCGAAGAGCGCGCCCGGGACGGGATCTTTCTGGCGTTTCAATATCCGGTCGAGATCCCCGGCGTCGGCAACACCTATTTTCTCAAGGCCGCACTCAATGCGAAGCGCAAGCACCAGGGCCTGCCCGAATTGGATGCCATCGATTTTCTCAGTCTGATTCGCGAGAAGATGAAGCTGTTGGAGATCGACGAAGGGCTACTGCAGCGATCGGTCAACGAAGGGTTTTCGGGCGGCGAGAAAAAGCGCAACGAGATTTTCCAGATGGCCGTCCTCGAACCGCGATTGGCGGTGCTCGACGAGACCGACTCCGGTCTGGATATCGATGCGCTCAAAGCAGTCGCCAGTGGGGTCAATGCGCTCCGCGCTGCCGACCGCGCGATTGTTGTCGTTACCCATTACCAGCGACTGCTCGACTACATCGTGCCCGACATCGTCCACGTACTCGCCAACGGCAGAATCGTTCGTTCCGGTGGGCGCGAGCTGGCTCTGGAATTGGAAGCGAAGGGTTACGGTTGGATCGAGCAGTTCCCTGCCGGCGCGGCGTAAGGAGCCCAGCCGTGAGCCATGCAACGATCGAACATCGCCAGTTTCTCGATGGGCTCAGCGCCTTTCGCGAGGCACTCCCCAAGGCAGAGCCGGCGTGGCTGCTGGAGCGGCGCCGTGACGCACAGGCTCGTTTCGACAGCGAGGGACTCCCCTCTTCAAGCCATGAGAGCTGGCGACAAACCAATCTCAGCAACGTCGGATCGACCGTCTTCTCACCGCTAACACCGGCAGGCGCAAACGCAGCAACGTTGCTCGCCTCCGCAGCCTGGGCACGTTTGGGCCTGCGGCGGCTGGTGACGGTTAACGGATTGTTCGACGCATCGCTTTCGGACGGCGTGACGCAGGACGGGTTGTTGTGTGGTGGCCTGGCATCGTTGATTCAGCAGCAACCAGAGACTCTCGCGAGCTCGCTGGCAACCATCTCCGAGACCAACGGCCATCCGTTCGCGGCACTCAATACCGCGCTGTTTCGTGACGGCATAGCGCTCGTCGCAGCACCTGGCTTCATTCCTCGGGAGCCGATCCAGATCCTTCATTTCGTCACCGCTGCGGCAGGATCGTTCGCCTCCCATCCGCGAACGCTGTTGATCGCCGGGCGCGGAGCCCAGTTGGATGTCATCGAGACATTCGTGGCGACCACTGATGGGCTGTTGCTCACCAATGCGCTGACCGAGATTCATGCCGAAGAAGCGGCTCGGGTCAGCTATCTGCGGGTTCAAGACGAACCGCTACAGGGGTTTCACTTCGGACGCGTGGCTGCACGGGCCGGGCGAAACGCTCAGATAGCGGCCTTCAGTGCTTCGTTTGGCGCTGCCCTAGCACGTCACGATGCCAGCGTCGTGCTCGACGGCGAAGGGGCTCAAAGCGTACTCGATGGCATCTACGCACTCGCCGGGCACCAGCAGTGCGACGTGTACACGACGCTCGATCACGCCCAGCCTCACGGGGCGAGTCACGAGAACTATCGCGGTGTGCTCGACGCTCACTCATGCGCCGTCTTCAACGGGCGGATCGTGGTGCGGCCACACGCTCAAAAAACCGATGCCATTCAACGCAACGGCAACCTGCTGCTCTCCAAAGACGCTACGGTGCATACGCGCCCACAGTTGGAGATCTACGCCAACGACGTCAAGTGCACGCACGGCGCTACCATCGGGATGTTGCGACCGGAGGCGTTGTTTTACCTCCAGTCGCGTGGAATTGGGGCTCAAGAAGCACGCCGCATTCTGGTCGAGGCCTTCATCGCCGAAACCATTCCCGAGTCCGCGCCGCAGGCAGTTCGTGACGCGCTCCTGACGCGAGTCGGCCGGTTTCTGTCGACTGAAAAACAACCGTGAGTTCGCCCTCGGTGACAAAGCTCGAGAAGCCCCGTTTCGATGCCGAGCGGCTGCGGTCTCAGTTTCCGATTTTCGCCAGATCGATCGGTGGGAGAAGGCTGGTCTATCTCGACAGTGCAGCGAGCACCCAGAAGCCACAGGTCGTGATCGATGCCATCAGTAACTTCTACGCGACGAAGTACGCAAACATTCACCGTGGGATTCACCGGCTGAGCCAAGAAGCGACGCAAGCCTACGAGCGAGTGCGCGAGCAGGTCCGAGCCTTCATCAACGCGCGAGAGACACGCGAAATCGTCTTTGTGCGCGGGACGACCGAAGCGATCAACTTGGTCGCGGCCACATTCGGCCGTCAGCGTCTACAAGCCGGAGACGAGATTCTCATCACGCATATGGAGCATCACGCCAACATCGTTCCATGGCAGATGCTTTGCGAGGCAACCGGCGCTGTACTCCGGGTCGCACCCATCGACGATCGTGGCGAGCTCGACCTGGACGCTTTCACACGCGCGATCGGGCCGAAGACCAAGCTTGCAGCTGTGGTGCACACCTCGAATGCGCTGGGCACGATCAACCCAGTAGGCGCTTTGATCCGAATCTGTCACCAGCATGGCGTCCCCGTGTTGGTCGATGGCGCGCAGGCGATGGCTCACGGCTCGATCGACGTGCAGGCGCTGGATGCAGATTTCTTCTGCTTCAGCAGCCACAAGATGTACGGGCCGAGCGGGGTCGGTGTGCTCTACGCCAAGGCGGCTTGGCTGGAGTCGATGCCACCCTATCAAGGCGGTGGAGAGATGATCCTCTCCGTGAGCTTCGAAGAGACCACCTACAACCAAATCCCCCATCGCTTCGAAGCGGGTACACCGAATATCGAGGGCGCGATCGGTTTGGGCGCCGCGATCGAGTTCCTGGAGTCGATCGATCGTCAGGCGCTCGCCGAGCACGAGTCCGGCCTGCTCTCCTATGCAGCGCATTGCTTGGGGGAGCTTCCGCAGTTTCGCCCAATCGGCACGGCGCAAAACAAGTCTGCCGTCGTGTCATTCACCCTGGAGGGGGTCCACCCGCATGACGTCGGGACGATCCTCGATGGTTTCGGCATTGCTGTTCGCGCCGGCCATCACTGTGCACAGCCGCTGATGGCGCGGTTTGGAGTTCCTGCCACGACTCGCGCTTCGTTCGGCGTCTACAACACCAGAGCCGATGTCGACGCCTTGATCGAGGGCGTCAAACAGGTGTTGGAGATTTTTCGCTGATGTCCGATCTTCGTGATCTGTACCAGGAGGTGATCCTGGATCACAGCAAGCGCCCTCGAAACATGCGCTTGCCTGTCGGAGATGCGGCCCATGCCTCCGGTCACAATCCACTTTGTGGCGACAAGCTGACGGTGCATATCACGGTCGATGCTGGGATCGTGCGAGACGTCTGTTTTCAGGGCAGTGGATGTGCCATCTCCACAGCCTCGGCCTCGATGATGACGGAGGCGCTCACGGGACGCCCGGTGGCCGAGGTCGAGAGACTTTTCGATGCGTTTCATTCGGTGCTTACAGGGCAGTCGAAAGCCGGCGACGTGACGCTCGGAAAACTGAAAGTGTTCGCTGGCGTCGCTGAGTTTCCGGTGCGGGTCAAGTGCGCCACACTTGCCTGGCACACCATGAAGGCGGCGCTCGGCGGCGCTCAAACGCCGATCAGTACGGAGTCAGCATCATGACCGATGGGAGTTCTGTCCCCGTTCCCGAAAGCAGCGCAGATAGGAGTGCGCTGCGCCTCGCCATCGTTGAGGCGCTTCGAACCTGTTACGACCCAGAGATTCCCATCGACATCTACGAACTCGGGCTGATTTACAGCATCCAGGTCGATCCCGCCGGACACGCGCAGATCAAGATGACCCTCACCTCTCCCATGTGCCCTGCCGCGCAGTCTCTTCCGCCCGAGGTGAAGGAGAAGGTCGAGACTGTCGAGGGCGTGACCGACGCGGTCGTAGAAATCGTCTGGGAGCCACCTTGGGATCAAAGCATGATGTCAGAAGCCGCGCGCCTGCAGCTCGGAATGTACTAGGCGCATCTTCCATCCATCGAGCCGCGGATCTGCTGTGTTGCCCATGCGCGACAAACGCTATCCGGTCCTAGTCTTCCGACCCCAAGAGCGAGCGAAGAACTCTTTCGGTTTCAACGAGCGCCGCTGAAAACTCGAGTTGGGCGTCGATGACAATCTCGAATCGGCCGTTGGGAAGCTGGCGTACCCCGCCAACGCCCTTCGCGAGTGGAATCTTCACCGCCTCGCGATGGATCCCCAGTGCATCGGTCAATGCCAGCACTTGGTGGATCTCTTCCATGCTCACCACCGATCGAGTGCTCACAGGTGTATCGGGTGGCCAGTGACTGCCAGCGCCGCCTCCTTGATCGCTTCGGGCATCGTTGGGTGCGCATGGCAAACGCGCGCCACATCCTCAGAACTCGCGCCGAACTCTATTGCCGCCGTCAGCTCCGCGATCAAGTCGCCAGCGCGATGACCCAGGATGTGCGCGCCCAAGATTCGATCGGTCTCGGCATGCGCGAGGATCTTGACGCGACCGTCCTCGTGTCCCAGGGCCTTGGCGCGGCCGATCGCTTTGAACGGGAAGCTACCGACCTTGTAGGGAATTCCCCCTGCCTTCAGCTCCTCTTCGGTCTTACCGACCGCAGCGATCTCCGGCTCGGTGTACACCACGTTCGGAATCGCATCGTAGTTGACATGCCCATAGCCGTTGACGAGTTGCTCGATGCAGGCCACTCCTTCTTCCGAGGCCTTGTGCGCCAGCATCGGTCCGTGAATGACGTCGCCAATCGCGTAGATCCCGGCAATCGCTGTCTGCCAGTGCTCGTCGACTGGAATCCGGCCTTTGGCGTCGGTCTTGATACCGAGCGCTTCGAGTCCCAAGCCGTCGCTATTGGGAACTCGTCCGACCGACAGTAGCACTCGGTCGCAACGCAGCGGCTCTTGGCCTTCGATCTCGACCACGGCTCCGTCAGCAGAGGGCTTTGCGCCGGTCACGCGTTTGCCCAGCAGAAACTTGATCCCTTGTTTGGCCAGTAGCTTTTGTGCTTCGGCTGCGATCTCTTCATCCAGACCAGGGAGTATCCGATCGAGATACTCCACCACCGTCACGGACGCTCCCAAGCGGCGCCACACACTGCCCAACTCCAAGCCGATGATGCCCGCTCCTATTACCACGAGAGCCTTCGGAACCTGCGGCCACGACAAGGCCTCAGTACTCGTGCAGATGACGTCTCCGTCGAGTACGACACCTTTCAGTGTGGCGACCTTGCTGCCCGTCGCAATCAATATCGCCGGCGCGCTGAGTTCGATCTCGTCGGAGCCTTCGACCACTACCTTGCCAGCCGCAGCGATCCGTCCACGCCCCACGTAACGCGCGATCTTGTTCTTCTTGAAGAGGAAATCGACCCCACCCGTGAGTTGCCGAACGATCGTGTCCTTGCGCGCGAGCATTGCCGCCAAATCGAGTTGCAATCCGCTGATCTGGATTCCGTGACGCTTCAAATCATGTCCCGCTGCCTCGAACTTCTCGCTCGACTCCAAGAGAGCCTTGGACGGAATACATCCGACTCGCAAGCAGGTTCCACCCAGCGCCTTCTCCAACTCGACGCAGCCCACATTCAGCCCTAGTTGCGCGGCTCGGATCGCCGCAACATAGCCGCCGGGCCCTGCGCCAATCACAACCAGGTCGTGGGACGCTTGCTTCATCGTCAAATCTCCAACGTCGCACGAGCCGGATCTTCCACCACTTCTTTGATTCGCTTCAAGAACCCGACCGACTCGCGACCATCGACGAGCCGATGGTCATAGCTGAGCGCCACGTACATCATCGGGCGGATGACAACTTGCCCGTCCCGCGCCACGGGACGGTCCTGAATCGCATGCATCCCTAGGATCCCGACCTGCGGCGGATTGATGATCGGTGTCGCTAATAATGAGCCGTAGACCCCGCCGTTGGTGATCGTGAACGTCCCGCCCTGCAACTCTTCGAGCTTGAGGCTGTTGTCTTTGGCGCGCTGACCGAAGTCAGCGATGGCAAGTTCGATTGCAGAAAATCCCATCCGCTCGGCGTTGCGCATGACCGGAACAACCAGACCTCGGCCGCCACCCACGGCGATCCCGATGTCGACATAATTGCGGTAGACGATGTCCTCGCCACGGATCTCGGCGTTGAGCTGTGGAAAAGACCTCAGTGCGTCGATGGCAGCGCGGACGAAGAAAGACATCATCCCCAGCTTGATTCCGTACTTTTTTTGAAACGCTTCGCCATGCTGCTTGCGCAACGCGATCACGGCCGTCATCTCGACTTCATTGAACGTGGTCAGCATCGCCATGGTTTGTTTGGCGCTGACCAAGCGCTCAGCGATTCGCCGGCGAATCATGCTCATTGGCACAATCTCTTCCTGACGTTCGCTGGAAACGTTTGAGGTCATGGCCACGGGTGCCGCCACATGACGCGCGACATCTTCCTTCAACAGTCTCCCGCCGGGGCCGCTGGCGAGGACTTGATCGGCGCTCAGCCCAGCGTCAGCCAGAGCGCGCCGCGCCGCAGGCATCACGCGAACTTGGGCGGCGGCCGGTGCGCTCGCGCGCACAGCCGTTGCCACTACTGCTTCGCTCGACACAGCCGGACGCGCCGCCTCCTCCATGTATCCAATCACCTCTCCGACGGTCGCTTTCGCCCCTTTAGGCTTGAGAATCTGCGTGATTCTGCCGGCCAAGGGTGCAGGCAACTCGACCGTCGCTTTGTCGCTTTCAATCGCAACGACAGCCTCATCACGCTCGACGAAATCACCGGTATTCTTCAGCCACGTGCCGATCTCGACCTCGTTGATCGACTCGCCCATCGAGGGAATCACAAGCTCAACAGCCATCATTCACTCTCCCAAGCCCTGGACCTGCGATTGCCGGCCCGGTGCTCTCGATTCAACGCAGCAAAAAAGCGAGTGTTCAAGAAAACGCGCGCTCCAATAACCGTTCTTGCTCGAGCCGATGACTCGCTCCCGATCCTGTCGCAGGGCTGGCTGCCGCGCGTCGGGTGATCCCCTCGAACGGGTAGCGGCCTAGCAGTGTCGCGCCATGACCGAAACGCAAGAACGGCCACGCTCCCATGTTCGCTGGTTCGTCCTGCACCCAAAATACGGGAGTCCCCGCGGCGTAGGGTGAGAGCGCTTGTGCGAGAGTCTCGTCGGGCAACGGATAGAGCTGTTCGAGTCTCAAGATCGCGACGTCATCGCGGCCGCTTTCGAGGCGCCGCTTGTCGAGTTCAAAGTAGATCTTGCCGCTGCACAACAGCACTCGTGAGACCTCTCGATGCGTCGCCGTGTTGTCCCCGAGAATCCGCTGGAACCCTCCGCTGGACAGTTCGCTGCGCGCTGAGACGACTTGCGGATGGCGCAGCAGGCTCTTGGGCGTCATTACCACCAGCGGCTTGCGCCAGGGACGGACCACCTGCCGCCGCAGCAAATGGAAGTACTGTGCCGGCGTTGTCGGTTGGGCAACCTGAATGTTGTCACTGGCCGAGAGCCACAAAAATCGCTCCAGTCGCCCGCTGGAATGCTCTGGGCCTTGTCCCTCGAATCCATGCGGCAGCAGCAACACGAGGCCGGAGAGCCGGCGCCACTTTTCCTCACCGCTGCAGATGAACTGGTCGATGATCACTTGCGCGCAGTTGCTGAAGTCGCCGAACTGCGCTTCCCAGATAACGAGCGCCTCGGGCGCGTCCAAACTGTAGCCGTACTCGAATCCCAGCACACCGGCTTCGGAAAGCGGGCTGTTGCAGATCTCGACGCTACCTTGTTGTGGTCCGAGTTGCCCCAACGACAGGTACGTGAGATCAGAGATTTGATCGTGCCAGACAGCGTGACGATGTCCGAACGTTCCACGCTGCGCATCCTGCCCGGTAAGCCTGATACGTTGACCTGCCGCTGCGATCGTGGCGTAGGCCAGCAGTTCAGCCATCGCCCAATCGAGCGGCTTCTCGCCGCGGACCATCTGCGCTCTGCTGTGGAGCAAGCGTTCGAGTTTAGGATGCGGCGTGAACCCTGGTGGAAGCGCCACAAGTCGCTCGCCGAGCACTTCCAGCTCCGATTCGCTGACCGTTGTGTCGGCTTCCGGCACATCGGCCTCGCGGCCGCCGAGATAACCTTGCCAGACCCGTCCCGCATCGTATTTCAGCTTGACATCAGCACTCTTGGCTTCCGACAGCTCTTGTTCCAAATAGTCGCGACGGTTGGCTGCGATGACGTCAGCCTCGTCGCGTGTCACCTGTCCGAGTTGCAGTAGAAAGTCGAGATAGCTTTCGCGCACCGACGGTCGCTGTTCGATCGCTCGATACATGGTCGGTTGCGTGAAGGTCGGCTCGTCGCCCTCATTGTGCCCGCGGCGACGATACGCGTACATGTCGATCACGACATCGCGGCGGAACACGCGCCGAAACTCCATCGCCAGCGAAATCACTTGGGCAACGGCTTCAGGGTCCTCTCCATTGACATGAAAAATCGGGCTCTGCAGCATCTTGGCGACATCGGATGCGTACGTCGTGGAACGTCCCTGCTGTGGTGAGGTCGTGAATCCGACTTGGTTGTTGACGATGACGTGCAACGCGCCGCCCACCTCGTATCCAGACAATTCGCTGAGGTTCAGCGTTTCTTGCACGATGCCTTCACCAATGAAGGCTGCGTCGCCGTGAATCAAGATGACCAACCCCTCGACACGCTGCGTGTCACCGGCGCGATCCATCTTGGCGCGCATTCGACCGAGCGCCACAGGGTTGACGTACTCCAGATGGCTCGGGTTGAAGCACAGATACAACTCGATCGGCTTGCCCGCGCTGGTCGTCCACGTGTTGTTGAATCCGAGGTGATACTTGACGTCGCCGCGGCCGACGTTCTCGTTGGGGTCGCGATCTTCGAACTCACCAAAGATCAGGCGTGGGCTCTTACCCATCACGTTCGCCAGCACGTTCAGACGGCCACGATGCGCCATCCCCAGCACAGCGCGATCGCAGCCATGCTCGCCGGCGGCTTCGATCGCCAGATCCAACAGTGGGATCAGACTCTCTGCACCCTCCAATGAGAAACTCTTGGCACCCACGAACTTCTTTTGAATGAACTCCTCGAACAAGGAGGCGTCGGTAAGCCGGGTCAGGATTCTCAACTGCTGCGCTCGCGACAGCGCCAGATGATTTTCGGAGACTTCCATTCGTTCCTGCAGCCAACGGCGGACCGTGAGGTCATCCATGTGCATGAACTGGACGCCGATGCGCCGGCAGTAGGTGTTCTTAAGGTGTCCGATGATCTCGCGCAGTGGACGCAGTTTGCGGCCCGGCAGCGTTTCCAACACGAACTCGCGATCGAGATCGGCAGCGGTCAGACCATAGAACGCCGGCTCCATCTCGGGGACATCTGGATGCGGCGCCAAATTGAGTGGGTCCAGATGAGCCAATAGATGACCGCGCACGCGATAGGCGCGCACCAGTTGGTCGACCTTGTTCTGCAACGCCGCGTCACTGCGCGCTCCCGAGTTGCCCACCACCGCGGGCTCCGACGCACGAGCGGCAAGCCCGCCGAAAAGCGAGTCAGGGACGAAGCTCGGCCCCAACTGCGGATGACCGAGAAATCGTTGATCGGGTTCGCAACTCTGAAACCAGGCTCGCCAGTCGGACGGTACGGATTCGGGGTCAGCCCCAAACGCGGCGTACATCCCTTCCACGAACGATAGGCTTAAGTCGTTGGGAAACGATGAGTTGACTTCCTTCGCTGGAGGTTCGGGAAGGGCCTGTTCCGGGGCTTTCGGCTTGATCCATGTCATCTGACAGAAAGTCTAGCCCGGATAGGAGGTAAGGCACGTTTTCGAAGACTTCAGGCTTGGCGCGCTGACCCGAACTGAAGTTGGTGCAACGCCCGATAGAGTCCGTTCGGGAGCATCAACAACTCGGCGTGAGTGCCGGACTCGACCAATCGGCCGCGGTGCAGCACCAAGACTCGGTCCGCGTTTTGGATCGTTGCCAAACGGTGAGCGATCACGATTGCCGTGCGCCCTTGCATCACGCGCTCGACCGTCGCTGTCAGTCGCGCCTCGGTCGCCGGATCGACGGAGGCGGTGGCTTCGTCGAGAACCAGCACGGGGGGATTGAACGCCAGCGCCCGGGCAAAGCAGAGCAGTTGCTTTTCGCCGACAGAGAGATTCGAGCCGCGCTCGGCCACCGGCTCGTCGTATCCCTGCTCGAACCTCGCGATGAACGTATCGGCGCCGACCGCTTCAGCGGCGCGCCGCATCGCATCAGCGTCGAGCCGCGGATCGCCCAACGTGATGTTCGAACCGATCGAACCGGCGAACAGATAGTTGTCCTGCAGCACCACACCGATCCGGCGTCGCAGTTGCTCCACGGGCATCGCGCGAACGTCCACTCCATCCAGTCGAACATGCCCCTCGGTAGGCTCATACAAACGCACCAAGAGACGAATCAGCGTCGACTTGCCGGCTCCGGTCCACCCGACAACAGCGATCCGCTCCCCCGGGGCGATCCGGAAGCTCACATCATGCAGAACAGGCTTGGTCTCGTCGTAGGCGAAGGTGACACGGTCGAACACAATTTCGCCGCGCGTCTCCTTGGGCAGCATCCCCGTGCCGGCACTCGCCGCCGCGTCGGGCGCTTGGGGAGTATCGAGCAGCCGGAAGATTCGTTCGGCCGCGACCATGGCGGTTTGCATCACGGTGTAACGCTGAGAAAGCTCCTGCAAAGGAGCGAAGAACTTGCCGGCATACTCGAAGAACGCCACCAGCGTGCCGAACGTCACGGCACCTGCCAGGTACTGCTCTCCTCCCGCCCAGACCAACGCTGCCAGCGTTACCGAGGACATCAGTTCCGCGATCGCCGAAAACAACGATTCGAATCGAACACCACGCAGCTCGGCACGCTTGTGCGCCTCGTTGATCGACTCGAACTCCTCGCGCTGCGCTGCCTCGCGCCCGAACATCTGAACGACTCGCATGCCAACCAGATTCTCTTGTAGCGACCCGTTCAACCGCGATATCAAGGCGCGTATTTCTCGATAGGCGTGGCGCATCCGCGCTCGCAGCAGGAACGAAAGCAGTAGCATCGGCGGCAGCACCGCCAGCGCCGTCAGCGCCAGTCGGACATCCATCACGAACAGCACAACAGCGATGCCGATCAGTTTCACCAGATCGGCGAGGATCAGCACGAGTCCCGATGTGAACGCCTCATTGAGCGACTCCACATCGGACGTCAAGTGAGTGGTCAGGCGACCGACCGGATTGCGATCGAAGAAAGCGGCGGGCAGTCGTTGCAGATGCGCGAAGGCCGCACTGCGGAGGTCGTGGATTACCCCTTGTCCCGCGCGCTCCAACACGAGCATTTGTGCAAATCGGAGCCCGAACTCGGCGATCAGCGCGGCCATGAAGAGCAGCGCAAGACTGCCCAAGCCGCCCGGCTGTTTGATCGAGATATGCTCGTCGATTGCCAGCTTGACCAACCAGGGCTGAAGCACCTGCACGCCCGCCAGCGCCACGAGCAGTCCCAACGCCAGTGCCAACCAGCGGCTGTAGGGGCGCACGAAGGGCAACAGCCGGCGTATCAGTCGCGCGTCATAGGCCTTTCCGCGTGTGTCATCTTCGGCAAGTGATGGTCGCGTGCTCATGGCGCTTCCAGCCGCTCCTCCAGCGCGCTGCGCTGGAACAAAGCTGCGTAGACGCCGCGCCGCGTCAGCAGTTCCTCGTGAGTACCCTGCTCGGCAATCCGGCCGGCCTCGAGGACGACGATCCAGTCGGCCGACGTGATCGTCGCTACACGATGCGAAATCAACAGCATCGTGCGCTGTGGCCCCGACGCCAACGCATCGAGGATGCCATGCTCGGTATCGGCGTCGACGCTAGCCAGCGCGTCGTCGAGAATCAGCAGCGACGGTGACCCACACAACGCCCGCGCGAGCGCGGCACGTTGTCGCTGCCCACCCGAGAGCGTGACCCCGCGCTCACCGACAACTGTCTCCAGACTGTCCGGCAACTGCTCCAGATCGCGGTCTAACCGGGCGGTTCGCACGGCCTCATCGACCTGCTCCGATGTGACAGAAACGCGATTCAGCGAGATGTTCTGACGCAGCGTCCTAGAAAACAGAAAACCCTCTTGCGGAACGAAACCGACACTTCGCCGCCAGCGGACCGTGGGGATGTCGTTGATATCGGTCCCGTCGATCTTGATCGCATCACGCGGCACCGCATAAGTGCGCGCTAGAAGAGCCGCCAGAGTCGACTTCCCCGAACCGACACCCCCGACCAACGCAATCGTCTTGCCAGCCGGTAGCGAGAGTGACAAATCGTCCAACACCAGCCGTTGTCCATCGTAGCTGAAACTGAGGCCTTGGATCTCGATGCCGGACTCGATCGCGAAAGGCGGCGCCTGTTCGTCGCTGGCCGCCGGGATATCGGGTTCGGCGGAAAGAACCTCGTCAATCCGATCCAAGGCACCGACGCCGCGCTGAAAGACATTCAAGATCCAGCCGAATGCCACCGTCGGCCAAGCGAGCAACGCAAGATACGCATTGAACGCGACGAAGTCGCCGAGCGTCATCCGGCCGCTCATGACGGCGCTGCCACCGACGTACAACACGATCAACGTCGCCGCGCCCGCGGTTACACCGATGAGAGCAATCATCGCGCCCTGAGACTGGATCAACGCGATGCTGCGATTGCGATACTGCCACGACAGCTCGCGAAAAGAAGCGAGCTCGCGCGGCTCTTGCCCGAAGATCTTGACCTGGTGAATGCCGCTCAGATTCTCTTGAGCGCGCGTGGTAATCCTGCCAACCGTTTCCTGCACGGCGACCCCGCGTGCGTATGCTTGTCGATTGAGACGATTGACCGCAAACAACAGCAGCGGATACAGCGCCATCGCAATCAATGTCAGCCGCAGGTCGAGTACCACCATCAGCGACAGAGCCGCGACGTAAACGATGACTGTATTCATCAGATTGAGTACACCCGGACCGAAGACAGACCTCAACAAGTTGAAGTCTTGAACCCCGCGCGACATCAGATCGCCTGTCCGGTGCGCCTCGTAGAACCGCGCAGAGAGCGTCTGAAGTTTCGAAAAGTACCGGCCGCGGAGCTGCGCCACGATCTGACGGGCCGCCCCCAGGATCGTGAGCCTCGAACCGGTGCGCACCAGTGCTTGGAGGATCGCGACCCCGGCAATCGCCAAGGCGTAGCTTGCCAGGCGGCGGCTGTCGTGCTCACCGCGTTCGAGCGAGTGAACGGCGGCACGCAGCAACCAAGGAATCGAGAGGCTCAGGCCGTTGGTCGCGATCAATAGCAGTAATCCGCCCAAGAAGGGGCCGCGAAAACCGTCGGCATAATCCCAGAATCGGCGCGGCGTGCTCATCGGTCGCGCATCATACCCGCCGCGCTCCAAAGCGCCCGATCAGGCCCCCAAGAGCGACAGCACTTCGTCGCGCGAGAGCGCCGCCAGGGCACCACCGGTGCCCAAGGCAGCCGCAGCGACGGCGCGTTTGGACTCCTGCAGCGCGAGCACTCGCTCCTCCACGGTGCCCGCGGCGATGAGCCGGGTGATGAAGACCGGCTTCTCCTGCCCGATGCGGTGTGCACGATCGGCAGCCTGATCTTCGGCGGCGGGGTTCCACCAGGGATCGAGCAAGAAGACATGATCCGCAGCCGTGAGGTTGAGTCCAACGCCGCCCGCTTTGAGTGAGAGCAGCATGACGGGTGGCCCATCCTCGCGTTGGAACTCCGCCACCACAGCTCCCCTGTTCTGTGTCGAACCGTCCAGCCGCGTGTATGGCAATCCGGCGCGTTGCAGCCACGGCTCCGCCAGATCCAGCAAACTGGTCCACTGAGTAAACACCAGCGACTTGTGCCCGTCTGCGGCAGCGGTATCGAGCAGTTCCAACAGCAGCGACAACTTCGAAGAGCCGGCGGCCGCAAGAACCCCAGAGCCAGGAACGAGTGCGGCATGACAGCAGGCTTGACGCAAGCGCAACAAGGCCTCGAGTGCGTGCAGCGGATTGCCCCCGCTCTGCAGCTGTTCAACCACATCGGTGCGGGCCGCCAATTGCAACGCGTCATAAGTAGCGCGCTCGCCGTCGGCGAGTTCACAACGCCGTACCAACTCGGTGCGCGGCGGCAGCTCGGGCGCCACCTCGCGCTTCAAGCGACGAAGCACGAAGGGTTGCAGCCGTTGGCGCAACCTCATCGCCACCACCGAATCCCCTGTCGCGATCGGACGCTCGATGCGGTCGCTGAAATCATCGAGTGAACCGAGCCAACCGGGATTGAGGAACTGCATGACGCTCCACAATTCTGTCAGACGGTTTTCTACTGGAGTGCCACTCAACGCGATCCGACGGCCAGCCCGCAGCTGAAGGGTTGCTCGCGCTGCCTGACTCTCGGGATTCTTGATCGCGTTGGCTTCATCCAGAACCACGGTATCCCAAGCAACGGCAGCGAGGGCAGGCAGATCGAGCCTCAGCAACGCGTAGGTGGTGATGGTGACATCGGCGGCGGGGTCCAAACGCCGATTGGCACCGTGATATGTGGCGACGCACAGTCCCGGCCGAAACTTGCCGCACTCTTCGCTCCAGTTGAACACCACGCTTGCCGGCGCCACGACCAACGTCCGCCCCTGCAGCGCCGCCAACGTCTGAACCGTCTTGCCCAACCCCATGTCATCGGCGGGCAACGCGCCCAGGCCGCAGTCGCCCAACGCTCGCAACCAGGTCACACCTTCGTGTTGATAGTGGCGCAGTGTGGCGCATAGATCGGAGGGAAGTTCGGCCGGCTGCTCGAGCGCAGCTTTCAGTCGATCCACGTGCAGGCGGCACACGTTTGGAACGGGAGCCCCGGTTTGTTCGGCGAAACGCGCGAGTTCTGGCAAGGCCGCCGCGGTCAGGGTCCCGCTCGCATCGCGCGCCGCCATGAGATCGGCGACGGCAACGCCGTGACGCGTCAACCAATCGTTCGGCAGTGAGGCAAAACCACCGCTTTCCAACCCCACCCAACGCTGACCACTTTGCCACGCACGGAGTACAGCAGCCGCACCGCCACGTGGCCGAGCTCCCGCTGAAGTGCGGAACGTGGCCTCGAATTGAGCGTCAAACTGAAGCGCAACCATGAGTGCACCATCATCGCGAAACTCGTGATGCGCATCGCCGTCGACTTCGCCAGACCAGCGCGACAACTGTGCGGCAAAGCCGATCGCCGCCTCGCCATCGAATCGTAACGAGCCGCCCGGCGACAGGCGCAGCGATGCCTCCAGCTCCTTCAGCAAACGAGCCTCGGCCGCAGGATCGCGTTGCGGTACCGCGCCACCCCCGAGCAAGACCATCCGGCCATCCTCGATTCGGGCACGCACCGGATCTCCGTAGACCAGTTCGGCCGAGACGAGCAACGCATCGTTATCGCGCGCGGTTCGCACCAAGAGTCGCGGCGGCAACGTCGCGCTTTGCGGCAAACGAATCGTGTCGATCCAAAGCGGCAACTTCGCCGCCAAGATCGGCAACCACTCCGCCACCATTTCGCCCGCACGCTCCGGCGGCCAATAGCGGCCCGCCGTCAACTCGTCGCGTTCGCGCGCGTTGAGTGGCGCCTCACCACGCAGTGCCAGCCGCTCGCCGAGCAGCAAGACACCCGCGGCAAAGCTACGGGTGACTCGTGGATCTTCCGTGAGTTCGACCCAAAAACCTGCGCCACGATCTCGCACCAACGCCACCGGAGGGATGCGCTCGATCGAAACACGAACCGGCTCACCTTCCAGCGTGACCTCGCGGGAACTCGAGAGCGCGCGAAACAAGCGCTCGACGCGCTCACGGGGCACCACAGCGCCGGCTGGAAGCAATCCTCCAGCGCGCTCGATTTCCAGATCGAGCGGAGCGGCCACGAAGCGCGGCCCATCGGCTCGCCCGGTAGCGATCGCTTCCAAGGGTGCCGCGATCGGCAATTCGCCTGCCGCTGACAGTGCGACACGTGTGAAGGTCAGGCCAGCCGGTGCAACCCCCAACCGGTACGCGATTCGTCCTTCGGTCGGAGCGATTGTCGTGACGCTCTCGCCCTCTGTGGCCTGTGTGAGCGCGCTGTCTTCGCGCAGTGCGAGCGCCGCAGCGGCGACGTGCTCACACGCCTCGCCGCGTGCGTCGCACTCACAACTCCACGAGGGATCACCTGGGGCTAACGTTACCGCCGGAGCCACCAGACCGCGCCGTGCCGCGACACGCAGCGTGATCGTTCCCTCGCCGCGCGCTTCGAACGTGACCGCTCCTCCGCGCTGAAGTTGAACGCCTCGCGCCCATTGAGTGCTGTTGCATGCGTCGCGCACGGCGTCGATCAGTAGGTCGAGCGATTCGGTCATGGCAGTGACAATAGCGTGATCGAGTGGTCCACCACCATCCGAATCGTGCCGCCGCGGATGGGGCACACCGTTTGCTTCGAGTGGGTCAAGGAGAGTTGCGTCATGCGCCCACCACTGATCGCCTTGATCTCGATGCTGTTTTCCCTGGGAGGGCAGCTGCCGGTTTGGGGAGGCAGCGCGACGTGCGCGCCGCTCGATGGAGTGCTGGCCCAATTAGATTCGGCCAGCGCCTCGCTTGCGAGCATCCCGTTGAGTGGCCGAGCCGCGGCGAGCCAGGCGAAACAGACTCTCAATTCGGCACGCACATCAACGGCGGACCCAGGGCTTCGGACGATGCTCGCTCGCGATCGCACCGCGATACTCGAGTTGTTGCGCAAGGCCCAACGTCTGTGCGCTCGTGTCGCAGATCCTCGCACGCCTGAAACAGCCGCGGCACGATCGATCGAAAGAGCTGTCTCTCGATTGTCGGCGGCGCGCAGTGCGCTGGTGCAGGCCGGCGCGCGCAACGGATGCGGCGGCGGCAGCAATAGCGTCGCGCTCAATCCCTCGCTTGGCTCGTTGCCGATGTTCCCTTCGACCAACTGGTGGCACAGTGATATTTCACGCTGGGGGCTGGCCGCCAACTCCGACGCGATCATCGAGTTCATTGGGCGTTCTCGCGGACTCCATCCTGACTTCGGCACCACGTTCGGGATTCCCTACGTTGTCGCACCGGGCACCCAGTCTCGGTTCCCCGTGTCGTTTGCCTACGCTGATGAAAGCGACACGGGAGCGCCTGGATTCGCCAGTGGATACCCGATTCCTGAAGAGTCCAAGACCACCCCAGGATTCATCGAGGGGAATATCCCAGGTGGAGGCAGCAGTGGCGATCGCCACATGCTGATCGTCGATCAGGACAACAGTTGGCTGTTCGAGTTGTACGCGCTGCAATTCAGCGGCGGTCAGTGGCATGCCGGGTCGGGTGCCGTCTTCAATCTAACGACCAACGATCGTCGGCCTCAGGGCTGGACCTCAGCCGATGCCGCCGGCCTTGCCATGCTCCCTGGATTGGTTCGCGCCGACGAGGTCTTCGAGCGCGGCGTGATCGACCACGCCATCCGGTTTACCGCGCGGGGTTCGAAGAGCTACGTCTTCCCCGCCTCGCACGACGCCACCAGCGGACCTGGCGGTGACGCTCGCCCCCCGCTTGGCACACGTGTGCGCCTCAAGGCCAGCGTGGATGTTTCGGGGTTCTCCCCGCCGGTCCAAGTGATCCTTCGTGCGATGAAAACCTACGGGATGATCCTGGCCGACAACGGGAGCGATTGGTACTTCCAAGGCGCGCCAGACGCGCGTTGGAACGACGAGCAAATGCACGACGAGTTCTTGTCGGTTACCGGCAACGATTTCGAGGTCGTTGACGATCCAGAACACTGAGCAAGGCCAGAGCGACGCCGGAACTCGCCGGCATCAGTCGGCGTAGGCCTCAAGTGGCGGGCAAGCGCAAATCAGGTTGCGATCGCCAAACACATTGTCGACACGCGACACGCTCGGCCAGAACTTCTTCTCGCGCACCCAGGACAACGGGAAGGCAGCGCGTTCACGGCTGTAGGGACGATTCCAGTCGTCTCGTGTGAGGACTTCTGCGGTGTGGGGCGCCGATTTCAGGACGTTGTTGTGAGTGTCGGCCCGGCCCGTTTCGATCTCTTTGATTTCTTCGCGAATCGCGATCATCGCCTCGCAGAAACGATCGAGTTCTGCCAGTGGCTCGCTTTCGGTCGGCTCGATCATCAGTGTGCCGGCGACGGGCCATGACATGGTCGGTGCATGAAAGCCATAGTCCATCAATCGTTTGGCGACATCGTCCGGGTCGATATTGGCGCTGTGCTTGAGGCCTCGTAGATCGACAATGCACTCGTGCGCCACAAGACCATGCTTGCCCGTGTAGACCACCGGATAGTGCGCTTCGAGCCGTTTGGCGATGTAGTTGGCGTTGAGGATCGCGAGTTTGGTGGCTTCGGCGAGTCCTTCGGCCCCCATCATTCGGATGTACGCGAAGCTGATCGGCAAGATACTCGCCGAGCCCAACGGCGCTGACGAGACCGGTCCAATTCCCTGAGTGCCGCCGCCAGTTGCGAACGGATGACGCGGCAGAAACGGTGCGAGGTGTGCGGCGACACCAATCGGCCCCATACCTGGACCGCCGCCGCCGTGCGGGATACAGAACGTCTTGTGCAAGTTCAAGTGGCAAACATCGCCGCCGAAATCGCCCGGCCGGCACAGGCCCACCAACGCGTTGAGGTTGGCGCCGTCGACATAGACTTGGCCACCCGCGTCGTGAATGCGCTGACAAATGGTGCGGATCGCTTCTTCGAACACACCATGCGTCGATGGGTACGTGATCATCAAGGCGCTGAGATTCTGCTTGTGCTGATCGATTTTGGTCTGCAGATCGGCAAGATCGACGTTGCCGTGCTCATCGCAAGCCACCACGACGACCTTCATCCCTGCCATCACTGCGCTCGCAGGGTTGGTGCCGTGCGCCGAAACCGGAATGAGACAGACATTGCGATGCGCTTCGCCGCGCGCGCGGTGATACGCGCGAATCACGAGCAGTCCTGTGTACTCACCCTGCGAGCCAGCATTGGGCATCAGCGAGACAGCCGAGAACCCCGTAATCTCCGCGAGCATCGACTCCAGACGCTCGCACAGCTGTGTGTAGCCCATTGCCTGCTCGGCCGGGGCGAACGGATGCAGGGCCGCGAATCCCGGGTAGGAAATTGGAAACATTTCGGCCGCCGCGTTCAGTTTCATCGTGCACGAGCCGAGCGGAATCATGGACGAGGTCAACGACAGATCGCGATTTTCCAGGCGCTTGATGTAGCGCAGCAAATCGGTCTCGCTACGGTAACTATTGAAGACCGGATGCTGCAGGTAGCCGCTGGTGCGCCGTAACGAGGCATCGATTCCGGTGTCTTGAGGCAAAGCGATCGGCACCGGCATACGGGTATCACCGAAGACGGCGAGCAGGTCCCTGAGATCGGCATCGTCGACCGTTTCATCAAGCGCAATTCCAAGATCGCCATCGTCATACTGTCGCAGGTTGATGCCCTTGGCTTGCGCCGTTGCCAACACGGTCTTCGCGCCACAAGCAGGAGTCACGCGTAACGTATCGAAGACCGCACTGTGGCGAACACGATGGCCCAGCTTCGTCAACTCGCGTGCCAGAGCGAGCGTCTGTGCGTGGATCCGAGCCGCAATGCGTCGCAGCCCTTCCGGGCCATGGTAGACCGCGTACATCGAAGCGATGACGGCTAGCAGAACTTGAGCCGTGCAGATATTGCTGGTGGCTCGATCGCGCCGGATGTGTTGTTCGCGGGTACCGAGCGCCAAACGCAGCGCAGGCCGCCCTTCGACATCCTTCGACACGCCGACGATTCGACCTGGGATCTGTCGTTTGTACTCATCGCGCGTGGCCATGAACGCCGCGTGTGGGCCGCCAAATCCGAGTGGTACGCCGAAGCGCTGGCTGTTTCCGACGACGACATCGGCACCGAATTCGCCGGGAGCGCGCAGCAACAGCAGCGACATCAAGTCGGCGGCCACGGTGACCAACACACCCGCGTTGTGAGCCGCTGCTACGAGCGGCTGATAGTCGAGCACTTCACCATCGCTCGTGGGGTACTGCAGCAACGCCCCAAAGCAGGGCGTCTGTTGAAAATCGATGCTCTCGTGCGGGCCCACCAACACGTCGATTCCGAGCGGTTCGGCGCGGGTTTGCACGACGGCGATCGTATGCGGGTGACAGCGCTCGCTGATGAAGTACGCCTTGCCGTCCGCCTTCTTATCGAGTTGGCGATGGCACAAAGTCATCGCTTCGGCGGCCGCCGTCGCCTCGTCGAGCATCGACGCGTTCGCGACCTGCATGCCCGTCAGGTCGAGCACCATGGTTTGGAAGTTGAGCAACGCTTCCAGCCGTCCCTGCGCGATCTCTGCTTGATAAGGCGTGTATTGCGTGTACCAACCTGGATTTTCCAGCACGCAGCGGCGAATCACTGCCGGGGTGACCGTATCGCTGTAGCCAAGTCCGAGATAGGAGCGAAACACGCGATTCAGCGAGGCTAAACCGGCCAACTCCGTCATCGCTTCGCGTTCACTCAACGCGGGAGGTAGATCGAGCGGCTTGCCCCCACGGATCGTGTCGGGGAGTGTCTTGGCGACGAGTTCGTCGAGTGAGTCAAGGCCAAGGGTCCCCAACATCAGCGGATACTCTTCGGGGCGCGGACCAATATGGCGACGAACGAAACGATCAGGGTGCTGAGTCAGACTAGAGTTATCGGGGCTAGACATGATGCCTCGCATGCGGAAGTCGGGACGCGAGGAGCCGCAGCACCCTCGCGCGTTCGGGAAGAAACGCGGTCGATCAAGGGCTAGGATGAAGTGCGTGGGAGACTAACATCCTGTTAACCGGCGAGCCAAGCCGGGGGTTAGGAAGGCTACGATGGTCGCATTCGCCACAGTATTAGCTGCCATGCTGCCCGCGGCCCTCTCCGACTCATGCGCCGCCAATCCGTCGTCACGAGCGCAGTTCGTCACGGGCCAGGTGCAACTGGTTCCGTCTGTCCCAGCTGGTATGTGGACCCCGCCGATCGAGCTTGCGTCCGCTGTGCTGGTTTGCGATCCGGAACGAGAACAACTCGCACTGCTGGGCGTCGACGCCAAACAACGCGTTCACCTCTGGGTGTTGCAGCCGCAGGGCAACGGCTGGCTGGTACTCCGCGAACTGGACGGACTGCCAAGCGTCGGCGCAGCGGCCTTATCGGAAGGTCGATTGAGTTTGGGGGTCGTCCGGCGAGGGACGTCAGAACTGTGGCTCATGCCTGCGAGCGGGAAGGCGCGGCCGGACGTTCGGCAACTGGGCGCGCCGGTCACGGCGCTTGTTCTTTCTGGCGACCGCTCGATCTGGTGGGTAGCGACCGGTACCGAGTTGCGCGGCTTCGGTCGAGACGATGGGTCGACCCGCGAGAGTTTCGTCTTCCCCGCTCCGCTTTTGGCAATCGCGTCGGCTTCCGGCTCGGATTTTGTTGCCGTCGCCTGGGAAGGCACCGTGGTGCTGGTCGATCCACACGATCGTCCGGCTCGGGGCGTGCTTCCGTGGCGAGCGCAGTCGTCTGTGCCAGGCGCCGTGACGAATCTCGCCATGAGACCAGCCGGCGACGCGATCAAGTTGCTCTTGACGATGCGAGGGTCCGATCAAGAACTCG
>JANNUT010000180.1:0-33255 GCA_031395565.1 Acidobacteriota bacterium | reverse complement strand
CGACGGACTGGCGCAATGCCGCTGCGAGATCGATCGCGCGCTGCCTGGCCATCAAGCAGCAGTTTGCCGCGGCAGAATCGTGGTTTCGCATTTTTGTGAACGCGGAACCCGACGAGCCCCTGACTTACGGGCGTCCCGATTTTCATCTGCGTGACATGCCGCCCTTAGCGGCGTGCGACGGGCGTCTTGACCTCGCCACCGTTCTGAAGGCTCAAGGCAAGAGCGCTGAAGCGATCGTTGAACTGGTGCGAGTTACGACCGATTGTGCAGACAGCGAAGATCTTGTTCATCGCGCACAAGAGCAACTGCACAGCCTTGGCAACACGAGTACTTCGCTGCAGTGGACACCGAAGAGCCGCGAGGTGTCGCCGCGCGGACCTTGAGTTACGCCGGAGAGTGAAGGCGCCTGTTACGCCGCACCGGTTCGTGCTGCGAACTTGGCGCGCAGAGCCGAAACCCTCATCGCCAGAGTTACGTCGCGGGGCGCGACGACCAGATCAGCGCGCTCGAAGAGCGGGAGGGCAGGGGAAGCTCTTCCCAACTGGTCGAGGATTACCGTGAGCTTTTGAACGGGGTGGGGCTGAGCCAGCACCTTCGCTAACAGCCCGCGGCCAGCACGAAACAGCTGCGGCTCTTCCGACGTTCCACGCTCGAGTGCAGCTTCCGCCCCGACAGCGCGCCCGTCGGCGAAAACCGCTAACAGGCGAACCCGATTTGCCAGCCGCTGCTCTTGCCTGAGCCGAATGGCCAAGCGCTCGGCCGCTTCGCCGACTCCAGCGCTCAAGACTCGCGGGTCGGAGGTGGGCTGTCTAAATCTGGGTGAATAGCGAAGTTCTGGCGTAAAGTCGGTTTTCATATTTTCGTCTCGTTTTCGTATGGCGAAAAGTATACGAATAAGGCCCGGGCGTCAAGCCGCGGGCTTCACACAGGGTTCGAGCCGATACTCTGCCGCGATGTTTCGCTGCCTGGCCGCCTTGATGCTCCTCGCGACTTCGCCTCCGCTGGTTCTCGCCGGCGAGGCTGGAGACTGGCTTTCGCGACTGCAAGAGGGCGAGGCTTCCTACCTGTCTCTCGCAGCGAACGCAGAGCAGGTGGCTATCGGGGGGCCGGCAGGCGTGGTTCTCATCGACTCGCTGTCGGGCACGGTTCGGATGCGCTGGCCGGAACCGGTCGATCGGGTCTGGCTCGATGAATCCGGAGCACTCTGGGCGCTGCCCGTAGAGACCGATCGCTTCTCGCTCTTGAAATGGACTCGCGGTGCGATGGTGCCCGAAGATCTTTCGCTCGAGGCCTCTGGTCGCGCTGGGGTGACGCTCTGGCACTCGGAAGCACCTGTCTCCGATACCGGCAGCTTGCCGCTGGAACTGAAGGACTCGTTGGGGCCTGTTCAAGACGGGCATGGCGGTTTGTGGCGCGTCGCATCTGAGGCCGGATCGATCTGGCAAGCGGATGCTGGGGTGTGGCGACAGACCGGTTCTGCTCCAGCCGCTGTCGGCTCTCCTCTCGAACTGCGGGGCGATCCACGTGACGGCGCGCTCTGGCTCTTGGGTACGACCGGTGTCGCAAGAATCGAGAGCGACGGAAACTCGCGTGTGCTTTTCAGTGAAACGGTGCGCGATCTGATGCCGGCGTGGTTGCTCGTGCTCTTGGCCTTCATGCCGGCTCTTGCCTTGGCGTTGCCGGTGGGGGGCGCGTTGGCCTTCGGGTCATGGTGGCGCGGCGTACGCGCCTGGTCGTTGCTCGATGGGGTGTTGGCGCTGGTGTTGTTTCTCGGAGGCCAACTCGTCGTCGGCGTCGCGTTGTGGGCGGTCGGTTTGAAACTGCTGAGCACGTGGATGATTGCCGGCAGCTTCGCGGGAGGTTCTGCCGCATCGCTCGTCTTCCTCGCATGGCGATTGCGGGCTCAAGCCTTGACCTGGTCACAGATCGGACTGCATCGCTCACCCTGGCTGGGCGAGTTGTCGTGGGGGGTCGGTGCGGCCGCTGCGGCGTGGATGGTGTTGCCGGTGCTGACATGGATTTGCCGAAGTTTGTCGATCCCGAGGTTTTTGTATGAGCAGAGTCTCGGGCAAACCCTCGATCCTGATGGGCCGCTAGAAACGCTCGCGCTCGCCCTCGCCATCGTGGTGGTGGCGCCACTGACGGAAGAGATCCTGTTTCGCGGTTATGCGCTTCGAGCTATTTCCAAGCGTTGGGGCCGCTGGCCAGCGCTGTTGATCACGACAACTGTATTTGGCGTGGCGCACGGTGAGGGTGCGCTACTGACCGGTGCTTTGGGGCTGATCTTCGCGTGGGTTGCGCTGCGTCGAGAAACCATTTGGCCGACCATCGTGGCGCATGCGTTGATCAACGCTGTGTCGCTCACACTTCTACTCTCCGGAGCTGCACAGTAGAGCAAGCGTCGATTGAACGCCTCGGGCTCCGTCAGCGCTTGAGTCGTGACGGATCGAGTTCGCTGGCGACCGAGGCATCAACAACCAACACGGTACGGCGGCCCGGAGCTCCAGCGTAGACTTCGTTAGGTCCGGCTGCCTTCCCGATCCAAAGGACCGAATCTGGAAACCGCGTTCGATCCTCGTGACGCAGCGTCACCATCGCGACAGGCGTATCCAGTCCCGCACTGCTCCAAGTAGCGTCATCTGCGAAACGCTTGCATTCGACGCGAGCCAGTTTGGAAGTCAGTTCAACGATCTTGCCTTCATCGATCGGGGTATCGGGCGGATCGGCCGCGATCCAACTCTTCTTGCCGTCAGCGGCTTGCGCTTGGCGCAGGAGCAATCGTTGATTCTCGCGCCGGATTTCGAGTTCGGTGACGTCCCAGACAGATGTGTCGATGGCCAGCATCGAACGCCAACTGCTGGCTGGCTTGCGCAACTCGGAATCGATCTCTGTCGTACGCAGATGAAACGGCTCCGGTCGGCGATCGGTCACGGCAAACCGAAGCGTTGTTCCCGCAATAGCATCACCCACCGTGAGTGTGCCGCGCGAGCTGCCCTGCGCATCACCGAACTTGATGCTCAGCCAGGGATCTTCCTTTCCGGGCAGAGCGCTTGGGGGTGTTGTGAGGAAAGCGTCAGCGCGAAGCGAAAGGAGTTTGGAGAGCAACGCGCTGACGGTGCTGTTGTCGGCCGCATCCTCGATGGGCGCCGTGATCCACCACGCCTCACCGTTACGCCGTTCGAAGCTGAGCACCGGATCATGGGCGTGTTCGATACTGAAGCGTTGAACGTCAATGGTCGCGGCTTGGAACAGCGTGTGATCGCGCAGTTGCTCGACCGGCTTCTCGATCGCGCGGGCGACCGTATCGTCGATCAATACCAACTCGGGAGCTGTTCCGACGTGCGCGTAGCGACGCCCGGCGCCGATATCTTGGGAACCGATGCGCACGACGATCTCGCGCCCGGCGACTACCATTGTCGCGACCGCCGCATCGGCTCCTAGTCCCGTGGCGTTCTCGCCACCCGTCACGTCGGAAGGTGCGAACCGCGCCAAGACGGGCGCCTCCGCCAAATCACGAACGATCCCCTGAACGAGGAGACTGTCGGCCGGCTCATCGAGCGGTTGTTCCAAGCGCCAACGATCATCTTTCTGTCGCGCCGCGACGACGATGCCATCGCGGCGTTTGAGTGTGAGCTTGTCGACTTTCTCTGGGTCGAGGTTCGGGATCAACTTTCCGGCCAGAGCCAACCGCTCTGTGGTACCCGGCTGATCCTTCTCCCATAGCAAAACGAAGGCTGCCAGCCCCACCGCAAAGGCCAACAGGATCAGCGAGGTTCTGCCTTTCATCGCGTGGCCCCTCGGCGCCGGGTCCACCAGACCAGCAGGCCGGTCGCGATCGTCAGCGCCGGCAGCCCGAGCACCAGCACGAAGAACAATCGCGTCTTGTCTTCCTCTGTCACGAACATCCGCGTGAGCGCCCGGTCCTTGGGCGCGATGCCCAGTGTTTGTTGTTCATCCAAGAGCCAAGCGATCGCGTTGAGCCAAAAATCGCGGTTGCTGGCCGAGCCCATGAACATGTTGCTCGCCACGTCAGCGTCGCCACTGACGATCAATCGTGCTGGCCGCTCATCCTTGGTGCTTGCTTTGTGTTCTGCGGCCAAGAGCAGGCCCAGGGGAGCACGTGTGTCGGCCGTGTCGTTGGCGACGGCCGAAAGCTTGTCGATCGCCGTCTCGCCCCACGCCGTACTCGAGGACTCCGACAACGTGTTGACCACGACCTCGGGTGGCGGTGCGTCGATCGACAAAGAGCGCGCGAGGGTGAAGAGCACGCGGCCCTTGTCGATCGAACGCGTGACGGGATGCAAGGCAAGTAGCGACGCCGAGAAGGTTTCGGGCCCAAGGAAGGGCACCCCATTATCACGATCGATCACGATGTCGGCGTGGATCCCAATGCCCCATCGACTGAGCAATGACTCGAAGCCGGTCGGCATCATCACATTGGCGTTGCGAGGGAGAGATGGTTCGAGTAGCAGCACCACACGGCCGCCGTGTTGAAGATAGGCATCGACTGCGGCGACTTCTCCCGCAAGCCACACCGTTTGCGGACCCGTGATGAAGAGGACATCTGTGCCAGCGGGCACCGCTGTCGCCGCGAACGCGTTCCAGTTTTCGATTTCGATGTCTCCGTGCTCGAGCTCTGCTGTCAACTGCCCCAAACCGTCCTCGCGCGACTCACGTGGGTCACGCTCGCCATGGCCGGTCGCGAACACCAGCTTTGGGCGGCGCTGGCGTGTGACCGAGAGGATCGCACCTGTGAGCGCCTCCTCTGCTCGAATGGCGCGCACCATTGGCACACCTTGTTGCCCCGGCTCCTGATCGAACTCAACCAGATCGTCAAGCCGCAGGAGCTTGGTTCGTTCTCCTTGCGAAACGACGATCAGGTCGAGTGAGTCCCGCCATGGATCGATCTTGTACTGCTTGAGCAGGTCCTGTGCGCGCAGCGGATCACGGTTGTAGTCGACCAGTTCGGCGACTACGTACTTAGGGTTGCGAGAGTGATAGCCATCGATCAGCGTGCGAACTTCGCGCAGAACGGAATCGACCTCTGGCTGTTGCCGGTCGGAGAGAAAGCTGATGATCCGAACCGGCGTTTTTAGCGCATCGAGAGTTCCCTGCGTCTTCTCGGAGATGCTGTGGATCCGACTCGCCGTCCAGTCCCATTGAACCCAGTACTTGGAGGCTAGGTAGTTTGCCAAGACCAGCAGCACCAATGCCGCCACGATCGCGACCGCGATGTTCCCCCGTCGCGTCCAGTTTGCAGCAGGCATCAGGAATTCTCCTTGGAGGCTTCCACCAGCCGTGCGGTGACGAACAAGCAGAACGCAATACCTGAGAGCGGATACGCCAGCCTCGCGCTGCTGATCACGCCCCGGCTGAAGTCCTGCATCGACGACATCAAGTCGAGTTGGTTTCCAAGCCGTTGCCAGGTCTCGCCTGCCGGCAACTGACCTTGCAGCAGCGCGGGCGCCAAGTACAAAAGCAACACCACGATGAAACCGGTAATCGCGGCAACGATTTGATTACGCGTGAGAGCCGAGGCGGTCATTGCCGCGGCCAGCAAGAAGGCGCCGATGAGCGCCAGCCCCAAGAACCCAGACGCCGCTGCCTTCCAGTCGACCGCGCCGTAGCGCGCGAGCAACACCAGATACAACAAAAACGGTGAGATCAAGACCAAGTAGAAGGATAGGGCTGCTGCGTACTTGCCGATCACCATTTGTGTCTCGGTGACAGGCGCAGTGAGCAACGTTTCGATCGTCCCGGTTTGACGCTCCTCGGCGATCAGCCGCATTGCAATCAACGGCAAGAACACGAGCAGCGGCAGCCAGAACAACAGACCCGTGAAGATGAACGACTGAACCTCGATGGCAGGGAGCGCGCTTGCACTCGGATAGCCGATCACCCACCAAAAACTCAGGGATGAGAAGCCGACCAATACAGTAAGTACGACCCAGGCCAATGGTTGGAGGAACAGCGAGCGAAGCTCTCGGCTAGCGATCCAAAAGGCGGCGCGCATCGCGATCAAGCCTCCGCGGCCGGAGCGTCGGAGCGCGCGGCCGTCAGTTGGTGAAACACCTCTTCCAGCGAGTGTGATCGACGCGTCAACTCACGCAGCACGATTCCTGAGGCACTCGCGCGGGCAAACAGCGTCTCGCGCGGGTCGGCAGCGGCCTTCAACGTCAGGCGGAGCCAACCGTCGTCGGTTGGGATCGTTTCGATCAACTCGGCCAGTCCCTCGATCAGCGTGGCGATTCGCGCGCTTGCCGCGACCGGGAGTTCAATCGTGACCGTGGGGGAGAGTTGCGCGCGGGACTGCAACCCTGCGGGTGTGTCTTCTGCGATCACGAGGCCTTGCCGAAAGATGACGACTCGGTCGCAGACTTGCTCTACCTCGCTGAGAATGTGCGAGGACAGCAAGATCGTGTGTTCTCCACGCAACTGTTGGATCAGCGAGCGCGTTTGGATCACCTGATTCGGGTCGAGACCGACCGTCGGTTCGTCCAGAACGAGTAGCGGTGGGGAGCCAAGCAGCGCGTCGGCGAGCCCTACGCGCTGTCGATAACCCTTCGAGAGCGTGCCGACCGTTTGATCAACCCGGTCCGCGAGCGAGCAAAGCGCTACGGCACGCTCGATAGCGCTCGAGCGCTGCCGGCGCGGCACGCCTTTGATCGCGCTGCGAAACTCCAGATACTCGCGCACGCGCATTTCTGGATAAAGCGGCACGCTTTCGGGCAAGTACCCCAGCCGTCGTCGCGCGGCGAGCGAATCTCGCCAGACATCGATGCCGTCGATCCGTGCAACCCCTGCGGTCGGGGGCAGGTAACCACAGAGCATGCGAAGAGTGGTTGTCTTGCCGGCACCATTCGGTCCGAGCACTCCCAGGACCTCACCTCGACGGGCACTAAAACTGACGCCTGCGACCGCCGTCTTGTCACCGAACCTCTTCACCAAGCCTTGGACTTCGATCATTTCTCGCGCGTCTCTCCACCCTCGCCCGTCTCAGGCGGAGAGTAGGTGAGTGGGGGGACTTCGTACGTCGTATCGGTGCTGAAGAATTTGTAGTTGCTATATTCCACGACTTGCCGGCTCACGGTGGCCCGTGTCTCACGGCCGGTTTGTTGGAAGGTGGCTAGCTCGACGCGCTGCGGGTACGCGAACCCATCGCTGTCGTAGCCAAAACTGACCGTCAGTTCTTGGCCCAGTGGCGGTGGCGCCGTGGACATCCCCAAGAACCGAAAGGCCGTCAGGTACCGCTGCATTTGAGCTAACAAGCGCTCGTCTTGCAGGCTTGGCCGGGCCACGACTCGAACCAAATTTCCCGTGCGCCATTCGACTTCGGCGACGCCCGACCATTCAGTCACTTTGCGCCCATCGAGAACAGGCGCGCTGCTTTGCCAGGTCACCGGTATCGCCAGCTTGTACGGTGTGGTGTGCCATTCCCCGACATTGAATCGGAAAGTGGATCGCACGGCCGGTTCGAAAACCTGAAACCAAAGGTAAGGCTCAGGGAAGGGCAAGCGCAGATCGATTTCTTTCGCGTCTGGTGCTGCGCCTGGTTTCAACCGGACTGCGCGTACACCCTCCGGGGCGGAAGGATCACGGGTCATCGAGTAGTCGTACTCTCGGACCTTCTCGTTTTGAGCCTCGCGCCCCTCGTACTCGACCTCGCGCACACGCTCCGTGCAAATAAAGTTGGTGGCCCGCTGACGATAGGCTCCGGCTTTGGCTTCGAGCACCGTTTGCAACTCGGCAGGCAGCAATCCCCACCCGGTGTTGCCAGACGTGATCGGCTCCTGAGCCAATGCGGTCGCGGCTCCGAGTGTCAAGAGCGCGCGCGAGATGCAACGCCTCAGCGTCAAGTCCGTACCTCACGCCGGTGCCGGCCGATAAAACTGTGGCGAGCGGCCGCAGCATGAATCGCGCGGATCGTCTGTACGTCGGCGGACTGCAACTCCCTGAGCACGAAGGCCGACTCTTGGTTGTGATCGGTTCGTGAAACTGTCGTGTTGTCGGTGCAGATCGCGACAGGCACACCGGCATCCAGAAACGTCTGGATTGGATGACGCGTCCCTAGCTTGACAGCCCCGGTTTGGTAATTGCTGGTGAGGCAGCACTCCGCCAGAATTTGGTCGCGCGCCATGCGCTTCAGCAGAGCCTTGTCCGAGACTGCGGCACAACCGTGGCCGATCCGCTGCGCCCCCAGGATGTCAATCGCTTCCCAAATGTAGTCTGGTCCAGCGTCCTCGCCCGCATGCGCCGTGACACCAAGGCCGCCCGCGCGCGCGATCTCGAAGGCATCGCGAAACAACCGTGGCGGATTTCCTCGCTCGGGACCTGCGATGTCGAAGCCGACCACGCCGGTTCGTTCATGCAGATGTTCCGCTTCACCGATCGCTTGACGCGCCAACAGTTTCGCGATGTGCGGTCCATGCTGGCGCATCGCGATGACGATCAGCCCGCATTTCATCTTCGGATGTTCCGTGATGACGCGGTTGAATCCTGTCAGGACCGCGCGGATCGCTTGGCGCACGGTGAGTCCCGCGTAGGTGTGGATCACCGGTGAGTAACGCAGTTCGAGCGTGTGCACACCCTGCGCCAGAGCCGCTCGTGTGATGGCCTCGGCGACGGCGTGGATGTTCTCGTAGAACTGGGTGATCCACATCGGATAGTGGAACTTGTCCAGATAGGCCAAGAGCGAGCCTTGTTCGTCATCCTGCAACTCGACGCGCCGCCGCATCTCGCGCAGTGTTCCAACGGGGTGGAGTCCGTGATGCTTGAGCAAGCGCCACAAGAGAGCCGTTGGGATCGATCCGTCCACATGCTGATGCAGCTCGACCTTGGGGAGGCGCTGCACGCTGATCGGGATAGCGGTTCGGTTGCGGGAGGCTGCTGCGCTCACTCGTCGTCCTCCTCGTCGGCTGCCCGAAACAACGTTGGAATCTCCATCCAGCGAGGCTTTTCCGGAACACGTTTCAACAAACGCAGGTTCGACGCACCCTGGTCGCAGTCTGCGCACTCGGGGTGAGTGGCGTAATAGTGACGGAACGTGCAATCGCGCAGGTTGTACCAGACGCGGAACTTCCAGCAGAAGAAGTCATCGCGTGGACCGCGCGGACCGGTATCCATCAATCATTCTCCGGATCGCGGAGGATAGCAGCGCTCGCTGCACCCCACCACGCTCCGAAGCGGATCAGTTGCCGGATTGGATCCGGCGCACGACCTCACCCTCGTCGGGGAAGCGATCCTCTTGATGTTTGCTGTAGACCAGTCGACCGTCGACCACGACATCGAAAATCCCGCCGGAGCCACGCTCAAGCTCAACTTGGGCCCCGAACGCCGATTTGAGTTCCGCTGCGAGACTCGCAGCGCGGGGTTCGTAGTTTCAAACCCCGCAATAGTGGATCCGGATGTTCATCGATCCTCCACAGTCAGTGCCGATGCGGAATCGTAGTCTAGTCCAGACGATCGTGCGAGCAGGCTACGGTGATTCCACCAGGACAGGAGCGACGACGCGATTTCGTCCAGTTCGCTTGGCCTCGTAGAGACATCGATCGGCATCGCGGACGAGTTCGTCGCTGCGGGCCGTCCCTCCATCGTAGGTGGACAGCCCAACGCTGACGGTCAAGACTCCAAATGGTGCGTTGCGAGGATGTTCGATCTGGGAATCCTGGATTGCCTCGCGCACACGCTCTGCGACGATCAAGCCGCCCGCGGCGTCCGTTTCTGGAAGCAGACCGACGAACTCCTCGCCGCCATAGCGGAAAGCCATGTCCGATCCGCGGATCGACGCCTGTAACAAGCCTCCAACGAGTTTGAGGGCCTGATCTCCGGCCTCGTGTCCGAGTGAGTCGTTGTACCCCTTGAAATGATCCAAGTCGAACAGCAGCAGGGTGAAGGGGTGCCGGAATCGACGCGAATGTTCGGTGAGCCTCAACAGTTGTTCATCAAAGGCGCGGCGATTGGCCACGCCTGTCAGCCCATCCACCAGCGCCATGTGAGCCAGCATCCGCGTCTTGTCTTCGAGTTCGGCTTCCAGTTTGACGATTCGCTCCCCGGCTCGAATGCGCACCAACAGCTCTTCACGATCGAATGGCTTCGTGACGTAGTCGTCAGCGCCGGCCGACAGTCCACTCACGATGTTCTCTTTGCCGCCGCGCGATGTCAGCAGAATGGTGTAGATGTAAGAACCCAGGCTACGCTCTCGGATATTGCGGACCAATTCCAAGCCATCCATCTCCGGCATCATCCAATCGGCGATCACCAAACGGATATCTTCTTTCTGCAAAATCTCCCACGCCTCGCGGCCATTGGCGGCCGCTACGACGTCATACCCCGCCTGAGTCAGCGCCTTCGCGATCAGCCGTCGCGACATTGCATCGTCCTCGGCAACCAGCAGACGGATAGCCATTGGGTTGCTAGCCTTAGAACTCACGGACGAACTCTGCGAGCCGCCGCAACTCTTTGCGAAGTCTCGCGAACGGCGACTCGTAACCTTGTATCGCTCCTTGTCGAGCCAGAGTCTCGAGTTGGTGAGCGCAGTCGCGGACGGCGTTGGCAGACAGATTCGCGGCGGCACCTTTCATGCCGTGCGCGACGCTGCAGATCCGGGTCGCATCGTGGGCATCGATGGCGGCCATCAGTTCTTCGATTCGCAGCGGAGCGTCGTCCACGAACATTTGCAGCAATTCCCGGTAGAAGTCCCGATCATCGCCGGCTCTCGCCAAGCCATCCTCGAGATCGACAGGGCACTCTGCTGTGGACTGAAACATGGGCGTTCCTCGCGGCGGCATCGCCATACGCTTCGCGTAGTCGGGTCCCTTATCGGCGGCTGGCACCATCGCTTGAGGGACCCCTGCGATGTCGACCCAGACGAAGTTGTGTTCGGGGACGCACTGCGTCGACTGCCACAGCCCAAAAAGCACCACGGGTTGCGGACATTCGCCGGGCGGGGAATCCTCTGACCCCTCTGTGGAGACCTCTTGATGTCGACCCCGCCCACTCGCACTCTCGAAACCGTTCCGAACCCCGCGCCCGGCCGGCCCTATCGGATACGAATGGTCTGCCCTGAGTTCACCTGCGTCTGTCCGAAAACAGGCCAGCCAGACTTCGCCACGATCGTGGTCGAGTACGTTCCCGGACCTCGCTTGATCGAATTGAAGAGCCTGAAGCTCTACCTCTGGTCCTGGCGGGATGAAGGGGTCTACCACGAGGGGATGACCAACAAGTTGCTCGAAGATCTCTCAAAGGCGGCTGAGCCCGAGTGGATGTCGGTGACAGGTTATTTCAAGGTTCGAGGAGGCATCACCACGACCGTGGTCGCGGCGTCCGGCACCGCGCCTGGGGCGATGCCCGAGTTTGCGGCCCCGCCGCGGCCCGAGGAATTGTGAGCGCTCGGCCGATATACATCGAACTTTTCCCAAGCGGTGACATTGGGATCGCGTGGGACGACGGTGTGGAGCAGTTCTTGGAAGCGCGAACGCTCCGTCTCGCTTGCCCTTGCGCTGGCTGCGTGGACGAAACGACGGGTCACCGCACGCTCGATCCGGCTCGCGTCCCTTCGACGGTTCGAGCCGAGCGGTTTAGCCGGATTGGCCACTACGCGCTCCACTTCCAATGGTCAGACGGTCATACCACCGGACTCTACCCGTTCACGTTGCTGCGCTCGCTCGCTGGTTGAGTTCGCCGCAGGTGTGGCAGCACGTCCGATGCGTCGCGTGGAATCTCCTCGATCGATCGTGACAACAATCGCAAGGCGCGCAGCGCCGCCCGTTCATCCGCGGCGTCGGCCTGCGCGCGCGCAAGGCGCCACAGTTGCAGCAGTGCGGCGAATGCAATGTCGTGACGATCGATCTCTCGCGCGCGCTGCCGAGCCTCGCTCCAGGCTCGCCGAGCGAGCGGCCAGCGCTGTCGAGCGGATTGCACATGACCAAGTTCGAGGGAGATGACCGCAAGCAGCGCAGCATCGGAGGCGAGCTCCGCCTGACTGCGAGCATTGTCAAGCCAAGTCAACGCCGTTTGGGGATGTCTTCGTGATCGCTCCAAGCGTGCCAGTTCCAGCGCAGCACGGGCGGCATTGAGGTGATCGTTCTCTCGCGATGCGACGTCAACCGCCGCTAACCAAATCTCTGTCGCCTGATCCGTTCGACCGGCTTGTGTGTGCTCGAACGCATCCAACCCAGCAGCATCGCAAAGCAGCTTCTTGGGCCAGGGTCTGGGGTGCAAGCGAAGCGCAAGAGTTGCGGAACGAACCAAGAGCGGTTGGCCCAAGGCTCGCGCGACCTGCGCAAGCAGCAACAGCAACGGCAAGGCGCACGGATCGTCGGGCGTCATCGACAGCGAGGGCTCGAGTAGTTCTCGCGCCGCACGCGGTCGTGACTGCTCCAGCAAGCGTCTGGCGATCTCCAAGCGAAGCGTTTGCACGACACGTGGCTCTGCATCGGAAGACTGCTCGATGCGGTCGAAGAGTGTGCGAGCTCGATCCACGTTAGCTGCGGCCAGCGCCGAGTGTGCCTCGCTGCAGAGTTGCGCGGTGGCTTCGCGGCCTGGTTCTCTGTCGGCTTCTGCGTGCAGCAGCTCGAGTCTCTCGGCAAGCACCGAGAGGCGCAGGCGATAGGCCCGAGCCAGCGCCATCAACTTGAGAGCAGAGACACGGGCGCGACCGTTCTCCAGCCGGGACAAGAGGCTGCGCGTGACCGGTTCCGGGGCGTTAGCGGTGATTCGTTCGATATCGTCCAGAGTCAGGCGGCGCTCTTCGCGCAACTCTTTGAGATATGAGCCGAAGCGGCCTGCAGTGCTCCACATTCGAATGCCTCCCGCGTATTGGGGGCGATGGCCCAGCACGCGCTGAATCGGGGAGGCTCATTGATAGGACGCTTTCGAGCCGAGCGGACGATCAAACCAGCATCGGTCGAAAAAAGTCGCGGGGAAAACCCGAGGCCAACAAAAGTGCTAACGAGGTTGGGACGATTCGTCGCTGTTACGCAATCGATCCGCAGCGTCACGCGCCAGATCGGAGAGCTTCTCGCGAGTGTCCTTGCCGGATCGAGGCGCGAACAGCAGAGCCAAACCGGCACCGATCAATCCGCCGAGTACGAACACAGACAACCAGGACAACCTTCGTTCGTTCATTCGTCGATCCTCTTCGCGTCGTCGCGTTTTGGCTCGTCGCGCTCTGGCTCGCTGCGCGGGGGCTTTGGCGCCATGAACGCTCGCACCAGACCCAGCACGGCGCCAAGTCCCGAGGCAACGCTTGCAAAGCTCGAATGGCGCCACTGGGCGAAACCGGCGACTTCCTCCGCTGCGGTTTGGGTCAGGCTACGAGTTTGGCGCAGGGTGTCCTCCGCCAAAGGCGTCAGACGCTTTAGTGATTCGCGCAACTCGCGCGCCGTCGCGCGAATCTCGATCAATGCAGCGATCGCGAACCACGTCAGCGCGCCCAATGCGATCGCAGCGAACACCGCCAGCACCGAGATCCATGTCCAGCCGTTCTGTGTCATCGCCGTGCTTGTAGCACCGTGCGAGGAGCCACGCCATTCGGAGCGGTCAACCGATCCACCGCGTTGCTGCCGCGGAATCCGGGCAGTTGGAAGGCGAGTCCGGCATCGGCGCCTGCCGAGCGGCAAACGGACAACCCCAAGCGCACAGCGCATGAGACCCGCTCTGGCCGTGCCGGGGCCGGGCAACGCCGCCTACAATGCCCCCGCGATGCGGCCCCCGAACCCGATCACTGTCTGTTTCGCGGCGCCCGACGACGACGGCCTCGGCCCGGTCTTGCAGCGTCGTCCGGGAGTGGTCGTCCGCAGTCATCCGCGATTGAGTGGCGCCGCTCTAGGGAAAGCCGCCGCCGAGTGCGAGATCCTCGTCACACGGGCGGTGCAGGTGGTCGACCGTCACGTGTTCGAGACTGCCTCTGGCCGTCTGCGTTTCGTGGTACAGGCCTCAGCGGGAATCGACAACATCGACCTAGAAGCTGCGCAGGCCCATAGGGTTACCGTCATCCAGCCCGACCCGGGCAATGCCACAGCGGTCGCGGAATGGACACTCCTTCATCTGCTCGCGCTCGTGCGCAGCGTGCGCCGTCACTGGGCGGGACAGACCTGGGACTGGGGGATCCGCGAGACGCTTCCAGACGGGCAGCTCTCGGGACTGCGTTTGGGGATTGTCGGCCTGGGGCGGTGCGGGTCGCGCGTGGCTCGCCGGGCGAGTGGATTCGAGATGACGGTGAGCGCCTTCGACCCCTACATTCCCGACGAGACGTTCGCGCAACACGGTGCCCACCGGGCGCGTTCGCTTCAAGCGCTCTTGTCTGCCAGCGACGTGCTGACGATGCACTGTCCGTTGACGGATGAGACGCAGGGAATGATCGGTGCCGAGCAACTGGCGTGTTTGCCGCGCGGCGCGTTCGTTCTCAACGCGGCCCGCGGCGGACTGATCGATGAGGAGGCACTGATGCAGTCACTCGACTCGGAATGGATTGCAGGGTGCGCGATGGATGTCTGGGAACAAGAGCCACGCACCCGGCAAGGTCTGGTGACGCATCCGCGGGTTCTTGCGACGCCCCATCTCGCTGGCCACACGAAGCCGTCGCATCGCGCGCGCCGCGAAAATCTTTTGGCCGCTCTCGAGCGGCTGCTGGATGAGTTGAGCGCCGAACAGGGGCTGGCGTGAGACGCTTCGCTCGCTTCGATCTGATCCTGTTGCTGGTCATCCTGTTGCTCGGCGACTCTGTGACCGAGGCCCGTACTCGTCGTCATCGTCGGGAATCCGCACCGCCTCCGCCAAGGCCATTGCGATCGGCGACAGCAACACCTCTCGCGTTGGACCGATCGGCCGATGACACCGTCCTGGTTCTCGACGGTGGCACACGGCGTTGGGCGTTGGCCGTACTGTGGCCGCGCGCGGGCGCTCTCGATGCGGGCGACCATGCGCGTGCTGCGGTTGAAGTCGCAGCACTGGCGGTGATCGATATTGCGACCGCTGGAATCGACGACAGCGCCAATGTCGATGCAGTGGTGCGCACCGTGCCAGGAGGCGTGCTGGTTGGCTTCAGCCTGCCGTCGGGCGGCGCATCGATCGAGCAACTCACAAGCGCAGCAGAGCGTTTGGCAACGCCGCCCGCCATCGATGCAGCCAGCGTCGAAGAGCAACTCCAGCGCAGCATCGCGCTAGCACGCGAAACTTGGAGCGATCCGGCGTTCGTCGCGCGAGCGGTGGCTTTGTCGTCGTTGTATCCGGGCTTTGATGGATTTCCCTGTCAGGCAGAGGACCTCGCCGCTGTCAACGCCGGCGATGCCTTGTCGGCCATTGCCGATATCCGCACGCGTCGAGTTGCGATCCGTGCCGTGGGTCCCAAGGGACTCGCAGAGGTTCTGACGACGCGGCTGCGCGATCGGCTCGCACGGCCGCCCGGCGTCGTTACCCCGACCGACTCTCCAAATCTCCCAGCGTCCGTCGTGATTCTGCAGCGCAGCGGCGACGATTCGACTGTCGCATTCGCCGTTGGGTTCCGGTCGAACGGGGGCGATGCGCGACCCGATTCGGTCGCACTATTTGCCGAGGCGCTTGGTCGCGGAGATGCCTCTCTGACACAGCGCCTCACTGTTTCGTGTGGGAGCATCGTCAAAGCGTCTGCAAGTTTTGAGCAGGTGGGCGCCCGAGGCGGCGCATTGTTGTTTGAAGCCGCTGTTCCGCGCTCATGTGCCGCACAGGCCTTGGCCGTCATGCAGGGGACCATCGATTCGCTGCACGCGTTACCGCTGCGCGAGGACGTTGTCGCGAGCGCGTGGCAACGACGTGAACGAGCGATCGAGAGCGCGCTTGCCGATCCACGGACTCAACTCGATTCGCTGGTCTACGCCCCGGGGCAAGTCTGGCCGCCGGCGGCGCGCGAGCGTCGCGAGTTGCACGGACCCGACCTCACCGCTGCCGCTCGTACCTATCTCGATCGCAGCACCATGGTGATCGCGCTTGCAGGCGGGTGGCCTGACGCGGCGCTGCCGGACGAAACGAAACGCGTGGCTTGGGATCGGTTTTCAGTCAACGGTTCGCATTGGGAGCGACCGCTGACAGCCGAAGAAGAGTCGGCACAGTTCGCGCGGGCTGGCGAGGCGCTGGCGAGGGAACTGCTGCGGTCGCTTTCGGAAGGCCTTCGCACGGGTGCCGTCGTGGGGCACTCGGCGCGATATCGGGTGAGGGAACAGACACCCTTGGGAGCTGCCGACGCGGAATTGAAGGTCGACGATTCGAAAGCACAGACCGCGGTGAGCCTGCATCGCGACCTCTGGACATTGGAGGCGGCTGTCTCGGCCGGAAGTTCGGAGGCTGTGCTTCACGGCGGCGCCGGTACTGACGCCCCGAAGATCTCGAGTGACCGAATTCTCTTGGCCGCCCTCAGGCAGCCTGCCGTGCTCGCGCAAGCCGTGTTGGATGGCCGTGTCGTGGGCTATTCAGCCCTGGCCAGTTGCGCCGAAGGGACCTGTCCAGCGCTGCGGGTCGAACCCGGCGATGGTTCGCGCTTGCTCTTGTTGCTGGACGGACAAACACGACTGCCCACGGCATTGCGAGTCTGGTGGGCGGGGAGCAGCGAGAACAGCGGACCGGACGAAGAGGTCGAGTTTTTGGCGTGGAGCCGATTCGGAGACATTCAAGTCGCCTCCGACTTCCAAGTGGACGACGCCCTGGGCGGGCACCGGCGCCTGACACTCCTGGACTGGAAATGGGTGGCAGCGCCATAGCCTGTATCAAGCGCACTTCTGGCAGCACGCCCTACAATGCCGCCATAACTTTCGAGGTCCAGACATGAACCCTCATCAAGCTACGGATACCGGACGAGAACATACCGCCCCTGGTCGCGCCGTCATTCAAGAGGTGACGATCCGTTTTGCCGGCGATTCCGGTGACGGAATCCAGGTCACCGGCAGCCAGTTCACGGGCACCACGGCTCTCGCCGGGAACGACATCGCCACGTTGCCAGACTACCCGGCCGAGATTCGTGCCCCGGCCGGCACGTTGCCGGGAGTTTCCGGATTTCAACTGCAGTTCTCATCACACAGCGTCCTGACCCCGGGCGATCAACCGGATGTGCTGGTGGCGTTCAACCCTGCTGCACTGAAGGTCAACCTCAAGGATCTCAAGCGCGGCGGGATTCTGGTCGTCAACAAAGACGCGTTCGAAGACACCAACCTCAAGAAGGCCGGGTATTCGCAGAACCCGCTCGACGACGATAGCCTCGGAGCGTATCGGCTGTTCTCGGTCGAGATCACCCGGCTGACGCGCGAGTCGTTGCTCGAAAGCGGACTGTCATCGAAAGACGTCGAGCGCTGCAAGAACTTCTTTGCGCTGGGAATGTTGTATTGGCTGTACGCACGTTCGCCCGAGCCGACTCAGCGCTGGATTCACGAGAAGTTCGGTAAGAAGCCAGACGTCGCCAAGTCCAACGAGATCGTGCTGATGGCTGGCTATCACTTTGCCGAAACCACCGAGTTGTTCCAGACCGTGTACGAGGTGCCGCCGGCAACGCTCGCACCGGGAACCTATCGCAACATGGAAGGCAATGAGGCGGTGGCTCTGGCGCTCGCAGTCGTCGCCAAGAAGAGTGGCCTGCCATTGGTGCTGGGCTCTTACCCGATCACGCCCGCCTCGACGATTCTCCATCGGGCCGCTCGGTTGAAGGCGTACGGCGTCTACACCTTCCAGGCCGAAGATGAGATCGCCGGTATTGGCGCCGCCCTTGGCGCCTCGTTCTCCGGCGCGCTCGGCGTGACCACCACCAGTGGACCGGGCCTCGCTCTCAAGACGGAAATCATGGGATTGGCGGTCATGACCGAGCTGCCGCTCTTGATCGTGGATGTACAGCGCGGCGGCCCTTCGACTGGGCTCCCTACCAAGACGGAACAGGCTGATTTGCTGATGGCAGTGTTTGGGCGCCACGGTGAATCGCCCTTGCCGGTGATCGCGGCGCAATCTCCTGCCGACTGCTTCCATGCCACCCTCGAGGCAGCCCGGATCGCGATCAAGTACATGACCCCGGTGATCCTGTTGACGGACGGGTATCTGGCCAACGGCGCCGAGCCGTGGCGCATTCCCGATATCGATGCGCTGCCCGATATCCCGGTGAAATTCGTCGCTGACAAAGCGTCGCTGAAGGGTGTCTATGCGCGCGATCCTGCAACGCTCTCTCGTGGCTGGATCAAGCCGGGGACTCCGGGACTCGAGCACCGCATCGGTGGCTTGGAGAAAGACGACATCGGCCGAATTTCGTACGACCCGCTCAACCACGAGCGCATGGTGCATCTACGCGCTGCGAAGGTTGCAGGGATCGCCAACGAGCTGCCGGAGGTCGCGCTGGAAGAAGGGAACCTCGACGACGATCTCTTGGTGATCGGCTGGGGATCGACCCATGGCGCAATCACTCAGGCCGTGCGTGAAGAGCGCGGTTTGGGGCGCAAGGTGGCGAGCCTGCATCTGCGGTACTTGAACCCGTTGCCTCGTGGGCTTGAAGCGATGCTGAAGCGGTTCGACCGGATTTTGCTCCCCGAGATGAACCTCGGTCAGCTCCAGTTCTTGCTGCAGGGTAAATTCAAGGTCGATATCGAAGGCTTCCATAAGGTGCAGGGACAACCGTTCCGCGTTTCGGAAATTCGCGCGCGGATTCACGACATGTTGGGGGCGTGACGATGGCCACGACTGATCTACCGAACTACACCAAAAAAGACTTTCAGACCGATCAGGATATTCGCTGGTGCCCGGGCTGTGGCGACTACGCGATCCTTAACTCGCTTCAGAGCGTGTTCGCAAATCTCGGAATCCCGCGCGAGAAGTTCGTGGTCGTTTCGGGCATCGGTTGCTCGAGCCGCACTCCTTACTACATGGAAACCTACGGGTTTCACTCGGTGCATGGACGCGCACCGACCGTCGCTACCGGCTTGAAGATCGCCAACCCGGAGCTGTCGGTTTGGGTCGTCACGGGTGACGGCGACGCGCTGGCGATCGGTGCCAGCCACTTCATCCATGCCTTGCGCCGCAACATCGATCTGAAAATCCTGCTATTCAACAATCGCATCTACGGCCTGACGAAGGGGCAGTATTCGCCGACCTCCGAGCAAGGGAAGAAGACTCCGTCGACGCCGTTCGGCTCGCTCGATATGCCTTTCAACCCTGTGACGTTGGCGCTGGCCGCGGGTGCTTCGTTTGTGGCCCGCAGCGTCGATCGATTCCCGCAGCACTTGCAGTCGATGATGGAACGCGCCGCCAAACACAAGGGTGCAGCTCTCATCGAGATCTACCAAAACTGCAACATCTTCAACGACGGGACATTCCTCAACGTGACCGAAAAGGACAATCGCTTCGAGCACGCGTTGTACCTCGAACACGGGAAGCCTCTGGTGTTTGGTAAGAACGGTGAGAAGGGGATCCGGCTCACGTCCAACGGCACCCCCGAACTGGTCGATGTCAACGGCGACCCATCCAAGTTGCTGGTGCACGACGAAAAGGCTTCTTCCGCGCTGGCGTTCACGCTCTCTAATCTCGACCTGCCGCAGTTCCCAGTACCGCTGGGTGTGTTCCGCGACTTGGAGCGGCCCACGTTCGATTCACAGGTTTGGGCCCAAGCCAACGCGGCCAAACAAGCGCACGCCCCTGATTTGGCGAAGCTGCTGGCCGGGAGTGACACCTGGACGGTCGGGCCTCGCTGAGCAGAGCTCAACAGAGATAGGCAGTGTCGGGCGGGTCAGCATCCAGAGTGCGGCCCGCCCGATTGCTTAGCGGCGCGCTTCCAGTACCAAGTTAAACGGCGTCTCGGTGGCGCGACGAAAGCGCGAGAACCCTGCGCCGGTGACGACGTCACGCAAACGCTGCTCGCCGGCCTGCGCTCCCATCGCGGCGCCCACTTCTTGCGCGATCGAGGCAGGGCAACAGATCGCTGTCGAGGCGCTGAAGAAGACGCGCCCAACCGGATTGAAATTCCGCTCCAATTGATCGTGCGCGAATGGTTCGACGATCATCCAGGTTCCGTCCGATTCCAGCGACTCGTAAACATGACGAGAAGCACCAGCGGGGTCACCCATGTCATGCAGACAATCGAAGAAGGTCACGAGATCGTATTTGGTTCCGGGATAGTTCTTGGCGGGAGAGACTTCAAACCTGACGCGATCGGCGACGCCTGCAGCCTGGGCGCGATTTCGCGCGATTTCGATCGAATCTTGGTGATAGTCGAATCCGATGAAGGTCGACTTTGGATATGCCTGCGCCATCAGCACCGTCGAAGAGCCATGACCGCAGCCGATGTCGGCGACGCGCGCCCCCCGATCGAGCTTGGTCACGACGCCGTCCAGTGCGGGGAGCCATGCAGAGACTAGATGCCCGGCGTAGGTGGGCCGGAAGAACCGTTCAGTGCCGTCGAACAGAGAGTGATCATGCTCGTGCCACCCGACACCGCTGCCGCTTCTAAACGCGGCAGTGACTTTGGCCTCATCGCGGGCGATCGACATGGCGACCTGAAACGCACCGGGCAGATAGGCCGGCGAGGACTCATCCGCGAGTGTGAATTTCTGCACCTCGTTGAGCGAAAACAATCCGCGTGACGGGTCGTAGTCGACATAGCCTGAGGCTGCGTTAGCGGCCAACCATTCGCGTACGTAGCGCTCAGCGGTGGACGTGCGTGTCGCCAGTTGTGCGGGTGTTTGTGGTCCGCCGGCCGAGAGACCTCGATACAATCCGAGCTTGTCGCCGATCACCACCAAAGGGGCGTGCATTGCAGCACCCAGATCGCCGACGAATCGGCCAAGGAACTCGTTGAGGCTAGCTTGATTCACGCTGGAAGTCGTCGACATGGAGAGTCTCCTTGACGTGCGGCGCGACGGCCGTAGGTTGCACTCGATGTTTTAGGTGTTCTGCTCGAGTTGTGAAAGCCGCACAAGCATGCGGGGCGGGCCGACCGAAGCTGCCAGTGTCAACTCTCAAATCCAGCCACTTCGAACTGCTTTCAGTACCGCTTCCGACTTGGAATGGACATGCAGCTTTTCGTAGATGTGGCGGATGTGGAACCGTACGGTATCAGGACTGATCTGCGCTTCCGCCGCCGCCGTCTTGTAGCTATGACCCTCGGCCAAGAGCTGCAGGATCGTCAACTCGCGGGGCGAGAGATTGTGGGCCGCGGCCGGTGGCGGGACCACCCGGCGAAATGTCGCCACGACTTTCGCAGCAATCTCGGGGGACATCGGAGCTCCGCCGCAATGAAGCTCACGGATCGCCTCGAGGAGCCGCGCGGGTGGCGTGTCCTTTAGTAGATAGCCGCTGGCTCCAGCACAGATTGCTTCGAAAATGCGATCACTGTCGGAGAACACGGTCAGCATCAAGACACGAGACTCCGGATATTGGCGGCGCAGCAGGCGCAATCCATCGATTCCCGAAATGCCCGGCAGCTCGATGTCCAAGAGCAACACATCGGGAAGGTACGCGGTCAAGGCCACGAGCGCGGTTTCCATCGACCCGTACGCGCCAGTCATTTCGTATCCTGGCGTGCCTGCGATCAGCGTCGCTAGCCCGTCGCGCACACGCGGCTGGTCTTCGACGATCGCGACTCGTATCGGATCTGCCATATCACCTCGATTGGATACTCGCCTGTGTCAAGTCCCTGGTCCACCCACCCAAACGTGCAGGGGTGTGTCTTACAGCGGCACAGAGATTCGAACGAGAGTGCCGCGTCCGGGCCCGCTCTCGATCGAAATCTCCCCGCCCACCGAGTCGGCGCGCCGCTTCAAACTCCCGAGCCCTTGACCGGTAGCGATGCTGTGCAAATCGAAACCGACACCGTCATCCTGCACTGACAGCACCAGTTGCCGCGGTCTTAGCGTCAGAGTGACTTCGACTTTCGTGGCCTGCGCATGCCGGGCGGCGTTGTGCAGGCTCTCCTTCATCGCCAGCAATAGGTGCCGCCGCTTGCCTGGGCCCAGCGGAACACGCTCGAGGGAGTTCGACTCAGGTGCCACGAATTGCAAGTCACAGCCCTGTGCTTCGAGTAAGTTGACGGCTGTCTGACGCATGCGTTGCACGAGATCCGACGCCCGGTCTTTGCGAGGGTCGACAGCCCAAACGATGTCGGCCATCGATTCTCGCAGCGTACGCGCGATCGTGGCGGTTTCGTTGAGGAGTGGCCCACTGCGCGATGAGGCGTCGCGATTTGCAACCTCACTCAAGATCGCAATCTGTGACAAACCTGACCCGATCTCGTCGTGAAGGTCCAGCGCTATTTGCCGCCGCACGGTCTCGAGTGCAACCGCATGACGGACGGAGAGTCGGGTCCATCCGTACGCTGCGCCGATTGCCGCGACGATTACTAACAACAAGAACCACGGCCGCTGCCACAGCGGTGCAGCGACGACGATCGATAACTCGGCAGGTGGTCCTACCTGGCCGTCGGAGGTGACAGCGCGGACACCGACCTGATTTCTGCCGGGGGCTAGCCGCGCCAAGGTGAGCGCTCGATCGAGGCTCGGTTCCGACCACGGCGCTGAGGGGTCTAGCCGATACTGATAACGAAGCGGTTGCAGTGAGGTCACGCTTACGCCGTGGAACTCCAACCGCACCTCGCCCGGTTGAGATCCCAGGGATAGTTCCGGCCACGTCGGCACCCCGCGATCCGGCAACGGGAGTGCCTCGCCTTCCACCCTGATCGCGCTGAAGTAAACCGATGAGCCTGCGGCGAGTCCGCGTGGTCGCAATGGATCAAGCCACGAAACACCACCCGAAGTCGCCAGCCACAACGTACCGTGGCTGTCGATCATGACGTGCTGCACGACAGCTCCCGCGAGTCCCTCCGCCACGCCGATCGCCGTGAAGCGATCCTCATGAGGATCCCACCGCAGCGCGCCACGGCCGGTGCCGATCCAAACTGCTCCGGCGCGATCCTCTGCCAGCGTCCAAACCGACGGGGACGCGATGCCGCTGTCGCGCCCAAAGTGCTCGAACAAAGGAACAGAGTCCAGTCGATTGCGACTGCGAGCGAGCGACTGAAATCGCAAGCCGAGCCAGAGCCACCCGCGGGAATCAACCAAACTGGCGCGTGACTGCAGCTCGGGGAGTCCTGGCGAGATACTCAGCAACTGAAGCGAGTTTCTACTCCGCCGCCCGATCCCTCGAAACGCGGTTACCCATGAAACGCCGTCACGATCTGTATTGAGCAACCTCATCCCATCGATCTCTAACGGTAGCCTCGTGGCGCGGAACTGCATCTGCAGATCGCGCGCGGTGTTCCATTCGTTGAGCCAACCATCGCTGGTTGCCGCCCAGACGGTATGAGCGGCGAGGTCGTACCCTGAACTGATGACTGAGTCGCCGACCAGACCGTCTCGAGCACCGATGCGCTGTGCCCGCGAATAGTCCGGCCGCGGTCCCGGGATCCGGTATAAAGCGCCGTCACCCGCGGCCCACCAATCGCCGCGCTCATCCTGATCGACGCTGGAACTACTCTTCAAAAACGGTGGCTGATCGCTGCCTGGAACTTGTCGAGCGCGTCCTTCGACCAGCTCCCACAAGCCTGCACGTTCGCTGCTGGCATAAATCGACCCGTCGCGGCTTTCGATCACGCGTTGAATATTCTGGTCTGAAAGCCCGTCTGCGTTCGTGATGCTGGCGATTCCAGTTGGCAGCAACTGCGCCAGTCCTCCGCTCTGGGTGCCAATCCAAAGGCCGTGCGTTTCGTCTTCGTAGAGGCAGTGCACGAACCCATCTGGCAAACCGCTATTGGGGCCGAGTAGTTCCTGACGATAGGAACCTGAGTCGCTGTCGACGCGAATCAACCCGTAGGAAGTGCCGACCCAGAGAGTCCCGCCGGACGCTTGCAGCAAAACGTAGATGCGTGCACCGGGCGGCAACGTAAGCGGAATCGACTCCCAGCGCGTGCCGGCTCCGTTCACGCCTGGAGTCATCCGAGCGACGTGATGCTGCGAAGCAACCCACAGCGAGCCGCCATCGCCATCGGAGAGAAATTCGGCAGATTCTCGGCCAAAAGAAGCCGGCAACTCGAAGCGATCTGCAGGGTCGCGATTCAAACGTGCGAGGCTCCCAGCACTCGCGCCCCAAACCGCACCACTTCGATCGACGAATACAGAGTGAAGCGACTCCGGTACGTGCACAGGCGAGAAAAGCCACCCGCTAGCGGTGGACTCGCCTCGATACAGTCCGATTTCTGTTTGGCACCACAGCACTCCATCGGCACCGACCGCAATAGCGCTGACGTTGTTGGCGCGCGGATCGTCGGCGATCTTGAACATCTCGAATCGGGAGTGAGTTGTGGCTGGCGAGGAGTGCGATTCGATCAGCCGAGCCACGCCACTGCCCCAGGTCGCAAGCCAGATTGAACCGTTTCGATCCTCGGCCAACGAGAACACGAGAGGGGTGGGAAGTCCTTCCGCGGCGCCATAGTTGACGAACTCGCGTCCGTCGAATCGACTTACTCCTTCCCAGGTCCCGACCCAGAGATAACCCCGATGGTCCCGCAGCAACGAACTGACGCGGGGATGGGCGAGACCTTCGGCAACGCCAACGACTCTAAATGGGTATCGCGCTGCGTCCGCCGCACCTGAGGCCACGACTAGAAGGGGAATGAGGAAAACCGCGGGCCTGAACACCCGCGCAGCTTACTCCGCGCGAAGCGAGACTTTCTTGCAGGACTGGCCCCCCGCCAACGGGTCACAATTCGAGGAGCGGGTTGACAGTGCTTCCGCGCGCGGCTAACCTCCCGCGGCTTTTCGTCCCGGTTTGCGCCGGGTTTGCGGCTTGTTGGGTCCTGCACCGTCGTGTGGTTCCCGCACAATCGCTCGAGAGATAGGGAGTTAGAGGATCCTCATGCGCACCTTTATGCCTTCCCCTGGTGATATCCCTCGCGGCTGGTGGCTCGTCGATGCCACCGACATGCCGCTCGGACGGCTCGCGACCGTCGTCGCTTCTCATCTGCGCGGCAAGCACAAGCCGATGTTCACGCCGTTTCTGGACACAGGCGATCACGTCATCATCATCAACGCCGAGAAGGTGACTTTGTCGGGCCGCAAACTCGATCAGAAGGTCTACTACCGCGTCAGCGGCCAGCCCGGCGGCCTCAAGGCGACGGTGGCGCGCAAGATGCTGGCAACCAAACCGGAATTCGCCGTTGAAGAGGCGGTCTGGGGAATGTTGCCGAAGGGGAGCTTGGGGCGAAAACAGTTCGGCCACCTCAAGGTCTACCGTGGCTCCGCCCACCCGCACGAGGCGCAACAGCCCGTGCCGCTCAAACTGAAGAAGCGTTGAGGAACTGATGAGCGCAAAAGCAGCCGTCAAAGCCGTCAGCTACCAAGGTACTGGCCGTCGCAAAGAAGCCGTCGCTCGTGTTTACCTGCGCCCGGGGAGCGGAAAGCTCACCGTCAACGCACGTTCGTTCGAGGATTACTTTCCACTGCCTGTGCTGCGAATGATGATTCGTCGCCCGTTGGAAATTACCGACAATCAAGAGAAGTTCGATGTAGTTGCCACGATCGCTGGCGGTGGACTCACCGGTCAAGCGGGGGCGCTGCGTCTGGGGATCGCGCGTGCGTTGCTGGAATTCGACGCCACAATCCGCGCCAAACTGAAGCCTGAAGGAATGCTCACGCGCGACGCGCGTGAGGTTGAACGCAAGAAATACGGCCAGCCCGGTGCACGCAAGCGCTTCCAGTTCTCGAAGCGCTAATTTCACACGAGCCGGCGACAACCCAAGGCTACCCGTCGTAGTGCATATCGGGTGCCTGACTGGAGGAGTCTGTGGAGCAGAGCACCGTACAGGTGACCCTGCGTGAGATGCTCGAAGCGGGCGCTCACTTCGGGCATCAAAAATCGCGTTGGAATCCGCGCATGCGCCCGTACATCTTCGGCGTTCGCGGTGGCGTTTACATCATCGACTTGCAGAAGACCGTCACCTTGTTCGCGGAAGCGCTCGATATCGTGCGCGATCTCGCGACCCAAGGAAAAATCGTGCTGTTCGTCGGAACCAAGCGCCAGGCGCAAGAGATCGTCGTCAAGGAAGCTCAGCGCTGCGAAATGTTCTATGTGCACGATCGATGGCTCGGCGGGCTGCTCACCAACTGGCAAACGGTCAAGAAATCGATCGAGAAGCTCAAGGATCTCGACAACCTCGAAACCGACGTGCGGTTCTCGCACCTGACCAAGAAAGAGCGTTTGGTGCTCAGCAAGACACGCATTCGGCTGGATAAGACCCTGGCCGGCATCAAAGATATGGGACGTCGGCCCGACCTGATGTTCGTGGTCGACGCTGGGCGCGAGGCGATTGCGGTTGCCGAGGCCAACAAACTCGGGATCCCTGTGATCGCGCTGGTCGACACCAACAGCGATCCGACTGTGGTCGATTACCCGGTTCCGGCCAACGACGACGCGATTCGCTCGATCGAATTGTTCTCGTCGCGCATTGCCGATGCGGTGATCGAGGGCCGGCAAATTTGGCGCTCGCAGCGTCCCGAACGTCCTCAACGTGAACGTGGCGTGCCCCAGCAGGGTGGAGGACGCGGGCGTCGTGGCGGCCCGACGGAGGCTCCGTCGCCAGTCGAGGCCGACTCCGTTGAGCCTGTCGAATCTGCCGAGCCGCAAGCCTGATTCGTTTTATCTCGCCGACGCCGGCCGCGAATGGCCGGCGTTGCGCGTTTTTCGAAGACAAGAGGAATTGCACCATGTCGATCAGCGCCAAGGACGTAATGAAGCTCCGTGAAATGACCGGAGCTGGAATGATGGACTGCAAGGAAGCTCTCACCGATACGGCTGGAGATTTCGAACAAGCCGTCGATTTCCTGCGTAAGAAGGGCCTGTCCAAGGCCGCCAAGAAGGCCGACCGAACCACCAACGAAGGTCTCGTGCATGCCATCGTCGCTGCCGACAACAAATCGGGCGCGATGCTGGAGTTCAACTGCGAGACCGACTTCGTGGCGCGCAACGAGGAATTCGTGCGGATCGTCGAGGCTCTCACCAAGCAGGCTGCGGCTGCGGCCGGCGTTGACGTCTCAGCCGAATGGCTAGCCGGTCAACCGTACGGTCTCGATCCATCCAGCACCGTGCAGAGCGCTGTGGCCGGTGCCATCGCCAAGCTGGGTGAAAACATGAAGCTGGCGCGAGCCGTACGGTACCAACGCGACGGCAACGGCGTGGTCTATGCCTACATTCACCCGGGTGCTCGCACCGGGGTGCTCATCGACGTCGCCACCGGCAACGCAGCGACGGCAAGTGATGCTGCGTTCTTACAGGTTGTGCGCGATCTCTCGATGCAGGTCGCAGCGATGAACCCTAAGAGCGTTCGTCGCGAGGACGCGGATGTCTCGATCATCGAAAAGGAAAAAGAGATCTTCCGCGCTCAGTTGGTCGAGTCGGGCAAACCGCCCCAGGTAATCGACAAGATCGTTGACGGAAAGATGGAAAAGTTCTTCAGTGAAAACTGCCTGCTCGAGCAGACCTTCATCAAGGACCAAGACCGCAAAGTCCAAGACGTGGTCGCCGCTGCCGGCAAGTCCTTGGGCGACACCGTCACAGTGGTGCGATTCACGCGCTTCGGTTTGGGTGAGACCGCCTGAGCGGCTGCGCGTCGAGAGTATCGGAGCCGCCCCTGGGCGGCTCTTTTCTCATCGAGCCGCCTCGCTGCGCGAAGCACCGGCACCTGATGTAGCATCCAGCGCCAGAAGGACACCAAACCCGTGGACAAAGATCCCAGTCAGCCACTGAAGTACCAGCGCATCCTGCTCAAGCTGAGCGGGGAGGCGTTGATGGGGGATCAGCCGTTCGGCATCGATCCTCAAATCGTCGCCAAGATCGCCAAAGACATCGTCGACGTTCGTGCACTCGGTGTACAGATCGCGCTGGTTGTGGGTGGCGGGAACATCTTTCGGGGTGTCCAGGCTGTTGCGCGTGGCGGCGTCGACCGCGTCACGGGCGACCACATGGGAATGCTCGCGACGGTTATCAACGCCCTGGCGTTTCAGGATGCGATCGAGGGTGCGGGTGTCGCGACTCGTGTGATGTCCGCGATCGAAATGAACAAGATTGCCGAACCGTTTATCCAGCGGCGCGCGATTCGGCATTTGGAAAAAGATCGGGTTGTGATCCTCGCCGCCGGCACCGGCAACCCGTTCTTCACCACCGACACAGCAGCGGCACTGCGCGCCAAAGAGATGCAGGCCGACGTCATGCTCAAAGCCACGATGGTCGACGGCGTATACGACAAGGACCCCAAGCAACACGCCGATGCAAAGAAGTACGATGAAGTCACCTATCAGGAAGTGCTCGAACGTCGCTTGGCGGTCATGGATGCAACCGCAATCTCGCTTTGCCGCGAGACCCGAATGCCGATCGTAGTCTTCGATCTCAATGGCCCACACAACTTGATGCGAATCGTCCGCGGCGAACGGCTCGGTACATTGGTCCGCGACTGAGGAGCAGGAGAACGCCATGTTGAACGATTTGTACTCGAAGACCGAAAAGAAGATGACTCAGGGGATCGATGCCGCGAAGCGTGACCTCGGACAGCTGCGTACTGGCCGGGCGAGCGTGGCGATTCTCGACGGCGTCATGGTCGACTACTACGGCACGGCGACACCGATCGCTCAGACCGCAAAGTTGTCGGTGCCGGAGCCCGGATTGATCGTGGCGCAGCCGTTCGATCCGACGATGATCGCTGCCATCGAGAAGGCCATCAAAGCGGCCGATCTTGGATTCAACCCAGCCAACGACGGCAAGCTCGTGCGCATCCCGGTCCCGCCCCTGACGGAAGAGCGCCGCAAGCAGTTGGCGAAAAAAGTGGGACAAATCGTCGAGGACGGTAAGACCGCCGTGCGTGGCGCCCGCCGAGAGGCTAACGACGCCGTGAAGAAGTTGGAAAAGGACGGAGACGTTTCCGAAGACGATGCGCGTCGCGCCCTCGAGAAGATCCAAAAGCTCACCGACGACTACACCAAGAAGGTCGATGACCTGGGCAAGTCGAAGGAGAAGGAGTTGATGGAGTTCTAATGGCCCCGATCGCTGCCGGCATCGTGTTGGCCGCCGGGAGCGGTCAGCGGCTCGGCGCCGGTCGAGCCAAGGGTTTCGTCGAGTTAGCGGGCAGGCCATTGCTCGAATGGCCGCTTCGAACGCTCGCCACACTCGACGAATTGACTCGCCTTGTGCTGGTCGTTCCCGATCCGTTCGATGCGGGGTCGCTCTCGAACTTGCGGCGAGAGTTGGGAAGCCGGCTCGAGATCGTGAGCGGTGGAGCACGACGACGAGACTCGGTGCTGGCTGGCCTCAACGCGACCGGCGACGCCGAGTACGTGTTGGTTCACGATGCTGCGCGGGCCTTGATCGACGCTCCACTGGCTCGGCGTGTTCTCGATGGAGCCAAACTCCACGGTGCGGCGATACCGGTAGTGGCCGTCAGCGATGCACTGCTGCGACATCGCCCGGAAGTACCGGATGAAGAGGTGCCGCGCGCAGAACTGCGGGCGGTGCAAACGCCCCAAGGATTTCGCACGTCGCTGCTGCGGCGGGCGCACGAATCGGCACCTCGCGAATGGGACGCGCTCGACGATGGCGCGATGGTGCGCCGGTTGGGTAAACCGGTGGCTCATGTCGAGGGTGACCCTGGCAACTTCAAGATCACCTGGCCCGGTGACATGGCTCGCGCCGAGGCCTGGCTACAAGCCAGCAGAGGGATGGCAGTGGACGACCGAATCGGCTTGGGCTGGGACGTGCACCCCTTGGTGCCGGGGAAAACATTCTTCTTGGCAGGCGTTTGTGTCACCACCGAGTTCGGCCCCAAAGGACATTCCGATGGTGATCCGCTCGCGCATGCGATCGCGGACGCACTTCTGGGCGCTGCGGCCTTGGGTGATGTCGGAACGCTGTTCCCCGATACAGATCCGAAGTGCGCCGGCATCTCAGGAATTGCTGTCTTGCGCGGAGTGGTAGAAAAGCTCGCGCGAGACGGGTTTGTGCCCAGTCAGGTCGACGCTGTGTTGATCACCGATGTTCCCAAGATCGCGCCGCATCGAGATGCTATCCGGGTGGCGCTGGCGCAGGTGTTGAACCTGCCGCTGGAGCGAGTTTCGCTGAAGGGCAAGCGCACCGAAGGTCTAGGTGCGCTCACGGGAGGTCAGGGCGTCGAGTGCCATGCGATCGCACGTGTCACTCGCAAGGCCCAATCGTGAGCATCCGGGTACGATTTGCGCCATCGCCGACGGGTGAATTGCATCTCGGCGGCGCGCGCACGGCGCTTGTCAATGCACTGTTCGCACGCGCACAAGGCGGCCGTTTCGTACTGCGCATCGAAGATACCGACCTCGAACGCAATATCGAGAGCGCCGTGGCCTCACTCGAGCGGGACCTCGATTGGCTCGGGATCGTTCCCGACGAAAGCCCACACAAGGCAGGGGAGTACGGTCCGTATCGGCAGTCACAGCGCAGCAACTCCTACCGGGTTGCCTTTGAAACGCTGCGCGCTGCTGACCGCATTTATCCCTGTTTCTGTGCATCCGGCGCAGCCGGAGAGCGGCGTTGCCCAGGCGGGTGCGCTTCGTACTCGCCAGCGGATCGAGCCGCGCGACTCGCCTCAGGTGCATTGCATGCGTTTCGTTTCTTGCTCGACGAGCAGCGCGGCATCGATGATCTGTTGCACGGTCCAGTCGATTTCACCGGCGCCCCCGCGCCCGATCCCGTGGTGATGCGTGCCGATGCGAGCGCCACTTTCTTGTTTGCCAATGCGATCGACGATGCCGAGATGGCGATCTCGCATGTGATTCGCGGTGACGATCATCTGCCCAACGCTTGGAAGCAGGCTCAAATACTGCGCGCACTTGGCGCCGACCCTCCGCGGTTCGCACACCTGCCGTTGATTCACGGACCCGACCACAAACCGTTGAGCAAACGGCACGGTCCGGCGTCCGTCGGCGCGTTGCGGTCGTTGGGCTACCCGGCAGAAGCCGTGGTGATCGCTCTCGCGCACCTCGGCGCGCAGCCGCCAGAGATCGTTGCTGGCGCGGATCCGTGGCCCGCGCTCAGCGCATGGTTCCGGCTCGAGTCGCTCTCGACCGCTGCGGCGATTCACGATCAAGGCCGCCTCGATCATTTCTCGTCGATGTGGTTGCGCGCGTTAGGACCCTCGCGCGTGGCCGCTCGCGCTCGCGATCGGGAAGATCGTCGTGAATTGATCGGCGATCGACAAGACCCGTTTTGGTGGCCCGCGCTGATTCAACTCACGTGTGAGTCACAAGTCACGCTCGGCGCGGCGATCGCCCTCGCGAGGGCGATGTTGTCGTTTGGCGGCGGTCCTGCCGGTGAAAGCATCAAAGTGCTCGAGCATTGGCGGCACTACTGGCCCACGGAGGGTTTGCAGGAAGAGCAGTTCAAGGCACTCAGCGCCAGCGTGCAGCAAGCGAGTGCCACCAAAGGGAGCACGTTATTTCATCCTCTGCGCGTGGCGTTGACGGGACGAGACGATGGTCCCGCGCTGTCGCGTCTTGCGCCGTTGATCGATCAGGCAGCGCGCGAAGGTGGCGCACTGTTCACGGTGAGGTCATGCGTAGAACGGATCGACGTAGCGATCGCCCAAAGCCGGGCGTGACTCGCGGCAAGCCGGCGGAGCCGGCACGCGCCACACCACCACGACCAGCGCCGCCGCCGCGGCCACCTCGCCCAGCTCGCGACGAGGAGCCCGATGGGGGCGCTAACTGGGCGGTTGGGTACCACGCCGTAAGGACCGCTTTGGAACTGCATGCCGATCGAGTCGAGAAGTTGATGTTGTCCCGCGATCTCGACGGCGGCCGGGCGCGTCATCTGATCGCGCTGGCCAGCCAAAAGCGGATTCCGTTTCAACAGGTTCCGCCAGAGGCGCTGTCGCGCGTCGCCGGGAACTCGATCCAACACCAAGGGGTCGCGGCGCGAATGGCTGCCGCGCCGATGCCTCCCGCGGAGGATCTGCTCGACCAACTCGCAGCAGACGCACTCGTCGTTGTCTTGGACGGCGTCGAGGACCCTCGCAATCTGGGCGCGGTACTGCGCTCGGCCGCCGGGTTTGGAGTGGCAGCCGTGTTCGTTCCCGATCGGCGGTCAGCGCCGCTGAGCCCTGCGGCGGTCCGAACCGCCGCGGGTGGGGCCGAACTGGTCCCGGTCGGTCGCGCCCACAACTTGGGGCAGTTGCTCGATCGGCTGCGGGACCGGGGCTTTCGTGTCATTGCGCTCGATGTCGAGCGAGCGGAACCGCTGTGGCAAGCCGACTGGAGTGGGCCGATCGCACTGGTCGCTGGCGGCGAGGAGAAAGGTGTTCGGCCCTCGATTCGTTCGCGCTGCGACCTTGCGGTGCGCATTCCCGTGGTTGCCGAGATCGGATCGTTGAACGTCTCGGTGGCGGTGGGGATTGCTCTTTCAGAGGCGACACGCCAGCGTGGAGGGCTACCCCAACCTCCCCGAAACTAGCCGAGAAGTCGCTGTAAACACGCCCCTTAATCACCACGCACCGAAAGGATTTCGGCGATCGACCTTGACGACCCCCGGCCAGCCCGCTAAAGTCCCGCGTTTGCCGGGCTGGCGTAGCTCAGTCGGCAGAGCAGCTGATTTGTAATCAGCCGGTCGGGGGTTCGATTCCCTTCGCCAGCTCCAATGAGTAGGAGCGCGCCGGAGTCGGGGACGGTCCTCGCGGCTGCGCAACGATGATTGGCACGGCGGGGCGGCCTGGCCGCACCCGCTGCGTGTGTTTGACGGTTGAAACGAGCGTTGTGCCGAAGCGGAGGGGTACCCGAGTGGCCAAAGGGAGCAGACTGTAAATCTGCCGGCTCTGCCTTCGGAGGTTCGAATCCTCCCCCCTCCACCATCCGGGAGAAGAACGAAAGAGGCGGGAATAGCTCAGTTGGTAGAGCATCAGCCTTCCAAGCTGAGGGTCGCGGGTTCGAGTCCCGTTTCCCGCTCCAACTGCGGAAGGCCCAAGCCTCGGCGCGACGATGTGAAGCAAGAGAGTAAAGGCACCGAATTGAACGGGCCCATGTAGCTCAGCAGGCAGAGCACCTCCTTGGTAAGGAGGAGGTCACCAGTTCGAGTCTGGTCATGGGCTCCAAGAGTTGCCCGGTTCGATCGGGACGAACAAAACAGTACGGGCCAAGCGTGCTTGGCTCGAGATCGCCAGAAAACGGAGACGACCCCGATGAGCAAAGAGAAGTTCGAGCGGACAAAGCCCCACCTGAATGTTGGAACGATTGGCCACGTGGATCATGGCAAGACGACGCTGACGGC
>JANNUT010000179.1:0-7670 GCA_031395565.1 Acidobacteriota bacterium | reverse complement strand
GGCTGACGTCGAGCCTGATGAAGCGATGGTCGGGCAGCGCGCGCCGCATCTGCGCGACCATGTTCTGCCACATGCCCTGCCCCTCGAAGTCGTCGAAGATGATCAGTCCGCCCTTGAGCAGGTGCGCGCGCAGGTTTGTCGCCTCCGCCTCGTTCGTCGTCCAGTAGCCGGGCTCCGACATGTAGATGACCGGATTCTCGAAGAGGCGCGGATCGTCGATGTCCAGGATGTTGCTGCCGTCTATCCGCACGCGCATATTGGTGATGTAGTCGAGTATCGCCGCGAAGTTCTGCTCCGCCGTCGGGTAGTCGTGCGCCCACGCGTTGCCTCCTTCTTCGATCGCAGCGGCGAGTCCGTCAACAAATTGCTCCGCGTGGTCGATGCTTGCCAGGTCGATCTCCTCTCGACGCGCGTACCACAGCGCGCTGATTGTGAAGAATAAGGTCTTGAGCTTCGATTCCTTCTGGCCCCCACCGATCCGAATTTGTAGCGGTAGCGAGGAGACCCCTAGCAGGCGACGAAATACGTTCATCAAGTGTCGTCCTCGCCCGCGAGCATCTAGATGCTCACCGTAGAAAGAGGCCAGGAACTCAGGAATGTGTTTGTGCCCACATAGATAGACATCGAAGCAGGCAGAAGCTAGGTTCCCAAATACAGCCCTCACATCGTGAAGCGCGAGTAGCGGCTCCGAGTGCCCCTTTCGCGGCTCAAACAGATAGTGATGCGCAACCACCACCTTGAGCGCGCTACGAAAACTCCCTCCCCCAATGAGGGTGCCCTGCTGGTGAGGGTCACGAAGCTGACCACTCATGCCAATATCAAAGAGCCTCAACAAATCTGCCGACTGGGTGAGTAGCTCGCCGCGTGCGATCGCGTTGAGATATTTGAATGGATGTTTATAGGCTGAGAGTTTGTCGAGGTCCGGGTCGCCCAATAGACATGTGTCCACGTACACAATGAAGAGTGCTGAGTTCTCCTTCTCGATCCATTCGTATCGATATCGTTGGTCGGCTCCGAAAGCAAACTCCGCAAACAAGCGGTTATAGTTTTCTAGCGATTTTTGCCGTTGTATTTCGATCGGCAGATGGCGTACGTCGGTGTCGTTGAATGCGTCGTGGTTTCCTGGAACCACGCCTAGCTTCCCAATTGGGATCTGCAAGCCGGTTCGAGTATCGGCATCGACCTCAAATGATTCAAGTAACCATGTTCGTGCACGTAGCAAACTCTCAGGGTTGCCGTCGTTCGTGATATCACCTGTGAGAATGACCTTGTCGAACTGGCGTTGGCGGAGGATTTGTTCGAGGCTTCGTAAGTGCTCGATGGAGTGTTTGTGGTACGCGCCCTCGACGAATGCGCCCTCAGAAAAATGCAAGTCCGACAGATGCACGATCGTGAAAGATGCCATTTTGGAATCTCCTCCATCTTCGTGTTCGATCGCCTTGGTGCTAGCGGTACCTTAAGCAAACCTTGCTGATCTTTCCTGTCGAGAATTGCCCACTGCAGAACAAAGCTCGTCGGCCAAACGCGATGGCCGCGTTACGTAGCCGACTAGGCAAGGCGTGCTGACCAAAGCAGGCTTGAACCGTGCAGCCAAGCAGGAGCTGAGCAATCATCTAACCGCGCGAACCAGCCTCCACTGTGACTAGCACAACGACGGCGGTCAATGCCAAGTCTGTTCCAAAATAGGATCCTTGTGAGCCTGAGAACTCCTGCTCGCGTGATCGAATCTAGTTGAACCGCTCCGGGTTTCTCGGAGCCCCCGGTTCTTGAGTGGAGGGAGGCCTGGGGACCGAAACGGTCTTCTCAGTGCTTTAGGGCATTTTATTCGATAGGGAATATTATGGTCTAAAATCGTGATAAGAATCACCTACGCGGTGGCGCCTGGCTGCTGTGTGCAATACGAACGGTAGGGAGGTTTGTCGGCCAAGATTTGAGCCGAACAAGAAAGCAGAGTGGACAATGGCATACGCAGGTGACGAGTTGAACGATGTTTTCGATCGAACATCTGGTCGCTGCCATCTCTGTGGCAAGAAGCTTGCGTTCAAAAACTACGGGCAGTTGGGAGCGCGCGCAGCCTGGGAAGTCGAACATTCTCGGCCTAGAGCAGGCGGTGGTACCAACCACCTGAACAACCTTTACGCCGCGTGCATACCCTGCAATCGCAAGAAGGGAACGCTGAGTACACGTAGCACCCGAGCTTGGCACGGTCGCACGAAGGCACCGTTGTCCCGCGTGCGTCGGAAAGAGCAGAGAGAATTCCAAACGCTGGCCGGCGCAGTCGGTGGCGCAGTTGTCGGCATGCGATTCGGGCCCGTCGGGGCGCTTCTCGGCGCGGTGATTGGAGGGCTTGTCGGGGATTCAATTGACCCGGACTTCTCACAATAGCTTCGGGACTTCAGAGAACGTGAACTCGATCCAGTCCTGCGTATTCCCGCGAAGGTCGAGTCGGCGATGGAGGATTTCGGTTCTCAGGCGAGCCAAAGGCAAGAGTGAGATGTCGAGTCTAGGGTCATCCGTGCGAGCACGGACTAAACTACGGGAGGTAGTGATGGCGAAAAAACTTCCACGTTACTCGCTTGCGCATGACAAGAAGAAGGGCGACTGGATACTACAAGAGGAGAAGTCGAGCGAGATCAGGCGGCGCTTCGAAACCAAAGCCGATGCAACGGCTGGCGGGGTCCTCGAACAAGCACTCGGGCCGACCGGCGGATCGGTCAGAATCAGGAAGCTCGACGGCACGATTCAGGAGGAACGAACCTTTCCTGGAGCAGCGGACCCACCAGAAAGCGAAGGTTAGTGGTGATTGGAGTCCACGTGAGCCAGATCAATCGGCGTCAATAGGATGGCGCCTTGTCATCTTTTACTGTAGCACTTGACTATAGTGCCCTTCCGTTCTCGCTCTCACAACAGACATAGGGGGCTTGGCAATCCGCAACCCGAAGCACACCCTTGCATTTGCAGTTGTCGGTTGCTTGTCCGTTTCTGCAATCCTCGCCGCTGAATACCGCGGCGCGCTGGCCGACGGCACCGCACACCGCCGTACGGTCATCGTTCCCGAAGGTCTTGCGGTCGATGACGAGCTGGTCGAGGTCGGAACGCTCACGCGACGCGAAGTCGATCAGCACGTGGTGGCCTACAGCTTCGCTCTGCGCACGAACGCTATCGCCACCACCAATGTCCCCAACTCGAGCGCGGGGTACGAGCATGTGTTCAAGGCTTACCGCGTTGCAGGCGATCCGGCAGATGCGATGACATTGCGTGCCCGCAGGTGTGTGCTGGCCGTATTGAATGCGGACGAGGCGGCGGACGACGAAGACGAAGCATGAGCATGGTTTGAGGATTAGTTGCGTAAATCGAACTCTGACGTTGCGCTTTGACTCGATGAGCATATTCGATGCAGTCTAATTGTGATGTCTCGCTTTTGTTTCGAAAGGCCAGGGACCTAGAATCCCATGACAAGAAATGGCAGGCGCCCAACACCAAAGCAGGTCCTTGATGATCCGGATCAGTTCCTGGATTTCTTGACCGCAAAAGCAGATCGCGACTTCGAAGGTCAGCACTTCGACCGCAAGGAGATTTGTCGTCCCAACGAGCGTGGCGGTGTCAGCCGCGCTGATCTCCAGCGATTCAGAAACGAGCAGATCGTTGCAACGCTCTCTGGTTTCGCGAATGAAAACCGCGAAGGCGGCTTGCTGGTTCTTGGAATCGCATCAACCGGAGATGTTCCTGGCATTGATCATCTAAACGAAAACCAGCTTAACGCCATCAGCAGCTTCGATTACCTCACCGGACACAACTGCACCTTCAAGCTCCACAAACTGGATGTTGCAGGCAAGGAATGTGAAATTGCCCTGATTTACGCGCCGTTTGCACCTGCGGCGATTTGCCAGACTGTCGGAAAATCGAAACGGGCCTGGCGGCGCCGCGGGACGCAGAACATCGAGTTGTCTGATGACGAACTGGAAGCGATTCGAAGAAACAAGAGAATCGTTGACTACGAACGCACGCACTGCTCGCGCTACAGCGAAGCCGACCTCGATCTGGGCGCTTACAAAGAGTATGCCCAGAACGCGCTGGATAATGCGTCCTACCAGTGGACGCCCGAGCAGCTGTTGGCGCACATCGGCGCCGTCGACACCACGGAGGAAGCGTGGTTCACCAACGCTGGGAAACTGTTCTTCTCAGCCAATCCGGGAAGAGATATCCCTCAAGCGCATCTTCGCGTGGTTCGTTTCGGCGTCCCCTATGAAGAGCGAGACCAGCGCCGCACGGCCACGTACGACAAGAACTTTACTGGTCCGATCACAAAACAGATCAGAGATTTCAGAGCGTTCGTCAAGGAGTCAGCCTTTTTTGATACCTACCAACGCCGAAATAGTAAAGGTGGGTTCATCGAAGAGCCCGAGTATCCTGCGATTGCCGTTGATGAAGCAGTCGTCAACGCGGTTGCGCACCGGGACTACGCCATTCCGACCCCGATACTGTGTGAGAAATACACGGATGCGTTTGTCGTCATCAGCCCCGGCCACATCCTTCAAAGCGGCGATGTTCCTGAGCGATTCTCCCTAGCGGATACAAGCCTTCAGCACTACTGCCGCAATCCGAAGCTCATGGAGTGGCTCCGGCAGATGAAGGACGCACAAGGCCGAGTGTTTGTGCAGGCGCTCCAAGAAGGCACGCGGCGTATGCGAGACGAAATGGCACAGCTTGGCCTGCCATCACCCGAATACATCGTTAGTGACTACAGCACCACGTTGATTCTGAGAAACAACGAGAACGCAAGAAAGGATCTGTCACCGGAATCCACGCTCGCAGAAAGCCCAGAGTTTACGAACCTGTATCCGCTCGTGGGAAGCGGTGAACCCGCGACCGCCGAGAAATCAAAGCAATTGCGCCGGGAGGTCGCCGATGCGCTCAAAAACAAGCTTGCCGCCGCCGGTTGGTTTATCGACCGCATGTCCTATGGCGTTATCACAACTCACAGGAAAGGAGTCGCGCTTCCGGCTCCAGAAAATGTCGCCAGCATAGTCAAGCTATATCCGGCTTATGAGTTCCAGATTCGCGGGTATTTCGGTAAGCAGTACTTGCTGGTTGACTTCACCGTCACAGTCCAGAGCGTGCTCAAACTGTCGGACGCCTTGGGACTGGTCGATCGCGAGGCAATGCAAGGGTTTCGTTGCATGGCGCAATTGCGAGGCTGGCAGCCTGCCAAACTTTTGCAAATCGAGTCGGATCATAGCCAGGTACAGTTCTTTGGCAGCGAATCGTGTGAAGCCGTACCGAACAATAGGATCATTCCACACTTGCCGCCGCGAATTCTGAAGGTCATTCTTAGCAAATCTGCACCGAAGTATGACCTATCGACGGAGATTCGAAAGGCTACCTTCGGTCTCAACAAGGACGCGTCGCGGATGCGTGCAGATCACACGCAGGCCGTTGTCGATGACCTCAGTGAATCCGTATTTCCACTCTCCCTTCCTTCGGCATCAATTGCGTTGAGCAGTCGACCGCTGCGTGCATCACTACAAGGAAATGGCCGGACACAATTGCGTGTGGATGGTCTGTCGGAGCCGCAGGTTGAGTTTTCCAAACACCATGCAGGACCCGATGTTCGTCAAGGAATCACTGCATACGGGTCTTATGGGGCGGACAAAAAGAACATCGAGATCGTGCCGTTATGCGACAGCAGCATGGCGTCGTCTATGGAAACACTGATTGAGCGCCTAAGAGTTGGGAAGTACAAGTACAAGGGCTCGGAGCGAACGTTCAACGCGAAGCTGAGCTACAGCACACTGGTAAATTCGTCCCCTGACAATCTTGAACGAGAGGTGCAGCGCTTGCTCACGCAGCGTTCGGAGTGGCGAGGTGAACTATCCCGCATCTTTCTTGTTCATTGCCCTGAAGGAACAGCTTCGCTGGACGACGAGAACAGCGCCTACTATAAGGTTAAGCGCCTTCTCCTGGAGGGTGGTATCCCTTGCCAGATGGTCGATACGCCCACGTTGCTCAACCCGGACTGGAAGGATTTGAACCTCGCGTTGAATGTCGTCGCGAAGTGCGGCCAGACGCCTTGGGTTCTTCCGCAGTCAATTCCGGATTGCGATTTCTTCGTCGGCCTTTCCTGCACTCAAAGCTCACGCTCTGAGGGTAGCCGCGTGATGGCCTTTGCCAATGTCTTCAATGAATACGGCCGATGGGAGTTCTATTCCGGAGGCAGCGACATCTTTCCCTATGAAGAAAGAGCGCAGCGATACGAGGAGCTTGTTCGCAAGACTCTCTCGCGGCTGTCGCTGTCTGAGGAACCCACGATTTGCTTTCACTACAGCGCACGTTTTTCGAGAGACGATGTGGATGCGATTCTGCGCGCCGCGAGCAGCGTTAGACCAAGAGGAAACTATGTTTTTGTATGGATCAATATGAACCACAACGTGCGCCTGTACGACAACAGGGCCGAGACGGATGGAAGCATGGCACGCGGTCGATACGTCATCGCAGGGCCGCGGCGGATATATCTGTCAACAACAGGACACAACCCCTACCGACGAACGCTCGGTACGCCGAAGCCCTTGGAACTTACTGTCTGGACTGAGAACGCTAGGAAAACAACGGCGGCCCCAGATCTCCGGATACTGGCATCACAAATCCTTAGTTTGACTAAGCTGAATTGGGCCTCGACGGATTCGCTTTGCGCCGAACCGATCACAACAAAATACGCAGGAGACATTGCTTACCTGACCGCAGCGTTCATGCGGCAGGGTGGCGTATTCAATCTGCATCCCGCCCTTGAGCGAACGCCCTGGTTTATCTGAGCGCCCATTCGTATCGAAGAACGCCTCTGCTTGACCGCTTACGAGAGTGCGCCACGACGCACGGGGGGACGTCGGTGAGGGAGAGTTGCACTGAGCCAGTTCACGCCCCACGCCGGTTTACATCGCGCATGGTAGTTGGAGGCAGGCGCCGGTTCGTTCAACACCTGCGCTGCTTGCTCCCCAGCTCCCTGGAAACGGAGCTGAGGACCGGATCAAGTAGAAAAACGCTGTCCCGGGTGTGGGGACGGAGGTATCGGCCCAAGACGTTTGCGAAGTCGTGATGCACGCGCAAGGTTGCGAGAAAGACGGGTCGAGAGAACGACGAACCTGGTAGGAAGTAGCATCCGGCTGGGCAGACCACGAGATCGTTGTCGTATTCGACGCTCCCGGGAAGGCGACGGCGCCCTCAATCTCGTCGACAAGTCCGTAGCCGGAGTCGCGTGGGCATTGGTTATCCTTGCCGTCGTTACGCTCGATCGCTCCTTTGTGAACGGACGCATCATCGTCGTTACAGTCATCCCCTCCGAGAACGCCGGGGGGGTTGAGGGAGCTCGCCTCAAATTTGCTGCATTCGAGGTAACCGTCCTGGTCGCGGTCTTGCTCCTGCGGACGAAGTGCCGGCCATGTCGGGTCTTGGCAATTGTTCGCCAGCCCGTCGCAGTATTCGGGGGAAAACGGCGTGATTCGGACATTGGTATCGTCGCAGTCCGGGGTCGAGCCGCAAATGCGCCAGCCATCTCGGTCGTTGTCGACCTCAGCAGCGGGAGGGGCCGGCCACAATGGGCTGGCGCAGTTGTTATTGAGGCCGTCGCAGGCCTCAGCCGCACCGTAGAACGTCTGCGGGTCGGTGTCGTCGCAGTC
>JANNUT010000178.1:0-113616 GCA_031395565.1 Acidobacteriota bacterium | reverse complement strand
GAGGTCGACAAGAAGCTGAGAGAGACGAAGGCACTCGCATCGGGGGTGCCGAGTGGTTCGATCGTCAGCCACTCACCGGCCGGAAGCGTCAAGTCGACTTCAGGTGCGGGGCCTGCCTCTGCAAGCGTCAGCTCGAGTGGGCCGTAACTCTGGAGATTCCCCAAGCCGATGATCTCGTAGCCATCGGGGCGCGTGAGCGAGAGTCTTGCTTTGCCGGTTGGAAGCCCCGCGCAGCTGACCTTGCCAGCGAGGTTCGTGTTTCCGCACGCTGTTGATTCGTCGTGCGGACTCGGTTGGGCGACGTTTACCGTGACCTGCACTGCCAGGTTCGGGACGGCGGCACCGCGCGCGTCGACGACGCTCACCTCGAGTGTTGCGGCAGACGCCCATTGAAAGCCGGCAGCGACCACAGCCAATCCAAAGCGTCCTGACTTCATCTCACTCCCCCACAGATAGCCGCGTGGTCTGCCCTGCGCGGACGTTCACAAGAGGCTATCAACGCCGATGCTAACGCAGTCGGGATCAACACAGCGCTTGACGAAAATCGATTCTCACTATCGAGGCGTGCTCGCCTGCAGGTTCGCTCTGTATTCACGATTGTCCGGAGCGAGGCGCACCGCCTCCTGAAAATGGACCAGCGCCTCCGAAGGCCGCCCCTCGCGCGCCAGCGCCACGCCGAGATCGTTGTGTGCTTCCGCAAACTCGGGATCGATTTCCAGCGCGCGCCTGTAGGCGGCCATCGCTGCCGCGGGTTGCTTCAGCATCATCAACGCCAGGCCGTGGGTCGTGTGCGCCGCGGGCGAGTTGGGTTTCATCGAGAGGGCCGTCTCTAGCTCACGCGCCGCGGCGGCCGCGTCGCCGAGGGCGATCAGTGTCACAGCTCTGTTGATCCGCGCCTCCACACGAGACGGATCGAGCGTGATCGCCTTGTCGCACGCGGCCAGCGCCTCGGGGAATCGTGCAACCCCATAGAGCGCGTGACAGAGACCCTCGTGCGCTGTGGGACTCTGTGGCGATTTCGCCGCCGCATCGGTCCAGAGACTCAGCGGGCTGGCCCACACCTTCACTTGTCTGAGTGAAGCGGCGCTACTGGCGAGTGCGAGCAACACGAGGAGCCACTCGCTGGCGCGCGCCCCCCACGCAAAACGAGCGCGACACTCCTGAAGCGCCAAGCCAAGGCACCACCCGAATCCGAGCACGGACAGATACAGGTAGCGTTCGCCGAAGACGCTGTTGCCGCTTTCGATCGCGGGCGCATACAACACCGGAACAATCGGCAACACGGCAACGGCGGCTGCCAGCACGACCAACGGTTGGCGTCGTAACCGCACGACGACGATGAGTAGTGCCCCGGACAAGAGCATGCCGCCGAGGGTGGCAACGTCAGCAAGCCCCTGCGGCGATGGCACGACCCGCATCACGTTGAGGCCGATCGGTGCGACCAGCGCGAGCATGTAACGAGCGAAGAGTGCAAAGGCGCCACAGATCAACTCGAAGGTCCCTTGCGGATGCTGCTGTGCACTGGGCGCCAACGAACCCAACGCAGAGAATCGAAGCGCTGCATAGAACGTGACCGCAAGGGCGGCTGGAACGAGGCGCACAACGGCGGCTCGCCATACCCACTGCCGTCCGCGAACTGCCTCGACGCCTTCGAAGACGAGCAGCACGAGGAACACGATGGCTCCTGTTTCCTTGGCGAGCATTGATGCGAACAGCAGCAACGCAGCCGGCACCGCCCATCGCCCACGATCGAAGGCTCGCAGATAGGCGCTCCAGGCGAGCAATCCGAAGAGCGTGTACGACAAATCACTGATCGCGGCAACCCACGCCACCGCCTCGGTGTGAATCGGATGCAACGAAAACACCAGCGCGGCGATCAACGGAAGGCGCGAGCGCTTCGCGACATCGTCCCAGCGACGAAGCAGCTCCCTCGTCAGCAGATAGACGCACACCACGGCCGAGATATGCAGCAGCACATTGAGAAGGTGGAAGGCCCACGGCTTCGTACCAGATAACCAGTAGGCGATCGAATAGAAGACGTGCATCAAGGGGCGATAGAAACTCGTGTTGAATCCCGCGTCGAATCCAGCGGCATGCTGCGTGAACGCGGCCGGCAGGAGGTGCCAGTCCCGGATCCATCGGTTGCCGAGAACATTCACCAGGTCGTCGAAGACAAACTCGTAACGAATCGTCCCGCCCCACACGACGGCGTTCAGGATGACCAGCGCGAGCAGTTCGATAGCAGGCGTCGAGAAGCGGCGAAGGCTCCCGTGACGAGTCGCAGCGCTTGGCAAAACCGTCCCCTTTGCTAACAGCGGACGCAGCTTAGCATCGCGCGAGTCGCGGACGTTCTACGGTTCGCGCTTGCGGCTGAGCACCACACCAATGCCAGCGCCGATCGCGAGCCCGATCGCGATCCCAGCACCGATGTTGTGCATGGCGGCACCGAGTGCCACCCCCAGTGCCAGTCCTATTCCGATCCCTAAACCGATCGAAGGACCTGGCTTGCGCTTCTGATCGTGTTCTTCCTGCTTCGAGGAATCTGCCATGCAATCCCCGTTTGTCGCGCTCGTTCAACCGCGCGCTTGGCGGGCGATGAACAGCCCGCGACCCAACAGCCCTACCGGATCGTACTCGGCGCGAAGACCCGCCGCCCCGATGTGCGACATCATCTGCTCGGTCGGCACCAATGCCAATCGATGCACTTCCTCGACCTGCCTGACGCCCTCCGGCGTAGCAATCAAGTAGTAGAAGTGAACGATCGAAACGTCGCCCTCGCGTTGCGACACGCTCATGCGGCAGACCTTCAGAGCGGGTTGGTCTACCGTAATCATGTGCAGCCGGCCCGTCTTGGCTTCGGCCGGCGCAATCCACGGTTCGACGAGCACGACGCCGCCAGGCGCCAGATGTCCGCGAAAGTGAGTCAGTGCCGCGATGATCTCGGCGGCTGTCAGCAAATACCCGATCGAACTGAACAGGCATTGCACCACGTCGTATCGCTTGTTCAACTGAAAACTTCGCATGTCGCCGACGCTAAATGTGCCCGCCGGATTCTTGGCCTGCGCAAACTCGATGAACTTCGGTTCGAGATCGATGCCGTCGACACGGTAGTCGGCCGACAGCAACCGTGCGTGCTCGCCGGTACCGCAACCGACATCGAGAATGGTCTGGGCGCTGGGATGTTCGCGGGCGAGGATCTGACGAATTTTGGAGACTTAGTCGCCGTAGTCCTTGAAGGCGTAGATCGCATCGTAAAGCTCTGCTGTGGACGTGAACATCGATCCCTCGGTCTATCGGTCAGGCAGCCGCTGATCGCTGAGCCACTGCCGGAGGACAGCATAGAAGTCATCGCGTACTGCCCGCTCCAGCCACGGATAGTGGCCGCAGCGTTCCCACTCTCGGTATTCGAGCTGAGGAAGACTCGCCATCAAGCTCGCTCGAATCATCGGTCCGGGGTGCGGGTCGGCCGCGCCATGCAGCATCAGCACGGGCTGCGTGATGGCGGCAAACGATGCGGGATACACTCCCTGCGTCTGCAATCGCAGCATGTCGTCCCAAGTTTCTTGGTAGGCGCGGGCATCGCAGGCTCCGAGTTCCAACGCGCCGTCGATCAACTCGCAAGAGTCCAGCGGCAACATCATGCTGCCCAGCGCTGCGAGCCGCTGATCGGGATCGGGGAACTCGACGGCAAGATGCTCCAGCCGTCGCCGCAAGGCATTGTCGAGGCGCGCCTCACGTGTCTCCCGCACGCGATCGCGCGAGGCTTGGTCGAAGGTGCCGCAGCCGACCAAGACGAGCGCCCTGGCACTGTTGGGGTGAGCCGCCGCGTAGGCGAGCGCCAGCATGGCGCCCCACGAGTGTCCGACGAGCGCCGGTCGCTCCTCTCCGCAGCGAGTCACTACTTGATGAAGATCTTCGACATGACGCGCCACGCTGAGCGGCGTGTCGCCGCTGCGCCGCTGGAATGGTTCCAAGACACGAAACGACCCGGCGAGACCACGCGCGACGGGCGCCATGTACCCGGGCGCACCGGGCCCGCCATGCAGCAGCACGATCCAGGGGCCTGATGATCCGTACTCGCGAATTGCCATCATGCTTCGATTCAGGTCGTCACTCACCGCTTTGTGCCGTGACTCTACTCCGCGAGCCGCGTCTTTTGTGGCGGCAAAAGCCCAACAACGCCGGCCGGCCCCGTGGGCTCGTGTCGCATGATCATGCGACTTGAATGCCGGCTCCATCCCGATAGCCTGACGGTGGAGACTCGGCTATGAAACTCGTTTCGCGCTCCCGCTCTTGGATGGTAGTTCTCGCTCTCAGCTCGGTGGCATTCGCAAGCGCTCCGGCGATCGCTCAGTGCCCAGCAGCGCTCGTCCCGGATGCCGACGCCACGGTCTCGAGCGACGGCTCTGGTCCCGGCGGGCTCGACGAATTCCTCGAGGTGAGCACGGAGCGGCGATTGGAGCGTCAGGCGCTGTTGCATTTCGACCTCCGCGCCCTGACCGGCCGCAACCTGACGGTCCATCGTGCACGACTCGAACTCTCGGTGAGAGCGACATCGGGGGCGCGTCCCTGGCGGCTGGCTGTGCGAAGTGTGGATGAGCCTTGGGACGAGGCCTCGGTCCGCTGGGGCGGTTCTCCCGCGAGTCAGGTGCAGTACGGTCTGTTCTCCTCGTTCACAACGAGCGGGCGTGTTTCGATCGACATGACCAGCCTGGTCCGTCATTGGCTCAACGGCGAGCGGGAAGAGACCAGCGTCAGGTTGTTGCCGGCCGCGGGGTCGAACTTCAGCGTGCAGTTTCTCAGTCGCGATGGAGCACCAGAAGGGCCTGAAGCCCCGCGGCTCGTGATCGAATGTGCGGAGGATCTGGTTGCCGTTCCGCTCGATCCGGCTCCCGGTGATGCGGCTCAACGCGATGCGCTGAATCTCTTGAGCGGACAGTCGTTGTCGCCACCGAGCATCACGCTGGGCCCGCGCGGCGGAGTGCGATCGGCGAGCTTCGAAATCAAAATCCCCAAGGCCTTCCGAAGCGATGCGCGTGCCGCGGCAAATTGGTTTGTCTCGACGTACAAAGGCCTGTTGCGGTTGAGCGATCCAACCACGGAGTTGCAGTTGGCCCGCGAGTCTGACGATGGATTGCATCTGGTCTATCGACAACGCCATCGTGGCATCCCTGTCGATGGCGCCGAGTTGATCGTGCATCTCACGGACTCGCTCATTACCGGCGTGAGCGGTCACTATGCGCCGGAGCTGACCGTCTTCACCGAGCCGCGGCTCAGCGCCAGCGAGGCTGTTGCCCTGGCGCTCGCGCATCGCGGCGATGGAGCGGTGCGTTACGGCGATTCGCAGCTGCGAATCTTCGTGCCACAGCTCTTGAACGCAGCGGCTACCGCCGTTCCGCGGCTGGCGTGGCGTGTTCAAACCGGGATTGCATCGAACTTCGAAGTGCTGCTGCTCGACGCTGCCAACGGAGCGCTGCTGCAGATAGCGCCGGCCCGCCACGACGTCTTCGACCTATCGCTCAACACCGTTCAGGGCGCCGATCCGAACGTGCAGTGGACCGCCGGCACTTGCTGGATGAACAGCACCAGCGACGTCGAATGGTTTACAGAAGCAGGCGCTATCAGCAATCCCAATCCAGCGATCGACACAGAGGGGCAAACAGCCAACACCAACATCAACACGGTCTACAACTACTGGCTTAATCAACTCAGCATGGACAGCTGGGACGACGAAGGTCTGTTGATCGGGATGTACATCAAGGGAACGATGTCGACAGGGGTAAACGCCTTCTATAGCCCTGCCTGTGACCAACTCGACTTTCACACCGGCACGGCGACGCTCGATATCGTCGGCCACGAGTACACACACGGCGTGATTCAGCACGGCTCGAACCTGATCTATGCGCGGCAAAGTGGCGCGCTCAACGAGAGTTTTGCCGACATGTTCGGGTTCTTCGTCGATCCCGCTAACACAACGATCGGGGAAGGGTCGACGCTTGGAACTCTGCGCGACCTGTCCGATCCGAATTCTCTCAGTCAGCCCGATCACATGCTGGCGACTCAGAGCACTGATCAGATCGGGTTTCGCGACGTCGCGGCTGACGTTGCCTGTGACAACACCAACGATTCTTGTAGGGTGCACACCAACAGCGGCATCACCAACAAGGCACAACACTTGATCATCGCTGGCGGTATCAACCGCGGTCTGGTGATTACCGGTCTGGGTCGCGCTTACGCAGCGAAGCTCTTCCGAAACGTGATCGTGGACCGGCTCACCACGACTTCAGATTTTCTAGCCGCACGCGACGCCGAGATGGCCGAAGCGGCGCGCCTCGCGCCGGTGCCCGCGACCTCGTTCACGCCTTACCAGCGCTCGTGCCAGGTACGAAATGCCTTCGCGTCGGTAGGAATCGGCACGGCGGATCCGTTTTGCATTGGAGTCGTGGGTGACGATAGCGATCTCGACGGCGTGCCGGACAGCGTCGACAACTGCGTTTCGATCGCCAACTCGAGCCAATGGGATCAGGACGAGGACCACCAGGGAAACGCCTGCGATCCTGACGACGACGGCGACACGGTGCCCGATGCGCAGGACAACTGCCCCTACACCAAGTCCGCCAACACCAACGATGTCGACAACGATGGCTATGGCGACCCGTGCGACGACTCGGACGTCGATGGTGTGATGGATGACATCGACAACTGCCGCTTGAACAAGAACACCGAGCAACGCGACAGTGATGGTGACCTTCTCGGCAACGTGTGCGATCTGGATGACGACAATGACGGCGTGCCCGATACGCAAGACAACTGCTGGGTGATCTCCAACCCGAGTCAGATCGATACCGACGGCGACGCCTACGGCGATGCCTGCGATCTGTGCCCGACTGACGTCGACAGCGGATTCGACACCGACAACGATGGACTCGACAACGTCTGCGATCTCGACGACGACGCCGACGGCATCAACGACGGTCAGGACAACTGCCCGCTGCGCCCCAATCTGCAACAAGGCGACCTGGACGGCGATGGCACCGGCAACGAGTGCGATGCCGACTGGCCGGGCAATCAGTTCGGCAACCGCCACTACTGGGACGTGACACGCCCGATGCATTGGGAGCGGGTCGATCTGCCGCTCGAACTTCCACTGCAGGTTTGCCCGTGGTGCCCCGTTGGTCCGTTACCGAAGCGCTTCAACACTGTTCTCGACGTGCAATTCGAACGGCCGGTGCGGGTCTTGATCGTCGACGGGTACGGCATGGTGGTCGGCAAGTCGCTGGAGCTGTCGAACGATCATCACCTCGTCCTCAGGCCGGCGCCGTTTGCATCGACACGCTTCGACATGGAACGCGGCCTGTTCGATCAAGGTGTTCCAGCGGCGGGAGCCCCGGGATATCTGGCCGCCGACCAAACTCGCTACACGATGCAGTTGTACGCCGGGCCCGAAGTAGCTCCCGGCGCCGACTACGGGTTGAGCCTCACTCAGCACACCTGCGACGACATCGATGGCGATGGCTACGGCTCACCTGGAGACATCGCCTGTCCGAACGGAGCGGCAACCGACTGCGACGATTCGCGCGTCGATGTGCACCCGGCGGCGACGGAGTTGTGCGACAACCGCGACAACGACTGCAACGGTGTGGTCGACAACTACGCCACCACCTGCGGCGCCGGCACGTGTCAGCGCGGCGGGACGTGCAATGCCGGTGTCAACTCCTGCTCACCGGGCAACCCATCGAGCGAGGTCTGCGATGGCCTGGACAACAACTGCAGCGGTGTCGCCGACGACGGGTTGACGCCGTCGCAATTGCCAGTGCTCAACCTCATCAGCACGAATCAACTGAGTTGGAGTGCTGTGCCGGCGGCGACCGGCTATGACGTGGTGAGTGGTGACGTCGGCCTGTTGAGCGCTACCGGCGGCAGCTTCACGCAAGCGCTCTCCGGCTGCCGCGCTCACGCGACACCGGCGACGAGCCTGCTCGATGCACGCGTGCCGGCTCCCGGCCAAGCGATGTGGTATTTGGTGCGCGCCCTTGGTTGCATCGATGCCGCGACCTACGACGACAACTCACCACGCCGCGCCGCCTCGCGCGATGCCTCGATCAACGCCTCACCCGTCTCTTGTGGCGACTGCCCGCACGACACCTGCGTCACAGGGACACAGTTGCAAACGAGCTGCGGCACTTGTGCGTCGCGGATCTGCAGCGTCGATCCGTTCTGCTGCAATTCGAACTGGGACTCGATCTGCGTGAGTGAGGTGAGAACGGTTTGCCAAAGCGCGCGCTGTGGCGAGTCGCAAGCGGCGTGCAGCCACACGCTTTGCTCGACCGGTGCACCGCTTGCCGGCGGGTGCGATGCGCCGGTCTGGGGCGTTAGTTGCACCAGCGCGATCTGCGCAGAGGATCCCTTCTGTTGCAATCAGTCGTGGGACGCCAGTTGTGTGGCCAAGGTCGAGACGGTGTGCGGGCGGTACTGCGACTGATGGCTGCGCTTCCGCGACCGCTCAGTTGTCGCGCACTTCGAACTTCCCGGCCGCGATCGGCGTTCGAAGCGTGAGGCCTGTGCTGGACCACGTCACACTTCCGGGAGCGGGCTGGCCGTCCCGCAGCACGGTTGCGTGTGTCGACCACGCTCCCCGAAAAAACAGCTCCAGTTGTTCTGTCGCGCCGGCACGCAACGTAGAACCCGAGGTGTCGATTACTCCCATCGTATGTCGTATGTCGAGGCGGCTGTTTCGGTAGACAGCGCTCCGCACACCCATCTGTGTGAGTGTCGGCGGAAGGGTGGGCGCAATCCGCAATACACCCGGCTCGTTAGATTCCACGCCGAGCCACGCAACGAACCACGCCTCCGGCGCGAGCATGTTTTCGATGAAGTCGGAATCAAGCCCGAGCCCACCCGCCGCACCGCCCCCGCCGAGGCTCCCCAACTCGGGGTGCGCCGCGTAGTAGGCGCGGTAGAAATTTGCGCCGACGCCACCAAAGTCGCGCACCGTCTTGTGGTGATCGAGCATTCGTTGCCAGGCGCTCCAAGCACCGGTCACATCGCCCTGTTTCAAACGAGCTTGAAAGTCGTAGAAGCTCGCCAACAACGATGTGCCGCCGTCCTCGATCCACAATCCCCACGGCTGCGTGTATCCGGTCCAACTCCACATGTAGTCGTAGTCGTTCTTGCGCGTGGTGAAGCGAGGGGCAAATCGGTTGGCGTAGATATCGAGTCCCACCGAAGTGTCACCGGGAACGATGCGTGTGCCGTCGAGCCAATCGAGGATCGATCGAACAGCGGTCGCGTCGGGGATATCGGTGGCGAGCACCTCGAGGTTGGCCTGCACGGCGCCGTAGTCGCGCAACTCGCCGGCCGTGGTGCGCCAGCCTCCGTAGCGGCCGGTAACCGCGCTCCAGAATTGCGTATGAATCGCCTGCCGCACGATCGGAACTCGGGCCATCAGCGACGCGGAGGTTTCGAGGTAAGGGACAACCGTCGAGCCATCGCGTCCTACGACGGTCGGTTTCGCGGAGTCGTATTGCGGGTTGGCTTCGACGAAGCGTTCGATCTCTGCCATTGCAAAAAGCGAACGATAGAACGCGAGCGCGGCGAACAGCTCGCGCGGGCCCATCGAGATCAGGTCATGCCAACCGTTTCCAATCCCGTGCCCGACGCGCGGTTGGCCTGGGCCGAGTAAGCCTGGGCTGTCGTGCCCTTGGAACCAGCCGTGATCGAGAATCCCGAGTTCGTCGCCGCGCATGTGCGTCAACATGAACTGCGTCGCCTGGCGCAGGCGCGCCAACTCGACCTTCAAATAGTCGGTATCGCCGTCCCAGAAAAACTTGCGAGCGATGGCGCGGACGAAGTCTGGGTTGTTCATGGCGTGGCGTGTGTCGTAGGTCAAGCGCAGGTAGTTGAGGCGCCATGTGGCGGTTCGTGGTGCGCTGCTTTCGAGCGGGTCGAGGCGCACGCGCGTAATCGTTTGTCCGGCCCACTTCGCATGCAGATAGAGCGGCAGTTGGAAGACGCGCGACGTCACCCCGGCTTGCAGCGCCGCTATCGGCAGCATGGGAAATGTATCGGAGCTGACGCTCTTGTCCGTAGTCCATGTGGGCTCGCTCGCGGTCTGCCACCAGAATCGGAATACCCGTTCCGCCGGCGAGGCGAAGATATCGATGCTGTCGTACTGAATTTCCAGCGTCACGAACGGGGCTTGAAACGAGTCGATGCTGACGACAGGCGAGAGCAGTTGTGGATCACGCTTGGTTGTACTGCCGTGCCATTCACCTGAAGACACTCCGTCGTTTCGAGCATTGACCGACGACCAGCCTTCGGCATTGAGTCCGTTCCATTCCCAACCGGTGGTCAATCCCTGACTGTCGGCGTATGTCGGGAAGGGCCAACCCATTCCGGCCGCCGACCCGGGCCCGCCGGTCTTCGGCTCGGCATCACCGCCACTGGAGAAGTAGTAGCCGAATCGATCGACGGGGAGGTACGCGGCGAAGAAAGCGAGATATGCCGCGCGGTCTTCGAGCGGGTAGTTAACGGACGACGCATCGTGCCAGAGAAACTCGTCGATTTCCCAGTCGCGCCAGACGGCTCCAGTGCCCACCGTCGGTACGGGCCAGCTCGCGGAGCGCAGGCTGTCATCGGCGAAGTCGCTCCGCGTGTGGCGCACGAACATGTCGTTGAGCAGTTCGTCGTGCTGCAGGTCCGAGGAGTAAAACTGCGGCCAACGCGGGCCGACGACGTAGAACGTCACGGCCGACGGCGGCGGCGCATCGACGAGGTGGCGATCGCGGGTCAGCGCGATGCGCTGCGCGAACGAACTCGTCAGACCCTGCGGAGCGTCAGAGCGGTAAACCTCGAACGCGGGCCGCCCTCCGGTCCAATCAAGCACCGCGTGGCCCGACTCGTCCTTGGTGACGGCGAGACGAAGGCCGTCGTCAGCACTCGCAGCGCTGACAGAAAGCAGACTGACGACGGCAAGCGATGTGGTGAACAGGCGCGATGGCAAGCGTGGCTCCGGCCCAGAAGCTACGCCGATCTACCGCAGGCTGCCTGTGTGAACTCGAGCTTGACCCACTGCGACGAACCGGTTCCGTTGCGGGGCGCGGCACTGGCCGCGCCCCGCTGAAACTCATGGACAGCCGGTCGCCTGGGCCACCGGCAAGCAGCGCGTCGGTCCGGCGGAAATCTCCACACCCGAACTCGACGAGCCATAGCGCCCTTCGTAATAGCCGTCGTTCGGAACGACGAGGTAGTACCTGTTCCCCAAGGCGGGTGTGATCGTTGTGCTGGTGGCGCCACCCGTCGAGCACGAGACCGGGGTGTGCGCCGTGAAGTTGCCGAGCGGACCTTCGTACGTGGCGTAGTCGGTATCGGTGCTCATGCAGGAAGCGCCCCACTCGAGGAACAACTGGCCGGCACTCCACTTGCGGACGCTCAACAATCCGCCAGGCAAGAGGCCCAATCCGCGACCGACTTCGCCGGTGTGACCGGTCGAGGTCTTCGAAGCCACGTACATGTGATCGACACTCACCGTGTCGAGCTTGGTTTTCCCTGTCGTGCGATCCAGGTCGCGGACACGGATGTAGATCAACCCCGTCACGTCCTGCGTGAACGCATAGGACTGCAGTACGTCGTTATCGGCGGTCTTCGAGACGGTGACCATCGAGGTCCAGTTCGTCTTGTTCTTCGAATACTCGAAGACGAAGTTGTCGCCCTCGGAGTTGGTCGAGCGGAATGCATCGAGGTAGAAGGTTTGGTTGCGGCCGGCAGCCACGCTCAACGTCCACGTGTGTTCGAGCCGGCTGGTCGACGACACGAGTGCTTCCTTGAGAGTCTCGTTGATGTCGTCCTGCGTCGTGGTGCTCCAGTACGTGCCCGACAGAATGCTGCCGTAGGTGGTCGACTCGTCGCCGGTTGCGGGCGCGTTGACGCCATCGGTGGTGACGTTGATCGACTGATACTGGTACGCCGTGAGGCCGGTGTTATCCGTCACGGTGAGCTTCACGTAGACCCAACCCGCGGTCGAGAACGTGTGGTTCACGACTTGGCCGGACCCAGTGTTGCCGTCACCGAAGTCCCAACTCCACGAAACGATCGATCCGTCCGGATCGCTCGACCCGCTCCCGTCGAAGGTCACGGGCAGTGGCGCTGGACCGCCGAGAACCGACGGGACGATCACCGCGACCGGCGGGTAGCTGGGCGTCGTTGCCGTCGAGATATTGGAGTACGCCGAGTGAGCGGTCACGTTGAAGGCCCGGACTCGATAGCTGAACGTGCTTTCGGGCGCGAGTCCTTCGTCGGCGTAGTAGTTGATGTTTCGATCGGTCTGAGCGATCTGCGACCACGCCGACGGTGCGCCGTTGCAGAACGTCATCGTGCCCGCGCAGCGTTCGACCTTGTAGCCGTCCTCGTTGTTGGAGTTATCGACCCACGTCATGTTGATCCACTCAGGAGTGAATGCGATCGCCGATAGATCCGTGGGAGCGACCGGAGCCAGCGGCGGGCCGACCGTAATGTCCAGCGACGCGGTGCCCGTGCCGCCGCGGCCGTCGTACGGTGTGACCACGACGTGATAGGTGCCCGATTCGTAGTAGGTGTGGTAGGCGGTTCCGCCCCACGACTCGCTGCCGTCGCCCATGTCCCAATGAATGTTGCCGATGAAGCCGTCGGGATCGTAAGAGCCTGCTGCGTAGAACGTCACGTCGAGAGGTTTTGGTCCGCTGGTCTTGTCGGAAGCGATCTTCGCGACCGGCGGGATGTTCGGCGTCAGCGCATTGACCAACACTGCCTGCATCGTTTGCGCGCCGCCGTTGTCGGTAACGGTCAGCGTCGCGACGAACGGTCCGCCCACCGTATAAAGGTGCGTCGGACTGACCTCGACCGACGTCGCACCGTCGCCGAAGTTCCAGAGATAACTGGTGAGCGTTCCGTCGAGGTCGGTGCTGCCTGTCGAATTGAAGGTTACCGAGAGCGGCACATCGCCGCCCTTCGGTGTGGCCGTGGCCATGGCGACCGGCCACTGGTTGCCGCCGGTCCCGAACAGTTCGTAACCAATACGATAGTTGGCCAACGGGGATTGAGTACGCGCGATCGACGCGGCAATCAGCGTCTGACCGCCGGAACTCACCACGGAGGGGTAAACCTCACCAAACAGACTGTTGGAAAACACGAACGCTTGCGGGTCGACGATCGCACCGGTGGCGGTCACACGCATTCCGACCAGGTCGCTGCGCGCGTCGAGTTGTTCGAGCCCCCAGTCGCCGCCCAAACCCAAACGCTGATCCTGCCAAACCACCACGAATCGCGACCCGTCCCAAGTAGCGCGCGGGTTGTACTGATCACCTTCCCACGGCGTCAGATTGATCATCGGCTGCACGCTGCCATCGGCGTTGATCAGGCGCGCCAACACATCGGTCTCGACGCCCGAGGTGATCTCTTGCGATTGCACCATCAGCGCGACGCTGTTGTTGGAGGCCAGGCCAATGCTGAATGCCCCGTTGCCGCCGCAACTGGAGTACGGTCCGTGGACCGATTGCTCCAGCGACTTCGCGCCCGTGGCATCGATGAACGTCGACACCGTGCTGGCGCCGCACTCGTCGTGCGACCAGTTGTCTTGCCGCACGAGCAACCATTTGTTGCCCAGCACCGCCAAGCGCGGGCTGCTGCTGTAGGTGCCGTTGAACTGGATCGGCGAGGCATCGAGCACCAGTCCATCGGAACCGCGCACGCGGCTCGCGATCGGGAAGATGTATTGACAGTTGATCCCGCAGCGCAGGCCGACAATCAAGAAGTCACTACCCAACGCTTCGACATCGGTGCCGCCGAACCCTGAGCTGAGAACCACGAACGGCGCAGCATCGATCGGTGTGCCATTCGATTGCAGGCGACGCGCCACGACACCACTGGCGTTGTTCCAGGTCACCATGTAAAGCGAGCCGTTCCAGGCCACATTCGGATAACCGAGCGATGCCGACGCATCGACGTTGTCCAGTTCGAATGGCTCGGCGGTCGTGGCGTTCCCGTTGAGATCGAGCGGCTGCGCGAGGATTCGCAGTCGTGCCGATGTCGCACTGCGATAGACGATCATGTAGCCGCTGCCGCTGGCCGCCATGTCGGGCTTGATTTGCGAGGGGACGCCGATCGAGAGCGTGCGGGTCGGTCCTGCGCTGTTGCTGGCGCTAATGTTGGTCGCGAAGACATCCGTGGTACTGGTTGTGTACTCCTCCCATGACAACTGCACCGTGCCGTTACCGGCGCTGGCCGAGATGCCGGTTTTTGCTCCGGCCACAACAACGCCGCCCGGATCAAGCACTTGACCGGCACTGCTCACACGCGCAATCCGCGTGCCCGTAGCGCTGCCCCACGTCACCTTCCAATACGTACCGTCCCAAGCGATGCTGGTCGCGGTGTACGCGACCGGTTCATTCGGTCCGGAAATATTGACGCCGGTGCCATCCAGCTTCTGGCCATTGGTGCCGATGCGGCTTCCCTTGATCGCTGTCGTGAAATCGGGCAACTGCTCGGACCAAACCGCGTAGAAGTTGGAGCCGTTGGAGATCATGCGGCTGAAAGGGGAGCCGTTTAGCGAATAAGGAGCGGGGTCGAGTTTGTTGAGATTCGAGTCGAAGCGAATCGCCGTGGTCGGATCGGATCCGGTCATCGACTCTTCGTAAGCGAGCAGGAACACGCCACCGGCGTACGCGAGATGAAATCCGCCACGCAGGTAATACGTCTCGGGGACAAGTTGCTTGGGGCCGGGGTCGAGCAACACACCAGCGGCAGAAATGCGCGACGCTACCAAGTCGCCATTGACCGACGTCGACTGAATCGCGACCACCCACTGCGATCCGTCGGAGGCCACCGCCCAGGTCGCACCAACCGGCACCACGTTGTAGATCTTGATCGGCTTCGGGTCGAGTACTTGGCCGCTCGGGCTCACGCGCAACGCTTCGAGTGAACTGGTGTAGTAGCCGGTGCCGTTGCGATCGACGGTCTCGTACACGACGAGCCAGTTGGTCCCGTTCCATGCCGCGCGCGGACGGTCCTGTGTGCCAGGGCCGGCGGCGACCACGAATGGCACCGCCTCGAGCAAGTTGCCCGCTCCGTCGAGTCGCAGGCCGAGAATGTCCTTCGAAGTCTCGCCCTCATACCCGCCAATCGGGTTGCCGCGGTTGTCTGACCAAACCGCCAACACCGTGCTGCCCCCTTGGGCCAACGACGGCACCGACTGGCTGTTCGCTGCAGCGCTAATCGCGGTATCGCCGGGAACAAATCGGGAGGGGAGCCGGACGTTTTGGGCATCGGCTCGAGTGACTGCAAAAACCCCCAGCATGAGTACGGACGATGAGAAAGCGGCGGCTGTTTTCTTGTTCACGACCCCTCCATCCCTTGTGAGCTTGCAGTACCTGCGGTACCGGCTCGGCGATGCAAGAACGTCTCGCGTTTGTGCAAGCACGTGGATACGCCGGCACGCCGATTGTGTCTGTGATCTTGATCACATCGGTCACGCGAACTACACAGGTTGGAGCGCAAATCGCCGTGGGAGATACCTTCATCGACATGACAAAAGTCAATCTCGGAACAAACACCATGGATCTGGCCGGTTCGTCGACTCTCACGGGCACGGTCGAGTGACGATCGCGCAAAAAGCGATCGAGGGCCGCGAATGCCGCGGCCCTCGATTCACTCCCGATGATTGCGCTTGGGCTACGGGTCGATCATCACTGCGGCGGCGCCGCTGACGCCTCCCGGAACCGGAAACACCCGATCGTTGGCAAAACCGACAGCGTAGTACGTGATGCCCGCGTTGGGAGGAGCGACGGCCATGCGTGGCTGGCGCGTGGAAAACGAGGGAGAGTCCTCGAGGCGCGCGTACTGGAACGCACCCACCGTCCGCTTGAACTCGATCGTCGTGATGCGGTACTTGCGGGCCGCGTCGTCGTAGCAGCTGGCGGCGACGAAGACGTCGTTGTTTTTCATGTCGATGTCGGCCGGGGTGCGGCAGTTGTCGTCGAGATCGCCGATCGGTGTGAATGTGTTGGCCGTGTGCAAGAAGCCGTAATAGCCCTTCATCACCCAGTAGTTGCCATCCCCCTTGGCGCCGAGCGTGACGAGGCTCATGTCACCCTTGAACGAGCGAATCGCGGGATGGTGATCGGTGGAGCCGGTCTGGAACACCTTGGCCATGTTGTTCGGCTGATCACCCGGCTTTCCGGCGACGACGTACACGCGTGGCTCGGTCAAGTTATCGAAGGCAACGCCCCAGTACGCATTGACTGGGTCAACGGTGAGGCTGGGCCGGCCGTACTTGCCGGTCATCAACGTCGAGCCCGGCCCCGCCACCGTATAAAGCTCAGGGCCGAAATAGTTGGGCGAGAAAGTGTCCATCCAGATCAGCTTGATCGAGCTATCGGTGGCCGCGGGGCCTGGCATCGCGCACGCGATCGCGACGATGTAATTGCTGAAGTCGCTCGGTCCGACGGGGAGCACGGCGATCGAGGGATTCAAGAACGTTGGGTCGGTGACTGCCTTCTTGGTGACGCCGGTGATCACGAGTTCGTTTGGCTTGAGATTCTTCCAGGCTGTCTTGATCGGGCCGCTGTGATACGTGATCCAGTCGGTGCCATTCTGCTCGAACACGGCGGTAACAAAGCCGAAGTTGTTGTCGTCGATGCCACCCACCTTGTTGACCACCGCCACGCTGACCGCCTTGACGATCGTGCCATTGCCGTAGCCACCCGGTGGATCGATCGACATCGTGCCCAGCTTCACCCAGTTCAGGGTCTTCAGGCGGACGACGATCTCGACGCGCGCCGTAGACTCGATCGCATCGACGACGCCATAGGCAACCAGCAGGCGGCCGTTGTCGTCGGCCTCCATATCCATCACCGGGGTTTGGCTCACGCCGTCGCCGTCGCGGGGGTCGGAAAGGAAGCGATCGAAGATGTCTTCGTCGGGACTGTTGGTGGTGACCGGCTGTGAGATGGCCGGTGGGGTCAAGAGTGCCAGCGCCAATCCGAGCAGTGCCAAACGTATCATCACGTCCTCCTGCCCTAGATGACGGAGGACCGCGGTTTCTCTCCCACCCTGAATGAAATAAACCTGGATTGGGGCAGGGGGGGCTACGGCAACTCGACCGTTGCGCCGGCCGTTACCGCCACGTCCTTCCAAGTTTGAAGCAAGCGCTTGCAGGCTTCGTCGGCACAGGTCTCTACCGTGTAGCTGCCGGCAGGCAGGTTTTCCCCGGTGGCGGACTGCACGCTGCCATCGGCGCTCGAGACTCGCAGCGTGGCGTACTCGGTTTTCACTAAGACCGTACCGCCAATCGCACCGATCGATAACTCGAGCGGCGCCTCGCCCCCCGCCGTGGCAAGACGCGTCAACGCCGCGGTATCGAGCGTGGCAAGCGCAGGCACAAACAGCCGATGCGAAAGACGCGCGCGCAGTTCGAAACGGCCCTGCGGCAAGCCGCGCACCCGCACGAAGTCGGCATGTCGATCGAGGCGCAGCTCGCGCCACTCGCCGGGTGGCTCGTCAAAGCCCGGGCGCGGCAAGCGGCGGGCTTCGACGGTGGCGCGCAGATCGCTGATGTCTGGCAGCGACTGTCCCGACGCTACGTGCGGCAACAGCTTCAGGCTCGCTGCGCAGTCGAGTGTGATCGGACCGAGTTGATTGTCGGCGTCGATCTGCAGCCAGACCGGCGAGGCGCGTGTCGGGTCTTCGGTTTGCACCACCCACGTCCAGCGCGAGAAGCCTATCGGTCGCAGTGCTACGAATCGTTTCTGCGGCTCGACGGGGCCAATCCGCAACACGTCGAGGTGATCACCGGTGAGCACACTTTCGTAGGCCGTGACTGCTTCGAGTGCGTCGATCTCGTACGGAGCAGCTGTCTCTGCGGGCGGCGCGGTGCCGGCCGCGACGGTTCGCACCTCAACGCGTCGTGGGACGCCAGCACCCCCCTCGCAGTGCAGCGCGCCGAGCATTTGTGCGGCCGCGTTCAAGCGCACCCCGATCTCGACCGTGACGCCGTTGCTGATGGTCAACGAGAGCGGATCGCGGCTGTGCTGCTCACCGCGTACCAGCTCGACGAAGTAAAGCGAGGCGGTGGCATCGAGAATCCGGGCGCTCACGCGGTACGTGCCGTCGCTCAAGCCCGGCTCTTCGAGTTTGCCAGTGGCGTCGAAGCGAAGCGTGCGTTTGTCGCGCGCCAGCCGAAGCTTAGGGTCCGTCACCAACGGGTTGGCGGGTGGGGGCTCGGCCTCGACGCTCAACTCGACCGCGATTGGCTTGGTCTTGTCGGGAAGTTGCAGCGTGCCGCGCAACAGTGCGCCGCTTGGCAGCGTGAGGTCGACCGACTGCTCGTCGCCGCGGGTGAGTCGCAGTGATGTCGACGCCTCGCCGGTGTGTGCCGAGCCGGCCGCCACGCGGTAGCTCCCTTCGGCAAGGTTCGAAAACGACACACCTGCGCGACTGCCGCTGAATGTGTCGGTGCGCTTGACCAACAGTTCCACGCCAGGTGATTCGCTGACCTTCCACAACTCCACGACAACGCGTTCATACGCATGTTGCTTGGGGCCGCTGACGTGCACGGTGAGTCTCGCGGGATCTTCTTCCAGCGGTTTGACGACGGCGTTGAAGTCGACCGTCTTCCGATCACCGACCACCAGATCGACCACCGCGGGGTCGGGCGTGACCGACGCAACGGTCTTGCTCGCGCATTGAAGTTGCCAGCGGCCATCGGGCAAGGTAAGCGAATAGTCGCCCTGGCGATTGACAGTGGATTGGTACGTGCTTGCATAGCTCCCGCCGCGGGCAAGTGCGGCGGTGAGTGCTGGACCGGCGGTAATGAGCGCGGCTGTTGGTGCGCAGGGTGGGTCAGGGCCGATATCCCAGTGAACGGTGCCACTCACATGCGCCGGTGCAAAAAACTGCCACGAGACGACGTGCTCGCGCCCGCCATCGCCGACATCGAGCACAGCGGTGGCGCCAGGGACTTGGTTGCCATCGACTTCGAGGCGTTGCAGCAAGTGGCCCTGCGGCGACGTCATCGTGAGATGCCAGCGGCCTTGAGTGAGTGGGAGTTTTGGGCGTTGTTGGTAAAACGAGGGTGAGAGCACCTGGCGTGACTGTGTGCCTTCTTCTTCGAGCAGGAGCTGCCAGTTCGCCCCACATTGATAGCACTCGAGTTCGAGCGAGACTTGATCGGCGCGTGGCAGGGGGATGTCGAGCCGCACGGTCTCATCGGCGCTCGTCACGGTGACGGCGATCAGCGAGTCGAGGCTTTGGTTGTTGATGGTGATGAAGTCGCTGCCGCGTGGAATCGTCAATCGCAACGACGCGCGTCCGACCGGCAAGCCGGCGCAGACGGCGCGTCCATCGGCGCCGCTGACTCCGCAATCGATCGACGTCCCCCATCGGGAGGTCCCGGGGATGGCAACCACGCCGATCCCGCTGACAGCGGAGCCCTCTGGAGACAGCAAGCGCAGTTCGAGTGTGGCGGCGAAGGTATCGAGTCCGGCTACGGTCAAGCCGGCGACTAGGAGCGCTCGCAACCAACGGCGCGTTACCCGACGAATCGACACGTGGTCCGCGTTACGGCGCAACGAGGATCGGTGCCTGGGACGATGGCGACCGGCGCCCCAACGCGTCGAGCGCGTAGAGCGTCACATACATTTGCCCGCGCTCGTCGACGACATCGGTAAGCAAGCGTGCCCACGTTTCGAGGGGGATCTCGTACGACTCGCCGCGCAGCGTGTAGCCAAGGCCGGCCGACAGCAACGGACCGCGTCGCGCGTTGCTCGTTCTAGAAAACGCCAAGCGGAATCGCTGATTGTGGTTGGCAAACCAGCGCAGCGTGGGGGGCAGGTTGCGTGTCGCTTCAATCGTGCCGACGCGCGGGATGAGTTCGGCCGCAATCACGCCACGCAAGCGCAGCACCACAGACGGGCCAAGCAACTCGACGCCGGTCGAAGACTTACCCCAGACGCGCCAATACAGCTCCTCGTGCGGACGGCCGTAACGCAACAGCGCGGTCCACTCGGCGGTTGTCGGCTGATACTCGCGGCCTGTCAGGCGGCCACGGCTTGGCACCTTGCGTGAGTAACGGAAACTCGGGTCGCGCGAGAACTCCAGTGCATATTGACCCTCGGTGCTGGTCGAGAAGCTGAACACCGGAGGCAACTCATCGCTGAAGAAACCGCTGCCGGTGCGCGGCCGTTCGGGCTTGGGCAGGTCGATGGCGCGGAACAAGAACACGCGGCCGATGCCGCGCGCGGTTGCTTCGGCGCGTGCGCCGGCGAGCAAATCGCCGAGCCCGTCGCCGTTGGCATCGAGCGGACCGGCGAGCGAGAAGCCAAAGCCGATCGGGCCTGGGTCGCCGTTGACGGTGACGAAGCGATCGGGCGCCGTGCCTTTGCCACCGCCGCGATAGATCACTACTTGCCCTTCTTCAGCGGGGCCCGATCCGAGTACGCCATTGGTGTTGGGTTGGCCGCTGCCAATCGCGAGGTCACCGAAACCGTCGCGGTCGATATCGCCGACGGCAGCGAGGGCGAAGCCGTAACCGGAATCAGGTTCGCTGCCGGAGAGGGTTGAAGTTGGCGCGGTGCCCAAGCCACGCGCGCTGCCGAGGAAAATCTCGACACGTCCGGTGAGATTGAACTGGTCCGGTGAGCGCAGTCGCGGCGAGCCGATCGCGACATCGGCGAGTCCGTCGCCGTTGAGATCACCCGCGATGACGAGCGCTTGTCCGAAGGCGGCATCGCGCTCGGAGGTTTGGTATTGCCAAGCGGGTGTGGCCGAGAGCCCGCGCGAGGAACCGCGAAACATGACCGCGTAGCCGCGGGCCGAACTGGGGTCGACGGCGATCGCGCCCGACATTGGCGCCGAAGCCAGGACGTCGTCGAAGCCATCGCCATCGATATCGCCGCACGCGACCGCCGTGCCGAGCCGCGCTCCGTCTTTGGCGCCGACCACGAACCAATCGGGATTACGCGAAAAGCCTGCTGGCGAGCCGAAGTAGACGTTGAGGCGGCCCTGTTCGTTGTTGCTGCTGCTGTGTTGCGCGACGCCTACCACGAGGTCGGCAAAGGCGTCGCCGTTGATATCGCGGCAGAGCGCCAGACTCGTAACTCCTGCCGCCAGGCCCAAACCACCGAGGCGATTGAGCGGCTGGTCGACCGGCCCGGTGGGCCCGCCCCGATAGACGTACAGCGCTTCGCTCGATCCGCGCAGCGAGGCCGACGCCACGAAGTCGTCGTAGCCGTCGGCGTCGATGTCGTGCCCGGCTGCGAGCAGACGGCCGAGCCGATGCGGCAGATCGGAATCGATTTCTTCGCTGGTCCAAGACGGTTGCGATGGATAGCGGCCGGTGTCGCTGAGGTACAGGTAGACCCGGCCGAGCAGCCCCTGAGCGTTGGGCGCGCTGATCAGAATGTCGTCGATGCCGTCGCCGTTGATATCACCAGCGGCGGCGACGGTGGCACCGAAGCTCGCCACATTCGGCGGCGCGTCGAACACCTGCGTCGGCTTCGCCGTAAACACAGGCGCTGTCGCCGCCAGAGCCGCTGCATTGATTGCTACCGACACGACCAGAACCAGGAGCCGACACCTCATCTCAGCACCCCCGCCAAGAACCTACACCCAAAAGGGGACAGGCACTTTTTTTACAACCGAAACGACCAGCGCCACGTCCGCGCCAGACGTGATTCCAATTGTAAAAAAAGTGCCTGTCCCCTTTTAGAGGGTGGCGATGACTTTTAGTTCGATGGCGATGGGGGTGGGCAATGAGCCGACTTCGACGGTGGTGCGCGCGGCGTCGACGCCGCAGAAGTACTCGGCATAGAGCCGGTTGTAGATGGGGAAGTCGGCCTTCATGTGCGTCAGGAACACCGTCACATCGACGATGTTCTCCCAGCGCGAGCCGGCGTCCTCCAACACGGTGCGAACGTTCTCGAAAACTTGGCGGCATTGCGCCTCGATATCGTAGGCAGTGATGTTCCCGTGTGCGTCGAGCGTGACACCGGGGATTTCCTGGCTGCCTCGACGCCTCGGTCCGATGCCCGACAGAAACAACAAGTTCCCCACACGCCTCGCGTGCGGAAATGCACCCACTGGTTCGGGGGCGCGAGAGGAATCGATGCGGTCGTGCGGGTCGCTCATGGCCGAGTCACTGGTGAGGAACGCGGAGCGTCACGCTCTTGCTCTCGGTGTAGAAGTGATACGCGTCCTCGCCCCCTTCACGTCCAACGCCGCTTTGCTTGACGCCACCAAACGGCGTGCGCAAATCGCGCACCAGCCAGCAGTTGATCCACACGATTCCAGCCTGCAGATTTTCGGCGACTCGATGCGCGCGCGACACGTCGCCGGTCCAGAGTGTCGCGGCCAAGCCGTACGGCGTGCCGTTGGCGATTGCTACGCCCTCGGCTTCGCTGTCGAACGGAATCACGCTCACGACCGGTCCGAAGATCTCTTCCTGATTGACACGCGCGTCGGGACCTAAGCCCGCAATCACCGTCGGCCGCAAGAAGTAACCACCCCGCACGCGCTCGGGCAGATCGTGCGGAGGTTCACCGCCGCACAACACCTGACCGCCTGCCTCGCGGGCAGAGGCAATGTAACCGCGCACTTTTTCGAGGTGTTCGCGCGAGACCAACGCGCCCTGATCGGTATGTGGATCAAGTGGGTCGCCACTGCGCAGTTGTTTCGCGCCCGCAACCACCCCCTCCAAAACCTTGTCGTAGATCGAGCGCTCCACCAACAAGCGCGAGCCGGTCAAGCAGACTTCGCCTTGATTGGTAAACGCCGCACGCACCGACATCGGAATCGCTTTGCCAAGCTCAGCGTCGGCGAAGATCACGTTGGCGTTCTTGCCGCCGAGTTCCAGGGAGAGTTTCTTGAACATCGGCGCCGCCACGCGCGCAATCTCGCGACCCGTCGTCGTGCCGCCGGTGAAGCTGATCGTGGCGACACGCGGGTGCGCCACCAGCGCGGCCCCTGCCTCGCGCCCGTAGCCTTGAACCAAATTCAACACACCCGGCGGCAGTCCCGCTTCGACGCACAGCTCAGCCAGATGATGTGCGGTTCGCGGCGTCAATTCCGACGGCTTGGCCACCACCGTGTTTCCATACGCCAACGCCGGGCCCACCTTCCACGTCAACAGATACAGCGGCAAGTTCCAGGGGGAGATGAGACCGCACACGCCGCGCGCCCGGCGCAGCGTGTAGCTCAACCCGATCTGATCGATGGCGAAGCTCTCGCTGCTGCTGTGCAGGATTGCGGTCGCGAAGAAGCGGATGTTTTGCGCCGCGCGCGGTATGTCCATGCTGCGCGAGAGTGCGATCGGCTTGCCTTGGTCGCGCGTTTCGGCTTCGGCCAACCACTCCAGTCTGCTTTCGATCAAATCGGCGAGCTTCAGCAGCAGGCGCGAGCGTTGATCGGCGGCCATCGAGGACCACTTCGGAAACGCGGCTTCAGCAGCCGCTACCGCGAGGTCGACATCGGCCGATGTGCCGGCGGCACAGCGCGCATACACCTGCCCGGTGGCTGGTTCGTACACATCGAGATAACGACCCTCGATAGGTGGCACGAACTTCCCGCCAATGAAGTGATCGAAGGTCATTGGCGTGCTCACAAACAACCCGTGCGCCCGCCATCGACCGGCAGGTTGATGCCGTTGACATACGCTGCCGCTGGCGAGGCCAAGAACGCCACTGCCGCTGCCACCTCGTGCGCCTGGCCAAACCGTCCTGCTGGAATTTCACCCATCATCTCGCGCTCGATCTCTGCAAGTTCGCGCTGCTCTCTCTGGGCGCGAGTCGCGATGATCGAGTTCAATCGATCGGTGCGCGTCATCCCCGGCAACACGTTGTTGACCGTAATACCAAACGCCGCTACCTCGCCCGCCAAGGTCTTGGCCCAACTCGCGACCGCGGCGCGCACCGTGTTGGAAACGCCGAGCCCTTTCAGTGGTGTCTTGACCGATGTCGAGATGATGTTGATCACGCGTCCGTACTGCGCTGCTTGCATCCCAGGCAGCAGCAACTGCGTGATCGCCTGCGCCGTGAGCAAGTGTGCGGTAAACGCCGCGAGAAACGCGTCGGCCGTTGCCGCCGTGATCGGTCCGCCCGGAGGGCCGCCCGTGTTGTTGACGAGTATGTGAATCGGTCCGTGTTGGGCGAGATTGGCCGTCACGCACTGCGCGATCGCTTCCGGTTGGGAGGCATCCGCCGCAATCGCACCATGGGGTCCGGGGCTCAACCTGTTCAGGTGCTCGAGCGTCTCATCGAGCATATTGCGATCGCGCGCCACCACGGTGACGTGCGCCCCCAAAACCGCGAGCGCCTCGGCCGCCGCACGTCCTATGCCGCGCGTGCCACCGCAAACCAACGCTCGCCGCTCGTGTAAAGAAGTGTTCACAAGGTCCCTCGGAGGATTGACCGCGCGGCAGCCTAACGGTAGGTTCGCCAGCGATCAACCCTATCAACTCGCCCGGGAGACCTGCGTGACCCAGCCTGCAACGATCCGCACTGTACTCCTTGCGTGCTTTGCACTCAGCTGTAGCGGAGCGCTGGCCGCAACGGCCGCGCAGCCTTCGCCCGAGTTGGCGCCAGCAAACGCAACACAACTGCTCACCGTCATCAAGGCGCCGGGCGCGAAGGTCACGTTGGTCAACGTATGGGCCACGTTTTGTGTCCCGTGCCGTCACGAGTTCCCCGTCATGCTCAAAGTCTGGCGCGAATTCAAAGACCAGGGGCTGCGGTTGATCCTGGTTTCCACCGACCTGCGCGAGGACGTACCGGCCGCCAAGAAGTACCTGGCGCAACAGGGAATCGACTTCACCACGTACCTCAAGAACCAACCCGACATGGAGTTCATCAACACGATTCACGAGCCGTGGACCGGCTCGATACCCGCTACGTTGGTCTATGACGCTCGCGGCAACCTCGTCACGTTCTGGGAAGGCGAGGCCAGCGAGCAAGAGTTTCGAAACGCCGTCCGCCAAGCGCTGGACGCCAAGGAGACGAAGTAAATGAAGACTCTGAACCTGATGCTCGTCGTCACCGCACTCGCCGGCCTTACCGCTGCGATGGCGGGCGACATGATGGCCAAGGGCCCGATCGCCATTGGCAGCACTGCCCCAATGGCCGACGCCAAGCTCAAGAACGTCGATGGCAACATGCTGTCGATCGCCGATGCCAAAGGTGCCAAGGGCACGTTGGTGTTGTTCAGTTGCAACCACTGTCCGTTCGTCATCGCTTGGGAAGATCGCATCGTGGCGCTCGGCAATGCCGCCCAATCCGCGGGCGTGGGTGTCATCCAAATCAACTCGAACGATCCGTCGGCACACGCCGAAGATGGGTTCGATGAAATGGTCACGCGCGCCAAAGAAAAAGGAATGAAGTTCCCCTACGTGGTCGACGGCACGTCTGGCATCGCCAAGGCGTTCGGTGCCACACGCACCCCCGAAGCATTCTTGTTCGACGCCAGCGGCAAGCTCGTCTACCGCGGCACCATCGACGACAACGCGCAGGATTCCGACAAGGTCAAGGAGACCTACCTCAAGAACGCGATCGAGGCGGTGTCGTCTGGCAAAACCCCGTCGGTGAAGGAAACCAAAGCGATTGGTTGCGGTATCAAGTTCCGCACCTGATCGATCGTACGATTGCTCAGAACGAGGGCGGCTTTCGGGCCGCCCTTTTTCGTTCGTCGTGCTAACGTTCTCCCGCCTTGTTGGGAGGCATCACATGCTCACTACGCGATTACAATCACTGAGCCTGCTCATCGCACTCCTCGTGACAGGGGGCGCGGCATCGGCGGACATGGCGGTCGACGATGCGATCGCACTCTCTCCCAACCACTACTTCGCGGGGATCCTCGACTACAGCGGGATCGTTCAGTGCGAGGCGCCGCAAGGCAAGCGCGAGATCTGCTGGACCGAGGCTCGTGTGCTCGAGCTGTTCGCCGCCCAAACGCCCGATGGATCGCCGTTTCCCAAGACATTTCGGCTCGGTTGGAACGGGCCTGCCGGTCGCGAGTCCAAGGGGTTCGCAGTCATGGTGGCGATACCGACGAGGGAATTCGGCATGTTTGGAGCCAAGCTTTTGTCGATGCTCGATCGCCCCGACTTGCCCACGAACCTGCGAGCCTTGGTCAAGGCTTCCGTGGCGTCGTCCAAGAGGAAGTAATGCGTTGGGCGAGTTGTGTTGCTACTTTCTTCGTGGCGGCCGCACTCCTGGCGGCAGACCGGCCTAGCGATCTGCTGCCGGCAGACGCTGTTGCCACGCGGGTCGTGGTCGAAAAAGGAGCACGGCGCCTAACGCTGTTGAAAAACGCCCGCACGCTGAAGACGTATCGTGTCGCGCTCGGATCAGACCCTGTGGGTCGCAAGCAACAAGAAGGGGATGGACGCACGCCCGAAGGGTCGTACGTCATCGATGCGCACAAACCCGACAGTGCCTTTCATCAAGCGCTGCACATTTCGTATCCCAACGCAGCCGACCGTGCGTCGGCAGCTTCACGCGGTGTTTCGCCCGGCGGCGCGATCATGATTCACGGCTTGCCCAACGGCATGGCGTGGCTGGGATCGCTTCACACGCTCACCGATTGGACGCAAGGCTGCATTGCCGTAACCAACGACGAAATCGAAGAACTATGGCGCGCCGTGCCGGATGGAACGCCCATCGAGATCAAGCCGTAGCCAAGATCGAGTCGTCCCACATTCCCTCTTGACGTCGCGCTACCGATTCGCCCTCCCCTAGATGCGCTCCACACGCGACGCGTAGACCGCGCGACGCTCCACCTCACGGAGGTTACGATCATGCGTTCTGCCGCTTGCCGCGCACTCGTGTCCGTTTCGATCACTGTGCTTCTCCTCGCTACTACAGCTTCGGCCGCCGACAACCCCAACGTCACGAAAACCGAGGTGCTGGCCGGCACGGCCGCCAACTCGGGCACGATGATGAGTCACGCCGATGCGTCGTTGACCCGGCTGGTGGTTGTCGACAGCGAACAGCGTCTGGTGTTGTCGTACGCCGTCGATAGCAGCGGCCAACTGCGGCTGCGCGATCGCGTCGCACTCGGAGAGGGGGAACTCCCCGAACGGGCCACGCAGATCGAGCGATACACACCCCCCTCATCCGATGTTCCGGGCGACGATCCGCCAGGCATCGAACGCATCTCCGGCAAGCGTGTCTCCGTCGCGTTTGGGGTCGATGATCGCGGCGAGCGTTGGGAGGCGGAATACCTGGTTACCGGAGCACCGGTCAACGTCTATCGATCGATCGTCGAGACACTCGGCCAGTGGAAGATCACGTCGCGGCGTTTCGCGCAGGATCGTGCGGGCGGCGCCTATGGTGATTTGATTGCGTCACGGAATGGATACGAGCTTCGACTCCGAGTCGCGCCGAACGGGAACGAAACGTGGGGCAGCCTGGTGAAGATCCTCGAGACTCATCCGCCCGCGCCATAGCTCTCGCAGAGGTGCTCGACTGCCGGTGAATTCACGACAGGAACCGCTTGCCTTCACTCTTGAACCACCGTACAAAGACCCTCGCGATGACGACTTCTGCCTGCCATCCGGCCGCGACGACCCTCCGTATTACCGGATGGTGGTGGTGCGCTTTCATTTCGGAGGTGGGGCGGGCCGTTTAGGCTTACCAGCAAGGGGCACTGACAACCCACCTCCCACGCGGAGGTGGGTTTTTTGTTTCCGAGATTCGAGATCTTTCGCGGGACGCCTCGCCGCTGCCAGGCGCACCCTTGACCGCTGACCCGCCGGACCGGTTTCCCTCCACCGGTCCGGCGGGAAAGAAAGAGGACCCGATGCACGACGTGTTCGACATTCCGGCCGATCTCGACACACCGGTCTCGGCCTATCTCAAACTCGCACCGCTCACCCCTCGGTTCTTATTGGAGTCGGTCGAGGGTGGCGAGCGCTTGGGCCGCTATTCGTTTATCGGTTTCGGCGAAGGGCGTGAACTGGTGCTCGGCACCGACGCGCAGGACCTCGATGGTCCCGCGCTGCTCGATCGCTTGCGCGGCGAACTCGAGGCCGCGCCGAAGCCGGGACCAGCGCGTGGGCTGCCGTTGCCCGGCGGCTTGGTGGGGGCCGTGGGATTCGATTGGATCCGGCGCTTCGAGCGCTTGCCCACCCAGGCTGCCGCGCGGAGCGACGAGCCACTCGCGCTGTTCTGCTCACCACGCACACTGCTTGTATTCGATCACTTGTCTCGCCGCGCTGCGTTGCTGCACGACGGCACCGATGCCGAACGCGACGCCTACAAGCGCGACGTGCGCCGCGTGTTGGCTGGGCCCTTGCCGCCGCGCGATACATCGCTCCAGCACGCCGCGCCGGTTCCGTCGTTCAAACGTGCCGAGTATCTCGACGCGGTGCGCGCCGTGCAGGACGCGATCGGCCGCGGTGATGTTTATCAACTGGTGCTTGCGGTGCGCTTTGCCGCCGAATGTCACGGCGATCCGTTTCAGGTCTATCGCGCGCTGCGTTTGTTGAACCCATCGCCGTATATGTACTTCCTCGATATCGCTGGAACGCAGATCGTCGGCTCGTCTCCCGAAGCGCTGGTCAAACTCGCGGGGCGTGAAGCGTCACTGCGGCCGATCGCCGGCACGCGACGGCGCGGTCGCGATGAGGACGAAGACATCCTGCTCGAGCGCGAGCTGTTGGCCGATCCCAAAGAAGCGGCCGAGCACGTGATGTTGGTCGATCTCGCACGTAACGACTTGGGACGCGTCGCGACCGCCGGCAGCATCGATGTCCATCCCTCGCGCGCGATCGAGCGGTACAGCCATGTGATGCACCTGGTCAGCGGTGTGCGCGGCGTGCTCGCGCCCGGTCACGACGCGTTCGATCTGTTTGCGGCTGCCTTTCCTGCCGGCACGGTCAGCGGCGCTCCGAAGATTCGCGCGATGGAGTTGATCGACCAACTCGAACCGGTCCGGCGCGGGTTCTATGCCGGCACCGTGGGGTACTTCGCACACGGCGGCGCGATGGACCAAGCGATCGCGATTCGTACGCTGGTGTTCCGCAACGGTGAGGTTTCGTTTCAAGCCGGCGCCGGAATCGTGTCCGACTCGGTTCCCGAGACCGAACACGACGAGGTCATGGCCAAGTCAGCCGCGTTGTTGTCGGCGCTGACGCGTGCGGGGGAGGGGCTATGAAATCGCACGTGTTGCTGATCGACAACTACGACTCGTTCACCTACAACCTGGTGCAGGCACTGCTGACGTTGGGTGCCGAGGTTACGGTGCGGCGCAACGATGCGATTGGCGCGGCCGAAGCGCTGCAACTGCAGCCGTCGCACTTGGTCATCTCGCCTGGACCTGGACGGCCCGAGCAAGCGGGCGCGTCACTCACGATGTTGGAAACATTCCTGCCGCGGATTCCTGTCCTCGGTGTGTGTCTCGGGCATCAAGCCTTGGCCATCGTGCTTGGAGGTGTGGTCGATCGTGCGCCACGTTTGATGCATGGCAAAGCCTCGCCGGTGTACCACGATGGACGCAGCCTCTACCTTGGTTTGCCCAATCCGTTCTCTGCCGGCCGCTATCACTCGCTGATGGTTCAAGAGCAAGGGTTGCCCGACTCGCTCAGCATTACCGCCTACACCTCCGAGGGCGAAATCATGGGCGTGCGGCACAAAACGCTGCCCGCCGAAGGGGTGCAGTTTCATCCCGAAAGCGTGTTGACCCCTGAAGGCAATCGCCTCTTGGCCAACTTCTTGGAACTCGACCCGCCATGAGCCGCGCATGAACGATCTGCTCGACATCCTCGCTCATGGCCGCTCGCTCACCGAAAGCCAAGCCAGCGCGTTGTTCGATCTCTTGGTCGATGACGCCACACATCCAGCGATGGCCGGTGCGTTGCTCGCAGCGCTGCGCACCAAAGGCGAGACCGCCGAAGAGGTAAGGGGCATGGCTCGCGCGATGCGCGCCCGTGCGATCAAGCCGGACTTGGGAGACGGCGCACCACTGCTCGATGTGGTGGGAACGGGGGGCGATGGGTCGGGCAGCTTCAATCTGTCCACGGGAGCGGCGCTGTTGGCGGCGGCGGCGGGAGCGCGCGTTGCCAAGCACGGTAACAACGCGATTAGCAGCAAGGCTGGCAGCGCCGACTTGTTGATCGCGCTCGGATTGACGTTGCCGTTGTCAGGCGTGGCGGCACGACAACTGCTGCACGAGTGCGGTTTCACGTTCTTGCATGCGCCCGCGCACCATCCCGTGCTGAAAGCGATCGGGCCGGTGCGTCGCGCGTTGGCGACACGCACGGTGTTCAACATTCTCGGGCCGCTCTGTCATCCGGCCGCGACGCCGTTCGCGGTGATCGGTGCCTACGATCTGGATGTCGCGCAGTTGATGGCCGAAGCCTTGAAGGGCTTGCCGATCGAACGCGCGTTCGTCGTGCACGGTTTGAATGGGTGGGATGAGCCCACGCCCGCGGCCGAGTTTTTGTTGCTCGATGTGCGGCCGGGAAAGGTGACGTCTGCGGTTCGTGACGCGCCATCGCTCGGGTTGACGCGCTGTGCTCCGGCCGATCTTCAGGGTGGCGACGCGGCTCACAATGCAGCGGCGCTGCGCGAGGTGTTTGGTGGCGAGCGCGGCGCGCATCGCGACGCCTTGTTGCTGGGCGCCGCGCTGGCGTTGGAGGTCGCGGGCCTCGTGCGCGATTGCTCCGAGGGCGTGGAGCGCGCGGCGGCGGCAATCGACGATGGTTCCGCGACGCGCGTCATCGAAGCACTTGCGACGACTCGCCAGCCATGAGCGATTTTCTCAACGAGATGGCGAGTTCGAGCCGCGAGCGCGTCGTCGCGGCGATGCAGCGCGAGCCGCTGGCCGCGTTGCGCGCGCGGGCGTTGGCCACACCGCCGCCGCCGCCGTTGCAACTGGCGGCGAACGGCTTCGACATCATCGCGGAAATCAAGCCGTCATCGCCCGCGCGAGGAGCACTCACCGCGACGGGACGAATGAGTGCGGCAGAAGCTGGTGATCGCGCGGCCGCCTATGCAGGGGCCGGTGCTTGCGCGATCTCGGTGCTCACCGAATCATCACGTTTCGGCGGCGGGATGGACCTGCTGGAAGCTGCGTCGAAAGGCTGTGCCTCGCCCGTCATGCGCAAGGATTTCCTGGTCGATCCCTACCAGCTCTTCGAGGCCCGGGCCTGCGGAGCGAGCGGTGTCTTGCTGATCGTCCGGATGCTGCCAGACGCCGCTCTCGGCGAGCTCGCGGATGCCGCGCGCGAGGCCCAGTTGTTCGTGCTTTGGGAGGCGTTCGACGCGGTCGATCTAGGGCGGCTGGAAGCGGTACGAGAGCGAACCCCCAGGCCGCCGTTGGCCGGACTCAATGCCCGTGATCTGACGACGCTTCAGGTCGATATCGAGCGTTTGTCACGGTTGGCGGGCCAGTTCCCTGTAGAGTTCCTGCGCGTAGCGGAATCGGGACTCTCGACACCCGAAGACGCAGCGCGTTGGGCGGCGTGCGGTTATCGTGCGGCGTTGGTGGGCGAGGCGTTGATGCGGGCCGAGGATTCGGCGGCACTCCTGCGCTCGATGCTCGCGGCGGGACGAGCCGCGACGAAGCGGAGCGAATGATGAAGGTTTCGATCAAGATTTGCGGAATCGCCAACGAGTCGTCGCTTCAGGCGGCGTTAGAGGCCGGCGCCGATTTGGTGGGCTTCGTGTTTGCGCCGTCGCCACGCCAGATCACGGTCGCGCAGGCAGCCGCGTTGGCAGCGCAATTGCCCGCTCAAGTCGGCGCGGTCGCCGTGTTCCGTCAGCCCTCGCGCGACGAGGTTGCGGCCGTGCTCGATGCTTTCGAACCCGACTATGTGCAAGCCGATCACAGCGATGAAGCCAGCTTGCCCGCGTTGGGTGAATCACTGTTCGTACCGGTGGTCCGTGGCGCGGCGGCGGGTGCCGAGAGTTTGTTTGCTCGTCACGGACAAGTCTTGATCGAAGCCGAAGCCTCGGGGCAAGGTCAGCTCGCCGATTGGGATCGTGCCGCACAACTCGCTCGCGCGGGTGAGCTGTGGCTGGCCGGCGGACTCAACGCGCGCAACGTCGCCGAGGCGATCGAGCGCGTGCGGCCGCGAGTCGTCGATGTTTCCAGCGGCGTCGAGTCGGCGCCGGGGATCAAGGATCCCAAACTCGCTGCAATCTTTGTGCGCGTGGTCCATGCGGCGGTTCATCGATTGAAGGTACCGGCCAAGTGAGTTCGTCTGGCACAGCATCCGACGCAGCCGCGCTGTTGCAAGCGCTGATCGACGGTGCCTTGCCTGATGCCTCGGGCCGGTTCGGACCGTTCGGTGGTCGCTTCGTTCCCGAGACCTTGATGGGCGCGCTGCAGCGGCTCGAAACCGAATCGCGAGCCGCACTCGGCGACCCAGACTTCGCAGCAAGCCTGCAGGCCGAACTCTCCGATTGGGTCGGCCGGCCAACGCCGTTGTGCGCGGCGCGCGGGCTCTCCTCCGATTGGGGCGCGCAGATCTTTTTCAAACGCGAAGATCTCGCGCACACCGGCGCACACAAAATCAACAACGCGATTGGCCAGGCTTTGCTTGCCAAGCGCATGGGCGCCAAACGCGTGATTGCCGAAACGGGCGCCGGACAACACGGTGTGGCCGCGGCGGCCGCGTGCGCGCGAGTCGGATTGCCCTGTCGCGTGTACATGGGTTCGATCGATGTGCGGCGCCAAGCTCCCAATGCGTCGCGCATCCAACGGTTCGGTGCCGAACTGGTGCCGGTAGAACATGGCGACGCGACGTTGCGCGCCGCGATCGACGAGGCGTTGCGCGATTGGGTCAGCGATCCAGAAGAAACCTACTATTTGCTGGGCTCAGCCGTCGGACCGCACCCCTATCCATGGCTGGTGCGCTCGCTGCAGTGCGTGATTGGGCGAGAGGTGCGCGAACAGATGCTGGCGGCACATGGCCGCTTGCCCGATGCGGCGATCGCCTGTGTCGGTGGAGGCAGCAACGCGATTGGGCTGTTTCATCCACTGCTGGCCGATCGCAGCGTGCAACTGATCGGCTGCGAAGCGGGTGGACGCGGCATGAGCCTGGGCGATCACTCGTCCACGGTGGTGGCAGGCAGGCCGGGGGTGCTGCACGGCAGCATGTCGCTTCTGTTGCAGGATGCACACGGCCAAGTTCAAGAGACACACTCTATCTCCGCAGGCCTGGACTATCCGGGGGTCGGCCCAGAGCACGCGTTGCTGGCTCGAATTGGTCGTGTGAGCTATGAAGCGGTCAGCGACGACGAAGCTCTAGAAGCATTCGATGCCTGCTGTGCCCGCGAAGGGATCCTGCCTGCACTCGAAACCTCGCACGCCTTGGTGGGCGCCCGCCGGTTCGCGAAACGCAATCCCGGGTCGATGATCGTGGTCGGACTGTCGGGGCGCGGTGATAAAGACTTGCCGGCGCTGATGGAAGCTGGCCGATGAATGGCGATCGCACGATTCGCGACGCGATCGAGGCGGTGCAGCGAACGTCTCGTCCCGCACTCGCCGCATTTCTCACGGCAGGGTTTCCTCAGCGAGCCGGATTCGCGGCGTTGTTGTCGTCGGTGGCCAGCGTTGCCGATGTGATCGAAATCGGCGTGCCGTTTTCCGATCCGATGGCCGATGGAGTTACCGTGCAGCGCGCCAGTCATGCGGCACTGCAGCAAGGCGTGACTCTCGACTGGATCCTTCAAACGTTGCGCAGCCTGCCGGTGGCTCCCCGGGTGCCGCTGCTCTTGATGAGCTATCTCAACCCGCTGCTGGCGTACGGCTGGGAACGGTTCGCCGCTGACGCATCGGCTGCCGGCGTGTCGGGTTTGATCGTGCCTGACCTGCCATTCGAAGAGCAGCCAGCTCTGCGCGCAGCCCTCGATCGCAACGGCATCGCCTTGGTGCAACTGGTGTCACCGGTCACGCCGCAAGCTCGTTTGGCGACGCTCTGCGAGAACAGTAGCGGGTTCATCTACGCGGTCACCGTGACGGGGATTACCGGCGGGGCCGTCGCGGATCATGCGTCGGTCGGCGCCTACTTGCAGCACGTGAAATCCCTTGCGAAGGTGCCGGTCATGGCCGGCTTCGGCGTGCGGAGCGCCGCGGATGTGCGGCGACTGTCGCCGCCGGCCGATGGTGTGATTGTCGGCTCGGCGTTGATCGAGTGTCTCGAACGCGGTGACGACCCAGCTGCATTTTTGCGATCGCTGCGCGTTCACGATGCAGCCGGAGAACGGCAATGATTGCGGTCTTGTCCCCTCAATGCGGATTGCGTGAAAAGACCGACATCGTGCGGTTCTTGGAAGCACAAGGTTTGCGCGTTCAAGTGAGTGTGAGTGGCGACACGACGCTGGTGGGCGTGATCGGTGCTGCGGATGACTTGCTCGTGACTCAGTTGACCGCGATGCCCGGTGTGGCGACCGTGCGCCGCGATACGCCGCCCTATCCGCTGGTGTCGCGGGCCCATCATCCCGACTCCTCGCGTGTGAAGGTGGCCGGCGTCGCAATCGGTGGCGAGGAAATCGTAGTGATCGCCGGTCCGTGCTCGGTCGAATCGGAAGAGTCGCTGCTGGCGGCGGCGCGCGGCGTGGCCGCTGGCGGTGCCCGGTTGCTGCGCGGTGGCGCGTTCAAACCACGCACCTCGCCCTACAGTTTTCAAGGGCTCGGTGAAGACGGGCTAAAGATGTTGGCGGCGGCACGCGAGGCGACAGGGCTCGGGTTCGCTACCGAGGTCGTGGCGCCCGAGGATGTCGAGTTGGTGGCGCGCTATGCCGACATGCTGCAGATCGGCGCGCGCAACATGCAAAACTTCCGGCTCTTGGCAGCGTGTGGGGCGCAATCCAAACCGGTGCTGCTCAAGCGCGGCATGATGGCGACGGTCGAAGAATTGTTGATGGCGGCCGAGTACATTGCGGCCAACGGCAATCCGCGGATCGTGCTCTGTGAGCGCGGCATCCGCACCTACGAAACGTCGACGCGCAATACGCTCGACATCAGCGCGGTTGCGGTCTTGAAAGAGCGCACGCACCTGCCGGTGATCGTCGATCCGAGTCACGCCGCGGGCCGGCGCGAGTGGGTCGCGTCGTTGTCACGCGCGGCGATCGCGGCCGGCGCCGACGGACTGATCGTCGAGGCTCACCCCGACCCCGAGCACGCGCTCTCCGACGGCCGTCAGTCGCTCACGCTCCCGGGGTTCGCGACGATGATGCAAGAGCTATCGCGCGTGGCCGCGGCGGTTGGACGCCGGCTCTGAGCCTCGAAGGAAAGACAGCGTGAGCGGATGGGGGACAACATGAGAAAGCTTCCACCGCGCCAGCGCTTGAGTGGGACGTTTCGAGTTCCGGGTGACAAGTCGATCAGTCATCGCGCCTTGATGTTCAGCGCGGTCGCCCAAGGACAGTCGCGGCTGCGAGGTGTGTCGCAGGGGGCCGATGTCCGCTCCACACGCCGCGTGCTCGAAGCAGCCGGAATTCTGTTTCGCGATGAGGGCGAGGAAATCGTCGTCGACGGTCGTGGGTGGAACGGTCTCGATCAAGCCGGCGATCAGGCACTCGTCGAGTGCGATTGCGGCAACTCAGGCACCAGCGCCCGATTACTGATGGGCTTGCTCGCAGCACGCCGTGGACGATTCCGTTTGCATGGCGATGCGTCACTTTCGCGCCGCCCGATGAAACGCGTCACCGGATTGCTGTCGCAGATGGGGGCTCGATTCGAGGGCGGCGATTGCCTGCCGTTGATCGTGCAGGGGAGTGCACTGTCTTCGGTCACTCTCTCCACCGCGGTTGCCAGTGCGCAGGTCAAGAGCGCACTGATTCTCGCCGCCCTGCAGGCGACAGGTACCAGCGAGATCGAAGAGCCTGCTGCATCTCGTGATCACACCGAGCGCATGCTCGTCGCCATGGGCGCACCCCTCCAGTCGACAGGGTTGCGCACGGTTCGCGTCGAGGGCGGCGGCGCAGCACTCTTGCCGCTGGATCTCGATGTCCCGGGTGATCCTTCGTCGGCGGCCTTCGCGATCGCGCTGGCCTGTCTGCTGCCGGGCAGCCATGTGACGGTCGAGGACGTTTCTCTCAACCCGCGCCGAATCGGTTTTTATCGCCTGTTGTCCCGCATGGGAGCGAGGCTTGAATTCGAGCGCGCAGGCCAATCGCCAGAGCCGATCGGATCGATCACTGCGCACGGTTCGCTGTTGCATGGAATCGATGTCGCTGCGGCGGATGTGGTCGATGCCATCGACGAACTGCCGTTGCTCGCCACAGTTGCCGCCGCGGCAAGCGGCCCCAGCACGATCCGCGGTGCGAGCGAATTGCGCCACAAAGAGAGCGATCGTATCGCCACGACGGCGGCGATGCTGCGCGCCTTCGGTGCGTCGATCGACGAACTTCCCGATGGCTTTGCGATCGCTGGCGGCACACGTTTCGTACCCGCCGCCGTCGATGCACACGGCGATCACCGCATCGCGATGTCGGCCGCTGTGGCCGCCGCGTTGGCGCGAGGGCCATCGTCGTTGACCGGCGGCGAGTGGGTGTCGATTTCCTATCCGGGGTTCTTCGACGATCTCGAGCGCTTGAGTTCACAGCCGTGAGTGCGGCCCAGTGATTACTGCACGATGAGCGTCACATCGACAATCCCGCGCGTGCGATCGGGACGTTTGAGAGCCTGAAGAAACACCGTCTTTCCGTCGCCTCGCCGCTTCTTCACCGCCCCTGCGAGCAGGTGCTCGAACCGCTCCAAGACGCGCTCGTTGTACAGCGTGCCGGCCTTCACCGGCCATCGGCTTTGCCACTCACGCGCAAGGGCAGGATCGAGTCCTGCGATCGTCAACGTACCCATCCGGAATGCGGGACCCTCATCCACGCCGATAACCAACTGCAACACGGGCGGTTGCTGCTGCAATTGCCGATCGACCGAGTAGCGCACATCGACGTGGCCGAGTGCGCCGTAAAGCATGCGCAACTGCCCACTGACCGCCGACAGCGCATCAGGCGCTGCGAGTTGCTTCAAGTCCTTCGGCAGCGCCGCATCGAGTTGCGCGCTGGTGAGCACCCGATGACCCGTCCAGCGAGGCTTCACGACCTTGAACAACTCACCCTGTTGCAACGTTGCTGCCGCGTCGACGCCCCGGCAGCGATCGTTCGACGCGGTGGGTGTGAGCGTCAACTCGCGAACGGATGCCGCGGCGTAAGCTCGGCGTTGCAGCAACGCGACCGGCCCCGAGACAAGCGCCTTGCTGAATTGGGCGCGTGAAAATGGCTGGCCTATGAGCGACTCGAGCGGCTCGCGCAGGGTGGCCGGCGGCACGGCGCTCGCGCCCGAGAGCGCGACCGAGCAGAGCGTAACTTTGGTGTCGGTCACGCGGAAACGATGCACCAGACCTCCCGCGAGTTCATCGGCGGCCAACCGCACCTCGACATGGCCGGGTAACGCGCGTGTCACTAAGTATGCGTCGAGGGCCGCCACCGCCAACGGCAGCCGTGGATCGGTTTCAGTCAGCGTCCCTTCGAAACCAGGTACGCGGAGTGCGATCGCTTGCAACAGATCCTCATCGCGAAACCAAATGAAGTTATCGAAACTCACGCGCAGCGGCACATCGGTTGCGGCCCACGCGGACGAGAGTGGTCCCAAACCAATCACCAGCAGCAGTAACCGAGCCACGCGCATCACTGAAATCCTCGAAAGGCGACCGCGATCTTCCGGGCCGCCTTCGAGGGTGTCAAGTTACTTGTGCTCAATTGGCAGTGGTCGAACCCGCCCATTCGCCGGCTCGCGCCAGCACACGTTTGGCGAGTTCGCCTGTCGAGGGCATCTGGCCAGCCGGCAATAACTGACTGGCTTCCTCGGCGTGACGCTGGTGCAACCACTCGTGAAACGCCGCGAATCGAGCACTCGTGACCAGCGGGTCGCCGATCGCCTCGATCTGTCCCAACACAACTTTGCTGCCTCGAAAGCGCAGCGACACACGGGCGACGTCGGCCGGTAGTCCGAGCGCTTTATGCAGGTCACTGGTTTGCGTGACGGTGAGCGTGACCACGTCACCGCGTTCCACGATGTCGCTCACGCTCCGGTGAAGATTCACGGCCCACTCGGCCGACAGGCCATTCAACAACTCGTCCTTGCTGCTCGCTACGCCGGTGGAACCGTTCTGCCAACGCAGATCATCGGCGAGCAGCACCGCGACGGCTGCCCGGCTTTGCTGCATACCGGTAAACAACTGCGCCGCGCGCTTCTCGAGCGAGCCGGCCTGCGCACTCGAGCACGACACCAACAGAGTGATTCCGAGCGAAAGTACGATCGACAAGACTGTGATTAGCTTTTGCATGGCACACCTCTCTCGTGCACGTTGCCGCGGCGGCAACGTGGTGAAGGGTCTTGATCGGCGAGGGCTTGTTTGGAATTCCGGTGCGGCCGCTCCGGCTTTCGGTTCGAGTTGCTATGAAGGTAGCGGTGACTTGCAGGCATCGCCGTCAGCAACTCGTCAAGCTCTGTCTCGGTTCAGTAAACAGAACGGATTCGCTCGATCGAAGTTTCGGTTAGCATCCAGAAATGTCGACAAGCGATCGAACCGGGGCACAACTACTGCGACTCGCGTTGTTGGGTCATCCCGTTGCCCATAGCCGTTCCGCGCAACTGTTCGCCGCACAAGCCCCGAACGGAGGTGTGCCGGTGCATTACGAACTGATCGATACGCCCCCGTCCGCACTGCCAGCGACGCTCGATCGCTTGCGCGCCGGGGAGTGGCACGGAGTGAATGTCACGGTGCCACACAAGGCTGCTGTCGCCGAAACGTGTGATCGGCTGGATGCGGTGGCTCGGGCGAGCGGAGCGGTCAACGTCGTGCGGCGCGAGGCAGACGGCTCGCTCAGCGGTTTCAACACCGACGGCGCCGGATTTCTCGCGGCGATCGAGCGGCACTTGCCCAGCACCTTCCGCGCGTTGCAACCGCGCGCTTCGGTGCTGGTGCTTGGAGATGGTGGGGCAGCGCGTGGTGTTTGCGCGGCACTCACGCCGCTGCATGTGCAGATCACGCTGCTCTCGCGGCATCCGGCACGGACCACCACGCAGTTCGTACCGGCGCTCGCCAGTCTGTGTCGTGAGTACAGCGACGCTCAGATCGAAGCCGACGTGGCTGGATCGGTGTTGATCGTGCAGGCCACGTCACTCGGAATGGCGCCAGATCAAGACACGGCGCCACCACTCTGTTGGCAGGCTGTCGGTCCCGATCAGAGCGTGGTCGACTTGATCTACAACCCGTGGACCACTCCGTTCTTGCGGCAAGCCCAGGCCCGCGGGGCCTCGACTTTGAATGGCTGGCCAATGCTGGTGAATCAGGCGGCACTGGCTCTGGAAATCTGGGCCGGACCGGGGAGCGGTTCGCGTTTGATCGCGGCCTCGGAGCTGCTCGAACCGCGCCGTCCCGGCCTGTAAGCCCTTGTCCAGGGCTGCTTTCCGGCGCATTGAGTGGCGCGCTGCGAAGTCCGGACCTATCTCCTAAGCAGTCGCGTCGCCGGTCATCGGACGACGAAGGAGAGTTTCGTGACGACCGTCCTTCAGGCTCCGCCAGCCGGTTCCGGGACCGCGGCGCTTCAAACCGAAGAGATTGCTCACGCCGCCATCAATGCTGCCGAGATCGCCAAGGGTGACCGGCAGATCACGTTGATCGCTCAGATCGCACGCGATCTTCCTGCGATCGACCCCAGCGCCGCGCCGCTCTTGCAGGAAGCACTCACCACACTTCTAACCACGGCGGTCATGCGCACGGAGCGCGGGATCGTCGCGCTGGCGGCTCGCGTCGTGCCCCATACCGAGAAAGCGCCGGTGGTCCGGATTGCGGTCACCGACACAGGGATTGGCCGTGCCACCGGTTACGCCATGGACGCGTGCAGCCCGCTGGTCGATCGCCTTGGCGGCACGCTCACGGTAGAGAGTGCGCCGGGTGTGGGAAGCTGCTTCACCCTGGAGTTCGCGCCGTCGCGCCTTGCGCTGTAGTCGATGAAGCGGTGTCGCCCTCCGGCGCGGGTCCTTAGAATGCCGAGGGAGGCGTGAGATGTCGGTGCTTCGTTATCTGACCGCGGGTGAATCGCACGGACCGATGTTGGTCGGGGTCCTGGATGGGCTTCCGGCCGGCATCCCGCTGTCAGAAGCTGACCTGCTGCCCCGTATGCGTCGCCGCCAAGGGGGCTACGGCCGCGGCAAGCGCATGAGCCTCGAAGCCGATACGCCGCAAATCGTGTCAGGGTTATGGCAAGGCGCCACCAGCGGATCGCCGCTTGCCGTGTTGGTCGAGAACAAATCGAATCGGCAAGACCGCACGCAAAAGCGACGCACCGTGCCGCGCGCTGGTCATGCCGATCTGCCTGGCATTCTCAAGTACGGCTTCGATGACGCCAATCCGGTGATCGAGCGCGCCTCGGCGCGCGAAACCACCATGCGCGTGGCGCTCGGTGCCGTTACAGCCCGATTCTTGGAGCTGCTCGGCGTGCGCCTCTGTGGGCACGTGATCGCCTTCGGCGGTGTCGAGGCTCCGCCCTTGCCAGTCGATCTCGAGGCCGATGCGCTCGAGGCAGCACGCGACGGCTCGGAGGTGGCCTGCTGCGATCCGGCGGCCTCGCAGCGAATGGTCGCGCGTGTCGATGAAGCGCGAGAACGAGGCGAGACGCTGGGCGGGCGAATCGAGTTGGTGGTCTGGGATCTTCCGCCTGGATTGGGCACCTATGCCCAGTGGGATCGCCGTCTCGATGCGCGCCTCTCACAAGCGATGATGTCGATTCCATCGGTCAAGGAGGTCGAGCTTGGCGATGCACTTGCCGTGGCGCGTGAGTTTGGGCGCAGCGCTCACGATGTGATCGTGCGCGATCACGCTGGCCTCACGCGCAGCAGCAATCGTGCGGGGGGCCTCGAAGGCGGCATTACCAACGGGATGCCGCTGGTGCTGCGGATCACGCTCAAGCCAATCAGCACACAGCGCAAGCCGCTCCCTTCGGTCGACATCGACAGTGGCGAGACTGTCGAAGGGCGCTATATCCGCAGCGATGTCGCGGTGCTGCCGGCCGCGGCGGTGATTGCCGAGTCGCTGGCCGCCCTGGTCTTGGCCGACGCGGTCTTGGAGAAATTCGGAGCGGATCGGTTTGGAGATATTCAGGTCGCGATCGCGTCCTACCTCGCGCGCCTGCCGCAGTACCCCGCGATGGATCCGGCACCGTGAGCGACGACGGTCATCACTTCGGCGCACCGCGCGATTTGGTGCTGTCGGGACCGATGGGCGCCGGGAAGACCACGGTGGGCAAGCGACTGGCGCGGTGTCTTGCGCTGCGATTTTTCGACTTGGATTCGCGCATCGTCGAACGTGAGGAGCGCGGGATTGACGCGTTGTTCGCCGAAGGAGAAGCGCGCTTCCGTCAAGCGGAAGCCAGTGCCGTGCGCGCCTGGTTGAATCGACCTGAGAGTGCGCCGTCGGAGGTCCTGGCCTTGGGCGGTGGAACGCTCGAAGACGCCGAGCTGGTTTCGGCGTTGCAGCGGCGCGCGACGATCGTCGGGCTGCGCGCGCCTGTTCGAGACCTGCTCGAACGATTGGACGAGCACGAAATCGCGGCCCGTCCGCTGTTGTCGCACGCGGCTGACAAGCACGCGGCACTCGAAACGCTGATCGAATCGCGCGCGGAGGGGTATGCGCGCGCTGCGTTGCACATCGAGACGAGCGGTTTGGCACCAGACGCGGTTGTCATCGCCGTGTTGCGCGCGTTGTATGCGCCGCAGTCGGGCCCATGGCGTGTCGACCCAGAACCATTGTGTGCGGACGAACCTGCCTCGAGTGCGGTGACGTTCGGCCGCGGTGCGATGCCGTTCGAATCGGCACAGCGCGCCGTGTTGCTGTGGGATTCCAATCTGCCGCAGTGGCAAAGTGAATCGCTGTTGAGCGCCTGCCGCTCGCGCGTCTCGGAGACGCTCATCGAGTTGTCCCAGCCGGGCGGGGAAGCGGCCAAAACTCCTGAGGTACTGCTCTCGCTTTGGCGCGCACTGCTGCACGCCGGTGTCGATAAGGACACGCCGCTGTGGGTTGCAGGCGGCGGCACGCTGACAGACCTTGGTGGTTTCGTCGCTCACAGTTTCAAGCGAGGCCTCGAGCTGCACCTGCTGCCGACCACGTTACTCGCGCAATTGGACGCAGCCTTGGGGGGCAAGAACGGCATCAACCTCGATACAGCCAAGAACGCTGTGGGCACCACGCGATTGCCGCGCGCGGTGCACATCGATCCATTGTTTCTGTTGAGCCTGCCCGAGATCGAGATCCGTGGCGCGATGGCCGAAGCGCTCAAGAGCGGTTTGATCGGCGATGCAGGATTGGTAGCCACGATCGAGCGCGAGGTGACCGCCATTTCCGAGCGTCAGTTGCCCACGCTGGAGTCGATCGCCAGGCGGGCTGCGGCGGTAAAACTGAAAATCGTGGCCCGTGACTTGGAAGAGAAAGACGAGCGCCGGTTGTTGAACTTTGGCCACACGCTCGGACATGCGCTGGAGGCGGTTGGCTCCAAACGCGGCCGACCCGTGGCGCATGGCGACGCCGTGGCGATCGGCATGGTGTTTGCCACCTACATGGCGGCGCGGCTGGGTGTGTTGGAGGAGTCGTCGTTGCTCGATCGTCTGCCGGGAATCTTGAAGCGATTGGGACTGCCCGCGGCACCAGCTGCGATGCAAGATGACGAACGTGCCGAGGTGTTGGCCGCGCTCGTCCACGACAAGAAACGACACCGCGGCACCAACGTGTGGGTGTTGCCGCGTGGCAGCGGACGCTTGGTGTGTCGCGCGGTCGACGAACAGGACGTGGCCGAAACTCTGGAGCAGTTCACATGAAAAACATTCTCTTGGTGCATGGTCCCAACCTCAACCGGCTTGGGCGCCGCGACGCGCATCACTACGGAACAATCAGCCACGCCGACTTGGTGACGCAGGTAAAGCTCTGGGCGCAAGAGCGCGACGCGAGCATGCGAGCCTATCAGTCCAATCACGAAGGCTCGTTGATCGATGTGCTGCAAGAACAGGGCGACTGGGCTGATGGTGCCCTGGTCAACTTTGGTGCGCTTTCACACAGCAGCTATGCGCTGCACGATGCGTTGGTTGACTTCGGCAAGCCGGTCATCGAAGTGCATCTATCGAGGATCTCGGAGCGCGAGGCCTGGCGGCGCGTGAGCCTGACCCGTCCCGCGTGTGTCGATGGCGTCGAGGGCTTGGGGCCCGAGGGGTATCGCGTGGCGCTGGAGGCGTTGCTCGCGCGCCTCGCTTGACGCACCATGCCCGGCTCGATCCAAGGAGCGGTGTATGTCCAAGACCATCGATTGGTACTACCACCGGCGAAGTTGAACGACTTGCACCCGGGCGCAGGAGTTTCTTGCGCGACACAACATTGCGGTCGTTGAGCAGGTCGACGCCCAGAAGATCAAGTTCGATCGCGATCAGGCGTTGGCACTGGCGCGTGGTGCGCAACGCCTCCTGGTGTTGAGGTATCGCGAACTGCTGGACTTCAATTTGGTGGCGCAGCCGCCGACCGATGTCGAGTTGGCCGGGGTGATCTTGGGGCCGTCAGGGACTCTGCGCGCCCCCTCGATCCGGGTCGGAGCGGTCTTCGTGGTCGGTTTTAGCGAAGAATTGTTCCAAAGCGTCCTGTAATCGGCTCGTTGCTGGCCGGTTTGCGGCGCACGGACTAACTTCTCCGGGGCCCGCGCATCGCGGGTCGACCCGATTCGTCACAACTGTGACAACGCGCCAGCGGCAGAATGCGACGCACGACCCATGGACCCGCACGATTTCGATGAACTGCTGTTTGGCGGTCCGGCTTCGGCCGGGGACGACTCGCCTGCATTGTCGGCAGACCGGGCGGTGGTACCCGTGCTCGATCCGAAGAACCCGCAGCACTACCTCAGTCGCGAGCTGAGCTTCCTGGCGTTCAATGAGCGAGTCTTGGCCCAAGCGCGCGATGCCTCGCTGCCACTGCTCGAGCGGCTTCGCTTTCTGACGATCAGTTGCACCAACCTCGACGAGTTCTTCGAGATACGCGTGGCCGGCTTGAGTCAGCAGATTCACTACAACCTGACCAAGCGCGGCTCTGATGGCCGCACGCCTGCGGAAACCTTGGCAGCGGTGGGGGAGCAAGCGCATCGCTTCGTCGCCGAACAGTACCGTGTGCTGAACGAAGAACTCATGCCGGCAATGGAGCGTCAGGGCCTGGCCGTCCGCAAACGTGGCGAATGGACACCGGCACAAGCGCGCTGGATCGTCGAGTTCTTCGAGCGCGAAGTGCTGCCGGTCTTGACGCCGTTGGGTTTGGACCCAGCGCATCCGTTCCCGCGGATTCTCAACAAGAGCCTCAATTTCATCCTGCAGCTCGAGGGCAAAGATGCTTTCGGCCGCGCCACCGACTTGGCGGTGGTGCAAGCACCGCGCTTGTTGCCGCGACTGATCGAGTTCCCGCCTGAAATCGCCACCTGCCAGCACGAGTTCACGTTGCTGTCGTCGGTCATCCACGCGCACGTCGGCCAGTTGTTCCCAGGGATGAAGGTCAAGGAGTGCTGGCAGTTTCGTGTGACGCGCAACGGCGATCTGTTCGTCGACGAGGAAGAGGTCGACGACTTGCTGCATGCGTTGAAAGGTGAGTTATCGCGGCGCAACTATGGCGATGCGGTGCGGCTCGAAGTGGTGGCCTACTGCCCGGCTGAAATCTACGAGTTCTTGCTGGAACAGTTTGGCTTGACGAAGGAGGCGCTCTACCTCGTCAACGGACCGGTGAATCTCAATCGTCTGTCGGCGCTCTACGATTTGGTGCGCCGGCCCGATTTGAAATATCCGGCGTTCTTACCAGGCACTCCCAAGGAACTGCCGCCCGGGGCCGACCTGTTCGAGGCGCTGCGCAAAGGCGACGTGCTGCTGCATCACCCCTTCCAGTCGTTCACGCCGGTGGTCGAGTTCGTCCGGCAGGCCGCACAAGATCCACAGGTCTTGGCGATCAAACAAACGCTCTACCGCACCGGAAACAACTCGCCGCTGGTCGACTCGCTGCTCGATGCGGCGCGATCCGGCAAGGAAGTCACGGCGGTGGTCGAACTGCGTGCGCGATTCGACGAAGCGGCCAACATCGAGTTGGCCACACGGCTGCAAGAAGTGGGCGCCAAGGTCGTGTACGGGATCGTCGGCTACAAGACTCACGCCAAGATGACTCTCGTGGTCCGGCGAGAAGGAACGCTGTTGCGCCGGTACGTGCATTTGGGAACCGGCAACTATCACACCGGCACGGCGCGCGCCTACACCGACTTCTCGCTCTTGTCCGCCAACGAGAAGCTTGGCCAGGACGTGCATAACCTCTTCACTCAACTCACCGGGCTGGGCCGTGTGAGTAAACTCCAGTCGCTGTTGCAAGCGCCATTTACGCTACACAAGTCGTTGGTGGCGTTGATCGAACAGGAGACTCAAGAGGCTCGGGCCGGCCGACGCTCGCGAATCATCGTCAAGATGAACTCTCTCACCGAGCCGAAAATCATCCAGGCGTTGTACCGCGCGTCGCAGGCCGGCGTACCGGTCGACCTGATCGTTCGCGGGTTGTGCTGTTTGCGGCCCGGAATTCCTGGGTTGTCGGAGAACATTCGTGTTCGCAGCATCGTCGGACGGTTCTTGGAGCATCACCGCGTGAGCTACTTCTATGCGCGCGGGCAGGAGCTTGTCTATCTCTCGAGTGCCGACTGGATGGATCGCAATTTCTTCCGGCGCGTCGAGATCGCCTTCCCGGTGGACGACCCCAAAGTCAAGAGTGCCGTCATCGCACAAAGCCTTGAGCTTTACGTCGAGGACAACGCGCAATCGTGGTCGCTTCAATCGGACGGCGTTTATCGTCGCGACCATGCCGACCCGGGTGGGCGAGGTAAGAGCGCCCAACAGACTCTTCTCGCTCGTTTGTCGGAGCGTTGGTCCTGAGCGGGTCGCTTGTTACATGCCCTTCCAGCGAAGCAGCAGAGTGGCCAGACCCAAGAACGTAAAGAAGCCGCCGACGTCGGTGCAGGTCGTCACGAAAACGGCGGACGAAACCGCGGGATCGATTCCGAGTCGTTTCAGAATCATCGGCATCATCGAGCCTGCAATCCCGGCCACGACCATGTTGATCAGCAACGCGGCCGCGAGTACCGCACCGACCCCCATGTCATGAAAGACCAGCGACGCGATCACGAAGCAAACCGCGCCGTTGATCAGCCCGTTACCCAGTCCGACCATGACCTCCTTCGAAAGCACGCGAAACATGCCTGGGATCTGCTCCAAGGCGAGGGCGCGCACCACCACGGTCAGCGCTTGCGTTGCGGCATTACCGCCCATTCCCGCCACGATCGGCATCAGCGCCGCCAAGGCTGGCAACTTGCCGATCGTGGTGGTGAACAACCCAACCACAGTGGCGGCCAGAAAGGCCGTGCCCAAATTGACCACGAGCCAAGGGGCCCGCAAACGCAGAGAGCGCATGGCCGAGGTGTCGGGCCGTTCGTCGACTGAGACTCCTGACAGCGCCAGCAGTTCTTCGGTCGCCTCGTCTTGCAGCACGTCGATCACGTCGTCGACGGTTACCTGACCCACCAACACTTCTTCCGTATCGATCACCGGCAGCGCCATCAAGTGGTACTGCTCGATCAAACGGGCTGTTTCCTCTTGCGATGTTTCGGTGGTGACCGCGATCACGTCGCGGTCCATGATCCGTTCCAGCGGAGTGTCCGGCTTCGATACCAAAAGCCTCCGCATGTTGACCACGCCGCACAGCCGGCCATCGTCGTCGACCACGTACAAATAGATCAACGAGCCTTGCACGCGCTCGCTTTCTTCTTGCAACGCTTGGACCGCCTGCGCCACGCTTTGCGCGCGGTTACTGGCATAGACCACCGGACTCATCATGCGTCCGGCGGTACTGGCATCGTGCTCGAGCAGCTCGCGTACGGCGTCGGCTTCGGCCCGATTCATCAGCGACAACGCCGCCTCGGCTCGCTCGCGGGGCAATCGCTCGGCCAAACGTGTGGCGTCGTCGACGGCCAGAACATCGAGCAGTCGCGCCAAGCGCTCGGGGGCAAGATCGGCGATCAGCGCCACCGAAAGTTCGTCAGGCAGCTCACTCAGAATCGCTGCTGCGCGAGCCCACAGCCCCTCGGTCAGGAGCACCGCGAACAAGCGCCGTCGTTCGGTGGCCGCGAGCGCCTCGAACAGCAGTGCTGCATCTGCCGGACGCGCTCGCTGCAGCAACTTCGCCAAGTTGGCATGCGCGTCACGGTGCAGCAGTTTGCGCACGGTGTGGACCGCCTGTGGTGTCGCCCGAGCGGTGAGCGGGGCATCGAGTCGCCACGTGATCCGGGGCATCGCAAATCCTCCGCTATCAACTGAACTGAAGGGTGTAACCGGCCTCGGCCAGTGCCGTGGCCTCATCATCGAGATCGGCACGTGTCAGCGGGTGGTCGTCCAGCCAGCCGGGTGGAAACGCGAGTCGCAACGATTTGCTTTCGGCGGCCAGCGATACGATCGGCAGCCGTCGCGGGCTGCGGGCGCGATTCAACAGCGTTGCCAATCGCAAAATCACCGCCAAACGCAACACCGCTTCGCTGTCGCTGCCGGGCAGCGACTCGATGCTGGCGCGATTCAAGCGCCGGCGATGGTTCTGGATCAACGCTGCCAACAGCCACTGATCGTCGCTCGAAAATCCGGGCATATCGGAATGAGTCACCAGATAGGCGCCGTGCTTGTGGTAACCCGAGAATGTCACGGCCATACCGGCTTCATGCAGCCGTGCCGCCCAAATCAACGTCTGCCGCGAGTTCGTGGTGTCGAGGCTCCAGCTCTTCCCGGCTTGCGACAGCAGTTGCAACGCCGTCCGTTCGACACGCGCTGCCTGCTCCAAATCGATGTGGTAGCGCTCTAGGAAGCGCCGGATCGTGTTGTCGCGCACATCCTCGTGCCGAATGCGGCCGAGCAGATCGTAGAGCAGCCCCTCACGCATCGCCCCCGACGCTACGACGACCCGGTCGAGCCCTAGGCTTTCGCAAAACGCAATCAAGATTGCCAGCCCGCCGGGAAGCACCGCAGCCCGATCGTCACGCACGCCTGGCAAATCGATGCGTGAGACCGATCCGGCCGCAATCAGCGCTTTGCGCAACTTCTTCAGTCCCTCGAGCGTAATGCCCTCGCCCCAGCCCATGCTGCGCACGCACTCGTCGATCGCCTGGATCGTCCCGGAGGAGCCGACGCAAGACTCCCAGCCCAGTGCCTTCAGCCGCCGCTCGATTGCCTGCAAATCGCGTTGTGCGCTGAGTTCGGCTTTACGAAAGCGATCGCGATCGAGTCCGCCTCCGGGGAAGAAGTCGCGCGAGTAAGTCACGCATCCCATCCGCATGCTCTCGGCTTCGAGCACCTCGAACGCTTCCCCGAGGATGCACTCGGTACTGCCGCCGCCAATGTCGACCACCAGTCGGCGTGCCGATCCTTCATGCAGGCTATGAGCAACCCCCAGGTAGATGAGCCGGGCTTCTTCCCGGCCCGGCACGATTTCGATCGCCACCCCACCGAGCGCTTGTTGTGCCTTGCGCAGGAACGGCCGGGCATTCTTGGCGCGTCGCAGGGCATCGGTCCCCACGGCGCGGATCTGCTCTCGCGGGATGTCGCGCAGCCGCTGCCCGAAGCGTGCGAGACAGGTGAGTGCGCGTGCTTGCATCTCTTCGGTGAGGCGCTGCTCCTCGTCCAGGCCCGAGGAAAGTTGCACCGCCTCACGCAGGCGATCGATCAGGTGCAGTTCGGAATGAACGACACGCGCGATCGCTAGATGAAAACTGTTCGAGCCTAGATCGACCGCAGCGACGGTCGAGGGTGTCGCCGGACCACTCACGCGCAGCTCCTCAGTCGGGTCGCGCTGCCAGGTGCCTGCGGCGGAGGAGCGCCCCGGGCGAGAGGATACCGAAAGCGCCGACCTGCTGCGCCTGGTCTCACCAACTATCGACGCTTGGGTATGCTTGGCACATGAGCCTGTTCGCGATCGGTGACGTCCACGGCTGCCGGCACACACTAGAACGATTGCTGACGCAGCTTTCGCGTCACGGCGGCGTCGACCAGTTTTGGTTCGTGGGTGATCTCGTCAATCGTGGACCGCACTCGCTAACCACGCTGCGACTGGTGCGCGATCTAGGTGATAGCGCGGTGACGGTGCTTGGCAATCACGATCTCCGGCTGGTGCGGATGGCACTCGCGGGCGAGCGGTCCGACGACCGAGGTTGGCTGACGCCGATCTTCCAGGCCCGCGACGCGGAGGACTTGATCGACTGGTTGCGGCATCGGCCCCTGCTGCATCACGACGCTGGCTGGACGATGGTGCACGCGGGGCTGCTTCCCGCATGGACCCTCGTCGAGGCGCAGGCGAAAGCGCGCCGGCTCGAAGTGGCGTTACGCGGCGACGGCGCCCTCGAGTTGCTCGAACGGCACCGGGCGCCTCCCGAGCTGTGGGCTCGCACTCCGATCGCACAGGCTGAGGCCGCTTCAGACCTCTCCGCCCTGACCCGTTTGAGGTATTGCGACAGCATCGGCCGTAGCGACCTGAGCTTCGATGGCGCGCCGGGCCAAGCACCGGCAGGACTCGTGCCTTGGTTCCAGCATCCCGAGCGCCAAACCCGCCCTGAGTCGATTGTGTTCGGGCACTGGTCCAGCCTTGGAATGTGGCGGCGGGACGGGGTGCTGGCGATCGACACGGCGTGCAGTCGCGGCGGTCAACTGACGGCGGTCGACCTCGTCAATGGAACCGTCTTTTCTGAACCTCGAGACCCGCGCGACGCAGCTAACGCTTGACCCCCAACCTGCACCGCCGTAAACAGGAGCCGTGCCTACACTAGGCGGAGTCGAACGTGCGCGGCTCATCGACGCGATACTCGGCGCCGCGGGCTCGTGCGTCGACGCCGCCAAGGCTCTAGACGTCAGTCGCGCCACACTGTATCGCTGGCTCGATGCACACGGACTCGATCCCGAATCGCTCCGCGTCATCGGCGGGCGCTACGAGCTGGTTGCGCGACTGGGGCAAGGCGGCCAGGCGCGCGTCTTCGAAGTTAACGATCGCATGGCAGGCCATGAGCGCTGCGCGCTCAAGTTGATCGGCCCGATGGCCGACCAAGCCGCCCTGCCGGCGATCCAAAGCGAGTTCCGGTTGCTCTCGCTGTTGAGCCATCGCGGCCTGCCGCGAGTCCGCGACTTCAAAGTCGATGAGGCTATCGGCACCGCTTACCTCGCGATGGACCTGGTTGAGGGAAAGCCGTTCCTAGAAGCGCTCAAGGGTCGTCGCATCGTCGAGATCGCCGCTGCGATGGCGGAGCTTCTCGACGTGCTGAGCCACTTGCATCGCGCCGGGGTGGTGCACCGCGACATCAGTTCTGCGAACGTTCTCGTCGAGATCTCAGAGACGATCGGGATTCGCCCCTCGGTGTTCCTCGTCGACCTTGGACTCGCGCAGCCCATGACGGCAGGAAAGCAGCCGGCCGCAGGAAAAATCAACTACCTCGCTCCCGAGTTGATTCAGGGCAGTCCCGCGTCGGCGCGCACCGACTTATACGCCGTCGGTGTCCTGGGCTACCTTGCGCTCGCCGGCCGGCTGCCGTGGCCAGACTCGCTACTGGCCGACGACACCGGGGACTCTGAGCCCTTGAAGCTGAGCCAGGTGCTGCCAGAGATCGATCGCGGGCTCGAGCAAATCTTGAGCAAGTTGGTGAGGCGCGATCCAGGGCAGCGCTGTGACGACGCAGCGTCTGCGCGCGATGAACTGTTGAACTCCGCACTCCTGCGTCGCGCGGCGTGGTTCAAAGCGAGAAGTGTCGAATCACCCTTGTTCGGCCGGCAATCCGAACTCGACACGTTAGAGCATTGGCGCACGGCAGCGGACTCGACGCCAGGGATTGCTGTGCTGGCGGACGTTGGCGTTGGAAAATCCAGGCTGCTGCGAGCGGCTGCGGGGAGCGCACTTGCGGCAGGATCGCGCGTGTTGTGGTTGTCGTGGCGCGGAGCGGTTGGCTCTGGCCTATCGCAGCTGGGACAAGGACTGAACGCGTTCGCGACGGGTCTCCCTGATCAGGAGCCTGCCCGCGAAGCGATCCTGCAACTCGCCAAGCAGCTGTCGGCGCAAGACCTCAGCAGCACAACGCTGGTCGACCTCGAGTCTGGAGCGGACGCCCTGGCCTCAGCCTGTGGATCGCGCGGATTGCTCTTGATTTGCGACGATCTGCACGATGCCGAGGCAGCTTTGCTCGATTTGCTTTCGAGTTGGCTGAGGCGTTGGCGTCTGACGCCGGTGCGGCTCTTGATGGCGTCTCGCACGCCGGTGCGCGGCGCCGCTCTCGACGTGATGTTGCGTTCCGCCGAAGTAGAGGGCAACGCACGAGCGCTGTTGCTCTCAGCGCTTGATCAGCGCGCGGCACAGCAGCTGATCGCGAGCCAAAGCGACAGTGCTCGCGCAGCGCTCTGGGCGCAGCGTCTCTTCGAGTTGACCGGTGGAAATCCGCTGTTTCTTGAACTGGTACTCGAAGAGACTGTGGAATCCGAGATTGGCGCTGAGCACGGCCGGCTGCCCTCCAGCATCGACGCCGCGGCGCGTGAGCTCGTCGCCCGGCTGTCCGGCCCAGCGCGCCTTTGGAGCGAGGTTGTGTCTGTTGCGGAGGGTGCCTGCAGTCAGGAGGAGGTGCTGCATCTCAGTGGCGTCGCCGCCACCGAGGAAGAGCTGGCCGTCTCCTCAACTGTCCTGACCTGCAAAGACGGACGCATCGATTTTCGTCATCCGTTCTTGCGCCGAGTCCAGCGGGAGCAGTTGACGAGTCAACAACGCCAGGCCTGGCACGCGACATGGGTGGAGCACTGCCGCGGTGATGAAACTCGTCTGCAAGAGCACGCCTTGCACCTTGTCGGCGCCAAAGCGGGACCGAGTGCAGTACCGGTCTGGATCGAGGCTGCCACGCAACTCGAGCATCGCTGGGAGCATCGGCGCGCGATCCCACTCTTGGAGGCCTGCATCGAGGCTTTGGCCGACGATGATCCCGTGCGGTTGACGCTTCTGGCGCGGTTGGAACGCGCCTGCCACCGTGTGCGTGACGAGCAACGCAGTCTCCAAGTGTGTCAGCAGTGGGCCGCAGCAGCGCGAGCAATGGGCGATCTTGCTGCCGAAGCGAAAGCGATCGCGATGGCGGCGGTACGTCATCGAGAACGGGGAGAACTGAGCCAGGCACGTGCGCTGGCACGCCAGGCCGACTCGCTCGCGGCGAAAAGCGGTTCGCGCGAGGTTCAGTCATTGACGGCGAAGATCCTCGGTTCCGTGCTGTGGATGGGATGGGAGCACAAGCAAGCGTTGCAGCAGTTCGAGCGCGTTCTCGAGTACGTGGACGAACGCACCGATCCTCGGGCTGCGGCACTGAGCTATCACGACGCGGCGTTCGTGCTCCATATCGAAGGACAGCGACAACGCGCGTTCGACCTTTTGGACCGGGCCAAGACGTTGTTTCGCAGCGCGGGAGACGATGCGTGGGAGTTGGCCGTTGACAACAACCTGGCTTTTCTCATGGCATCGACTGGTGACATCGAATCCGCCGATCGCGTGATGAGCGAGGTTATTGCGCGTTCTGCGACGATGACTCACGGTTTGCCGGTTGAGGCATTCCTCGAGTCTCGCGCGTACCTACTGTGGCGCTTGGGCAAGTACGAAGCCTTGCTGGACGTGTGCGATGCGCTGATCACCGAAGCCACTCGGTTCTCTCGTTCCGAGCCACGCGTCGTCGGCCTCTTGTTTCGCGCCGAAGCGTTGCGAGAGATGGACGATCGTGCTTCCGCCCGCCGGCACGTGCGTCTGGCGGTCGAATTGGCAGACGCACTCGCCGCGCCGCGTCAGGTGGCTTTTGCGCGTCTGGCAAAGGCCCGGGACCTGCGTGAGGACGGTCAAGTTGCTGCGGCAGAGGAGTTGGCGACCGCGATCTATGCGTCGGCGATAACGATTCCGCGTCTGAGGGTGGCAGCGCTGGCTGCGATCGAACAAGCGGAGTGCGCGTTAGCGCGCGCCGCGCCCCGCGAGGCGCTCGCGTTCTTAGAGCAGGCTGAGTCCGCGCTTGTGGTGCCCCGCGAAGATGGTTCATGGCGCCGCGTCCAACTGCTCAGAGTCCGGGCGCATGCGCGTTTCGCGGACGGCCAACGAACACCTGCATTTGCCGATTTGGAGGAGGGTTTGGGGTTGGCACGCATCCAAGGTTGTGCGGCCGACCACCTCTCACTCCTGCGCCTCGCCTCACGAGCCTACGCGGATGCGGGTGACTCATCGCGCGCTGCGGCCGCGTTGGCTGAGGGAGCTGAAACGCTCGGCCGGCTGGCGTCGACGATCGCGAACCCCACGCTGCACGCGCAATTCTTGGGGCGCCCAGACCACGCCGCGACGCTTGCAGCGGCCCAGCGGATGTCTGGCTCGAGCGATCAGTCGACTTCGAGACGGGCCGCCTCCAATTCGATTCGTGGGTTGGTCGACGTCGGCCGGCGTGCCGCTGCCGGTGAAGCGATCGAACCACTCTTGTCGCGGATCGTGGCGCTGGCGGTCGAGTTATCAGGAATGGAGCGAGGGGCTTTAGTGCTGCGCTCCAAGGAAGACGATGGGCTGCGGGTTGCGGCAGCCATTGGACTCGAGAACGAGACCACGGCGGACGCGTTGCGGCTTTCGCAGCGCGTGCTCGATCGTGTCAAGGGTGGACGCGCAGTTGTCGTACGCGACGCACGTCTTGATCCTGAGCTCGTCGATGCACCTTCTGTCGTTCTGCTTGGAATCCGCTCCGTGGTCTGCCTGCCCCTGCGCGTTGGGGAAGAAGTCCACGGTGCGATCTATCTCGACACGCGCAGCACGGAAGCGGTGTGGGGCGATCAAGACCTAGGATTTCTCGACGCTCTCGCAGCACAGGCGACGCTTGCCATCGAGTACGCGCAGTTGGTCGAGAAGATACGCGCCGAGCGCGACCTGTGGCGTTCGGCGGCGCTGCCGCTCGATGGCCTTGGAGAGATGTTGGGCGGGTCTGTAGCGATGGCCGGGGTATTCGCGTTGATCAAGAAGGTTGCGCCATCGCACCTTTCGGTCGTGATCTGCGGTGAGTCCGGAACTGGAAAGGAGCTTGCAGCCAAAGCGATACACGCTTTGTCGTCTCGCGCGGATCGTCCGTTCGTGGCCGAGAACGTCGCGACGCTTCACGAGTCGCTGGCCGAGAGCTTGCTGTTTGGACACGTGCGCGGCGCATTCACCGGGGCGCACGAGGCTCGCAAAGGGCTGTTCGCTCAGGCCGACGGAGGAACGCTCTTCCTGGACGAGATCGCCGATCTGCAGCCGAGCCTGCAAGCCAAACTGCTTCGCGTGCTGCAAGAAGGTGAGTTCACCCCGCTCGGCGCCGCTGAATCGGTGCGTGTCGATGTGCGAGTGGTGGTAGCGACACAGCGCGATCTGGGTGAGTTGGTGGCCGAGGGGCGGTTTCGCGGCGATCTGTTCTACCGCTTGAATGGGGTGACGCTGAACCTCCCCCCGCTGCGCGACCGTCCGGAAGAAATCCCACGTCTGATCCGGCATTTTCTCCAGGTCCATGGCGGATCCAATCCACCGGAGTTCGCGCCAGAGGTGATTTCACGGCTTGTGGCCTTCGCGTGGCCCGGCAATGTTCGTCAGTTGGAAAACACGGTTCATCGCTTGATCTTGCTGGCCGACAGTGGGCGCGTCGATTCCTCTGTGCTAGCCCTCGATCCGCTGTTCGCCAGCGTGTCTCGCCGGGCGGTATGGCAGGAGTTGCGGCTCGGTTCCGATGAAGAAAAAGCCACGCGGATTCGCGAGGTGCTCGACGACTGCAAGGGCGATCGCTCAGCGGCAGCCCGGAGGTTAAACGTCGCGAGGGCCACGTTCTATCGTTGGCTCAAGAAGTTGGGGATTGATCCTGACGATCTGCAGCACGACGGCCCTTCTAGCCCGGCTTGATTCTCGAAATGAGATGAGATTAGTCAGGTGTCTCGGGTCGTGAGACAAGTGTCACATTGTGTCTCAGTCGACAACTTGTTGACTGGTATGACGATACGAGAAAGAGGTGCTGGCAGGCGACTTGCAGCTAGCCGACTACTACTTCGCACCAAGGGTTTCAATCGCGAGGCCATCACCGTGGCCCACTAGGAACAAAGACGCAAGAGCTGTTTGCGTCACCTTGGTAGCTGCAGTTCGCCAGCCGCGCGCCGGAGGGATCGTCCACCCCACCACCCGCTCCGGCGCACTGGTTCTGGGTAGGAGGGGGCGAGCAACGCCGATCCGAGTCTCGCCCTCTCCCGATTTACTCCAAAGACCCGCCAAGTTCGTTGCGTACGGCTACCGGACCGCCTCGCCGGCTTTCTGGAGTTATCCGGCGATGGATTAGTAAGAAAATCGACGGTGGGATTCGGGTCCAGCGACCATATTCGACCGGGATGTGCTGTCTTTTTATCCAGACCCGATCGCCCCGGCCCACTTCGAAATGGACCGTGCTGTTGTGCTGTCTCGGTGCGGGAAGCGCGGCACTGGCGTTGGACAGTACCAAGCGCATCGATCAATACACGATCGAGCAGTGGAGCACCGACCGCGGGCTGCCGATCGAGGTTGCGGAGTCACTCGCTCAGACCCCGGATGGTTACCTTTGGGTCGGGACCCAAGAGGGTCTTGCCCGCTTCGATGGTGACCGCTTCACAACCTTCAGCCGTCGGAACGTTCCGGCCATCACTAGCAACGACGTTCACACGGTGCGAGTCGCCAAGAACGGGGTGTTGTGGATTGGCACAGCGGGTGGGTTGCTCAAATACAAAGACGGCCGATTTGAGGTCGTTCACACAGGTTCCGATTCGGCATCGACCGACAATGTCTGGGACATCGCAGAGGGTCACGACGGGGCGCTCTGGGTTGGTACGAGCAATGGCCTGATCCGTATCGCAAACGGAAAGCCAGTTCGCTTCGACACTGACAACGGGTTGCCTAGTCAGTTGGTCTGGTCGCTGCTCGTCGATCATGACGGATCCCTCATCGTGGGAACCGGGAGCGGCGTTTGCCGTATCGAAGGCGATCTTTGTAAAGCGCTGGGTGCTGGGAGCGCTGTCTCTCGCACACCGGTGAATGTGATGCTGCGCGATCGAGCCGGACGCCTGTGGTTTGGGACAGATCTCGGCTTGGCCCGTTTGGATCGCGGGACCTGGCGATTGTTCACCAGCCAGGATGGTCTTTCGGACAATCGCATCAAAGCATTGCGCGAGGATCGTCATGGAAACCTCTGGATCGGCACCGAAGGTGGCAGCCTCAACATGCTGCGCGACGGCCGGTTGACGGCGCTCTCACCGCAAACGGGTGGCATCGATCCGTATGTCCGCAGCATCTTCGAAGACCGCGACGGCAGCTTGTGGGTCGGAACATTCACGGGCGGACTCTACCGTTTGCGAGACGGGATGTTCTCTACGATCACTCCGGCGGAAGGACTCGTTGGAGACTTCGTACGCAGCATGCTGCGCGCTAGCGACGGCAGCTTGTGGGTCGCGACCTACGGTGATGGCATAACACGGCTGCACGGTGGCCGGTCGACGCACTACGACGTGCGTTCCGGTCTGACCAGCAACCTCGTGTTTAGTGTCGTGCAAGATCGTCAGGGGCGAATCTGGGCAGGACTCGACAGCGGGCTGATGTACTTCGAGCGTGGACGATGGAATCGGTTCAGCGACTCTCGTTTGGCGCAAGGTCAGGTCAGGTCGCTCTTCGTGGATCGCAGTGGTGCGCTCTGGGTCGGCACGATGGGTGGCGGTGTCAGCGAGGTGCGCGGACTCGAGGTTCGCAGTTACAACCATGCTTCTGGGCTTGTCAACGATGTGATCAGAGGCGGCATTACGCAGGGGCCGGACGGCGCGATCTGGATTGGGACCGAAGGGGGATTGAGCCGCCTCTTGGATGGTCAATTCACCAACTTCTCGGCACACAACGGTTTCCCGCCTCAGCCCGTGTTCGCAGTTCACATCGACGCCGAGGGAACCGCCTGGCTCGGAACCGCTGGCGGCGGTTTGGTGCGTATCAAAGATGGGAAGATCGCTCACTTCGACTCAGCCGACGGGTTGGCCGACGACATGGCGTTCTCGATTCTCGAAGACAAACAGGGCTATCTGTGGATGTCGTGTAATCGAGGCATTTACCGCGTGGCCAAGAGCGACCTGCAGGCGCACGCGGACGGCTTGCTCGCCCGCGTGCCGTGCGATGTTTATGGTCACGGCGATGGCCTGAAGGATCCCGAATGCAACGGTGGCTCGACGCCGAACGCCATTGCAGCCCCCGATGGCCAATTCTATTGGGCGACCGGTGCCGGGGTCGCGTTCGTTACTCCTGGGCGTGCTGAACGTCAGCGTCTCGAGGTGCCACCGATCATCGAACGGGTGCTCGTCGATCGACATGAAGCCGACCTTGCGACGGCGATCGACGCAGCGCCAGGCCGTGGCGAACTAGAAATTCAGTACACGGCGATCGCTTTCGATCAGGGCTCGCGCGTGACATTTCGATACCGGCTCGAGGGTTATGACAAGGATTGGATCGACGCCGGCACTCGCCGAACTGCGTTCTACACGAACCTTCCGCCGGGGGACTACCACTTCCATGTCATGGCCAGCGATGCGCGCGGAGCATGGAGCGGCGTGGCACTGTCACGGGCGCTGAGGTTGCGGCCACACGTTCACCAGACCGGCTGGTTCTACGCTCTATGCGCGTTAATCGGCCTGGCTACCATCTTTTCGCTCTTGAAGTGGCGCGAGGGTCTGGCGCGCGCTCGCGAGGCGCAGTTGCGGCGGCTGGTCTTGGAGCGCACGAGCGAACAACAGGCAGCTAAGGAAGCAGCAGAGTCCGCTAATCGAGTACGCGGGATGTTCCTCGCGCACATGAGTCATGAAATTCGAACCCCCATGAACGGGATCCTGGGGATGACGCAACTCGCGCTCTCGACGCCGCTCTCGCAAGAACAGCGTGAGTATCTCGAAGCAGTCAAGACATCCGCCAGCGGCCTGTTGATGATCCTCAACGATGTGCTCGACTTCTCGAAGATCGATGCCGGCAAACTGGAACTCGACCCGCACCCGTTTCGCTTGCGCGAAACGCTCGACGATGCCGTGCGCATGTTCGCGATTCGCGCTGAGGAAAAACACATCGAGTTGATCTGCAGTGTTTCCGCCGAAGTCCCTGATACGGTGGTGGCCGATGCGGGGCGATTGCGACAGGTACTGATCAACCTGATCGGCAACGCCATCAAGTTCACCCAAGTCGGCGAGGTCTCGATCGAGCTCGCGCTGGCGCCGGAGCCGCGACGTGACGATCGAACCGTTCTGTTGTCGATCGCCGTTCGCGACACCGGCATTGGGATTCCAAGAGAAAAGCAGGCTCGGATTTTCGACGCTTTCACGCAGGCCGATGGCTCGATGACCCGCCGGTTCGGTGGTACCGGGCTTGGATTGGCCATTTCCGCACGGCTCGCCGAGTTGATGGGCGGCCGTTTGTGGGTCGAGAGTCAATCCGGGCAGGGCAGCACGTTTCGGATGACGTGCCGGCTGCAACGCGATGAGATCGAGCCTGCCGCTCGCCCTGAGTGGCCTGCTGCCGAGGCGCTGTTGGCGCTGCCAAACGCAACCGCACGCCGCGCACTGCGCCGCTTGTTTGAAAGTTGGCGGGTGAAGTGCCGCGAACTCGAAACTGGTGATGCACTTCAAACCGAGGCCGCGAAACAGGATCCGTCGCCTACGCAGGTCGTCGTCCTCGACGCGACGCTGCCCGATTTCGATCTCAACGGTTTTCTCCGCGCCAATCGGACCTGGGCTGCGCGGACGATCGTTCTATCGCCCGAATCGATGCTGTTCGAGGCGGCGTCACTGTTGACGACATGGGGCGTCGTGGCGTGTCTCCCAAAGCCGGCGCGCGAAGCCGACCTACTGCGATCCTTGACGGTACTTATGAACGGGGCGGGGGCTACTGTCACCGGCGAGACTCAGGCCGCGGTGACAACTGGGCCGGCAGGGCCGCTCTCGGTCCTTCTGGCCGAGGATCATCCGGTCAACCAAATGATGATGACCCGGCTGCTCGAGAAACGGGGTCATCGTGTGGTCCTGGCTCGCAACGGAGTAGAAGCGGTGGCGGCAGCCACGCGTGAGCGCTTCGATGTCGTACTCATGGACGTCCAGATGCCGGTGATGGACGGATTCGAAGCAACGGCGCGATTGCGTGAGTCGGAACGCGGCGGTTCGGTGCGCGTGCCGGTAATCGCGCTGACGGCACATGCCATGAAGGGATATCGCGAGGAGTGCCTAGCTGCCGGGATGGATGACTACCTCGCCAAGCCGGTGAATCCTGAAGACCTGTTTCGCATGCTCGCACACTGGGTGGCGACACGTCCTATTGGAGTCGGTTAGTCTGCGCGGCATGTCGACATCGCAGATCTATCTGATCCGTCACGGCGCGACCGCCTGGTCGCGCTCCGGCCACCACACAGGACGCACCGACGTGCCATTGCTTGCCGAGGGCGAACGTGACGCCGCCGGGCTGATATCGCGCCTGTCTGGACTCGAGTTCAGCTTGGTGCTCAGCAGCCCGCTGCAACGCGCACGTCGCACCGCAGAATTGGCCGGTTTTGGCAGTGTCGTCCAACTTGACGCTGATTTGGCAGAGTGGGGCTACGGAAACTACGAGGGCAAGACGGCCGATGAGATTCGTGCTCATCAACCAGGGTGGGAGTTGTTTGACGACGGCTGTCCGGAGGGTGAATCACTGGCTGATGTGGTGATGCGTGCGGAACGTGTCATCGCCCGGATACGCGATGCGCAAGGGAATGTGGCGCTCTTCGCTCACGGACACCTATTGCGCGTATTGGCATCACGCTGGATCGACGCATCGGGTCACTTGGCCCGGCGACTCGCACTGGGGACCACGGCCGTTTCGATTCTCGGATTCGGCCACAGCCGGCGAGACGAGCCAGTGATCGTGCGCTGGAATACCGTGGGTCCACTCTCGAACTGAGGCTCAAAAAAAGAGGGCAGGCCGAAGCCTGCCCTCGTGATTGGCAACGGTAGAACCTAAATCAAAAGTCCATGTCTCCACCGCCGTGTCCACCCATCGACGGCGCCTTCTTCTTATCGTCTTCCGGCACCTCGGTGATCATGGCTTCGGTGGTGAGCATGAGGCCGGCCACCGACGCAGCATTCTGCAGCGCGATGCGGACGACCTTGAAGGGATCGATGATGCCCTTCTCGATCATGTCGACATACTCGCCGCGGTAGGCATCGAAGCCCTTGCTCGGCTTGTCGAGGTTGCGAACATCGTTCACCACAACGCTGCCTTCGAAGCCAGCGTTGTTGGCGATTTGACGCAGCGGCTCTTCCAGCGCGCGGCGCACGATGGCAATGCCGGCCTGGATGTCTTCGCTCTTGACCTTCAAGCCGTCGAGCGCCTTTTGACCGCGCAACAGCGCAACGCCGCCGCCCGGTACGATGCCCTCTTCGACAGCGGCCTTGGTCGCGTGCATGGCGTCTTCGACGCGGGCCTTCTTTTCCTTCATCTCGGCTTCGGTTGCGGCGCCGACCTTGATCACCGCCACACCACCGACCAACTTGGCCAGACGCTCTTGCAGTTTTTCGCGGTCGTAGTCGGAGCTGGTCTCTTCGACTTGATTGCGGATCTGCTTGACGCGTGCCTCGATGTCCGAGTGCTTGCCTTTGCCCTCGACGAGCGTGGTGTTGTCCTTGTCGATCACGATCTTCTTGGCCTGTCCCAGATCGGCCAGCGTAACGTTCTCGAGCTTGATTCCGAGATCCTCGCTGATCGCCTTGCCACCGGTGAGAATCGCGATGTCTTGCAGCATTGCTTTGCGACGGTCGCCGAAGCCCGGCGCCTTGACGGCGCTAGCATGCAGCGTCCCGCGCAGCTTGTTGACCACCAACGTGGCGAGCGCTTCGCCCTCGACGTCCTCGGCGATGATCAGTAGCGGCTTACCGGCGCGAGCGACTTGCTCGAGCAGCGGCAGCAGGTCCTTCATCGAACCGATTTTCTTCTCGTGGATCAGGATGTAGGCGTTCTCGAGCACGCATTCCATCCGGTCCATATCGGTGGCGAAGTACGGAGAGAGGTAGCCGCGATCGAACTGCATTCCCTCGACCACTTCCAGCGTCGTCTCCAAAGCCTTGGCTTCTTCGACCGTAATCACGCCGTCCTTGCCCACCTTCTTCATCGCCTCGGCAATGATCTTGCCGATCGACTCATCGTTGTTGGCCGAGATCGTACCGACTTGCTCGATCATCTTGCCGGCCACTGGTTGCGAGAGCTTGCGCGCCTCAGCGATCGCGGCCTCGACGGCCATTTCGATGCCCTTCTTCAGGTCCATCGGGTTGAAGCCCGCGGTCACCGACTTGGATCCCTCGCGGAAGATCGCTTGGGCCAACACGGTCGCGGTCGTCGTGCCATCACCGGCGATATCGGAGGTCTTGCTAGCAACCTCACGCACCAGTTGGCAGCCCATGTTCTCGTGGGAATCGTCGAACTCGAGTTCTTTCGCGACAGTGACGCCGTCTTTGGTCGACAGCGGCGAGCCAAACTTCTTTTCGATGACGACGTTGCGACCGCGAGGTCCGAGCGTGACTTTGACCGCATCGGCCAAACGGTTGACGCCGCGCAGCAGTGCTTGGCGACAATCTTCTGAGTAAGTAACTCTCTTGGCAGCCATGGAAATTTTCTCCTAAGTGTGCAGCGACAGAAAGCGATTGGTTCGCCCCGTCTCTACAGGCCCACCCGCAGGGCAGGCGGTGATCTCAGCCAATGATCCCGAGGATTTCGTCTTCGCGCACGATCACGACATCTTCGCCGTCGATCTTGATTTCGGTACCGGAGTACTTGCCAAACAGGACCCGGTCACCCTTCTTCACTTCGAGCGCGTGAACCTTGCCGGCTTCGTCGCGCTTGCCCGCACCGACGGCAATCACCTCGCCCTCCTGCGGCTTTTCTTTCGCTGTGTCAGGGATGATGATTCCGCCCTTGGTTTTGTCGGCGGTGTTTTCGATGCGCTTGAGTACAACACGGTCGTAGAGCGGTTTGATCTTCATCTTCGGCCTCCATAAAGACCACAAAAAAAAGGACTTAAGGATTTTTCTCAGCGGTGCTGTTAGCACTCTCGCCGGACGAGTGCCAAGAATAAAATGCCGGCCGAAGCCTGTCAAGCTGACCGCTCGATTCGACGGACGAAAAAGCGTTCAGCAGCAGGCGGGCAAACGTGGATCTTGCCGGAACGCCGGATCGGGGCGAACTTGGACTTCGTAGTCGAAACCGAGGACGGCCCATGGGTGAGCATCGCCTGCCGATCGTACCGTTCGATAGCGAGCACCTCTCGCAGCGCTTGATCGCTGCTTCCGAACGCCTCGGGTCGTCGCCTGTCGATTCGCGCGAGATCGAGCACCTTGTCTCGGTCGTCACCCGTTGTTCCGCCCTGCTGGGGAACGTCTACACCGATGCTCGGTTGCGCACGATCCTGGGAGACAACCCACAACGCCTCGCCGCGTTGTTGGCAAGTCCTTGGTTTCGGTTGCCGTTTGCGGACGACCTATCGACCGTCGTCCACAAACTGAGGCGGCTTCCGGATCAAGTACGCGTGGTCGGCGACCAAGCACTGTTTGACGTGGCAATCAGCGGCCGCAGCCGGGTGCGCGGCCTTGCGCTACCAGAAGTAGGGCGCAAGGCCTATCTCATGGCGGCTGAAGTGTTGGAGTACCTGGCGGACGATGCCAGGCTTCGCGAACACTTCCTCGCCAACGGCTACGGACCGGCGCTGAAGCTCGAGGACGAGATCTCATTCTTGCGGCGTTGCGCCGATCGTTTCGACTTGTACAGCCGATTGTTGCGCGAGGCCGACTCGGAGGAGCCGCACGGAGACGACCGTGCGCATCAATTGTTGCTCCCCTCATTTGCGTCGAGTCCTACGGGGCGAATTGCGCAACACCTTCCGGCACGTGTCGTCACGCAACGGTTGTTTTCTGAAAATGAAACAAACCGCGAGCGGCTGTTGGCAGCCTACGAACGCCTCCTGTTGTTTGCCTCGGTTGATCTCGAAGCGTTGCGTCACGGCTTGGCTGCAGAAGTGATCGATCAGAACGAAGCGATTGCAACCTTGATCGACGATTTCGCGCTGTTTGCGGTGGGCACGCAAAACCTCACCAAGCCGGCCAGCTACTTCCTGGTCGGACCGACAGGTGTCGGCAAGAACTTCCTGGTTGAGGCATTGGTTCGACGGATTGGCCAGCAATGGGGCCTCGAGGTCCCCATGCTCACGATCGAGGGCCCCAACTACACGTACCCCTCCAACATCAACGAACTGCGCGGTGCGACTCGCGGCTTTATCCGCAGCGATGAGCCGGGGCTATTGACTGAGTTTCACAAGCGCGCCGAGCAATCACCTTTGTCAGTGATCCTGGTCGATGAAGTCGAAAAGGCGCACCCGCAACTGCAGCGGTTCTTCTTGTCGATTCTCGATCGCGGTACAACCACAGATGCGCATGGAAACGAACTGCACCTGGAAGGCACGTTGATCTTCTTCACATCCAACGCCGGCTATCGTGAAAAAAGCGCCGCTTCACATCCGATCGGATTCGGGGATCGCGAGGCTGCCGAGGCCGTCCACGTTTCGGAACTTGCCCAGGAGCTCAAGCGGGCGTTGTCTCCAGAGTTCATCAACCGGCTCAAGATCGTGCGTTTCAATCATCTTCCGCGAAGTTCGGCAGCGCGCATCCTGCGGCTAGAAGTTGCGAAGATCGCGCAGCGTTACCGCGAGGTTCACGAGGTGGAGTTGGTTGTTACGCAGTCGGCCGAGGAGTTATTGCTCGACTATGGGTACTCGCATGAGTACGGAGCACGGCATCTGGCAGCGCACATTCAGCGTCACTGTAACGTCGAGGTCGGAAAGATGCTGCGACGCGACGAGTCGCACAGTGAAGTGCGCGACCCGCGCGAGCTCTTGGCTGAAGTTCGGCGCGCGAAGGGCGGGGAGACGCCGGTCCCATTGGGCGACCTCGACCGCCGGATTCTCGAGCAAACCCGCGCACGGGTCGGCTACAGCGTCATCGTTGTCGATGTCGAAGCTGGGAAGATCGTCTATCGCCGCGAAGGGCAGGGGGGCTCTTGAACCGGCCGCTTTGCGATACGGTGGCGGCGTTGCTGGAGCGAACCTACGACATCGATCGCAGCATTCTTCCTACGGGTCGCTTTGTGGTGGGTGATTTGGGCCTGAGTCTGATGCTCGAGTCGCGCACCATGCGAGAGCGAGTCGACCATGACGGCAGCGGTGCGCGACTCTTGCTTCGGCCGATTGGGGAGCCTGGATCGTGGAGTGTGGCGCTGTATCTGCCCGATGCGTTGATCGAGCATCTCGAAGAACATGACCCACGACGCACCCTTCACGAACGAAATATCGATGCGTTTGCGACACTTGTCGAAGAGATCGACCACCTCGTGACATTTCATGATCGCGTCTGCAGGCACGGTGTCGACCTATCGCTCTTTGACCTGGAGTGGCACGCGGTGGTCAGCCAGTACCTGGTGCTGACGCACTTCGTGGCACGCCTGTCTGGAAGTGAATGCTTGACTGAAGGACAGCGAGATTGGGTCGAACACCACTTGTTCGACAAGCGGCACTACGTGCATGACGACGCCGTCGTGCAAACGCGCTATCGCGAAGCGCTTCGTTGCGGCCGACAGTTCGTGCATGGTCTGCGCCGGGTACCACCGGAACTCCGAGTGGGATTGCTCAGGCGCTTCCATCGCGCATCGCAGAGTCAGAAGCATCGATTGGTGTCCTAGCCGGACGCGGCGACACCCGGACCACTGGAAGCGGGGCTACCGGTCGCATCCTGCGGCCCCTCCCAGGCCGTTTCAGCAATGGCGCCGGCTCGATCCACGAATAGTCCCCAGCGATTGCGTCAGGTTGCCTGGCAGCACGTCAGACGTGCCGAACGCGCTTGGAAGCGCTTGATAGCGAATCTTGCAAAAGAAAGATAGTAGCCGTACAGTTTCCCTGGAAAGGAGAGCCAGGAGCCATGAGCCGCTCTTCCTCACCGCCACATGCCACGAAAGCGGCCGCTCGTCAGGCCAACTCCGGCAGCGTGCTCACGAAGGCGCTAGAACGGGCCGCCAACGAGCTCGGATTGTCGCAGAAAGACCTGTCGGCAATTTTGGGTGTCAGCGAGGCCAGCGTTTCGCGGTTGGGGCGCTCCCGCCAACTCGACCCAAGGAGCAAGGAAGGTGAGCTAGCGCTTTTGCTGCTTCGAGTGTGGCGCAGCCTCGACGCTCTGGTCGGCAGTCAGCCGAGCCAAGCTCGCGCGTGGCTGCACGCTCACAACCACCACCTCGATGCCGTTCCGGCGTCGTTGCTCACGTCGATCACAGGGGTGATGCATGTCGCCGAGTATTTGGACGGAATGCGCGGGCGACTCTGAGATTCGGCCGTTCAGTTGTACCGGCTGGCGTGCGGTCGAAGCTCAGCACGTCATATCTACCGCGCGCTTGGTCGACACACTCGAGGAACAATCACTGCTTGAAGAACTGCTCGAGCAGGTCAAACCGCCGTCTCGGCATGGCCCTGAGTTCTCGAATCTGCACTATCTGCTCGCGGCGCCATTTCGTTATCCGCCGCTCAGGCACGGGTCGCGCTTCGCCAGCCGGCATGAGCCGTCATTGCTCTACGCTTCGTGTCAGAAACGAACCTGTTTCGCAGAAGTCGCCTATTACCGCCTGCTGTTCCTGGCTGGCACTGCGGCCCATCTTGACCGTGTCGCCGTCGATCTCAGCATCCTGCGTGTGGCTGTGCGAACGCGCCGCGGAATCGACCTTTGCGCTGCGCCCTTCGATCGATTCCTCGCGGCGATCGCGTCGCCTGTCAGTTACACGGCCACGCAAGAACTCGGCAGCGCCATGCGCATCAGCGGCGTACATGCGTTTCGTTATCCTTCCGCACGCGATCTCGAGCGCGGCACCAATCTCGCCGTGTTCACGCCCCGCGCCTTGGCTCGCAAGACACTCAGTCAGTTCGAGACATGGCATTGTCTTGCAAGTCATGAGGCCGTCGAGTTTCTGCGTCGAGATCCGTTGGGACGGGAGCAGTTTCGATTCGGGCGAGCGCAGTTCGTCGTCAACGGAGAGCTGCCCGCGCCCGCGCCGTAACAACCTTCGCCGCATGGGCCCGCCGTCGACAACCGGCCGGCCCCGCAGGCCGAATTTACAAGACTCGTCGAGCGGCTCGGGGCATCATCCGTCAGTCATCAACTCGGCCAACGATCGCCCACGACACGCGGGCGAATCGCTGACGCCGATCTAGCGGAGAACAGTCGTGACAATCAATAACAGCGGAGCGGTGTTGGCGGCTGTCTTGCTACTCTCGTCGATCGGCTGCACGGGCCAAGGAAGTACTTCTGTCTCGACTACTCCTTCCCAACTCCAACGCATCGTTCTCGTCTCGGGTGCCACAGGGAGTCAGGGTGGTGCTACGGCGCGGGCGTTGCTCGAGCGCGGTTATGTCGTGCGCGCCCTGACTCGACACCCCGAATCGGAGAAGTCACAACGGCTCGCGGCGTTGGGCGCGCAACTCGTCAAGGGGGATCTCAACGATCCGGCATCGCTCCGAGCTGCAGTGGACGGGGCCTTCGGCGTGTTCTCGGTTCAGGATTTCTGGGAGCACGGTCGCGAGGGAGAGATTCGGCAAGGCAACAATCTCGCCGACGCGGCGCAGGCCGCGGGAGTGAAGCACTTTGTCTATTCGTCGGTCGGCGGTGCCGACCGCGCACTGGGCGTACCACATTTCGAAAGCAAGTTTGAAATCGAGAAACATGTCCGGACGCTCTCGATTCCATGGACGATCTTGCGCCCGGTGTCCTTCATGGAGAACTGGGAGGGCGGCCAGCGCGAACAGATCATGAAGGGTACGCTGGCGAGTCCCTTGAGCCCCACAACACATTTTCAGCAGATTGCCGTCGCAGACATTGGGATCTTTGCCGCGGAGGCGTTCGATCATCCGGAAGTCTGGGCCGGGAAGACGGTGGAAATCGCTGGAGACGATCGCACGATGAGCGACGTCGTCGCAGCCTTCTCTGCAGCGATTGGCAAGCCGGTGACTTATGTACAGGTGCCGTGGGATGCTTTTGGCGCCGCGGCCGGTGACGAGATGACATCGATGTTTCGATGGTTCGAAGCAGATGGATATCACGCCGACGTATCAGCGCTTCGTCAGCATCATCCCTTCGTCACCAGCTTCGAGGCGTATCTGAAACAGCGCGAGTGGAAATGAGAGCTGTTGCCGGGCCAAAGCTACCTGCTGCCGTCGTCGCGCCCGAAACACTCGAAGATTGACGCCCACGGGACATGCGCGTAGGGTTTCGCCGGTCGCAGTTCTTGCCGAGGGGCCAAGCATGTCCACAACTACAAACGTTCCCGGGGCGCAGACAGCGCGGGGGAACGCGGGCGCTACACTCGGCCGGTTGATGTTCGCTACGCTCGTCATCGCCCTTGCGTCGTCCGGGGGAGTTCCGGTGGCTCAATTCGGCCAACCGTCGCCCGATCTGTCCACCGGCTCTACCCCGTTCACCGCGTCAACCACGCTCGCCAGCCAACTCGCCGTCGCGGCCAGCGGGGGAGGATCGTTCACGAGGGGCCGGGCGGAAGCGCACAAATTTGGAACGCACGAAATCGAACTCACCGGCAACGGCAGCGTCGAGAACCCGTTCGAGACCGTCGCGACGGTGACGTTCACCCCGCCCTCAGGCAAGGCCAAGGCAAAGACCGTCGACGCTTTTCATGACGGTGGCAACAGTTGGCGCGCGCGGGTCTATGTCAACGAGGTCGGGGAGTGGTCGTGGCGATCGCAATCCAACACGGACGTCGGACTCGATGGCAAGAGTGGGCGATTCACTGCCGTCAAGCGGTCACTGCGCGGATTGTTGAAATTGAATCCCGCCAATCCGAAGCAGTGGATGACCGACAATGGCCGTTGGTTCGCAAACGTGAGTGATACCGGATACCGATTGTTCCACGGAGTCGAAGCGCCACTGTGGCAACAGTTCATCCGCGACTCGGCGGAACGCGGCACAACCAGCATGCGGACCGCCAGTTTGGGTGGTTGGGGCGGCACTCCGGATGTTTCCGACTACGCCGATCACTGGGTTTGGAACGACCCTTGGGCAGGTGGCGCCAACCCCGACTACACACGCTTTGACCTCAGCAAGTTTCAGACGACCGATGAGCGACTGATCTGGAGCTTCGACACCTACCCTGACCTGTACTACCAGCTAATCCTGTTCGGACTGAAAAACTACGGCACCGACGACACCGGCGAACGCTGGTTTGAAATTCCCAAAGCGGCGCGCGACAACACGATGCGCTACATGATCGCGCGCTGGTCAGCGTTTCCTAATCTGTTTTGGCTGATCGTCAACGACATGCACAGCAGCGAAGGGTTTTCCAGCAACCGTGCCTTCGCGCGTGAGGTCGGTCAGTACTTCACCGATCACGAACCGTGGCGACACTTGATCTCCAGCGGACCCAATCGCGGCGTAGGCTTCCCGTTCACCGGCGTCGAGGATCGTTCGTGGTGCAGCTACATCTATATCGAGGATGCCGACGCTGTAGGCGCCACTCAGATTCAGACCTATGGGTTCGACTCTGTGCCGCTGCATGTGTTCATGGGTGAGGACTACTACGAGCAAGATCACAGTCACTACACCGATCCGAGTTTCTTCTTTCGCTGGTTGCAGTGGTCATGGCTGATCGAGGGTGGCTCTGCCAACTATTGCGGCCGCTGGGGTGTCATCCATCCCTACACGCAAACCAGTCGAGACGATCTTGCGTGGTCCGGAATCGAAGGGCTCGAGTACACCGGTGAACAGCTCGTCGGCTTGGATTCGATGCGATTCATCACTCGCTATTTCAAGGATCGAAAGCTCGAGTTAGGCAGCTTCTTGCCCGACGACGCGCTCGTGACCGACCTGGATGGACGCACAGACCGCCTGCGTCCCGTCGCAACGCGACGCGATAGCAAGGAAATCGTCGTATATCACCCGAACGCCGTGGCGAGCAGCTACGATGCAGCGCTCGACTCGGCCCGCGCAGCGCGAATGCGCATCGATCTCACCAGTTTCCGTGGCTCTTACAAGGTCACCTGGTATCGCCCCGTGGATGGTGTGGCGAAGGCGGGCGGCTCGGTCAAGGGCGGTGCGCCGCGCGATCTCGTGGCGCCGTGGGTTGGAGTCGACGTCGTTCTGCGCCTCGTCAAGAGATCCACCAACTAATCTGCCCCGCTGTTCGTCCGGTGAGTGTTGAAGCCAAAAAGAAAGGCTGCCCAGTTCTATCCGGGGCCGGCGACGAAGCGCTGCAGACCGAAGAATTCGATCGGCCACTGGGTCCGGCCTGTCTGCGACAAGTCCGCGAGCACTTCACCGATCACACTCGCAAATTTGAAACCGTGACCGCTAAAACCGGCCGCAATCGTGACGTGAGGTGGCAGGTACATTGGCGATCGATTTCCCGAGTCGATGATGAAGTGTCGATCAGGCGACATTTCGTATAAGCAAATCCGCAGCGCGAGCAGTGCACTATTCATTTGGTAGGTGCGACGCTGGATGACGTCGCAGATCTCCGCGCGGTCATCGTCAGAGACACTGCGATCGACATGATCGGGGTCGACCTCGATTCCCGGGCTGTGCCGCGCGGCCTTGGCACCTGGATGACCGGGTAAGACCGGCATCCCGTAGTCGAGGGTTTCGTCGTCGTTCTGGATGGCCCAACACGGCAAGCGTGAGGGTGCGAACAACTGAGAATCGCGCGGCCAAAACCAGCCCATCGCTTGGCGCGTGACACGCAGCGAGACTCCCAGCTGTTGCAGCCAACGACGGCTCCAGACTCCGCCGCAAAGCACGAGTTGATCAGCATGGTACTCACCACGCGCCGTGCGGACGGTGACTCGACCGTCGTCTGCCGTCCAATCGAGCATCGGCTCATGCGCATGCAGCTGCGCACCCGCGAGCAGCGCGAGCTCGCAGTGAGCCGCGAGAATCTCCTCACATAAGAGTGCCCCGGCCTGCGGCTCGAAGAGTCCGCACCAGCCACTCGGCACTCGCAGCGCAGGGAATCGGGTCGACAATCGCTCGGCATCGAGCATGGTGTGTGGCAGCCCGTGTTGCTGCGCCGATCGCAGCGCATCGATCGCAACACCAGCGTGCGGAGGTCCAATGTAGACGCCACCCACCTGATGAAACAGCGTGCGGCCGGATTGCTGCTCGAGTTCACGCCACGCATCGAGTGCGCGCACGAGCAACGGTACATAGTCTGGGTGCTCGTGGTAGGCCAATCGAATCATGCGTGTATGTCCGTGCGACGAACCGAGCGCGTGAGGGATGTCGAACTGCTCCAGGCCGAGAACCCGGGCACCACGCCGCGCCAGTTGCCAGGCAGTGGCGGAACCCATCGCCCCAAGTCCGACCACGATGGCGTCGTAGCGGTCGCTCGACTCGTTCACAAACATGTCTCCCGCACCAGAGTGAGTCCCTGCCCAGTTGCAGAAACAGCCCGCTCGTTATTCGACGTCACGAGCGGTTCCTGCCCAAGCGACGCATCGAGTGCACCTGTCGCAGGCTAGTCACGCGCCGCCTGACGGCAGTGTTCGAAGAAGAGCTGCCCGAACACGTGTGCCCATCCCGATTCATAACCGGAGCGCGTCTGTTGCGCGTCGGGCCCAAGCAGGTCCCACTTGCGATGTTCCAGCTCGACGCGGGTGCCTGTTTCACACGCGATGAAACGGACTTCAACCTCTTGAGCTGCTTCGGCAGGACGGCCCGGGTGCCACGTGATGACGAACCGATGAGGTGGCTCCCACTCTAGAACAGTGCCCCAAACGAAGCGCTCGCCGTCATCGCGGCGCTCCCACACGTTGCCTCCGGCATGCGAGTCGAAGCCACACGCCACGGCGCGCGATTGTCCAATCGAAAACTGCGCCAGCGGCCACCAGCGTGTCAGCTGGTCCGTAAACAACTCGAATGCGCGCGCGGCGGAGAGCGGAACCTCGATGCTGAACCGGAGCGGGTCGATCGATGAACTCATCGGGGTTTTCTCCTCTTTGGGGCCGAGGACGAACGGCGCTTGAGGCGCGGATGATGGGCGGCCTCGACACGGGCCGTGGCGGCGAACGACTCGAGTACGCCGCCCCAGAAGCTTTCCAAGTAGCGCTGCAGCTCCAAGAGTCCCGCGGCATCCACACGGTAGAAACGGCGCGTGCCTTCCTGGCGCTCTTCTACCAGTCGAGCTGCTTTCAGTACCTTGAGGTGCTGCGAGACCGCGGGGCGGCTGATCGGAAGCAATCCCGCCAACTCGCCCACGGGAAGCGGGCCACGCCGGAGCCGCTCGAGAATCGAGCGGCGCGTGGGGTCGGCGAGTGCCGCGAGCACTTGAGCTTGGTAGGTCATGGCTAACCGTAAGTGTACGCTTACAGATTCAAGCCGCAACCTCGATTGCGGACATCTGTGGACACAAGATTCCACTGTCCCATGGCTGGGTCGGCCGACTGTCCGTATAAGGGATGCGGAGATGGAGGGACTCGCCCGTCCCACGTGACTTTGCCTACTGAGGAAACCCGATGCGCCTGCCGCTGTGTGTGACGACGCTAGCTCTATGTATGTGTGCACCCGTTCTGGCCTTGGTGTCGCCCAAGCCGTCGGGCCTGGATCAGAAGCTCCGCCCCCAGTCGTACGTACTCGACGAAACGATCGATTCATCCGATCCGGCCGCAACACCCACCGCACTGGATCGATTTCGAATCTCAGCGGGAGGCCAGTGGTGGGGTCAGCTCCATCTTGGATCGACCCGCGCTGCATTGATTTCTGGATCAGGGCTGAAGCTGGCGCCGACGGACCGCGTGACCGATATCGACGCCTTGGTCGCGCAGGTGCGCGGCCTGATCGTGCGTAACCCCGAGCTGCTCGCGCCGGGGATTGGCGAGTTGGTGCTCTCCGCGCAACGTTCTGGCGTCCTCGATGAAGGAAAAATTGCTTACGTCGATTTCGACTGGCAGTTGTTCGGCCATCGGGTCGAAGGCGCGCGCGTGTTTGCGCGTGTCAACAGCGGCAACGTGATTCAGTTGGGGACGCGCCTGCTCGGCGGTCAGGCCGATGGGCCCGTGCCCGAGTTGACCGTCGAGCAAGCGATGCAACGCGTGATCGAGTATCTGGGTGGCGCCAGCGAAACCGATCGGGGTTTTGGCGAGCCCGACCTGTTCTACCTGCCGGTTCGAGAACAGGGTGCGCTGCGTTATCGCCTGGTGTACGAACTGCGCTTCGAACGTGCTGGCGATTCGTCGACCTGGACGGCGCGCGTCGATGCACACGACGGAGAAGTGCTCGCGTTTTTCGACGCCAATCAGTACGGCCAAGTGACGGGCGGTGTCTTTCCGCGAACGGTGGTCGATCCAGAAACGGTCGTGCCGTTTCCGCTGGTGCAGGTCGATGGCGCGGGCATCACCAATTCCGACGGGCGTTTCAGCTTTACAGGTCAAACGGTAAGCACCGGACTCGACGGGCGCTTCTTCAGCACCAACTGCACCTCGTGCAGCAATCCCGCACAGGCGCAAGCCTCGACCAATCTGGGTCTCGGTTGGTTGCGCATGGGTTTCGGGGGGGCCGACGCGACGGGCAACGGCGCCTCTACCAAGGCTGAGCGAAATGCGTTTTATCACCTCAACCTGGTACGCCTGCTCACCAAGCGCTGGCTCAACATTGCGTGGCTGGATACCAGCATTACCGCCAACGTCAATATTGCCGATACGTGCAACGCGTTCTGGGATGGTACTGCCAACTTTTACCGCTCGGGCGGTGGTTGCAATAACACCGGCGAGATCGCCGACGTAATGCAGCACGAATGGGGACATGGGCTCGATGGCAATACCCGTGGCGGCGACTCGGCCACCGGTGAAGGCACGGCCGATCACGTGGCGATGATGATCACCCACTCCTCGATCATTGGTCCCTACTTTCGTGTTTCGGGATCCGGTGTGCGCCAGCTCGACAAGTCGCTCGACTCCAAAGGCACGCTCACAAGTACGAACGCCACCACGTTGTGCGGCACAGGCAGTTGCAGCGGGCCACTCGGGCGCGAGTGTCACTGCGAAGGCGAGATCTACGGGCAAACCGGTTGGGATCTCGCGCAAGCACTAGTGTCCAAACACGGTGTCAACACCGGTTGGTGGGAACACGAACGGATCTTTTTCAACTCGCTGGCACAGGCCGGCACCTACACACCCAATCAAGCCGACAGCATCTACGACGCCTACCTTGCGGCCGACGACGACAACGGCAATTTGGCCGATGGAACTCCCAACGGTGCCGAGATCTTCAACGCGTTCAACACACACGGCATTGCCGGCACCGCGCGCAGCAGTTCTGCGGGTTGCTCGCGCCCGGCACAGCCGGTGGTATCGCTGAGCCGAGCATGCAACGGCATCACCGCGACATGGGGCAGTGTTTCGGGAGCGACGCAGTACAAGATTTCGCGACGCTTCGGCACCAGTGCCGCGTTCCTGCCGGTTGCAACCGTCTCGACCACGAGTTACACCGACACCGAGGTCAGTGCCGATCTCACGTACGAGTACGTAGTGCAAGCGGTGACTTCGGCGAACTGCCCGTCGAAGATCGAGAACGCCGTGTCGATTGGAGGTCCACAACGGCCTGAGCCGGGAATCGTGACGATCACCACCGATGACACGCCGGCGGGCAATCGCAGTGGAAGTGTCGACCCTGGCGAGGCAATCGATCTCACACTCACCCTCGAGAACGGCACCAATGTACCTATCTCGAATTTGGTCGGCACCATCGCATCGACGACACCTGGAATCACGATCGACTTTCCGACTCGTTCGTTCGCCGATTTGGTTGGACGTGGCCTGACCAGCAACTCTCAGGCGTTTCGTTTCTCGATCGGTAGCGGTGTCACGTGCGGTACCGACATCGCCTTCACCTTTACGCTCACCTCCAGCAGCGGCTGCACCCTCGACACGCAGTACTTCACCGTGCATGTCGGCGTGCAGCAGGTCAACAGCGCCAACAACTTCGACGCCGCCAATGGGTGGGCACTGGACACCGCGGCAAGCACCACAACAGCGGGAGCGTGGGTACGCGGTGTCCCGGACGCGACGACGTACCAACCAGGTGCCGACAGCGACGATAGCGGCACGCAATGTTGGTTTACCGGCACGAATTTCGGCGGTGAGGGGACAGACGACGTCGACAACGGCGAAACGGTCTTGCTCTCGCCGGTATTCGATCTGACAACCTACAACCGTCCGATCGTCAGCTACCAGAGGTGGTTTGCCAATCGCGATCTGGGCGAGGACGCGGGTGACTTCTTCCGCGTCGAAGTGAGCACCAACGGTGGCACTGCGTGGACCGCACTCGAAGTGTTGGGTACCAACCAGAGCGCGGCAGCGTGGACCAAGCGTTCGTTCGACCTGCGATCGTTGGTGACGGTCAGCGCCAACATGCGCTTTCGTGTACGCATTGCCGATGGAACGGCCACCGGCAACCTGATCGAGGGCGCCTTCGACGATTTCAAGCTCAGCGATGAAACCTGCGACAACACGCCACCGTGCTTCGTTCCTCCCACCTTCGGTGGCCTCTCGACCGCGGCGGCCGGGCCCGACTGTGCCGAGTCGAGTTTGTCGTGGGGCACCGCCACCAGTAACTGCCAGAACGCCTCGATCAGCTATCGCCTGTATCGTTCCACCAGCCCTTCCTTCGCACCTTCCGACAGCAATCGCATTGCGACCGGGCTCACCACACTCTCGCGGCTCGACACGCTGCTGACACCAGGCACGGTGTACTACTACGTCGCGCGGGCCTTCGACTCACGCAGCGGCGAAGATGGAAACCTGCTCCGCCGCACCGTGGTAGCACCGGCAACACCGGACACCAAGGCTCCGATCTACGCCGGGCTCGCAACGGCCACCTCCGGTGCGGGTTGTGGTGAAACGGTGTTGAGTTGGGCCGCCGCGCAAGAAACGTGTTCAACGCCGGTGGTCTATGAGGTGTATCGCAGTACCGATCCAGCGTTCACACCCAATGCATCGACCTTGATCGGCCGCACCACCGACACGTCGCTCGTCGATGCTGCGCTCACCCCCAAGACCAACTACACGTACCTCGTGCGCGCCGTCGACAAGGCGGGATTGAACGACGGCAATGCCGTCAAGCGCACGGTCAAGGCCACGGTGCTGGCCGAGCAACTCGCGCTGCAAGACTTCGAGGCTGGCGCCGCTGGCTGGGCGCGCTCCGGGCTCAATGACGCCGCTACCGGCTTGTGGGAAGTCGGCGATCCGGCGCAAACCGATGCGCAACCGGGTACGTGTCCCAGCGGTACCAACTGCTGGGCGACAGGACTGGCGGGTCCTGGGCTGGGCGACAACGACATCGATACGGGCACCACCACGTTGGTCTCGGCGCCTTTCACTTTGCTCGGAGCCACCGATCCTGCGGTGCGCTACAAGCGTTACTACTCCAACAACACCGGCGCGGCGCCGGGCACCGATACGTGGCTGGTGGAAATCAGCAACAACGACGGCGCCACATGGAGCACTGTCGAAAGCACCACCGCGAGCAACTCCAACAACATCTTCAGCGAGATAGAATTCCCGCTCGGTGCGGTCGCGCCGACGGCGCAAATGCGCCTGCGTTTCACCGCATCTGATCTGGTCGATGGTTCGGTCGTCGAAGCCGTGGTCGACGACTTCCGCACGGTCGATCTATCGGGCGGCTGCGACGGCTGCAGCGCCGCGCCGCGCGTCAGCACAATCGCTGTCACCAAAGATGCATCCGACGTCGTGATCGACTGGACCAACGATCCCGTCAGCGCCGGCCGCTTCAAAATCTATCGATCGAGTGCACCCAGCTTCTCGCCGTCGTCACTGCTCGGCACCACGTCGACGAAAAGCTACCGCCACCTCTCTGGCACCACCGACGGCACCTTCACCGCCTACCTAGTCTCTGCCGTCAACGCCTGCAGCCAGGAGGGCCCCCTCAACTAATCCGGGGACGGTATACGGAACTCGGGACCCTCCAGAAGCTAAAGAGGGTGAGTTGGTGAAGACAGTGTCGATGCGACCTCGAGCGGTTCGGAGGGACAGCCCGCCATCGCTACGTTTGCCCGCCGCACGCTGCGCGCACTGAGTCGAGGATGCAGGACACCCGGCTGGCTTGGCAGGCCCAAGGGATCTGCTCTGATCCACCGACAGCAAATAGTCACGAATCAGCCACTCGATCGCGAGCATCCTGAAAGCCGGTGCTGTTGCTCTCCGGATCATTCAGGCATCCGTTGCCCAGCCGGCGGTCCATAATCCACGCGAGGCTGAAAAAAATGACGCGATCTGGGCTGACCAAAGCGACCAAGCCGAATCGACCGCGCAGCGAGAGCTTTCGCAGCGCGATGAGCCCCGCCCGGCTGTCGCGCGCCTCGTTCGTATTAGACGCGCCGGTGACCAGTGGCGCCTTTGCCGATTCGAATTCGCGACGTTCCGGCGAGCAACTGTTCCGCACCTGACTCGACGCCAACGGACAACCGGTACCGGCGGTAGTTGCGGGCAACCTCCAAACCGACAGCACGACGCTGCGCTGTTCGAGCTGCCACGTTGGCAGCGGCATGGGGACGGCCGAGGCGGGGCGTGACGCAGCACCGATCTTCGTGTCGTCGATCTTCGTGGGCGGAACCGTGCCGCACTCAGCTCCGCTCGCCGCGCAAGGCCAGACTAGTTGGCTCCAACCCTTCGCTCTCGGCGATGCGCTGCTTCATGTTTCACGCTGGCTGGATCGCGAGTACCTGTTCGAGACGCTGGATCACCTCAGCGGCCCCGCTGCCCAATCGGCAACGTACCCACGTCTGTCGTTTGGGCCAGGGCAACGCTACACGTCGAAGGGGGTCTATTCGGTCCCTTCTGTTGTGCCTTTGGGTGAGCCTAGGTGGATTGTGACGTAGCGTGACCTGTCTGGCGCTCGACCTCGTCTACCACATGCGCCGCGAACGGCATCGCCGCAGTAAACGCGGGAGAAATTGCGTTGAGCACGTGCAGCGAGTGTTGATCGGCCTCGATCACGAAGTCCATCACCAACTTGCGCCGGGTGTGGTCGTAGAGTTGAGCGCGAATCCCAGCGGGGCCCCAGCGCCGGAAGCGATTCAGCGCGAGCGATTGCACCAAGTCGCCCGCGCGCGCCGTCAAGAAGCTCTTGCGGTACTTCTGCAGTTCCTCCCAAGCCAGTTGCCGGAACCCAAACTCGTTGGCAACGAAGAGCCGCAACTGATCGCGCAGGATCGAGCCGAATTCGCTCGGCACGAAACCGCCGAGCCCCTTGTATTGTTCGCGCCATAACGCCGGGATAGCGGTCGGTCCGATCTTGGCGCGACCATCGACCGTCACCGTGAAGTGCACGCCCAGGAAGGTCTGCTTGAGATCGGGCACGGGGTAGATGTGCGCGCGCAATGGCGACCAATCGTCATCGCCATAGAGATAGATCCCCTTGAAAGGCAAGATCCGGTAATCGCGCCCAAACCCGAAGTCATGCGCAATCCGATCGGCCTGAAGACCGGCAGCGTTGATCAAGTAACCGGTTTCGATCCATTCGCTGCCAGCGCGGACACGTTGGCCTTGGTGCTGCGTGTACGGCGCATCGAGTCGCAGTTCCACGCCCTTGCGCTTGACCTCATCGACCAGAGCACGCATGCACTCCTTCGGATCGACACTGGCAGTATTCGGCGACCACAGCGCGCGAGTGAACGCCTTCGCGCAGGGATCGATCTCGTGCGCCTGTTGCTCATCGATCAACTGCGTCTTTACCCCATTGGCATCGCCGCGACGTTTGAGCTCGTCGAGTCCTTCGAGTTCTTGCTCGGACCGGGCGACCACCAACTTGCCGCACTCACGCAGCTTCAAGCCGCGCTCGCGGGCAAACAGCTTCCAACGCTCGTTACCGTTGCGGGTGAAGCGGGCCTTCATCGAATCGGCTGTGTAATAAAACCCGGCGTGGAGCACGCCGCTATTTCGGCCGCTGCCGTGCTTGGCCACCTGCGGTTCTTTGTCGACGACGATGATCCTCGAGCCGGGAAACCGCTGGGCCAGTTCTGCGGCAATCGAAAGTCCCACGACACCGGCGCCGAGAATCGTGAAATCGCTGGTGGCCACCGAACCTCCGGGAGAGTCGTGTCCGACGCAATCTAATGTGTCGCAGGCTGTCAGCGCCGGTCGAGAGTGCCTCTTTCTGGCCCAAAACACGAAATCGAAATCGCTCCGAGGGCGTCCGGAGGAGGGTGTCTCTGACCGTTCATCCGGACTGAATTCGACAATTCCGTAACTAATTCATAGTTGACATTGACCTATTGCTAAGTCGGCGGATACTTCCTGCCTCGGGCGAGAGCCGACCAGCGGCATTGTTCGAGAGGGGCAACGGGGAATTGCCGGGTGTTCTGCACCCGATGTGGTATCGGGAAGGGGTGGCCGCCGATGAACCGACGCTTGTGGGGACCTCCGGTCCTCCGCGTAGCTTTGTCAGCGAAGCCACCTTCCGATCACGCATCCCCAAAGCAGGCGCTTGAGGCTCTACGCCGGGATTCCATTTGGCGCGAGGGGTGGTTGGTTTCATGGTGACTGAAAGCGGCAGTGTTTTGATCATTGGCCAGGGCCGCTCTGCGGCGCTGTGCTCGGCCACGTTGATCTCTCGCGGCGAGGGACGGTTCCGGTTGGGGGGCGTAGTCACCCCACTGCAAGTGCAGGAAATGCTCCGTCCGCTAGGTGCACCCAGCAAAACGGGCAAGAACCGCACGGTCCCGGAACGGTGGGTTGTGGCGCTCGACGATCGGCGTGCTGGCTTGCCGCTCGAGTCCTTGCTCCAGGCCCGCTTCCGCGGCGTAAAAATCCAAAACGCCACACAGTTTCTCGAGGATCTCACCGGACAGGTCCCGGTTCAGGAGACGCGGCCGGGTGACTTGGTCTTCTCTGCTGGCTTTGCGTTCTCTCCAGCGTGGATGTTCGTCAAGACCGTTTGGGAGTGGCTCCTCGCGCTCATGCTGGCGATCTTGGTTCTACCGCTGCTGGTCGCCGCTGCTTTGGCGATCAAAGCCGAAGATCGCGGCCCGATTTTCTTCCGCCAGACGCGAGTGGGGCGATTCGGCCGACACTTCCAAGTCATCAAGCTGCGCACCATGCGGCAAAATGCCGAGGCGGCGGGTCCACAGTTTGCGGCGCTCGACGATCCGCGCGTGACGCGCGTTGGAAAATTCCTCCGCCAGACACGAATCGATGAACTTCCTCAACTGTTCAACATCCTGCGCGGCGAAATGGCACTGGTTGGTCCGCGACCAGAACGGCCCGAGTTCGTTCAGCAGTACTCCAAAGATATCGAATTCTTCGACCTGCGTCTGTCGGTGCGTCCCGGCATTACCGGCTGGGCTCAAATCAAAGAGGGTTACACCAGCGACAGCGACGGGACGATCGAGAAACTGAGCTTCGACATGTATTACCTCAAGCACATGAGCCTGCTGTTTGACCTGCGAATCGTGCTGTCTACGGTTGCGACGGTCGTCAAGTGCGAAGGGGTTTAGCCATGACACTCCAGTTTCAGAGAGTGACTACCAGTGCAACTACAAGAGAGGTCTGCGATGCCCGATCGAGAGACCACAACCGCGCCACAGGAAGGGGAACTCAAGCGTAGCCAGACCAAGCGAGTCGCTCCTGCGGTTCTAACGATCGACCTGGAGGATTACTACCAGGTCAGCGCTTTCAACGGCGTCGTTAGACCCGAGGATTGGTCTTGGTACCCTTCGCGCGTCGAGCGAAATGTTGAGCGCCTGCTCGATTTGCTCGATGAATATGGAGTCAAGGCAACCTGGTTCACGCTGGGTTGGGAAGCAACACGTCGCGGCTCGATGGTTCGCAAAGTCGCCGAACGCGGCCACGAGGTGGCCTGTCATTCCTATTGGCATCGGGAGGTCTGGCGTTTGGCGCACGATGAGTTCGCCAGAGATACGCGCGACGCGAAGCAAGCGGTCGAGGATGCAGCGGGAGTAGCGGTCAGGGGCTACCGCGCGCCGTCGTTTTCGATTCGCCATGACTCACTGTGGGCGTTGCCGTTGCTGGCTGAAGCAGGCTTCACCTACGACTCGAGCATTTTTCCGGTCTACCACCCCAGCTATGGCATCCCCAAGGCCCCGCATCAGCCCTATGTCGTCGATACGCGCTACGGTTCCTTGGTAGAACTCCCCCCGGCCACCACATCGCTGTTCGGGAAACGAATGGCGGTCGCCGGTGGAGCCTATCTGCGACATTTCCCGATGGGCGTCATCGAGCACTCGCTGAAACGGCTTACCCAAGGTGAAGTGTTGCCAGCCGTGCTCTATCTGCATCCGTGGGAGATCGATCCTCGGCAGCCGCGGCTCAAGGTCTCGATGCTGTCGAGAATCCGTCACTATCGAGGGCTCGCCAAGACCGAGAAGCGCCTGCGCCGGCTTCTGAGCTCGATGCAATTCGTCACCGCCGGTGAGTTGGCGGCCCAGCCGGATCTCTTGCCCCGCTTGTCACTGGACGGACTTTCGGCGCTGACGCCCCGGCGAGACCAGGCGAGCCGCTCGCCCCGGACTGCGCCAGCCAGACCGCCAGCCTGAACTCGACGGCTCCGATTCACGCGGATCAACCCGGCTCTTCGCGGCCATTCCTGGACTTAGTCTCGCTCCGGAGCGAGACTTTTCCTGACCATTTTTCACAGGGAGGTCTCATGCGGAAGTCGCTGCTTGGATCCTGGGTCTTGATCGGCGCACTCTTTGCCGTGCCGCAGGCTCTCGCTCAAGAGCCGGCAGCGGGTCGAGAATCCGCCACGTCAGCTACTGCCGATCGCACCGACTACGTGATCGGCGTCGAAGACCAACTGAGGATCACGGTTTGGGGAGAACCGGCGTTGAATCTCAGCGTTGTCGTTCGCCCTGACGGCAAGATCAGTATTCCCTTGGTCAACGATTTCGTGGTCGATGGGAAAACCGCCGAAGAGATCCGATCCGGATTGGCCAATGCTTTGAAGAAACTGCTTCGCGACCCGAACGTTACTGTGATCGTGGAGCAGATCAACAGCTTCCGCGTCTTCGTCTTGGGCGAAGTTCGCAATCAAGGCGTACTTCAGTTCCGGCGGCCGACGCGCTTGCTGCAAGCGATTGCCGTCGCCGGCGGACTAACGGAGTTCGCAAAGAAAGATCTGGTGCTGTTCAGAAGCGATGGTGTCGGGGCTGGCGAGCGCGTCCTGCATCTGGACTACCGGCGTTTGATTACTGGTGAGCGCCCCGTCGACAACATCTTCTTGAAACCTGGCGATACGATCTTGGTGCAATAACGCCGTCGCACCAACCTCCGATACAGGACCTAGGGAGAGGACACTGAATGGCTGGCGAGACCAATGCCCTAAGAATGCTCGAGAGCGTCGATCGAATCCGGCGCCACTGGTGGGTATTGTTTGCGGGTTTGTGCGTCGGCACCGCAGGCTCGTTAGTTTTTCTCGAACAGATGCCAAAGACGTTCGAAGCGACCACCAAGATCCTTGTGGCGCCGCAGAGGATTCCCCAGGAATTCGTCAAGAGCACGGTGACCGACGATCTCGCCGTTCGAATCGCAGCCCTCCGAGAAGCGGTGCTAAGCCGGCCATACCTGTACAAGCTAATCGAGACGGCATACGGTCGACCTGCTAACGACGCTGAGGCCGAGCGACTGATCGAGTCGATTCGCAGCCGCGTGACGGTGACGGTCAGCGGATACAACCTCTCGCGTAGCGACGCCTCCGCCTACTTCGAGGTTTCGTTCCAAGATAGCAACGCCAGACGGGCCGCCGAAGTAGCCAACACGCTCGCCCATCTGTACATCACCGAAAATAGCCGCTTCCGCAGTGCCCGTGCGCAGGAAACGGTGCAGACGCTCGAGGGCCTCGCAAAGAAGGTTGAAACCGAACTGGAGGAGCGCGACCGGCAGATCGCCGCGTTCAAGTCGGCTCACCTATACGAAAATTCCTCTCAGCTCGAAGCCAACATTCGATTGCTCGACGGCAGGCAGCGAGATCTCGACGCCAATCAAAAAGCGCTGGCCGCCGCCAAGGACCGGCTCGAGTACGCGTTGGGCCAGCAGCCGGTGACACTGGCGAATGGAACCTACGCGCCGACCGCTCAGCTCGATCCTGACGTTGCGCGACTAGCGGTGCTCGAACGCGAACTCGACACCATCAAGGCGCGTTATTTCGACAATCATCCTGAGGTGCAGGCCAAGGAACGCCAGATCGCAGAGCTCAAGAACCGGATCGCCAACGCCCCTGCAAACTCTCGCAGCAGCAGCGAAGCGCCTGGTAATGCAAACACCCCCTATAGCCCCGTGGACGCGATACGCCGCGAGATTCTTCGCCTAGAGGATGAGCAGGTCAGGATTCGCGCCGACATCTCACATTACTCAGCTCGTATCGAGAGCACTCCTCGGGTCGAACAACAGTTGGCCGAGTTAACCAAGGGGTACGAGGCGATCGCGTCGCAGTATCGTGAATACGCTGGGAAGGTTCAGCTCGCCAAAGGATCGCAAACCATCGAGGAAGCGCAGAAGGGTGAGCAGTTCGAGGTGATCGAGACCGCGGTCCCTCCCGCCTTTCCCATCGCGCCGGTTCCGTTGAATGTACTTGGGATCGGTTTGGTACTCGGTCTGTTGGTGTTTCTGGCGCCGCTTCTGCTGCGCGAGTTCTTTCGGCCCGTTGTTCGCTCCGAAGCGGTACTCGAAGCCAGCACCGAGGTTCCGGTTCTCGTCAGCATTCCTCGCATTCATACTCCGCAGGCCGAACAGTTCGAACGGAATCGTCGCATCGCCAACTGGATGCTTTCGGCTCTGTCGATCGGAACTCTTGTAGTGGCTCTGTGGTATGCGCAGCCAGGAGCGTGAGATCAAATGAGTGTTGACCGTCCACCAGCCATTCCCAACGCCAACGAGCCGGGCAATGCACGCCGTGAGTCGACCCGCGCCGCTCTCACTCGTTCGCTGCGGGACCTGCCGGACATCGTAGTGCGGAGCGACGTGCCGCATCCTGCGGCCGAGCGTTTTCACAAACTCAAAGCGATGTTGGCTGCCGACGGTGCGCGTCGCCGGCAGGTGCTGGTTGTAACCAGCGCTGCGCCTGGTGAAGGTAAGTCGCTGGTGGCGATGAACCTGGCTCTCGCCTTCGCCGCTGACGAACGGTCCCGAGTTTTGCTCGTCGATGCCGACGCCCGCGCGCCGCGGGTTAGCAAGTTCATTGAGGATCCACCGCAGCAAGGCTTGATGGAGGTTCTCGCCGGCACTGCCACGCTTGAAAATGTTCTGGTGAGGATCGCGTCGTCATCGTTATCGATGCTCACGGCAGGGATGCCAACTCGCAACCCGATCCCATTACTCAGCTCCGATGCTTGCCGCTCACTCGTGACGCTGCTTCGACAGAGGTACGACCGGATCATCATCGATACCCCGCCCGCGGTGCCGTTCGCCGACGCCAACATCATGGCGCCCCTTGCTGACGGTGCGCTGATCGTCGTGCGATCCGGTTCCACCCCGCGACAGATGGTAGCGACCGCACAGCAGGCGATGTCTTCTAACGATGTCGTGGGGATTGTGCTCAATGATCTGGAGTTCAATCTCGCCGATCGACGTCATCTCTACGACCACGACTACTACGAGTACTACCGCGACCGCGACAAGCGCAAGAACTGAGAACGGCCGAATGCTCTCGCCGCTCGGGTCTCGACTGCGCGCCTCATGATTCGAGATACCCTCAAGCACGCCGCCATCTATAGCTTCGCCTCGATTCTGGGCAAAGGCATCAGCTTCATCATGCTGCCGTTCTACGCCCACATGCTGCATGGCGACGGCTACGGCGTGATCGGTATGCTCGATGCCGCGCTCGGTTTCTTTTCCAGCATGCTCTCGTTCGGAATTGTGGGCAGTACGATTCGTTTCTACAGTGACGAGCCGCCGGACCGGCAGCCGCTGGTGATCAGCACGGCGATGCGTCTCATGGTGTTTGCCGGTGGCGCTGTGGCGCTACTTTGCTGCTTGTTGAGCAAACCACTCAGTTACGTCCTGCTCGGTGACACCAAGTACTTCATTTTCGTAGCGATCGCTTTCCTCGCCTTCTGGCTCGATCTGGTGGGGGGCGCAGCGGGCACGTTGTTGATGATCGAGCAGCGCTCCACGCTCTACTCGATGTTCGGGTTGCTGCGGTTGGTAGAGGGCTTGACGCTCAACATCGTTTTGATCGTCACGCTTGGCTGGGGGCTATGGGGCTATTTCACCGCGGTCTTGGTTACCGCACTGGTGTGGGCGATCCCGCTGTGTTGGATCGTCATCAAGCGCATTGGGTTTCGCTATGATCGCGCGATAGCGAAGAAACTCATCGCCTACGAAATGCCAATGGTGCCTGCAAACTTGGTGTCGTTTGCTTCTCGTCAGACCGAGCGCGTTCTTATTCGTCTGCTCGTCAGCCTGGAAGGCGTTGGGATATTAGAGATGTGCTACAAGCTGAGCACGCTCTTGCCATTTCTCTTGAACGAACCGTTCATGCGCACGTGGTATCCGAAAAGCATCGAGCTTGCCGCCACACCCGATGGCCCGCGAGTGATCGGACGCGTCTTCACCGTGTTCTTCTGTCTGGCTGCTTTCGTGGCACTCGTATTGGGCGCTGGTGCGGACGATTTCCTGCGTGTCATGACGCCCCCTGAATTCTGGCAAGGTGCCACGATCGTCCGACTCGAGTTGCTCACTGCCGTACTCATGGGCTCGTACTCACATGTGGTCTTCGGGTTAGCGTATCAAAAGCTATCTCGAGTGGTTTCGATGATCAGAACCTCGACCTCGCTGCTCAAGGTCGGACTGAGCGTCTTGCTGGTCTCTGCCTACGGGCTGAAAGGGGCTGCGTATTCCGCGCTTTTTGTTGGGTTGATACAGGTGATCTGGACGATCCGCCGTTCTCAAGCGGTCTATCGCATCGAGATCGAATGGCGCAGCCTGGCGATCCTCACTGGGGCCGCATTCGCTCTGTATTTCGCGATCACGCTCAGCGTCACGCCCGGCTTTGGTCCGGTCGGATGGCTCGGTCCCAAAATCGCGTCCGTCATCATCTCCATCGCCGGTTGGATCGGGGCAGAGACAACCTTTAGCCAGAAACTGATTGCCATGGCGACCGATCGCGGCCTCGATATGGCGGCACTCGCAGTCAAGACTACGTTGTGTCTGCCCTACTTCCTTTGCTTGCCGCTGATTCAGATCAACCCATGGCGTGAGTTAGCTGGACTCTTCCGCAGGCAAAAGGGTGCGTCGACGTGAGCGGGACGAGAGAGTGTCACGCCACACTCACTTGTGAGCCAAGCGGCATGCCGGCGATAACCGGCCTGTCTGGGCGCCATGCAGAAACGAGCCTAGCGTGAGCCTAATTCTCTGGGGCTCCTTAGTCTTGATCTTCTACATCTACCTCGGCTACCCACTGCTGACAGCGGTCCTGGGGCGGATCGTCAATCGCCCCGTCTTCTCGCAGAACACTTGGCCGAGTGTCTCGCTTGTGATCGCGGCCTACAACGAGGATCGCGTAATCGCGACGACGCTCGAGAACAAGCTGGCGCTGGACTACCCACCGGAGCAACTCGAGATCCTGGTCGTCTCGGACGGTTCGGAAGACACGACCGATGAGATCGTCGAGTCATTCGCCAGCAAAGGCGTGCGCCTGATACGCCAAGAGCCGCGCGCCGGTAAGACCAGCGCACTCAATCTCGCGATGCAGCAAGTGCAGTCCGAGATCGTCGTATTCTCGGACGCGAACTCGATCTATCGCCTCGACGCTTTGCGCGCCTTGGTACGCAGCTTTGCCGATGATCGTGTGGGCTATGTCACCGGCAAGATGCTGTATGCGGCAGGTCCTGGCGATTGGGTCGGTTCCGGATGCAGCGCCTTCATGCAGTATGAAAACTTTCTGCGTGCTCAAGAGACACGGCTCGGGTCGGTCGTAGGGGTCGATGGTGGGATCGACGCAGTGCGTCGCCGGTTGTATCGGCCGATGCGCGCCGATCAACTACCTGACTTCGTACTGCCGCTCTCGGTGGTCGAGCAAGGCTATCGTGTTGTCTTCGAGCCCGAAGCGATTGTGGTCGAAGAGGCCTTATCAAAGAGCGGTGACGAGTACCGCATGCGGGTGCGGGTGGCGCTGCGTGCCTTCTGGGCGCTATGGGACAAGCGCACGTTGTTCAACCCGCTGCGCCGGCCGCTCTTCGCTTGGCAGCTCATGTCGCACAAACTGCTGCGCTATTTGGCGCTCTTGCCGATGATCACCGCGTGGCTTGCGAATCTGTTCCTGGCGCGCGGCTCGGACTTTTACACCGGTCTGCTTCTATTGCAGTCGGCCGGCTGGTTCGTCGCGCTGCTCGGGTTGATGCCCACTCCTCACTTCCAGCGGTTGGGCATCGTGCGGTGGAGTTCGTACCTGCTCTTGCTCAACATCGCGTCAGCGCATGCTTTCGTGCGGTTTGTAATGGGCAAGAAGCAAGTGCTGTGGACACCGCGGAAGGGTTGATGATGCGCGTGATGCATGTCATCGATAGCGGCGGGCTGTACGGGGCCGAGCAGGTGCTGCTGACACTCATGTCCGAGCAGCGCACGCAAGACATGTCGGTTCAACTTGTCAGCGTAGGCGCGCCGAACTGCAAGGAGAAGGCGATCGAGAGCGAGGCTAAGCGACGAGGTCTTCCACTGGCCGCGATTCGCATGCTGCCGGGGCCCAACCCTCGCGGTGCTATGGCGCTGCTTCGTCATGCGCGAGACGCGCAGGCGAACGTGATTCACTCCCACGGCTACAAGGGGAACATCCTGTTGGGAATGACGCCGCGCTGGTCTCGCCGCGCTGCCCTTGTCACGACACTGCATGGCTGGACCAACAACGGCGGACTCTCCAAGATCCACGCCTACGAGTGGCTCGACGCACGCTGTTTGACGCGATTGGATGGCGTAGTGCTCGTCTCTCCAGCGCAGCAGCAACATCGTTGGGTCCGCCGGCTCGAAGCGGCGCGAATCACGTTCATTCCGAATGGCATCGCGCCAGCAGTTCTCGACAGCGAACTGCCACGCGCGATTCAACAGTTTTGCTCCCAAGGAGTGATCATCGGGAGCGCAGGGCGGTTATCGGAAGAGAAGGGGTTTCAGTATCTGCTTCGGGCCGCGGCGCAACTCGTTCATGCCGGCAAGGATCTGCGCGTCGTGATCGCGGGCGAAGGCCCAGAGCGTGCGCGGCTTCTGGCGTTAGCGAATGAGTTAGGAATCGGTGATCGCCTGATGTTGCCCGGTTATATCGACCAGGTCGCTAGACTCATTGCGAGGCTGGACCTGTTTGTGTCGTCCTCGTTGATCGAAGGGCTTCCGCTGGTCGTGCTGGAGGCGATGCAGCTAGCGCGGCCGATCGTGGCGACCGCGGTTGGAGGCGTGCCCTACGCTCTCGATCAGGGTGAGGCGGGGCGACTCGTACCGACGGCCGATTCAGAATCGTTGGCAACCGCGATGAGTGTGTTGCTCGACGATTCGGATCAAAGCAAACGCCTCGGCCAGCGCGCCCGCGCGCGCTGCGAACAGGAGTTCTCAGCCCGGACCATGGCGCAGCGTTACGCCGATCTTTACGCACGAGTGAGCAGCCGCCTGTGAGTACGACGATCCCATCGGTCACGGTGGTGATCCCGGCGTACAACGCTGGCAAGTACCTCGCAGCGACGCTCGACAGCGTGCTCGCGGAGGGAACGCCGCAGGTCCAAGTTATCGTCGTCGATGACGCGTCACAGGACGACACGGCAGCAATTGCGGCCCGGTACGCGCCGCGCGGCGTCGAGTACGTGAAGCTCGATCGCAATAGCGGCGGACCAGCACGGCCGCGCAACGAGGGGATTCGCGCATCACGCGCACCCTTTGTCGCGATCTTCGACAGTGACGACCTGATGCTGCCCGGCCGTTTGTCGCTGCCGCTGCAAGTGATGACGGCCCGCCCCGACGTTGGTCTGGTGTTCACCGACGCGGTGCGCTTCCAAGACGGCACTCGCCCCGAACAAGGCAGCGCGTTCTTGCGGGAATACACGGGCTTCGCTGCATTGCCGAAGACCGACCTGGGCGAGCCGTGTTTCGTGCTCGAACCCCCGCACGGCTACGAGGGGTTGTGTTTCGAGAACTTCATACCGACCAGCAGCGTGACACTGCGCCGCTCGTTGCTCGAGCAGGCCGGTGCCTTCGACGATACGCTCCCCAACGGAGATGACTTCGATTTGTGGTTGCGGCTAGCCCGGGCGCGGCCGATCGGCGTGATCAACCGCATCACCGTGCACTATCGCGAGCGAGCGACTGGAATATCAGCCCGCGGTGCTTTGCTTTCGGAGGCGCGGATCGCTGTCTTGAGGCGGCATCTGGAGTTGGAGCAAACGCCACGGATTGCGCGGCAGCTGCACTACCAGATCGCGCTCAACCGCTATGCTCAGGGGTATCACCATCAGAAGCGAGGCGAGTTGACACAAGCGCGCGGCTACTACCGTCAGAGTTTGCGAGAGTCTGCCGGATGGTATGCACTCAAGGGGCTGCTCGTCACGTTCCTCGGAAATCGAGTGTTGCGCCTGGTTCAATCGCTTCGTGGTGAAGCGTGAATTCGCCGGGCGCGACAAATCGCGTCAGCGCGATCATCACTTGCTACAACTACGGCAACTACTTGGAGGGCTGCATCCAATCGGTGCTGGCTCAAACGGTACCGGTCCATGAGATCGTGATCGTCGATGATGGTTCGACCGACGACACCGAAACCGTATTGCAGCACTACGAGGGCCGGGATCGATTCGTCATCATCAGGCAACACAACCAAGGCCAGGCCCACGCAAAAAACGAGGGGGCGCGTCACGCGAGCGGCGAGTTGATCGCGTTTCTCGACGCGGACGACCGCTGGGATCCAAGCAAAAACGCTCTGCAACTTCCGATCTTCGACGATCCATCGATTGCCGTCGTGTACAGCCACGTGCGCTACATCGACGAGCACGACGCGCCGATCCAGCTCCCACCGGCGGTCCCACAACTATCGGCGCGACGCGGCCGAGTGACAGGGCCGCTGTTCATCGACAACTTCATTCCGTTCTCATCAGCCATGATCCAGCGCACCAAGTTCGAGGCCGCCGGCGGTTTCGATGAGTCGCTTCGAATGGGAATCGACTGGGATCTGTGGTTGCGCCTGTCGGTAGAAAACGCCTTCGAGTTTGTCCCGCAACCGCTCTTGATTTATCGCGTCGGTCATCCCGGCCAAATGTCGAAGAACCGCGAGACTCGCCAGCTCTGTTCGGATCGAATCATGGCGAAGTTTCTCGAGCAAAACCCAGGAGTGTTGGCGCCCGCCGTCGTCAAGCGAGCCTACGCCTATACGTTCGTCAACCGTGCGTATGCGGCGCGAGACAGTGGGCTCTCGGCATCGAATCGCTGGCTCATCAGGGCGATCGGACAACAACCGATGTGGTGGCGTCCGTATCGCGAGTTGGCCAAGAACGCCGTCTTGGCGCTGTTGCCGCGGGCGAGGAGCTAAGCTGAGCACGCCGCCAATCAGGGTGGCTCTGGTGATCGACTCGATTGTCGGTGATACCAGTGGCACCGAGCGTCAGCTTCTTGGTTTGATCGAACGCTTGGATCGAGCGCGCATCGAGCCGTTGCTGGTGGTTTTGTCGTCGTCGAGTTGGCTGGAAACTCACACGCTGAGTTGCGCGGTCGAGGTGCTCGGCTACCGCGGCCTGCTCAAACCGTCGTTGCCGGGTGTGGTGTCGAAGCTGGCCCGCGTGCTGCGTGACAAGCGCATCGATGTCGTGTTGACGTTCTTCGAGGACGCTATGTTCGTGGGGTTGCTCGGTGTCTGGTGGTCGCGTGCCCACCCGATGCTGATGCAGAGCCGGCGCGACATCGGCATGGGGAATGCCCGACCCTGGTATCACGCATTGTTCGATGCCGCGCGGATCGTTCTGGCCGATCGCTTCGACGCCGTGGTGGTCAACGGTGAAGCGGTCAAGCGCTGGGTGGCCGAAAGCGATGGAGTGCCGCCCGCGCGAATTCGGGTGATTCGCAATGGTGTTGAGTTGCTCGGCCCAAGCGCGGTCGACTTTCCGCTCGCAGACCGGCCAGGAACGATCTGGTTTGGAATCACAGCCAATCTCAAGCCGATCAAACGCATCGACGTTTTAATCGAGGCTTTGGCACGGCTCGATCGGCAGGTCGTTTGGGATTGGCAGTGCGTGGTGATGGGTGAGGGCCCAGAGCGTGAGCGCCTGACTCAGCTGATCCAACGACACGGCCTGGTTGGCCGCGTGCACTTGGTTGGGTCGGTGCATGATGTCCGGCCGTACCTTCGGCGAGTCGACGTCGCCGTGTTGTGTTCAGACCGTGAAGGACTGTCCAACGCGATTTTGGAATACATGACGTTGAGCAAGCCGATCGTGGCGACCGACGCAGGCGCGTGCTCTGAACTGGTGGGAGAAGACAACGGGATATTGGTACTTCCAGGCGATTCTGTCGCGCTCGCTGCAGCGCTGGTGCGGCTGGGCAGTGATCGCGCGCTTCGTGACCGGATGGGACGGTGCTCCTACAAACGAGCGCACGATCAGTTCAACTGGCCCCGCGCTGTAGAGGAATGGAGTTCACTGTTCGAGAGCGCCGCAGCGCAGGCGAGTCACCGGTGATGAGCGGTAGATCATTGGCCGCGTGGTTGCGGCGCGCGTGCCTGGAGCCGCTGGATCTCTGGCGCGCCGGCAGCACGCGGCTGAGTTATGCACGCACGCTCGAACAGACACAGTGGCTGCCGCATTCCGAACTGTTAGCGCGACAGTGGAGCAAACTGACAGCGCACCTGCAACAGGTAGCGGCGCACAATTCGTTCCACCGGCGACGCTTCGAAGCGGCAGGTCTGGATTTGAGTCAACCGCTCACTCCCGATGGGTTCTCGCGCCTGCCGCTGCTGACCAAAGCAGACATCCGAGGTGCTGGAAAAGACGTGCTCTCGCAGGGCTACGAAGCCTCCTCGTTGATGCTCTTCAAGACCGGCGGATCGACGGGCAAGCCGCTCGAGATCTGGATGACGGAGGAACTGAGTGAACGCCGCAACGCGCTCGCGCGACGCCACGACATCTGGACCGGATGGCAACCGGGTGAGCCGATCGGCGCGTTGTGGGGAAACCCCGTCGCTCCAGACTGGAAGGCCCGACTAAGGCGCCTGCTGGTTCAGCCGTTGCTCGTCCTCGACACGATGAACGTCAGTGAAGCCTCAGCGTTGGAGTTTGCGCGCGCTTGGCGCCGGCTGCGGCCAACACTGCTATTCGGCCATGCCCACTCGCTGTTTCTATTGGCGCGGCTGGCCGATCGCTGGCAAGACAACCCGATTCAACCGCGAGCCGTGCTCTCGACATCGATGATGTTGATGGCTCATGAGCGAACCGTCATCGAGCGCGTCTTCCGAGCGCCGGTATTCGACCGCTACGGGTGCGAGGAGGTCAGTCTGATCGGCTCCGAGTGTGAGCGTCACAACGGCATGCACCTCAACATCGAGCACCTCTATATCGAATTCCTGGACGATTCGAACCGGCCGGTGGCCCCAGGGACGAGTGGCAACATCGTTGTGACCGACCTCGAGAACTTGGCAATGCCGCTGATTCGCTACCGAGTCGAGGATCAAGGCGAGCCGAGCCAGCGACATTGCCCATGTGGCCGCGGGCTGCCGCTGATGGAGCGGGTGACGGGACGTGTGGCCGATTTCCTGGTGCGCAGTGATGGGTCCAAAGTCGCGGGAATTTCGCTGATCGAAAACACACTCACCAGGATTCATGGGATCGAGCAGCTTCAGATCGTTCAGGCGGACCGCCGAACGCTTGCGCTCCGCGTCGTAAAGGGAGCAGGGTTTGGTGATTCTGCCACCGAGGAGCTAGTTTCGTACTTTCAGAAGTTGATGGGTCCGCAGGTGACGGTGACGCTGGAACCGGTGGCGTCGATTTCACCTGAGCCCAATGGCAAGTACCGATTCTGCATAAGCCACGTGACGGACTGAGGCCCACCTTGAGACCTGAGGAAAAGCAGAACGCGTCGGTCTGGTTGACGTGGAAGGATCACCGCCGTTCGCAGAACATCGCCTCGGCCTTCGACGCCGAGTACGTGGTGCTCGAGAGCCGTGCTGCGTATCTGTGGCGGGTGCTGGTCCTGAGTGTGCGGACCACGTGGTTTCTCATCAAGCGTCGGCCCCGCGTGGTCTACGTTCAAAACCCGTCGCAGGCGCTTGCGAGCCTGTGCTGCTGGCTCAAGCCGTTGTTACGGTTCTTCTTGGTCGTTGATCGCCACTCCAACTTCAAACTCGAGTCGGTCGACTCTCGTCATCCCAAGTTGATGCTCTTCCACTGGCTGAGCCGCCAAAGCGTCCGCCAGGCCGACCTCACGATCGTCACCAACGCGCCGCTCAAGCAGATGGTCGAAGAGTGGGGAGGCAACGGGGCCGTGCTTCCCGACCGGCTGCCCGAAATGCCGTTGTCCGTTGCGTGGCAGCATCAGCCAAGCCAGCCACTCGTGGCCGTCTTCGTGGCAAACTTCGACGATGAGGAGCCATGGGAGGCACTGTTCGCATCGATACGCCGGCACGAACAGGACTGGCACCTGTACATTACTGGGAACTACAAGCGGGCCGGGTTTCAACCACCACCCAACCTTGTGAATGTTACCTTCACCGGCTTTCTATCTGATGCTGAGTACATCGCAGTTTTGAATCGCAGCGATTTGGTGATTGTGCTGACGGACGACGAGAACCTCTTGAACTGTGGCTCCTATGAAGCGGTGCAGTTGGGCAAGCCGATGGTGCTCACCGGAACCCGCGCGATACGCGAGTACTTCCATGCGGGCGCGATCTACGTCGACAACAGCGCCGACGCGCTGTCGGCTGCGCTCGATACGTTCGTCGCTCAGCAGGATATGTTGCGTCGCGACGTCGAACGCTTGAAGGCCGAGTTGAAGGTCAGCTGGCCGCAGCAACTCGAGCAGGTTCGTCGCTGCATCCCCGCCACCGGTTCGATACAACAGTCATGAACGATCAGGCGTTGACTGCAGGTTCGCATCGCAGCTGGCGAGCCCGGCTGTGGGGCGCCAGCGTGATGCCGCTGACGTACTGGCTACGCGGGGAGCCAGTCCTGCAGAGATGTCGCGAGCTCCAACGCACTCAGTGGCTTTCGCCCGATGAGCTGCTCGTGCTGCAGGCCGAGCGATTGCGCTCGCTGATTCGTGACACAAAGGACTCGCATCCGTTCTACCGCGATCGGCTTGCCAATGTGAACCCCAATTTCGATGCTCAGGATCTGCCCGAGGTGTTGGCGCACATCCCGATCCTCGAACGTCGCGACGCGCAAAGACTGATCACGATGGCCCCCAAAAACTGGCGCCGCGCCCTGCGCTCGACCGGCCGCTACACGGCCGGTACCACTGGCGTGCCACTCGTATTGATGGTCGACGCCGAAGCCAACTCTCGTACACTGGCGGCACGGCTGCGCGCGATGTCGTGGTTTGGGATCGAACGCGGTGATCGTGAAGCCCGGCTCTGGGGCCGCAGCGCCGATCGCACTGGGAAGCTCAACGCGACACTCAAGGATTTCGCGCTCAACCGGATGCGAATCATCCCGCGCGATATCGAGCCTGAGCTGATGGAGCAAACGCTCGCGGAGTTCCAACGCCGCAAGCCCGCGTATCTCTACGGCTATACCTCGATGATCGTGCGGCTCGCCGCCGCGCTCGCCGAGCGAGGACTTACCAAAAACCTCAACTTGAAAGCCACGATCGTCACCGCAGAAGAATGCAAGCCGCGTGATGCCGAATGGCTGTCGAAGACGCTGGGCTGCCCGGTTGCCAACGAATACGGATGCAGCGAAGTCGATATCATTGCGCACAGTTGCCCGGCCGGCGGCGTGCACCTGATGAGCGACAACTTGCTGATCGAAGTCCTTCCAGCGGAAGAGCTGATGCCTGATGGTGCCGGGCCGCTGCTCATTACCGATCTGCACAATCGCATGTCGCCGATCATTCGCTATCGGCTTGGCGACGCCATTGCGCTCGATACCAAGCAGTGTGAGTGCGGTCGTGGCCTGCTGCTCGTCAAACGCTTCATCGGACGCAGTGAAAAGCAGTGGGTTTGGTGTCCTGACGGCCGTCGTGTGCATTCGTACATCTTCGACTACTTCATCGATCACATCGTGGGGTCTGGCGTCGATGTCCGTCAGGCCCGCGTCGCTCAGCTCGCGATTGATCGCCTGTGTGTCGACGCCATCGTTGGGGGCGATCTAGAGGCGGCACGGCAAGTTTTCGAGCGTGCGGTCGAGAGAGAGTTGGTTCCGCACCTCGGATCCGAGATCCACATAGAGATCACACTGAATCAACGCATCGTCCCGATTCCTGGCCACAAGGCGGAGTTCTTCGTCGCCTTGGATCAACCCGACACGCACCTAACGCCCGCAGAATCGACGGACGCACCGTAGTGGCCACCACGATCGCACGATCGCGAACGCGCGCTCTGGTAGCGGTACCGGCTGAACCCAGGATGATCTGGCTGCTGCTGTTCTGTGGCTGGGTCGTTGCCTGGCATCTGCAGATTGGCTATCGAATCGAGTGGCTGGGCGACATCCGCTTCGAGTTGGTGTGCGCGGTGGTGCTTTCGGTGGTGGCTCTAGCCCAGGGGGCGCGCTGGGGCCAAGCAACGATGATCATGACCTTCCTGTTTCTGGCGGTCATTGTTGTGCAACTGCCGTTTTCGTTCGATCCGGTGGTCTCTTGGGATCGTTTCCTCGATCGCGTCGCGAAGTTCGCCTGTTTCGCCATGATGATCCCAGCGTTCTGCAAAGGGCGGCGGAGTTTGTCGTTTTTCATCGGCGCCTACTTGCTTGCGTTTCTGCGCATGGGGTACGAGGCGCTGATTGGCAACGTCACCGGCAGCCTGATTTGGGAAAACCAGGGGGTCATGCGTCTGCACGGCTCGACGCCGATCTACGCGCATCCCAACTCGCTCGCAGGAACAATGCTCGGCACGCTGCCGTTCGTGATCTATCTCTGGCCGGTTTCGAAGGGCTGGGTCCGAGTGTTTCTCGCAATCCAAGTCGTGTTTGTTGTCAACGCGCTGCTTTTTTCTGGATCGCGCACCGGGTACGTAGGGTTCGTGGCACTTGTCCTGTATGTGGTCTGGAACTCCCGGCACCGCGTGCGTACGGCATTGATCACCGCGGCCTTGGCGCTCGCGCTCATACCGCTGATTCCTCAGAGCTACGTCGAGCGATTCGGTTCGATCTTCACTGGCAAAGACAAGGAAGGCGAGTCGACCGACACGCGCAAGGTGATCCTGCAAGATGCATGGGCGACGTTCGAAAAGTATCCGTTGGGAATTGGTGTTGGCGCCTTCCCCGCAGTGCGCGCCCAATTCTTCGGGCGCTTCCAGGACACACACAACCTCTACCTCGAGGTTGGCACCAATCTCGGCGTGCAGGGACTCGTCGTGTTTGCGCTCTGGGTCGGAACGATGTTGCTCGCCTTGCGGCGCACCAGGCGCGGCGGCCTCGCCCTTGCCGCGCAGATCGGCGAGCGGCTGAATCTGCCAGGAACCGACCCTTACCGTGAGGAGCTGGTTCGGCTAAAGGGCGATCTTGAGTTGTACGTAGCCGTAGCACGGGCTACCTTGGCGTTTCTATTCGTGAGACTGGTCTTGGGACTTTTTGGGCACGATCTATACGAGGTGTATTGGTGGTTCGGAGTGGGCCTGGCAACATCGCTATTGACCCTGCTCGAAGTGAGTCGAGCCTCGTATCAGCGGCTAGAGCGGACATGGACAACACAGGCAGGGCTCGATACAGCGGGCCAGGGAACGCGATGACTGACAAGCGGCCAGGCACGAGCATCGAGACCGATCGCGAGGCACGCGAAGAGGCGTGGCACGACAGACATTTCGAAGGCGGCAAGATGCCGCGTCATTACGATTTCAACCCCACGTCTATTGTCTATAGCCGCTTGTTGGAAGTGGCGGGCGATCTGTCCGGGCGCACTTTACTGGAATACGGCTGTGGAGCCGGCTGGTCCACCGCCGAGCTGCGCTCGCGCGGTGCGGCGGTGACTGCCTTTGACATTTCGGCGTCGGCACTCAAAGAGACCGAAGAGTTTCTTCGTCAACGCGACATGCAAAGTGGCGTCACGTTGCTAAAAATGTCCGCTGAAAAACTCGAGGTCGCAGACGCTAGCTTCGACATCGCCTTTGGAAACGCGATCCTTCACCACCTCAATCTCGAGCGCGCGATCCCCGAAATGGCGCGTGTACTCAAGCCGGGTGGCCTCGCGATCTTCGCCGAGCCGCTCGGTACCAACCCAGCAATCAACCTCTACCGTCGCGTGACGCCGCAATTTCGCACTCCCGATGAAGAGCCACTAGACCTTTCGAAATTCGAACGGATGGTGACTCCGTGGTTCAGTCTGCGACACGAGGAGTTCTTCCTGACAGCGCTCGCGTTGTTTCCGCTGGTGCATCTACCGGGAATGGGTGGGCTGTTCAGATTCCTGCTGCCGAGGTTCGTAACGATGGACCGCTGGATCCTCACGGTCGTTCCGGTTCTCGGCCATTGGGCGTGGTATAGCGTACTGGTGATGCAACGCCGCGGTGGGACCGGCCAGCTCTGACGAGCTGGCCCAAACTGAAGCAGGAGTAGTGCATTGTGGAGTGAACGGCATCTATATTGCTTATATCTGTCCTGCGCGGCCCCTACTTCATCCACACGGGGTCCCGGAAAAATGCCGAACCTGCGAAGTCGGTGCGGCACGAGCGAGTTCAGCACGATTGGGACCGTTGCCCAACGATCCCAGCGTGAAAGTGCAGGCGAGGGACTAATGACGCGACTGTTCAACTGCTTACGGTATTGTGCCTTGTTGCTGCCAGCGGCCGTCTCTGTGGCCATCGCAGCACCGGCTGTGACAGGGTCGAGCGGAACGCCGTCGCATCGTTCCCAACTCACGGTCACTGGCTCCGGCTTCGGAACCAAGAGCCCGGTGTCGCCACTCAAGTGGGACGACTTCGAGGCAGGCGCCGTTGGGTCAACGGTTGCCAATGGTTGGTATACCTGGACCAACTTGACCGGTCATGAGCCCCGCTATTCGAACGCAAAACCGCGCACTGGAACCAAAGGAACGAAAACGGCATTCCAAGACTTCACCAACGGCGCGTATAACAGCACTCTCGGACTCACCGGCCAGAACATTCGCAGGGTCTATCTGTCGGGCTGGTACTTCATCACCACCGGTGGGAACGAAACGCGCAACTACAAGATGCTCGCGTTGCGAGCAGGTCCACCTGGTGAATGGGACTCCCCGAACATTCGCATGGATCAGCATCCCCACGACAGCTGGGGCAACGACGGCGAAATCTACACGGGCGAGGAACCGACCCCGGTTTGTGGCGGTAAGGGGTCTCCCGACAGTTTTCCTGCCCGCGACTACTCGGTCGGACCTGGGCTGTATCAAGGTGCCTGGCACCGCTTCGAAGTCTGGATCGATACCGATGCCGCCGGACCCAACGGTGTGTATACGATCTGGCGCGATCTCAAGACGTGGGCTTCGATCAACGGCAAGATCCTCACCAAAGACTGTCCGTTCTCCAACCTCTATCTGTCGTCGTACTACACCAACGATGGTGTGGGCAGCCCAGAACCGTGGGCCCAGATTCACTGGGACGAGTTGTATGTCGATAACACTCGCGCCCGGGTCGAATTGTGCGACGCGGCTACCTGGACGGCTCGCACACGTTGTGAGGTGCAGTTGCCGACCGCGTGGAGTGGTACATCGGTGAGTTTCACCGTCAATCAGGGCGCATTCGCTGACGGCTCGACCGCATACGTCTACGTGATCGAGCCTGGTGGGACGGTCAATCCCAATGGCCAGGCGATCGTGTTTACCGGGGGGGGGCCCAACGCTCCGCCTGCCGACGTGAGCGGCCATCGACGCAACGACTTAGCCGGATCGTAGCTGCGTCGATCAACCGGCCAAGGCTGGGCGGTCCGGATCACAGTGCCTTTGGCGGAGGGTGCCAACAGCATTTGCCGGGCGCTTCGGCGCCTTAGCTCAGAAAAGACAGAATTTCAGCCGCCAGGGATCGTCAAAAGGGTCCGTTCGGCTTTCCCCGATGTTGGCCAGGAAGTATCTTCCCCTCGGCATTAACGGGCGCTAAAGATCAGTTCGATGCGGTACGAACACCGCCGGAGGGCGGGTCGGTTCGGCACCCATCGGCGACGCCGCGCCGCTGCTGCCGGAGAGCTATGAGACTGCTGGTCACAGGGCATCAGGGGTACATCGGCGCGGTCGCGGTGCCGCTGTTTCAGGCGGCAGGTCACGAGGTGGTGGGACTCGATTCCGGCTTCTTCGCGGGCTGCAGTTTTGGCCAGTACGACGATGGGGTCACGGCGCTGAAGATCGACCTGCGTGATATCGAGACCAAACATCTGCGCGGCATCGACGCTGTGGTGCACCTGGCGGCGTTGTCGAACGACCCGCTGAGCGATCTCAATCCACACTGCACGTACGACATCAACCATCACGCTTCGGTCAAGCTGGCGCGTGCTGCAAAGGAAGCAGGTGTCTCGCGGTTTCTGTTTTCGTCCTCGTGCAGCAACTACGGCGCGGGCGGCGAGGGGTTCCTCGACGAGAACGCTGCGCTCAACCCGGTGACACCGTACGGCGAAAGCAAGGTGCTGGTCGAAGCCGACGTCACCAAGCTGGCCGACGACACGTTTCATCCGACGTTCCTGCGCAACGCCACCGCCTACGGCCTGTCGCCAATGCTGCGTGCCGATCTGGTGGTCAACAACTTGGTCGGTTACGCACACACCACGGGCGAAGTCTTGATCAAGAGCGATGGATCGCCGTGGCGGCCGTTGATTCATGTCGAAGACATTTGTCGCGGGTTCCTGGCAGTGCTCGACGCGCCGGTCGAGGTCATCCACAACAAGGTCTTCAACGTCGGACAGACCAAAGAGAACTACCGGATCCGCGATCTGGGTGACATCGTTCAGGCCGAAATGCCAGGCAGCAAGGTGATGTACGCGGAAGGCGCAAGCCCTGACAAGCGCAACTATCGCGTCGATTGCAGCCGCATCGCTCGAGAGCTCCCTGGGTTTCAGCCGCGTTGGACCGTGCTGGACGGCGTGCGACAACTGCGCGATGCCTATCGCCAGCACGGACTCACCACCGAAGAGTTCTTGAGCTCGCGCTACCTGCGCATTCGCCGCGTGCGCGACCTAATGGAGTCCGGACGACTCGATGCGGAACTGAGGTGGCAAAAATGACGCAGCCATCCGAGTCGAGCGCTGCGAGTGCGCTCAACACCGACGTGGGGAGCCGGATCTGCCGAGCCTGTAGTGCGCCGTTGCAACACAGCGTGGCCGATCTCGGGATGCACCCGTTGTGCGAGAGTTTCTTGCCGGCCGAAAAGCTCAACCACATGGAGCCGTTCTTCCCGCTGCATGTGTTGGTTTGCGACCAGTGTTGGCTGGTGCAGCTCGGGCAGTACGTCAGCCCCGAAGAGATCTTCACCGAGTACGCCTACTTCTCGTCGTACTCCGATTCTTGGCTCGATCACGCCAAGCGCTACTGCGATGCCATGCAAAGCCGCTTGTCGCTCGGATCGAAGAGCTTGGTGGTGGAAGTGGCCAGCAATGATGGCTACTTGCTGCAGTGGTTCGTGAAACTCGGTATTCCTGTGCTGGGGATCGAGCCAGCCGCCAATGTCGCCAAGGTTGCGGTTTCAGAGCGCAACGTGCCCACCGTCGTGCGCTTCTTTGGCCGCGAGCTGGCCCGCGAGTTGGTGGCTCAAGGCAAGCAGGCCGACCTGATCGCCGGCAACAATGTGTTGGCACAGGTCCCCGACCTCAACGACTTCGTCGCGGGCTTGGCGATACTACTCAAACCGGGCGGCACGGTCACGATCGAGTACCCCCATCTGCTCAGGCTCTTTGCCGAGAACCAGTTCGACACCATCTATCACGAGCACTTCTCGTACTTCTCGTTGCTCTCGACCGAGAAGATCTTCGCCGAACACGGATTGACGGTGGTCGATGTCGAGGAGTTGCCGAGCCACGGTGGATCGCTGCGCGTCTTTGCCCAGCGTTCCGACTCCAACCCCAGCGCTCCCTCGCAGCGTGTGCTGAAGGTGCGGGACGACGAGCACCGCGGACAGCTGACCACGCCGGCGGGCTACGCGTTGTTCGCCGAGCAGGTGAAAGAAACCAAGCGGCGTCTGCTCGAGTTCTTGATTGCCACCAAGCGTGCCGGCAAGTCGATTGCCGGTTACGGCGCACCGGGGAAGGGGAATACGCTGCTGAACTACTGCGGCATTCGTACCGACTTCCTCGACTTCGTCGTCGATCGCAATCCGTACAAGCACGGCCGCTACACACCCGGCACCCACATCCCGATCTTCGCGCCCGAGAAGCTGGCCGAGGCCAAGCCCGACTACATCCTGATCCTGCCGTGGAACTTGAAGAAAGAGATCGCGCAGCAGTTGAGCTACACGCGCGAATGGGGCGCCAAGTTGGTGGTGCCGATTCCTACCGTGACCGTACTGGACTGACCAACCGGAGGCAACGATGAAAGTGGTTCTGTTCTGCGGTGGCATGGGGATGCGGCTGCGTGAGTATTCCGACAACGTACCCAAGCCGATGGTGCCGATCGGGTATCGTCCCGTGTTGTGGCATGTGATGAAGTACTATGCTCACTATGGCCACAAGGACTTCATCCTCTGTCTCGGCTATCGCGCGGACGTGATCAAGAACTACTTTCGTAACTACGACGAAACGATCACGAACGACTTCGTGGTTCGTGCCGGGCAAGGTGTTGAGTTGCTAGGCAACGACGCGAGGGAGTGGAGCATCACACTCATCGACACCGGTCTGCGGGCCAACATCGGGCAACGACTTGCCGCGGCTCGCCGTTATCTGAATCCGGGTGAAACGTTCTTGGCCAACTACAGCGACGGCCTGACGGATGCCCCTCTGGACAAGATCATTGGGGAATTCGAGGTTTCCGAGAAAACAGCGTGTTTCCTGGCGGTGCGTCCGACGTTCTCGTATCACCTGATTGACATGAACCAGCAGGGTGAGGTCATCGACATCCGGCACTCCGGCGAGGTCGATTTGCGTATCAATGGTGGGTTCTTCGTGCTCCGGCCGGAGATCTTCGATGTGATGCTTCCGGGCGAAGATCTCGTACCCGAGCCGCTCTCACGGTTGATGCGGACAGGGAGGTTGATGGGCTATCGCCACGATGGCTTCTGGGCCTCGATGGACACATTCAAAGACCGGCAAATGTTGGAAGACCTGCATGGTCGCGGTCAGGCCCCATGGCAGATTTGGAGCAAGGAGCCAGCAACTGACTCCGAGTCCGAGAAGTGCTGACGTTACTGCCCAGCGCGATCGCGGTGCCGAGAGCACGGCGCGTGCTTGTCTTGGGAGCGCACTCCGATGACATCGAGATCGGCTGCGGTGGCACGTTGTTGAGTTGGATCAGTGCGATGGCCCCGCTCGAGGTGCACTGGGTCGTGTTCTCAGCGGTTGGCGAGCGTGAGACGGAAGCACGGCAAAGCGCCGCTGATTTTCTACAGGCGGCGGCACATTCGGCCGTCACACTTCTGGCACATCGTGATGGCTACTTCCCCGGAGCATTCAGCGAGATCAAAGACCGATTCGAACAGCTCAAGCAGCAGTTCGAGCCTGATATCGTTCTCACTCATTATCGCGAAGACCGGCATCAGGATCATCGCGTCATTTCCGATCTGACATGGAACACTTGGCGCGACCATCTCGTACTCGAGTACGAGATCCCCAAGTACGACGGAGACCTTGGGCGCCCGAACTTGTATACCCCAATTTCCCGAGACGTGGCGCAGGATAAAATAGAGAAACTCATGCGCCACTTCTCCACGCAGCGCACCAAACGGTGGTTCTCTCCCGATACGTTTCTCGGTCTGATGCGACTGCGCGGGATCGAAGCGGGGAGCCCTGACGGCCTGGCAGAGGCCTTCTTCGCGCCCAAGCTGTTGTTGGGAGCGGGCCCGACGCCGTGAGCAACGCTTCGCAGCTGACGCTCACTGGAAAGCGAGTCCTCGTCACAGGAGCCAGCGGGTTCTTGGGCCGGCATCTTTGCGCCCATCTGAGCAGGCTTGGCGCCGAGGTACATGGAACGTCGCGGGTCCCAAGGCCAGAAGCCCCCGGAATCCGGTGGTGGCACTCCGAGATCACAACGGTCGGCGATGTCGAGGCGCTGTTCGAGGCAATTGATCCGGCCTTGGTTTATCACCTCAGCGGCGAGGTTGACACTGCACCGCACCTCGAGATGCTCGAACGGACCTATCGCAGTCTGCTCACGAGCACGATCTGCCTGCTCTCCGTCAGCGCGCGGAACCGCAAACCGCGATTGATCCTAGCTGGATCACTTGAAGAGGTCGATAGTCGCGATCCGGAGCTTGTCCCACCGTCACCCTACTCCGCCGCCAAGACGGCCGCCTCGCAATATGCGCGGTTGTGTCATCAGATGTACGGCGCACCCGTGGTGGTATTGCGGACCTTCATGGGCTACGGCCCGGAGCAATCTGAAAAAAAGCTCGTTCCTGCGACACTTCGGGCAATACTGGCTGGCCAGATTCCGAAGTTATCGAGTGGTCAGCGCGAATTGGATTGGATCCACGTCGACGACATCGTCGACGCCTACGCGGCGGCCGGGCTTTCGTCTGACGCCGAAGGTCGAGTGCTCGATATTGGAACAGGCAGGCTGACTTCGATACGCACGCTCGTGAAGCTATTGGTGGCATGCTCAGGGAAACAAGCCGAACTACAGTTTGGAGCGCTCGAAGACCGGGTCAATCGTGAACCGCGCGTAGCAGATCTTGGCCCTCCGAAGGCGATCCTGGGCTGGGCGCCGAAGATTCCGCTAGAGACAGGCTTGCAGCAGACGGTTAACTGGTACCTGCGGCGCTGGACTTCAAGCGCCAGCGCGGAGCGAGGAGACATTGACGCCTGACGAACTCGAACTCCGCTCCGGTGGATGGGTAGAAGTTCGGAGCAAGGCCGAGATCCTAGCAACGCTCGACAAGGACGGCTGCTATCAGGGGATGCCGTTCATGCCGGAAATGCTGCAGTTGTGTGGCCAGAAACAGCGCGTTTGGAAGCGCGGTGAAAAGGCTTGCGATGTCATCAACAAGACCACAGCGCGCCGGGTGCGCGCTGCCGTTCACCTTGATGGACCGCGTTGCGACGGAAGTGCGCATGACCACTGCCAGGCAGGCTGCGTGCTGTTTTGGAAGGAGGCATGGCTCAGGCGTACTGGTGTCTCGGAAGGGGCTTCGTCAGTTGGGTCAGAAGCGAGTTGTAGCGAGGAGCAGTTACATTCCGCTACCAGGGCGGCAGAAAAACCGGAGTTTCCGGGACAGCCGATCTACAACTGCCAAGCGACGCGCATGTACACCGCCAGCGAACCGATGAGCCCGTGGGATCTTTCTCAATACTGGCGCGACTGGCGTTGCGGCAATGTCGGGATTCCAACGCTGTTGCGCGCGATGCTGATTGCCTGGTGGAACATGCTGATGCGACGCCTGAAGCGACCGACTTACCCCTACCTCCGCGGTCGAGCCGTAGGCAAGACACCCGCAGAAAAACTCGACCTCCAACCGGGTGAGTGGGTTGAAGTCAAGCCCGCCGACGAGATCATGGCGACGATCGACGCGCGCCAGCGAAATCGCGGATTGTGGTTCGACGTCGAGCAATTGCGGTTTTGCGGCGAGCGGTATCGAGTGCTTCGTCGAGTTTCGCGAATCATCGACGAGAAGACCGGACGGATGCTGACGATGCCGAGCGACTGCATCATCCTGGATGGTGTGGCATGTATCGGCGATCTCAGTACCAAACGGTTGTTCTGCCAGCGCGCCATCTATCCCTATTGGCGGGAAATTTGGTTGCGTCGTGTCGATGGGCCGTCGGCAGGCGCTTAGCGCGATGAAAAACAAAGTCAGCATCGGGATGCCGGTTCATAACGGCGAGCTCTACGTCGAAGCATCGATCGAATCGATTCTCGCGCAAACCTACCAGGATTTCGAGCTGATCATTTCAGACAATGCGTCGAGCGATCGTTCCGCCGAGATCTGTACGCGGCTCGCGTCGCGCGACGGGCGAATTCGATTCGTCCGTCAAGCTACGAATCGGGGCGCTGCCGCGAACTTCAACCATGTCTTTCGCCTGAGCAACAGCGACTACTTCAAGTGGGCCTGCGCTGACGATCTGGCCAACCCCACATTGGTCGAGCGAGCTGTTGCCGTTCTGGAGTCACAACCTGATGTCGTGCTTTGTTCCCCCCGCACCGTGCTGGTCGACGCCTTAGGGGGTGTCCAGCAGATCTACTCCGACGACCTAGACTTGCAGTCAGCCGATGTTCTGGAGCGATTTCAGTATGCGTGCGGTCACACCGGCATGCTCAACGTGTTGCAGGGGATGATGCGCTCCTCGGCACTGTCGATGACGCCGCTGTTCCGTCCGTTCCGGGGCACCGATATCGCGCTCATGGTGGAACTGACACTGCACGGCAAATTCGTAGAATTGCCCGAGCCGCTGCTGACGCGCCGGATGCACCGCGAAGCCGCCAGTGCCTCGGAGACGATCGAGCAACGCCAAGAACACCTCGATCCAAAATCGCGCGGCGATCTTTCGACCTGGTGGTGGCGACACGACTTGGAACATGCCAGAGCCGTGTGGCGGGCCCCGCTCTCGACCAGTACCAAGACCCGTTTGTACGCCGATATCGCGCGTCAGTGTTACTGGCAACGCGGCCGGTTAGCCCAAGAGGCATGGGCTGCCGCACGGCACTGGTTCGCGTCGGGCAGGAGCCGCCGATGAGGTTTGAAGCCGCACCACTGGCCGGCGCCTTCGTGATCGAGCTCGAGCCACAGCGCGATACGCGCGGCTTCTTTGCACGTTCTTACTGCGATCGCGAGTTCGCCGAGCATGGACTGACCACGCACTGGCCGCAGTGCAATGTGTCGTCCAACCAGGGGAAGGGGACATTGCGTGGATTGCACTACGCGGCGCCTCCGGTTCGCGAGGAGAAGCTGGTGCGCTGCACCCGCGGCGCGGTCTACGACGTGATTGTCGACCTCCGTCACGGTTCGCCGTCGGCACTGAAGTGGTTTGCAGTAGAACTCACCGATCGAAATCATCGGATGCTCTACATTCCCGCTGGGTTTGCCCACGGGTTCTTAACACTGGAGCCGGACACCGAGGTCTTCTATCAAATGGGATCGAGCTATCAGCCGGAAGCGGCACGCGGCATTCGCTGGGACGACCCGCGACTCGGTGTGCACTGGCCCGCTGCCCCCACGATCATCTCGGACCAAGATCGCGATCTTCCAGTCCTCAGGGGTGATGGAATGAGTTGGTAATGAGGCGCGCGCTGATCGAACAACTCTATCCGCTGTGCCGCAGCATTACCGGCGAGGGGACGCGGCAGACGCTGCATCTGCTACAGCAGCAGATTCCACTCGCGATTCGTGACGTCGCCAGCGGCACCGCAGTCCTGGACTGGACGGTGCCCGATGAATGGAACATTCGCGATGGCTACATCGCGACCACCAGCGGCCAGCGCGTTGTCGACTTTCGCAAACACACGTTGCACGTCGTCAGCTACAGCGTGCCGGTCAAACAGCGTATCTCGCGTGAGGTCTTGGCCAATCACGTGCACTGGCTGGACGATCACCCCAGCTGGATCCCGTATCGCACCAGCTACTACAACAAGACGTGGGGTTTTTGTCTGACGAAGCAGCAGTGGGATGCCATGACCGATCCCGAGTACGACGTCTGCATCGATGCGACACTGGCACCAGGCGATCTTTGCTACGGTGAGTTGTTGCTCGCAGGGAGGTCGTCACAGGAGTTCGTGTTTACGGCCCACGTCTGCCATCCCTCGCTGGCCAACGACAACCTCTCCGGAATCGCGGTGGCCACTGAACTCGCCTCGCGCCTGGCCCAACGAGCACATCACTACAGTTATCGCTTCCTGTTCATCCCTGGAACGATCGGGTCGCTCACGTGGCTAGCTGCCAATCGCGAGCGTTGGTCCGCGATCCGTGGCGGGATGTCGCTGGTCTGCTTGGGCGATGCGCGGCCGCTCACCTACAAGGCGAGTCTGCATGGCAGCAGCATGATCGATCGTGCCGCACGTCAGGTGCTTGGTCGGCGCGATCGTGGCGACCAGGTGATCGAGTTCTTTCCATTCGGCTACGACGAGCGACAGTTCAATTCGCCCGGGATCGCGATCCCGTTCGGGTCGTTGATGCGTGGCCAGCATGGTCAGTTTCCCGAGTACCACACCTCGGCCGATTCGCTCGAGTTCATCTCGGACGCGCAGCTTGCGGACGCTGTCGACGCCTGCGAGGCGATTTGCGCCGCGCTCGACACCGATCGTTGTTTCAAGAACCTGGCACCCTACGGAGAACCGCAGTTGGGGCGGCGTGGCATCTACCGCGCCATGGGCGGGACCAGCGGCCTCGGCGATTTGAGCACGGCGATGCTGTGGGTCTTGCAACTTTCCGACGGTCAACGGACGGTGACAGAAATCGTGGAGCGCTCGAAAATGCCTGACGATGTCATTCGACGCGCCGTCCAACTGCTGCAGGACAACCAACTGATCGGCTAGCAGCGCCCGTTACGCCCAGCGTCTGAGCCAGAGTTCGAACACCAAGAGCATCCAGAGGCGGTAGTCGACGCGATATTCAGCCGACGGTGCCGCGTTGTAGACATCGTGCAGGCTGCGATCGATCCAGGTGCGCTGTACGAACTGTTGACTGCGGCAACCTGGAGCCAGCAGATCGCGAACCAGCGGTTGAAGCCGCTGGCGCAGCCAGGCGCCCACCGGCGCGCCGAAACCCTGTTTGGGGCGATGCAGCAAGTCGTGCGGCAGGTGTGGCACGAGCAGTTGCTTGAGCATTCGCTTGAGCATCCCGCCGCGCAGCTTTCGTTCGGTGGGGATCGAGAGGCAGAGCTCGACGAATCGATGATCGAGAAACGGTGCTCGTGTTTCGATGCTCGCCATCATCGAGGCCATGTCGACCTTCTTCAGCAAATCGTCGGGCAGGTAATAGTTAAGGTCATAGTTGAACGCGACCGAAAGCGGGTCTGGCTCGCTCAACCGCAGCCAGCGCTCACGCCGGAAGAACTGTGCCGCGTCCGGTGGATCGAACGTCAGCATTGCCGCCAACTCATCCTTGTGCGTGACCGATCGCGCATGGTGCCATTTGTCGTAGGGGCGCGTCATCGCGCCACGAAAGGAGGGCGGATCTCCCAGGCCCAGGCGCTGATAGGCGCGCGCCCCGGCGGTCGCGAGCCGCGAGCCACGCTGCAACCGTTGATCGAGATACATCGAGTAGCCGCCGAACAGCTCATCGCCGCCGTCACCACCCAGAATGACCTTCACATGCTCGCGCGCTGCTCGCGAGACGATCTTGGTGGGGACCAGCGAGGAGTCTCCGAACGGCTCGTCCATGTGCGTCAGCACTGCTTCGACTTCGTCGTCGACGCGGCTCTCGATCACGATCTCGTGATGATCGGTGCCGTAGCGCTGCGCCACCTGCCGGGCCCAGGGCCGCTCGTCGATATCGCCGACGAACTCGACGGTGTACGTATGGATCGGCGATGTCGACGCACGCGCGGCAAAGGCGGTGACCGCGCTGGAGTCGATTCCACCCGACAGGAACACACCCAACGGGACATCGGCGATCAGCCGGCGCGCGACAGAGTCGGCGAACAGATTTTCCAGGCGTGAAACCCACTCCTCGTCGCGACACGACTCGTCGATCGTGATCGTCGGAATCCAGTAGGGGCGAATCTGAATTCCGTCGACGTCTACGACCATCAAGTGTGCCGGAGGGAGCTTCTTGACCTCTCGAAAAATTGTGTGCGGCGCGGGCACGTACATCGAACTGAAGAACAAACCGATGGCCTCGGTGTCGATGCTGCGCGGGAGCCAGTTCAACTCACGAAACGCACGCAACTCGGACGCCAGCGCGAACCCCGTGGGTGTCTTGCTATACAGAAGCGGCTTCTCACCCATCCGATCGCGTGCCGCCACGAGCCGTTGCCGGCGTGCGTCCCACAGCGCGATCGCGAACATGCCGTTGAGATGTTGCGGAAAATCATCGCCGTACTCTTCGTAGAGATGCGGAATGACCTCCGTATCGCTCTGGGTTTGAAATACATGCCCGCGAGCGATCAACTGATCGCGCAACTCGACGTAGTTGTAGATCTCGCCGTTGAAGACCACCGACACCGAACCATCTTCGTTGGAGATCGGTTGAGATCCGGTGGCGAGGTCGATGATCGATAGCCGCGCATGCCCCAAGACGCACCGGCCGAACGCCACGACGTGTTGCTCGTCGGGTCCGCGATGGTGCAGCGTGTTCACCATCCGCCGGCAAGCGTCTACCGCCGCCGCCCGCGCGTCTGCGGCGCCAGGTTGTCCTTTCAACAAGACCGCCACGATCCCGCACACGAGGTGCCACAACCTCCTCACCCGCAGATTGCGGGGAAATCTTGAACAGTTCACAGCAAGTTGCCCTGCGGATCGGGCGTTCCGGCTCGGCCGGGCCGTGGATTATGACAGTCTGCTCCGCCCCCAAGGGCCCGGTCATGTCGAACATTCCTGCCAGCACCCGCTAGCCATCAGCGAAGGAACAAGGAGGGGATGCGTGCGCTTTACGATCAACACGGTGTTGCACCTGACGCGGGCTCAGGGACCGGGACCGCTACCGAGTTCGACGATCGCAGCACGCATGAGCTGAGCGACTCTGGAGTGGCTAGCCATTGAGGTCACGCTGCGCCTCTTGACGGCGAGCCGGCAAAGCGACGGTTGCTGCCCAAAAGCCGTAAAGAACCAGCGCGAGGATTGTCGACAGCGCCACCACCGTCGCGCCTCCCGGCCAAGCTGAAAGGTTGGGGGTCAACGGAAACGACATCGACAAAGTTCTCATGATCCCGAATGCGATACCGGCCACTAGTCCGAAGCGTGAGGCGGTGATGATCCAGAGCGCTAAGAACAGCCCCGACCCGACGATCACTGGCCAACTGCGCGCGAAGAACAGCACTGCGATCGTGAGACTGATCAGCCAAAAACAGATCGACGCGAGGTGCTCGTGACGCACCACGCGACGGGCCAACACCAAGAAGATGAGGACTGAAAACGCCGCGCCGGCACTGCCGACGAACAGGTCGAGCGCGACAGCCAGCACGTGGGACACGCTGCCAAGCGTATCGACATCGAGGAACCGGTTGGGCGGCAGGGGATGATGGGACCAAAGTTTGAGCCAGCCGCTGAGTTTGAAAGCTGCAGAGGCACTCAACCCCAACAGGATCCCAATCAACAAATCGCGCCCGATCAAGGGGTCGCGGAACTCACCGTTCAACAAGCGCATCCACGACACGATCAGCCGCGGCTGCTGGCGACGGATCTGCGGCTCCAGTGCGATGTAGCCGACCCACAACAGTGCTGCGGCGAAGAGTGATCCCTGCGCCGATGCGGCCAGCCACGACGTCACGCCATCGACGGTCGGTGCGATATCGCTGCGCAACATAGAAACGATGAAGGTCAGCAGCAGCGCCACGCTTGCCAGTTTGAGGGCGCCTCGCCGATCGCCGCGGCCTTGCGACAGGTTTTGACGGACCATCGCCACGGCGCCCAGCAAGATGACCAGCGCCGAAACGCCCTGCAATGCGCTGCCGGCAACGGCGGTGGGATCGGTTGTCGTAGGAACCGCCGACGTCGGCACATCCCAGGGTGCGATCAACTGGAAGTGCACCAAACGATCACCGGACGACGCGGCCTCGACACGCAACGGCAAATCGGGATGATCGGCAAACGTACCGGACCATGCCCGCACTCCCGTGGCGTGGACCGGCGGGGTCCATTGCGGCGCTGCCGACGTGAATCGTGACGGCTCCAGACCAGCAGCATGAAAAAGCGGTGACCAATCAAACTCGGCGCTGCCGGTGCTTGGAGCGAGTTGTGCGGGAGGCACGGCGTCGAACGACAGCAGGCGACCGCGCGGGTCCATCACAAGGCTGATCATCCCTTCCGTGGTCGCCGGTGGATCGAACTGTTCGATACGACCAGCGTCGATCAGCTTTCGGTGCGGTTGCAACAGCAGCGGGCTTTGTCTGTACCAAAAGAAATACGTCACCGGTTGGCCGCTCGTAAACCGTTGCCAGCGCTGCGGTGCCGGCACCGGATCGGCCTCGAAACCGAAGTAGGTGTTGTCGAGACCAAAACCGTAGGCGCGATCGCGCGGCGGCTGCGAGTAGCCGAGCGAGGCAATCAGTGTGCTGGCGCGATCGACCAGCACTTCGGGTGATTTCTCGAGCGGCACCATGCGATACAGATTTACCTGCTCGGTGAACATCAGCATCACCACCACCGCTACGATCGCAGCCACACACCAGGCCGCGCGCGCGCGGGTCCAAACCCCGTGTGTCGGTGACGCGGCCACCATTTCTGGCGACGGCGTTTCCCCCGCCGCGAGCGCCGCCGCCATCGGATCGCCGCCGGGCAGTGCCGCCGCGACTTGAAGCGCCGAAGCCGGCCGCAACAGCGGGTCGTTTTCCAAGCAGCGCAAGATCACACGTTCGACCAACGGATCGAGGTTCTTGATCCAGTGCGAGGGGTTGGTGTGCGCGGACTGCTGCCGCTGCTCACGCAACTGCGGCAGGGTGACAGCGTCGAACACGCGCCGGCCCGTGAACACTTCGTAGAGCAACAAACCCAAGGCGTAGATGTCGCTCCGTGCTGTTGACTCCTTGCCCTCGAGTTGTTCGGGCGACATGTAGGCGGGCGTGCCAGACGCGATCGTGGCGTCCTGCATCTCGGCCTCGAGGCCAGCCAAGCCGAAGTCGGTAATGCGCGCACGGCCGCGTCCGTCGAGCATCACGTTGGCAGGCTTCAGGTCGCGATGCAGGACGCCGGCATCATGAGCAGCGGCGAGTCCAGCGCAAAGTTGTCGCGCGATCTCTAGCGCCTTGTCGGCCGGCAGTCGCCCGATGCGCCGAATCAGCGACGAGAGGTCCTCGCCGTCGATGTACTCCATGCTCAAGAAGTGTTGTCCGTCGACCTCGCCAATATCGAACACACGGCACAGATTGGGGTGCGCGAGCTGCCGGGCGATGCGCACCTCGTTATGAAAGCGCGCGAGTGCGGCGCCGTCGTGCGCGAGCGCCTCAGGCAAGAACTTCAAGGCCACGGCTTGTCCCAGCTTGAGATCGTCGGCTCGATAGACCTGGCCCATCCCGCCACGGCCCAACAGCGCCACCACGCGATAGCGGCCCGCGAGGATCGTGCCGGGTACGAATCGACCGCCGTCCGACGGAGCCGAACTCAACGCGTCTGCCGTACGGCTGCCGACGACGCGCGTCGGTGTATCCGGACTGAAGACCTCGACTCCGCAGGCCGAGCAGAATCGCGCGTCAGGGCTGAGGCTGGAACTACAACCGGGGCACGACGCCACACTTCCTCCGAGCCACGCATTCTAGGGTGAGACGCGCGCAAACGGAGCGACCAAGGCTGATGCGTCAACCACCGGCTCGATTACCGCGGAAACCGCATCGACCGGAGATTGGATCGCCGCGGTGAACGCTGGCATCGCAGCATCGATCACCGCTAGGCAAGGCGCGACACTTCGTGGTGAGGACGCTCGCTCGCGAGGCGAGCGGATCGGCGCGTGGTCAGCCTTGATGGCTGCCCACGCGCACTTGCGCCGGTCGCAGCACAACACCGTTAAGCGAAAACCCAGTGCGCATTTCGGCCAACACCACGTTGTGCAACTCGGGATTCTCGACCGGCACCAAGGCCACCGCTTCGGCGTACTGCGGGTCGAACGGATCGCCGACCAGCGAGAGTTTTTCCAACCCTTCGGCGAGTAGCGCCTCGTAGATACCCTTGAGCGCTAGCCTCAATCCATCCGCGAGCGGATTGTCATCCGCATACTGCAACGCCATTTCCAGGTGGTCGACAGCATCCAAGATTCGCATGAACGAACGGCCGAGCGATTCGCGCACGCGCAGGTCGCGATCGCGTTCGATCCGCATGCGGATCGCATCGTGCTCGTCCTTGTAGCGGCGGAAGATCTCGGCAATCTCGCGCAGCTTGGTTTCTGCGGCGCTGGCGCGCTGCTTCCAGGTTTCAAGTTCCTCGGGCGTAATCGCCGCCGCCACCGCGGGCTCGACAGGCTCATCGACAGCATCGAAACGCGACTCCCCTTCGTCGGTGAAGCGCCGGCGATCGTTGACCTGCAGCTCTTCCTCGTGACCGTTGTCTTTCATCGCCTCACCTGACCGGAACCGTGACGTTGTAGCGGCGTCGTCCATCGGTAATCACCATCGATACAGCGGTACGGTCGGCCGCGTCCGGGATTGCATCATAGAAGTCCTTGGCCGAGGTGACTTCTTTGCCGTTGATTTCGAGCACCGCGAACTGTCCGCCCTGCACCCGGTTGCGTGCCCACCAGGACCCTGGCGTGATTTTGTCGATGACCGCTCCGCCCCGCCGCCCATCGACCACCGTCATTCCCAGCGAGTCGCGCGCGAACTGCGGCGCTTTCTCGCGAGGGAAGGGCACCACCCGGAGTGTCCGGAGGGTCTCGGTTTCGTCGCGAATCACCTTCAGCGAAACGCTGCTGCCGGTGCCAGTCTTGGCGATGACGGTATCGAGGTCGGCAACCGAAGCGATTTTCTGACCGGCAGCCTCGACGATGATGTCACCCGCCTTGATGCCGGCTTGGGACGCAGGTCCGTCCGCCGCGACGAAGGTGACATATAAACCGCGGGTCACCTTCAGGCCATTGTCAGCCGCCAGCTCGGGATCGAGTTCTCGAGCGCGCAGCCCGGTCCATGTCGAGCGCACGCGACCGAAACGCAGGATCTCGCGGTACACGGCGCGTGCGCGGTTGACGGGAATCGCGAAACCGATGTTTTGCGCCTTGGGGTTGATGGCGCTGTTGATCCCTACCAATTCGCCCAGTGCATTCAACAACGCTCCTCCGGAATTTCCGGGATTGATCGCGGCATCCGTTTGGATGAAGTCGGTGTAGTGAACCTCGCCATCGTCGGGCGAATCGAGTGACCGGCCGACGGCCGAAATGACTCCGGCCGTGACAGTGTTCTGCAAACCGAAGGGATTTCCAATCGCGATCGCCGGCTCGCCAATCATGAGGTCGTCGCTGGAGCCCATCGCGACCGCGGGCCACGGCCCTGCACCCTGCAACTTCAAGACCGCAATATCGGAAACACTGTCCGAGCCGACCAGCTTCGCCGGCACCTGGCGACCGTCGCTGAGCGTGAGTGTGATCTTGGACGCGCGCGAGACCACGTGTTGGTTGGTCAGCACGTAGCCATCGGTG
>JANNUT010000177.1:0-35964 GCA_031395565.1 Acidobacteriota bacterium | reverse complement strand
CCTTTGCCTTGATCTCATCCATTGCTAACCATAGGTCGGCGAGTGCCTTTTCTTCGGGGATGCGTTTGCGTTCGTCGCCGATGCGGGGGATGACTTTGAGGGCAACTTCCCACGATCGCATGAATAGATCATTGCTCAGTAACCCGGTGGCTTTGAGGAAGCGGCGGACGGGTTCGAGGGGCGTTGCCCCGCCTTCGGCGTGTCGATGAGGGAGAAGGCGCGTTTTTTGTGGCGTTGCTGGGGCGTGAGGAATTTGCAGGTGCCGCTCACGATCTTCCCGCCGTACTTCGTGGCTGGTGCCATCTTCAGCGGTTTCGCGATGGTGATCACGCTGTTGGTGCCGTCCAAGAAGTTGTTCGGCCTGGACCACCTGATCACGGCGCGGCACATCGAGAACATGTGCAAAGTGATGTTGGCCACCGGCAGCATGGTGGGCTACGCCTACGCGATGGAGTTCTTCATCGCCTGGTACAGCGGCAACCTGTACGAGCGCTTCGCCTTCATCAATCGTGCGATGGGGCCGTACTGGTGGTCTTACTGGATCATGGTCAGCTGCAACGTGATCTCGCCGCAGCTCTTCTGGATCAAGAAGTGCCGCACCAATCTTTGGATCGTGTTCGCGCTCAGTATCTTCGTGAACATCGGGATGTGGTTCGAACGGTTCGTGATCATCGTCACGTCACTGCATCGTGACTTCCTGCCCTCCAGTTGGGGCTACTTCAAGCCGACCTGGGTTGATCTCGGCACAATGGTCGGTTCGTTCGGTCTGTTCTTCACGCTGTTCATGTTGTTTATCCGCTTCGCACCAATGGTAGCGATCTCCGAAGTCAAAGGCGTTGCCGCCGAAACGAAGGCGCACGGACACGGCCATGGACACTAATACCAAGACCAAGACCGCGCGGGGCCCGCAGTTGTGGGGCGTCATGGCGGGTTTCCAAGACGTCGACCAGTTCCTTGCGACCGCCACCAAGGTGCGCGATGCCGGTTATCGCAAGTGGGACTGCCACAGCCCTTACCCGGTGCACGGGCTCAGCAGTGCGATGGGGTTGAAGTGGTCGCGCCTGCCGTGGGTCGTGATGGCGTTTGGCGCAACCGGCCTGGCGGCAGCAATCCTGATGCAGTGGTGGATGAATGCGGTCGACTACAAGTTGATCGTTTCTGGAAAGCCATTTTTCAGCTTGCCAGCCAACATCCCGGTCGCCTTCGAACTCACCGTGCTCTTTGCCGCGATCAGCACCTTCGTTGGGATGCTCGTTGCCAACGGGTTGCCTCGACTCTCGCACCCAACCCTCAAGAGTGAAGCGTTCAAGGCCGCCACGCGCGACCGGTTCTTCGTGATCATCGAAGCCGCAGACCCGAAGTTCGACCTGCACAAGGTCAAGGATTTCTTCGCCGCACAACCTGGCGCGCTCGTCGAAGAGCTGGAGGACTGAGGCGATGATTCCCCGGTGGATGACTTTCACTGCCGTCGCCTTGGTGACGCTCTCGCTTGTTCCACTCGCACTCGTGGCTCGCGCTCGCCAGCAGAAGAGCGAGCAGCCGCGCATTCATCTCGTTCCTGACATGGACAACCAGTCCAAATACAAGACGCAAAAGGCCAGCCCGCTCTTTGCAGACGGCCGCACGATGCGCATGCCGGTAGCCAACACCGTGGCGCGCGGCGAACTGCACGCGGACGATCACATGTACCAAGGCAAGAATGCAGACGGCAGTTGGGCCACGACATTTCCGGAGCCAATGACGTCTGCGATGATTCGGCGCGGACAGGACCGCTACAACGTTTACTGTTTCCCGTGCCACGGGCTTTCGGGCTTCGGAAACGGACCGGTGGCGCAGCGCGCCGACCAACTCGCCGAGGGGACGTGGGTTCCGCCGAGCTCGATGCACGATCCCGTCGTGCTGGGCCGTCCGGTGGGTCACATCTTCAACACGATCTCGCATGGCATCCGCAACATGCCCAGCTACGGTGGCCAGATCCCGGTTGAGGATCGCTGGGACATCGTGGCCTACGTGAAGGCCTTGCAGAAGACTCAGAATCCAGTCGTGACGATTGCGCCGATACCGATGCCGACGAGTGCTCCCGCGGCTGCGCCGAGGAAACCATGAAGCACGCGATCGACATTGCCAAAGAGAACCGACAGCTAGGTGCGCTCGGCGACAAGCTGTTTCGCTTTGGTCTGATTGCGGCGGCGGTCGGTGGTCTCGCCAGTTTGGCACTGGCCGCGATGACCGAGCACGGTTTCGATCGGATGGCGTGGTCTTACTTGACCAGTTTCGTGTTTGGCTTGAGCCTCGGACTGGGTGCACTGATCTTCGTGCTGATTCAGCACACGACTCGCGCCGGGTGGAGCGTCGCGGTGCGCCGCTTGGCGGAAGCTACCTCCAGCGTCATCCCGTGGTTCTTCGTGCTGGTCATTCCCATCGTGTGGTTGTGGGGACCGACTCTCTACCACTGGATGGACCACGAGGCGGTGGCACACGACGAGATTCTTCAGCGCAAAGCACCATACCTAAACATTCCCTTTTTCTTGATCAGGGTGCTGGTGTACTTCGCGGTCTGGACACTGTTGGCGCGCTACTTCAATCGTAACTCGCGCGCGCAAGACGAAAGCGGCGACGCAGCCCTGACTGTAAAGATGGAGCGCTTCGCACCGGTAGCCATCTTCTTCTGGGCGCTAACAGCGACGTTCTTTGCCTTCGATTTCTTGATGTCGCTCGACCCGCACTGGTTCAGCACGATCTTTGGCGTGTACTTCTTCGCGGGCTCGTTCTTCGCATTCAACGCGATGCTGTGTGTCATGTGCTGGCACTTGCAGCAGTCCGGACGGTTGCAGAACACGATCACACTCGACCACTACCACGACATCGGCAAGTGGATGTTTTCTTTCACGGTGTTTTGGTCGTACATCGCGTTCTCGCAATTCATGTTGATCTGGTACGCCAATCTGCCGGAAGAGACGGGCTGGATGGAGCGCCGCTACTACGGCCAGTGGGGCTGGGTGAGCGTGCTGCTGCTATTCGGACACTTTGTTGCGCCGTTCTTGATGCTGGTGTCGCGCATCCCCAAACGCCGGCCTCACCTGTTGGTCAAGATCGCCTACTGGAATCTGTTCATTCACTTTGTCGATATGTATTGGCTGGTGATGCCTGAGTACGGACGCGCTGGACACACCGAGGTCGCCGCAACCGGGGCCGAGCAAGTCAGTCATGCCGTTCCGCTGCACCTGCTGGATTTCACCTGCCTGTTGTTCGTCTGTGGGGTGTTTGCCGCCCTGCTGGCCAAGCAGCTGGGAGCAGGTTCTTTGTTGGCCTTCCGCGATCCGCGATTGGAAGAATCACTCACTTACGAGAATGTCTAGACCGGAGTCACCCATGGCCGAATTGCACGAAAGAGAAGACGAGCAGAGCGACACCACCAACGATGTGGATATCGCGTCGGTGGGGTTGGTCGCCTTCGTCGGCTTCGTGCTGCTGTTCGCCTCCGTGGTGTGGTTACAGTCGTACTACTACCGCACCGAAGACGAGACGCAGCGGCGCGCCGATTCAGGGACTCCTGCGCAGTTGGCGCTGATTCGCTCTCAGCAGCAGAGCCAACTCACGGGTGACGGCGGCAAGCTCCCCATCGAGCAAGCGATGGAGTGGGTCGTCAAAGAGACGGCACACGGTGGGAGCCGCTAGCGGTGCGAAGTCGCTCGAAAGCATGGCTCGGCAGCAAGCGCCTCCTAGCGACGCTGATAGCAGCAGCGTTGTTTTCGCTGGGCGCGCCCGCCGTTCGGGCGGTCGACCGGGCCGAGCCGTTACCCCACGAACTCGACGGTGTAGGGATTACCGAAAAGCCGAATGCACAACTGCCGTTCGACGCGCAGTTGTTCGACGAGCAAGGACAAGTTGTGACGCTGGGCTCGTTCTTCAAGCCCAAGCGGCCCGTCATTCTGACGCTCAACTACTACAGTTGCCCGATGCTCTGCACGTTGGTGCTCAACGGCGCGGTCGAGGCGATGCGCGAAATTCCATTCGTGCCTGGGCAACAGTTTGAGGTTGTGACCATTAGCATCGACCCACGCGACGACGCGCGGGTTGCCTCGATGAAGAAGGCCAACTACGTCGCGTCGCTGGGGAAGGACTCGGCTGCCAACGGTTGGCACTTTCTGACCGGCACCGAGGCCGAGGTCCGGCGGGTCGCCAACGCGGTTGGGTTTTCGTACAACTGGGTCGAAGAGCGAAAGGAATACGCTCACGCGGCGGCGATCTTCGTGATTACCCCCGAAGGTCACGTTTCGCGGTATCTGTACGGGGTGAAGTTCGAGCCGCGGACCTTACGCCTATCGCTGGCCGAGGCTGCCGACGGAGAGATCGGTACCGCGATGGACCAGTTTCTGCTGTTTTGCTTCCACTACGATTCTGACGCTGGGCGATACACCGTTGCTGCCGTTAACTTCGTGCGGCTCGGCGGATTGTTGACCATGCTCACGCTCGGCATCTTGCTGGCTCGTTTTTGGCGCGTCGAAACGCGCCGCCGGCAAGCCGCTGCGGTGACGGGACATTGAACCCATGAAGAAACTCCTCGCTACGTCCCTCGTCCTGTTCGCATCCAAGCTCGCGCTCGCCGATGGCAGCGGCCCGTGGGGTTTACCGGAGCCCGCCTCTACTGTTGCCGGCGAAATGGATTGGATGTACGGGTTCATCAACTGGGTGTGCATCTTCTTTTTCGTGCTGATCATGGGGTTGATGGGCTACTTCATGTGGAAGTACCGCGGCAAGCCAGGCGGACTTCCCCCCGAATCCAGCAGCCACAACACGCCGCTCGAATTGACCTGGTCGATCATTCCGCTGGGTCTGGTCGTGATGATCTTCTATTGGGGCTTCCAGGGGTACATGCACATCATGGTGCCGCCCTCGGATGCCTACGAGATTCAGGTCTCGGGTCAGAAGTGGTCTTGGCAGTTCACCTATCCCAATGGGTACTTCGACAAAGATTTGCATGCACCGGTGGGCCAGAAGGTCCGCTTGGTAATGACCTCGCAAGACGTCCTTCATTCGCTCTACATTCCGGCCTTCCGGATCAAACACGATGTGCTGCCGGGCCGGTTTACCAAGCTTTGGTTTCAGAGCGACAAGCCGGGCGACTATCAGATCTTCTGCACCGAGTACTGCGGCGACGGTCACTCCACCATGCTGGCGCGCGCGATCATTCACGCACCGGGCGAGTTCGAGAAATGGCTCACGGTGGCTTCCGACCCGTTCAAAGACCCCAAGACCGGCGAGCTTCGTCCGCTTGAATTGGTCGGCAAGGAGTACTTCAACAAGAGCGGTTGCACCCAGTGTCATAACGTCGATGGCGTCAACGGCATCGGCCCGACACTCAAGGGCATTTGGGGAACACAGGCCGAGCTGGCCGATGGCAGCAGCGTACTTGTCGACGAGAACTACGTGCGGCAATCGATCTTGATGCCGCAGTCCCAAATCGTGAAAGGTTACCAACCCGTGATGCCTACCTTTTCGGGCCGGCTCAAGGACAAGGAAGTGCTTGCGATCGCGAAATACATCGAATCCCTGAAGTGAGGCGTGCATGGCAACTATCGATAAGACACATGTAGGACATGCTCCAAGCGCCCACGTCACTGGCGATAACTATCTGACGCACTCGCGTGGGGTTTTGTCTTGGATGTTCACGCTCGATCACAAACGAATCGGCGTGATGTACCTGGTCGGTGTGCTTACAGCATTTCTGATCGGGGGGTTGTTTGCGCTGGCGGTGCGCACCGAGCTGTTGACCTCCGGCAAGACGATCATGGAAGCGGCCACCTATAACCGTGCCTTTACGATGCACGGTGCGATCATGGTGTTCGTCTTCATCATCCCTGGAATCCCCGCTGCACTCGGGAATTTCGTGCTGCCGTTGATGATCGGAGCCAAGGACGTTGCGTTCCCGAGGATGAACCTGCTGAGCTTCTACATCTGGGTGACCGGCACACTGGTGTTGTTGATGTCGATCACGAAGGGCGGACTGGACACCGGTTGGACGTTTTACACGCCCTACAGCACTACTACTACGAATGCCGTCATTCCGGCCACGCTCGGCGCCTTCATTCTGGGCTTCAGTTCGATCCTGACCGGGCTCAACTTCATCGTCACCATCCACAAGTTGCGCACGCCGGGGATGACCTGGTTCAAGATTCCGCTGTTCTTGTGGGGCATTTACGCCACTGCAATCATCCAGATCCTGGCCACCCCCGTGTTGGCGATCACGCTGTTGCTGCTGTGTCTGGAAAAAGTGCTCGGCATTGGGATCTTCGATCCCGCTCTAGGCGGCGATCCGGTCTTGTACCAACACTTCTTCTGGTTCTATTCGCACCCAGCGGTCTACATCATGATTCTGCCGGGCATGGCGATCATCTCAGAACTGATCCCGGTGTTCGCACGCAAGCCGATCTTCGGCTATCGCTTCATTGGCTACAGTTCGGTGGCGATCGCGCTGTTCGGATTCATCGTGTGGGGTCATCACATGTTTGTCTCCGGCCAGTCGCGCTTGGTGACGATGATTTTCAGCGCCTTGACCTTCAGTGTCGCCATCCCCTCGGCGGTAAAAATCTTCAACTGGCTCGCGACGCTCTACAAAGGGAACATCGTCTACACAACCGGAATGTGTTACGCCCTGTCGTTCATGTTCTTGTTCACGATTGGCGGCCTTACCGGCCTTCATTGCGCAACGCTTTCGGTTGACGTGCACCTACACGATACCTACTTCATCGTGGCGCACTTCCACTACGTGATGGTCGGCGGGACGGTGGTCGCGTTCTTGGGTGGATTGCACTACTGGTGGCCCAAGATGACCGGTCGGATGTACAACGAGACGCTCGGCCGGATCGGCTGCTTGCTCATATTCTGGGGCTTCAACCAGACCTTCTTCACGCAGTTCATTCTTGGTCAGCGCGGCATGCCGCGGCGCTACTACAACTACGTTCCAGAGTTTCAAACACTCCATATGGTGTCCTCGATCGGGTCGTACATCATGGCGGTCGGCTTTTTTCTCACGGCCGGATACCTGCTGCACTCTTTGAAGAACGGCCGGATTGCACCGAGCAACCCGTGGGGCGGCAACACACTGGAATGGCACACGGCATCGCCCCCGCCGCACGACAATTTTGCCGACTCTCCATCGGCGCCCGAGCCGTATCAGTACGAGAACTGGAAGTGGGATGAGCCGACGGGCGGCTACTTGAAGAAGCGGGAGGCTTGAGGCAATGAGCGGCGGCCACGGCCACGATCCGCATCTGCAACACCACTTCGAGACGCCTGCGCAGCAATTTGAGGCCTCGAAGTTCGGCGTTTGGCTCTTTATGGTCACCGAGATCTTGATGTTCGGTGGGCTGTTTTGCGCCTACGCGGTGTATCGCGGTTTGCATCCTGAGATATTTCACTACGCCCACAGATTTCTCGATCCCAGATTGGGCGGCATCAATACAGTCGTGCTGATCGCGAGTTCGCTCACCATGGCGATGGCCGTTCGTGCGGCGCAGCTCGGACTCAAGAAGCAAATCCCGATTCTGTTGGCGCTAACGTTTTTGGGTGGCGCTGGTTTCATGTGTGTGAAGTACGTCGAGTACCGCCACAAGTTCCACGATGCGTTGCTGCCTGGAACGCACTACATGCTGCGCGAGAACGTAGAGGGGCACGGTGGCAATGCGGGAGCCACCACCACCACTACTGCAGCGAATCCGGTATCGGCCACGCCAGCTGCAGCGGCACCCGCCGTCGCAGCACCGCCCCAAAACCCTGATCGGCCCATGATCATGGTGCCGGCGGATGGGCCCGACGGACTTGCCATTCTGGCCGATGCTCAAGCCCCTAGTGGCCACGACCCCGGCCCCGAGCCTCGCAATGTGCAGATCTTCTTCGGCATCTACTTTGTGATGACCGGACTACACGGAGTCCACGTGCTCGTCGGCATGGGGATGTTGGCGTGGGCTTTCAAGAACTCGCTCGCTGGCGCCTATGGCCCCACCTACTTCACTCCGGTCGAAGTCGTGGGGATCTACTGGCACTTGGTCGATCTGGTCTGGATTTTCCTGTTTCCGCTGCTCTATCTGATTTCCTGAGGGATTAGCGATGGCTCACGACGCTCATGCACAGGCCGCCGATGACGGACAGATCCATGTCCATGTCACGTCCCTGCGCTTATTGATTGGAATCTTCCTGGCCTTGATGGTGCTCACCGCACTTACCTACGGCGTGGCGTTGATCAACCTCGGACCGCTCAACATTTGGGTGGCGCTGGCGGTTGCAGTTACCAAGGCTTCTTTGGTGGCACTGTTCTTCATGCATCTGAAGTGGGACGCGCCGCTCAACGCGTTCGTCTTCATCGTCTCTGCCGCCTTCGTCATGCTGTTCATCGGTCTCGCGCTCCTGGATGGCAAGAGCTACCAGGAGGAGGTCGTGAAGGGTTACTCGCCTCGGATCGACGCAGCGCACCAAGCACAAGCCGCCGAATCCAACAAACACTAGGACTCGTCACAGCGCGATCGAGGGTGCGTCAACGCCGCTCTCTGCTCCCAAAGGGGATCGATGAGTAGACTCTTCAACGATCCCGAACGCGCGCTTCCAGCCAAACCTGGATACGGCATTTGGGCGATGTGGATCTTCCTCGCATCGCTCACGATGCTCTTTGCGGCCAGCATCGTGGGCTTTCTGATGATTCGTTTCAACGCGCCGCAGTGGCCTCCAGCCGGCGTGCCGGAGTTCTCGGCACCCGGTTTGATGGCCAGCACACTGGTACTGCTGATCTCCAGCGGCACCATGCATTGGGCTCTCACCGGGGTGAGGGGTGGCAATCAGTCCGCACTGCGGTGGGGGTTGGTCGCCACACTGCTACTCGGGCTCGCGTTCTTGGTGCTGCAAGCCTTCAATTGGCAACCCGTCATCAGCGCTCTGTACCCGGCTCGCGAGGCTTCCTACAAGTTGACCTGGGTGTTGGCGGCCTTACATGGCGCCCACGTTGTCGGCGGGTTGGTGCCGTTGATCTACATCTGGTGGCGCGCACGGCGCGGCCTCTACTCGCGTAGCTACCATCCGGGCGTCAGCTACATGGCGATGTACTGGCACTTCCTCGACGTGGTCTGGCTTGTGTTGTTCGCGGTCTTGGTGACTCTGGCTTGAAATCTTGATCGAGGCGGATCGGGCTACGAGGATCGTTCGTTGAGAACACGCCCATCACTCGGTTTGTGCGGCCTCGGCACGACCTACCGCGTACCACGCGAACCACAGTGTGTGAGCGATCGGCTCGCCCTGCGACACACAGGCGGCATCCTCCTGATCACAGTCGACCACGCTACCGTCGCTGCGTCGCACGATGGTGAGCTTGCTCTTCACACCTCTTACTCCTTCCGGCGGTAACGGATCGACCGGAAACCGCAGCAGGTCGGATCCGAAGTACATCGAGTACGGATCGCTCTGGTACTTCTCCTCCATCTCGGAGGCGGGCTTGATGACGAGTGTCTCGGGGTGAAGCGTTCGCCACTCCTGCCAGCGCATGACGGTGCTGGGAACGACCGCCAAAGTCTTACCCCCGGCAGCCGCTGCACCGGTAATCGCGCGCTGCTGAAGCGGGCTCCACAGACTCTCGTCGCGCCACGACGCGCGGCGGTCATAAACCAAGAGTGTCGAGTTGTAGAGCAAGCCGGAGACACCGAACGTGAGCGTTTCATCGCCCACGCGCCGGTCGAACACGATCGCGGTGTCGGACAGCGCGTTGTACGTGACGGCGATCGGAACGCCACCCACCAGATCGTTGATCACCTCGTGCCAAACCAGAACCCGCAGCGGATAAGCGCGCCGCTCGTCGCCCACGTGCAGGCCAATCACGAGGTCTGGATTCACCAAGTACTTGTTGCGGGGCGAAAGCGTCAGCGCATCAGCATCGGAGGGCGTGAAGCACGCTGGATTGTCGAGCGACGGAAACCTGGACTTGCCCACGCCAGTGTCTGAAATTCGCTCGCGAGGCACGAGGCAGGTGGTGAGATCGAATCCGGCACCACCTTGCGCGTCGGTCCGCTCGGCACGCCGGCCGGCACGAGCGGCGAACAAGACAGAGATCAAAAAGGCCAGACCCAGCAACAACGCCAACACCAACACCCAGCCGCCACTGGCGAATGTCAGCCGCCGCTCCGATGGTGCGGAACGATCAGCCACGAGTGGTGGTGACACTCACCGGTGCGGCGACAGGCGAGGGGGCGGGCGTACGATTGGCGACGAGCAGCCCTAACGTCAGCGGCAAATAAATGAGACTGGCGAAGAACATCACGCGCGCGCTCCGCGCAGTGCGCTGCCTCAAGAACGAAAGGGCGGTCCACGAAAGACCCAGGCCGGTGACTGCCGCGCCGATCGCAAACACGATCCCTGCCATCTCGGTGAGATAGCCAGTCAGGGCAATCGGAATCAGCGCGAGGCTGTAGACCAACGCGAGCGCGCCGGTGAGCCGGCCATCGCGATCGACGCTCGGCAGCATGCGGTAGCCGCCGCGTTCGTAGTCATCGCGGTACAGCCAAGCCAACGCCAAGAAGTGCGGCACCTGCCAAACGAACAAAATGCCGAACAAGATCGCCGCTTCGACGTCGAGAGAGCCACGCGCGGCAGCCCAACCCATGACCGGTGGCAGTGCGCCGGAGATCGCACCGACCAGCGTGTTGAGCGTGCTGCGTGTCTTGAGTGGTGTGTAGACGATGAGATACGTTGCGGCTGCCAGCGATCCGAGCAGCGCCGTGAGCGGCTGACTGAACGCTCCGAGCACGAGCATGCCCGCTACCAGCACCACCGACGAGATCGCAAAGCCGTGCAGGGGTGTGAGCCGGCCCGACGGGATTGGACGATTACGAGTTCGATCCATCCGGGCGTCGCGATCGAGCTCCATCCATTGATTCAAACCGTTCGCGCCGCAGGCCAGAAACGCGGTTCCCAGTGTGGTCCAAAGCAGCACCGCCCAGTCGACAACCGGCGCGCCCACGAGGTACCCGACCACGGTCGTGAGCACCACCAGCGAGGACAGCCGCACCTTGCCGAGGGTCATGTAGAGCGACAGCAATTCCCTGGGGCTGGTGCCGGCTGGAGCGTGCGTGCGCTGATGGACCGTTTCGGACTGCATAACGTGCGTCTCGATCTCGTTAGATAAGAGGGGGGAGTGGGCGAATCGACGCCATAGTAGACGACCCGACCCGGTGCGGCTATCGACTTGTGAAACGGGCAGCGCGGCTAGGGATCGGTCGCTACAATGCCACCCGATGGCAACTCGTTCTGTGGCCTCCGCTTCGAAATTGGATACCGGCGCCGTACTTGCGGTCGGGTTTGGTACCGCGGCAGCGATGTGGGCAACCGGATATGCGCTTCGATTGCCGTTTGTTGAAGCGCCGCCTCCGATTGTGCTCGCGGCGATGCTTGCGTTGAGTGTGATCGGCGGATTCTTCGCAGGACGACATGTAAGGGTGCCTATCAAACACGGCGCCCTGGCTGGCGTGATCACGATGTCGGTCAACACTCTGATCTTGCTCAGTCTGTTGGGCGGAACCGATCCCGACGGTGTCATCCGCCGCGCGGTACTTTGGGTTCCTGGGGCGCTGCTTTTCGGTGCTGTACTCGGTGCATTCGGTGCTTGGCTCGGCGCGCGTCAACCCAGGGCTGTTCTCGATCGCAGTTCGTGGAATGGTGTATTTGCGGCTGGATTGGCCGGCGCGACGTTTTGCATGATGGCGATCGGTGGTCTGGTCACCAGCAATGAAGCAGGGATGGCGGTACCGGATTGGCCTCGTACGTTCGGCTCCAACATGTTTCTGTACCCGCTGTCGCGGATGACGGGCGGTATCTACTACGAGCACGCGCATCGGTTGTTCGGAGTCTTGGTCGGTTTGACCACGCTGACGCTCTGCGTGCGGCTGTTGCTCACCGAGCCGCGACGTTGGCTCAAGTTGCTGTCGGCCGTTGCCTTGGTATTGGTTTCGGTTCAAGGGGTAATGGGTGGCTTGCGCGTCACAAAGGCGAGTCTGTTGCTGGCAGTGCTGCATGGCGTTGCAGGCCAGCTGTTTCTCGCGTTGATCGTTTCTGTTGCCGCCTTTTGCTCGCAGCGCTGGCGTGCTGCCGAGTTGAGCGCTCCGCTCGAGACAGGCAGTGATCGCACTTGGGTGGTGGCGCTGTCCGGAATGCTGGTCGGTCAGCTCGCGTTGGGAGCGATCGTGCGTCACACCGGTAAAGGTGTCATGCCGCACCTTGCCGTCGCCGCCGTGGTCGCGACGCTCGCGTTCGTCTGCGGTATGCGCGCTTGGTCTCAGCACCAAGACCGGCCGCCGTTGGCACGGCTCGGCTCATTTCTCATGGTGGTGACGAGCCTCCAACTGATCCTCGGGTTCGCAGCGTTGGTGGCGAGCGGCGCTCGTGCGCCGGGTCAACCGCCGACAGTTGCGGACATCTTGTTCACCACGCTGCACCAGACCAACGGTGCCCTGATGCTGGCCGCGACGGGGCTTCTCACCGTCTGGACGTTCAGGCTGGTGGCGGCGCCACAGCCGGCCAAGGCGGTTCAGCGCCCGGCCTGACGGCGGCGCGGCTCGTTCAGCGTCTATTTCGTATACCGTCCCCGAAACTCGAGGGGTTTTGGCGTACTTTGTTGGGGGCTCGGCGATTCGGGTCGGGAGGGTCGTGATGCGTCGTCTTGCAGGGTCGATTTGGGTGGCTGCGCTGATCGCGGCAACGGGTGCTTGGGCGCTCGAGGTGCCCGTGCTCGAGTCGGTCAATCCGGCTGCGGGGGCCCCGGATGCCGAGGTGGCGCTCTCGATCGCGGGTCAGAATCTGGTTCCTGGGATGCGTGCCGCGTTGCTGCCCGGGGGGCCGGTCATGGCCGGACGCGCCGACCTGCTCGTCGATTGCTATGACGTTGCGCGCATGGGCGATCTGGCGTTGATGGCGTTCTTCGAACACGTCGACAAGTTCGGCGGGTTTCGCGTGCTCGATGTCGCCAACCCGCGCGCCCCCCAGTTGATCGGCAGCTTCGGTACAGTCGATATGGGGCAAGCGTTGGCCGTGCACGGATCGACGGCGTTCATCGCCACACTCAATCCGTACACCTACGTGATGGCGCTGCGTTCGGTTGACATGAGCGATCCCGCGCACCCGCGCGAGCTCGGAGTGCTTTATCACCCCACCGGCTATCCACAGAGCATGACCATCGGCGGATCGATGGCATTCATTGCTGCCGGGATGGAAGGCGTGTTGATCGTCGATATTTCCGATCCAGCCGCGCCGTTGTTACGCGGTCAAGTACCGACGCGCGGATTCAGTTACGGCGTGACGGTTCGCGACGGCATTGCCTACGTTGCCGATGGCAGCGCTGGACTACAACTGTTCGATGTGAGCGTGCCCGAATCGCCGATGCCTTATGGCGACGGTGCCGCGACCGCAGGACTGGCCTACGACGTGGTGGTCACCGGAAACATCGCGTTGGTCTCTGACCCGATTGGCGGGCTGTTTGCGTTCGACCTCGCGGACCCCAACTCACCGCGACAGCTCTCGCAGATAACAACACCCGGCAGTCCCTCTGGGGTGTGGCTCGAGGGTGCGCGATTGTTCGTCGCCGACGGTCCTGCGGGCCTGACGATTGTCGATGTCTCCAGCCCGGCCGCGCCGCGCGTGATCGGCAACGCAGTTCCGTCTTCCGGTGCGCAGACGACCGCGGTGCAAGTCGACAGCGGTTATGCGTACCTGTCCGATTTCTTCCAAGGATTGGCCGTCTTCGATGTGCGCCGTCCCGCTGCGCCCAACACGTTGGCAGCAAGCCTGCCGATACCGGGCGAGGCGCGCGATGCGGTGATCGCGGCAGGCCGCTTGTATGTCGCGGCTGGCGAGGCAGGACTGCTCGTGTTCGATGCGTCCAATCCGCGCGCCCTGATTGCACTCGGAGCGCTCGATACGGAGGGCAGTGCCGAAGCGGTCGTCGTCGTGGGAACACGCGCCTTCGTGGCTGACGGATTGAGCGGGCTCTTGGTTGTCGACATCGAAAATCCTGCCGCACCCGCCGCACTCGGCAGCTACGACACGACCGGCAATGCACTCGCACTCGCCGTTCAAGGCAATCTGGTCTACGTGGCCGACGATGCGCGCGGGATGCGCGTGATCGACGTCTCCAACCCAACGGCGCCCGCGCAAATCGGATTCTATGACACGCCAGGCCGTTCGTTTGGCATTGCCGTTCAAGGCACGGTGGCCTACGTCGCGGACTACTTGCGTGGCGTGCAACTGGTCGACATCGAAAACCCAAGGCATCCGACGCTGCTGTCCAACCTCGACACACTCGGTCGTTCGGTGGGCTTGGCGTTGTCGGGCAGCGAGCTGTTTGTCGCTGATGACTTCAATGGTGTCGTGATTCTCGACGTTGCCGATTCGCGTGCTCCGCGGGTGTTGGGCCAGGTGGCGCTTCCCGGCAACGCGCTCGGCGTGCGTCTCGACGGAAACACGTTGTCGGTGGCCGCGGGAGTCTCCGGGCTGTCGCTCATCGATGTGACCGATCGAATGCATCCGTTCCTCTTCGGCGCCTACGACACGCCTGGTTCCGTGCGTGCGATTGCAGGTAGCGAGCCAGACGTCTTGCTCGCCGATGGCGGCAGCGGCATCGCTACGGTGCACTTGAACCCGCGCTTGGGTGCGGTTTCGTTTGCATCGAGCACGCGCGTCTCGACGCTCGCGCCCGCCGGATTCTCGACCGGGCCGTATCATTTGACCCTCGCCAGCAACGACGGTGTCGCGACACTCGAAAATGGATACACCGTGTGTGAGCCGCGGCATGTCTCTGTTGCAATCACGCCGGTTTTTTCCGATGGCCCCGATCGCATGCGCGTCCCGTTGCCATGGCGAGTTTCGCTACTGACGCTGCAACCACAGCGCGCGCCATATCGCGGGTTGCGTGCGTTGTTGCCCGCGCTGCCTGCGTCGATCCAAACGCAGATCGGCACCGGAAAGGGTGCGTCGGTGATCGAAATCGTGATGCGGCAGAACCAGGCTACCGTGCTCCTCACGGGCGCCGATCCAGCCGCGCTCGAGGCGCTGTGGACGAGGCTGCGCGACGCTGGCGGGATCGATCTGCCAGCACTCGCGGAGGATCGTTCCAAGGCCGAGGTTTTGATCGGATTCCTGCCGCCAGCCGCACCAATCCCGGTTGTCCGAGGTAAGCGAGCCGATCCTTGGGACGGGGCGCAGACGTATCGCTACACGTTCCTCGATGGGCAACTGCGCGTGATCGAAGCTGGCGGTGATGAAGCCGATTTGTGGTTCGAAGGGTACGTCGACGATGACCAAGGCTGTGCCGGTCGAGGTCAGACGTCGCTGCGTGCTGCACTCTCAGAAGGCTGCCGGGAGTGGACGAAAAATCACCCTGCACTGGCCGCGTATTGCGCAGGCCAACCGGAGCCACCTGCGGTTGCCCCACCCAGGAAGGGGCGCGAGCAAAAACCAAGGGTAGGTTCACGCGGTGCGCACTAACGGGGCGCGGCACGTCGCGCGGGTCTGCCCGTATCGGTCCGGAATTCGCTTGACTCAACCGTGATACCTGAGTATCACAGCGGCTGGAGGAGGTCACGCGTCAGGGGAGCGGCATTGCTTTCCGCTTCCGGGGCGCAGCAGGGCGCGGCCCATGGCGTGCTCAGCCCTCGGCTCCCTGGAGGTCTGTATGACGAACTCCCTGCGCCGATGTCGATTCGTATGGATGCTGGCGTCCTTGTGCGCTTCTGCACTGACGACGTTTGCCGCCCCGCCCCCCGAGGTCTTAGGAGTCGGTTTCAGTAACGACGACACGCTGACTTGGTCAGCGGCGTCGGGTGCCACCGCGTACAACGTCTATCGCGGCTCAGCGCTCCAACTGCAGTCCGGTCAGCCGCCGCGCTGCCACAAATTCAATCTCGCGACACTCACGGCCGCGACCCCGGCACTCCCGGCGTTGGGCGACGCGTTTGTGTATGTCGTGAGTGGATCCAACGTCGATGGCGAGAGCACTCCCGGTAACGCCTCGTCGGGCCAGCCGCGCGCCACACTCGGGAGTTGCAAGCAGGTGATGGAGCACCACTTGCTCGATCGCATCACCTACGGCTGGAACGACTACGTCAAGCAACGGCTCGCGTTGTTGGGGACCCAAGGGTTTTTGAACGAGCAACTCAACCCAGCAGCGATTAGCGAGAGCGACAACTCCGCAATGAACACGCGACTGAGTTCTCTTACGCCACCCGAGAATGTCAACGAGTTGGTCTATCGCCAAATGACGATGGCGGTTTACGCACAGCGTCAACTCCAACAAGTGGTGGCCGAGTTTTGGAACAATCACTTCAACACCGACTACAACCAGGTCTACGAGACGTACTTTGCGTTCGATACGACCGCTGACACTCAATACCGCGAAATGGAGCATTTCCGCTACTACGCTTTCAACGGCACCTTCCGCGACATGCTCGAGATGAGCGCGCTCGGGCCGGCGATGATTCCGTACCTGGACACCACCGAGAACGTGCTGGGCAAGCCCAACGAGATCTTCGGCCGCGAGTTGATGGTTATGCTCACGTTGTGCGTCGACGGCGGGTACACGCAGAACGACGTTCGGGAGATGGCTCGCGTCTGGACAGGCTGGACGGTCTGCCGCAAGAACAACTCGACCGAACTCACCACCCACCAGTACGCCGATCCGGCGGCCGGCTGCAACGTCGTTGGCGGCAAGTACACAGGGCACTTCGACTTCACCAAACACGATTGCGGCGCCAAGGTGCTCTTCGCCGGTACACCGCAACAAGTGAACATTGCCGCGACCTGTGGCGGCGGCGGGCAGCCCACGGCGCAAGGGATCAACGACGCTTACAGCGCACTCGACGCGGTCGCCGATCACCCTTCGACGAAGAGTTTCGTTTCCAAGAAACTGCTGCAGAAATTCATCACCGAAACTCCCACGCCGGAGATGATCCAGGCTGTCATCGACCGTTGGACCGCTACGGGCGGCAACAACCTCGAGGTACTGAAGAAGGTGCTGGAATTCACCACCCTCATGGACCCTGACAAAGCCGGAAACAAGATCAGGACGCCGTTCGAGCAGTTTGCGGCGACCTATCGCGTAACACGGGCCGATACCAGCATCAACAACCTAGGAACTCTCTACAACTACCTAGCCCGGATGCAGATGCTGCCGCATCTGAAGTCAGAACCGACCGGTTACGGCGAGTTGGCCCGGGACTGGATCAACACCAACGATCTGCTCGAGCGGCAGAACTTCGCCTGGGACGTCACGACGCAGCTTGGATTCCTCGAAGACATCATCCAGCTTCTCGCCGATAACGGTCTGACCGCAGCATCGCCTCCCGGGAGCATCGTCGACTTCTACTCCAACATCTTGTTTGGCGGTGCGCTGACACCGTACGAGCGACAGCGTGCGATCGACTTCTTGTCCAGCGACGACAATGGCGTGCCGGCTGCCGTGACCGACGACCGCATCCGCAATATGGTCGCCTTTATGATCGGCTTCCCGCAGTATCTCGAGCAGTGAGGAGGGTGCGATGAAAGTTCATGAAAACTGCACGTGCAACCGTCGCAGCTTCCTCAAAGGCTCGGGGTTGACCTTGGCGGGCGTCGGACTCTCGACGTTCCTGCCCAGCTCGCTGGTCGACTTCGCCATGGCCGCTGGCGATTCGTTGACAGGCAAGCGGCTGTTGTTCCTCTACATGGGCGGCGGCTGCGATGTGATCAACACGGTGATCCCGCACGGCGACCCGAACTACAACACGACGACTCGACCGTCGCTGTACATTCCGACGCCCGGGCAACCGGGCGGTGGAATCAACCTCAACGGCTTTGCCAGCTTTCATCCTTCGCTGGCGAAACTGATGGATTGCTACAACGCCGGTGACTTGGCGGTGGTGCATCGCCTGGGTTACCCCACGATGTCGCTGTCGCACTTCGACGGCTACAAGATCTGGAACGGTGGCGATCCAACCTCGATTGCGATCAGCAATGGGTGGCTCTATCGCTACGCCGAGGCGAATGCGATCAATTCGGGAGCGTTGCCCGTGATCACCGTGAACGGTGCGACCCCGGGATTGATCAACGGCCAGGACCGATACGTCAACATCGCCAACGTCGATAATTTCGACTACATCCACGCCGAGACGGTGCGTGCGAAGTTTCGTAACTATTGGCGAGATGTCTATACCAAGGCCAATGGCCTCGAGCCGTTCCGTCCAGTGCTCTCGCAAACTGGCGTGAAGCTGATCGACGTCACCCAGCAGTACAAACTTTGGGACCAAGCGAACTGGAATCCGAAAGACCCCAATACCGGCGCGTACCTGTTTCCAGTCGACGCCGCGACCGACACGCCGGGATTCGGTTTCGGTGCCTACGGCTTTTTCAAGAACCTGCGCATCTGCGCGCTATCGCTTCTGGAAAGTGACGGCCGCGCAAACAACACGCGCCTGGCCGGAATGGAAATGGGTGGATTCGATACGCACGACGGACAAGGGACCACTGCTGGGGCCCACCCCGACCTCCTGAAGTGGGTCGCGTGGGGGATCAACTCGTTGCGCATCGTGTTCAGCGGTGCAGCCACCTACAACCCCGGGCAGCAGCGAAACTACACAGCCATCTGGGACGACGTTGCGGTGGTGACATTCTCGGAGTTCGGGCGTACGTCACGTGAGAACGGCAGCCTCGGGACCGATCACGGACAGGCGACGTTCAGTTTGGTTGCGGGTGGCACCGTCAACGGTGGTGTCTACAACTGCGATGCCGCCACGTGGGAGAACGGCGCAATGTTCAGCGTCGATGGTAACTATCTGTCCCACCGATCCGACTATCGCGCGCTGTTTTGGGAGTTGTTGCGCGATCACATGGGAGCCAACCCGAGTTCCAGCGACACGGTGTTTCCCGGTTATTCGAGCGCAGGACTCACCGAATTGAATCTATTCGCGTAAGTCATTTCAGTGCGGTCATCGCGGGTGTGAGGCCAGCCGGCCCACACCCGCTTTTCTTTCATCGACAACTTCGTGCTGCAGTCCCGAAGGTAGAGTCAATCCCGGATTGACGCTTTTCGCACCCCTGGCTAGAATCCGCCGGCCCTGGCGTTCATGGGGTCAGTTGTTATGGATTTCTTCATTCATAACTCGCCTGCACCCGGTGCATTCGAGACGCACACAGGACCAAACCGGAGGAGTGCTCGTGGCCAAGAAGAACACTGCCGAGGCCGAAGACCTGAACTTGATGAACATCGTCAACCGGCAATTCGACAAGGCGGCGCAACACCTGAGTTACCCGCCCGGCTTGCTCGAGCAGATCAAGGTCTGCAACAACGTCTACTACGTTCAATTTCCGGTGAAGTTCGGCAAGGAGTACCGGATGTTCGAAGGGTGGCGCGCAGAGCACAGCCACCACAAGAAACCGCTCAAAGGCGGCATTCGTTACAGTCGCATGGTCGATCAGCACGAGATCATGGCGCTGGCGGCAATGATGACCTACAAGTGCGCGATCGCGAACGTACCGTTCGGTGGGTCCAAGGGTGGAGTGAAGTTGACGCCGCGCGAGTACTCGCCAGAGCAACTCGAAAAGATCACTCGTCGTTTCACTTCCGAACTGATCAAGAAAAATTTCATCGGCCCCGGAGTCAATGTTCCGGCTCCCGACTACGGAACGGGCGAACGCGAGATGTCATGGATGGCGGACACCTACGACGCGTTTCACCCTGGGGGGCTCGACAACATGGCCTGCGTCACCGGAAAGCCCGTGAGTCAGGGCGGGATTCGTGGACGTCGTGAAGCCACCGGGCTCGGTACCGTGTACGGGCTGCGCGAGTTTCTCAGGCACAAAGAGGATGCCAAGACAGCGGGTCTGAGCGGCAGTCTGGAAGGGAAGAAGATTTCCATTCAAGGCTTCGGTAACGTCGGCTTTTGGACGGCCAAGATTTTGCACAATGAAGATCAGGCCAAGATCGTCGCGATTGGTGAGTGGGACGGCACGCTGCACAACTCAACTGGGATCGACATCAACGCACTCGAGGCCTGGAAGGCCGAGAAGGGGACCATCAAGGACTTCCCAGGTTGCAAGCACACACCTAAAGGCACCGATAGCCTGGAGGTCGCCTGCGACATCCTGATTCCTGCAGCCCTCGAAAATCAGATCAACCGCGACAACATGCACAAGATCAAGGCGCGCGTGATTGCCGAGGCAGCCAACGGCCCAACCACGACCGAGGCAGAGGCGCTCTTGCTCTCCAAGGGCGTCGTCATCTTGCCCGACATCTACATGAACTCCGGCGGTGTCACCGTTTCCTACTTCGAGTGGACCAAGAACCTGAGCCACATGCGCTATGGAAGACTCGAAAAGCGCTTGGACGAGGCCAAGCGTGAGTCGCTGGTGCGCGCCACCGAGGACTTGGTTGGCAAACAGTACCTCACGGACCTGCGCCGCAAGCTGGTGCGCGGCATGGATGAAGTCGATCTGGTGCACTCGGGTCTGGAAGAAACCATGATCACCGCCTACAACGAAATCTCGGAAGTCATCAAGCGGGTCAAGAAGGTCAACGATCATCGGACCGCGGCGTACATCTCGGCGATCGAGAAGATCGCGACCTCTTACATGGAGTTGGGAATTTTCCCCTGATCGCGATCGCCTTGGTAGTTCTCCGGGCGGCCTAGCGGCCGCCCGTTGCTTTTTCGGCGCGAAGCTCGTTAAGGTGCGCAGCAATGGTCTCGGACAGGAAAGTACTCTTCGTCGTGATCGTCGCCGCCCTCGGCTACTTCGTCGATGTTTTCGACCTGTTGCTGTTTGGCAGTGTGCGGGTGCAAAGCCTGCTCGACCTCGGAACCCCTGCCGACCACGTCATGACGGTGGGCGCGCACATTCAGAACATGCAAATGGGAGGAATGCTGCTCGGCGGCTTGCTCTGGGGAGTGCTGGGCGACAAACGCGGCCGCGTCTCGGTGCTGTTCGGTTCAATTCTGCTCTATTCACTCGCGAGCCTTGCCAATGCCTTCATCCACGACCCCGAGTCGTATGCATGGCTTCGATTCGTCACCGGCATTGGCCTGGCCGGCGAGTTGGGCGCAGGCGTGACATTGGTCGCAGAGATGATGACGCGGCAGGCACGCGGCTTCGGCACAACGGTGATCGCAGCGACCGGGATAGGAGGCGCCGTCGCCGCGAGCTTCATGGCCGAACATCTACCGTGGCGACAGTGCTACTTGATCGGCGGCGCAATGGGTTTGGTGCTGCTATTTCTGCGCGTCGGCACACTGGAGTCGGGGATGTTCCAGCGGCTCCAACAGCACCGTTCGGCACCCGGTAGCTGGCGTCTGCTGGTACGCGACCCAGCCCGTCTGTGGCGGTATGTGGCGGTGATCATGATCGGGGTGCCGATCTGGTACGTGGTTGGGATTTTGGTGATCTTCTCGCCGGAGCTGGGCAAAGCGATGGGCATGAGCCCGGCTCCGACGGCGCCACACGCGATCCGCTATTGCTACATTGGATTGGTCTTGGGCGATCTTGCGTCCGGACTGCTCTCGCAACGCTTGAAGAGCCGCAAACAGGCTGTCGCCATTTTCCTCGCAGCTACGATGCTGACGCTGATCGGATACTTCGCGGTCGCCGCCACTTCGCTCCGCATGTACTACACGTTCTGTGGCCTGCTGGGATTCGGGGCTGGGTATTGGGCGGTGTTCATCACCACCGCGGCCGAGCAATTCGGCACCAACATTCGAGCCACGGTGGCCACCACCGCGCCGAATGTCGTACGCGGCACCGTCGCGTTGATCTCTCCGGTCTTCATTAGCCTCACGGCCCCGCTGGGTGTCAGAGGAGCGGCGATTGCCGTTGGGCTAGCGGTGTTCTCGCTGGCTCTGTTGTGTCTGTGGGGTCTCGATGAGACCTATGGAAAGGATCTCGACTACCTCGAAACGTAGGTTCTGTGGTGTTCGCCACCGTTCGCTCGAGGTCGCTCTATACATCCAGAGTTGACCGTGTTGTAAGAGGACACAACGTTTTCGACAGCGCTGGGGCGTCCCCAAACCGGCGGAGAGAAAACGTGATTGCCGATCTAGCTATCAATTTGCGTGAGGTGATTGCCGCCGGAATCGGCGCCGCGGTTGCCGCTTTGGTTACGTGGATCTGGTCGAGAGCCGCCATGGCGCGTGCCAGCCAAGCGACACGCGAGGCGGCGCTCGACGAGATCGAACAAGCGATCGTTGGCCAACGCGATGCCATGTCCCGGCTCGAGTCCGACAAGCGCCAACTGACTGCGATCGTCTCGCTGCTTCCCAACATCGCGCGGGTCCTGACAAGCAGCACTGAAAAACGTGAGATCGTTCCGCTGCTGGGGATGATCATCGAGCATTTGCTCGAGCCGACTGAGGTCTATGTATTCCTGCGGGCGCGTGAAGACGATGGTCTGGTGCTGGCACACGCGAGCGGTGATCGTGTTGGAAACTTGACGGCCGGTCATCGGGTGCCGATGGATGCAGGACGGATCGCGACCGCGGCACGCCATCGACGCTCGCTCGATTCGGGAGAGTTCGCCGATAGAAGCCGCTACCCACTGAGCAACGATCCTGCGCTCGCCCTGATCGAACGGCGACTGACGTTATGTGCTCCGATTCTCTCAGGCGATGCGTTGCTCGGTGTGATTGCGGTGGGCGGCACGCGTACCAACGGGAGCGAGGCGAAGCGTGCGATGCGTGTGGTTTCGGAGCTCGGAGCCGCGGCACTCGTCAATGCGATGAACTTCCGTACGGCGCGGTTGGCCGCTGAGAGCGATCCGCTGACGCGACTCTTCAATCGACGGACACTGAGCGCACGCTTGGAGCAAGGCCTCGAAGAGGCCCACCGCCGGGCGCAAAGGCTGTCGCTATTCCTATTCGATGTCGATCACTTCAAGCATTACAACGATCGCAACGGCCATCTTGCAGGCGATCAAGCATTGCGTTTGCTGGCCGAGATCATGCGCGACTCGATACGCGCCGATGACATCGCCGCTCGCTACGGCGGCGAAGAGTTCGCGATCGTGTTGCTGGACGCCTCCAAGCCGGAAGGCCTGAAGGCTGCAGAGAAAGTGCGCCGTGCGATCGCCGAGTTCGAGTTCCCCGAGGGCGCAGCACAACCGTTGGGTCGAGTCACGATTAGCGGCGGAGTTGCCACGTTCCCAGAGGACGGCAACACGGTCGAGCAGCTGCTGGCCGCGGCGGATCACGCGCTTTATGCCGCAAAACAGGCTGGGCGCAATCAGGTGCACGTGTTCGAGTCGGCCGATGCGTTAGCGACCGAGGATACAGGTGGGGTTGGGGCCAGTTGAGAAATGGGGGCGAAATGAAATCAGCTGCGACGGACCTGTTGGTGGTCCAACTCAGGGAAACCGCGACCAGAGAGCCGACGGCATCGGTCGCGGAACGGTTCGCCGCGCAAGGTGCCGCGGCGATCCTGGTGATCGACATTGTGCCGCTCGTCGAGGTCGAACGCACTCACGGCGCCAGCGTCTACGAAAACGTGGCGTCCAGCGTGGCCTCGTTCGCAGCCGAGTTGGCACACGAGTTCGCGCCTGCGGTCGATTTGGTTCCGTGGGAACTGGATGGGCGCGACCATGTCGCGCTGGTGTTCTTCAGAGCCTCGACCGATGCGCGCTTCTATCGCGACTCGCTGCCGCGTTTCGCCGACCGCCTCGACCAAGAACTTCCCGCACAGTGCCGCAAAGCACTCTATCCGTTTGCCATGACGCTGCCGCATCTGCACGTGGGTTGGTCGGTCGTGCATTGCAATCCAGGACTGCAGACGCTGCGTCAAATCGAGAAAGGACTCGCGGCGGCACTGAACGATGCCGCGTTGGCTCGCGCCAACGAGCAGCGGCACCAACGTGAGACGCTCCTCGAGTTGCTCTTCGAACGGCGCGTACAGAGCGTGTTCGAAAAAATCGTGGACCTCGGCACCATGCAAGTCATCGGCTTCGAAGCGTTAGCGCGCGGTCCAGAGGGCTCGAGTTTGGAACGTCCCGAGGCGCTGTTTCGAATCGCCAGGGAAAACGACCTGACATATCAACTCGACTGCCTCTGCCGGCGCGCCGCGCTCGATGGTGCGAGTGGCAAGATCGCTGCCGACCAGCGGCTGTTCTTGAACTGTCTTCCCTCGTCGATCCATGACCCGATCTTTTCGGACGATGAGTTGGTAGCAACTCTCACCGCGGCCGGCCTACACCCGGGTCAGGTGATCTTCGAGATTTCAGAAAGCGAAGCGATCAAGGACTACGCAGTCTTCGAACGGTTGCGTAGCCACTTCCGCTCGCTGGGCTTTCAGTTCGCGCTGGATGACACCGGCACCGGATACTCATCGCTCTCAGCCTTGATGGAGTTGGCTCCCGAGTACATCAAGATCGATCGATCACTGATCCGAACCATCGACCAGGACCGCGCTCGCCAGGCGCTCTTGCGCGCGTTCCAGGAGGTTGGGAATCAACTTGGCGCGAAGCTGATCGCGGAAGGCGTCGAGACGCGAGCAGAACTGGAGTGCGTCACCGCTCTGGGTGTGCCGTTGGCGCAGGGGTGGTTTTTCGGAAAAGGGCGCGCGCTATAGTTTTGCCAGCCATCGCTGATAGAGAGTGCGCGCCACCTGTTGCATCGGCAGCAATCGCTCGTCGGTGTCTCGCCGGATCGTCTCCGCATCCTGCACGGTAGCGGTGGCGCAACCGATGTGGTCGGCTCCGATCTGTGTCCACGAGTGAATCATCGAGTGGGTCATCTCGACGTGGCATTGCATCGCCAAGATCGTGTCACCGATCGCGAACGCCTGATGATCGCATCCCAGACTGCGCCACAGCCATTCTGCGCCGGGAGGAATCGAGAACGTCTCACCGTGCCAGTGAAACGCATCGAATCGGTCGGGTGTATCGGCCAGCCAGTACCTTGCCGCTGAGCCCTCTTCCGCGCGCCAAACCGGATGCCATCCGATCTCGAGCACGCGGTTGCGCGTTACGGCGCCACCGACCGCCTTGCTCATGAGTTGGCCGCCCAGGCAGTGACCCAAGATCGGCGTCCCGTGTTTCGCGGCCCGAGCGATCAAGGCCAACTCTTGCTGCAGAAACGGGAGTGGGTCATTGACGCTCATGGGTCCGCCCATGAACACGAGTCCTGAATAACCTGTTGGATCGGCAGGGATCGGATCACCAAGCCACGAACGCACCACCCGTTGCAGGATGCCGTGTTCGCTCAGGAACTCACCGCAGAAACCGGGCCCTTCGTGCCTCGCGTGCTGAAAGATCAGGACCGGTTTCATTGCAACGCTCCGAGCGCGCGCCGGCGAGACTCTCGAGCCACCGCGAGTCCTGCCGTGCTCTTAGGTTTTTGGTGCGACGGCCACCTGGTTCTTGAGCCATTCGGTGGTAACGCTCTTCGGTCGCTCCAACGGAAGCAGCAAGATGCGATCGATGATGAGTGATGCCAACGTGCCCATGGCGCGCGAGACCCCGAACAACACCGTGTAGAAATTGGTCTCGGTCATTCCGTAGTGAGTGAGCAGCGTGCCGGAGATGGCATCGACGTTGGGCCACGGGTTTTTTGCTTTCCCCTGCTTTTGCAGCGTCGCGGGGACCACGTCGTAGAGCATGCTGACTACCTGAAATAGATCGTCGCTGGGGAAGTGCCGTCGACAAAACACTTGCTGTGCTGTGTAGCGCGGGTCGGTCTGGCGCAGCACCGCGTGTCCATAACCGGGAACAACACGTCCGCTGGCCAACCAATCGTTGACATACGTTTCGACCGCGGCCTTGCTTGGAACGCCCGGTCCCATCGCTTCGCGCATTTCGAGGATCCAAGCGAGCGAGTCTTGACTGGCCAAACCATGCAGCGGACCGGCCAATCCGCACATTCCCGCCGAGAGTGACAGGAATGGATCGGAAAGCGCAGAGCCGACCAGGCGCACGGTGTGAGCACTGACGTTGCCACCTTCATGATCGGCGTGCAGCACCAAGAACAAACGCATCAACTCGGCGAACTCGGGGTCCTCGTAGCCGAGCATGTGGGCAAAGTTCCCGGACCAATCGAGGTGACTCGGTCCTGGCGGGATATGCTGATTGCCTCGATAGCAACGGCGATAGATATACGCGGCGACATGTGGCAGCTGCGCCAACAGCGTCATCGAATCCTCGAACATCGAGTCCCAGTGTTCGAGTTTGTTGACGTGATGCACGGCGTCCGAGAACTTGCTTTGACGCTGCAACGCCAAGATCCCAATCGCAAACTGCGTCATGGGATGTACGTCCAGTGGCAACGCATCGAGTGTGCGCTTGGCGTATTCGGGCAATCCTTCGCGACGACGCCATTCGGCCGTGACGCCGTCGACGTGAACGCGCTCTGGAATATCGGCAGTGAGCAGCAGATAGAACAGGCCTTCGGGAAGCGGCTCGTCACCGCCTGCGGCCTTCGGCAATCGCTCTCGAACTTCCGGAATCGAGAGCCCGCGGTAGCGGATGCCCTCCATCGGATCGAGTGCCGACGGCTCCCATGTCATGCACTTGACGCTGCGCATGCCACCGAAAGCTTGACCGATGGTGACGTCGGAAATTTTCGTGTCGCCGTTTTTCTCGTTGAGGCTTTTCACCTCATCGCGCCACGGCTGGATTTTGGTGGACAGAACGGTTTTCAGATCGGGCATGGCTTCATTCCCCGGGGGAGTTGGAAGGCATAGTTGACCATCGCGGGCAAGGCCCGACAACTGCGCGAAGTCTAGTCGCCAGGATCGACCCAGGCCACCGATTCGAACCGGTATACACGGACCGGACGATCAGTTTCTTCAGATCTCGATCAGGCGGCGCATGTCGTCGGGCATCGGCGCCTCGATCTCGATTCGCTCGTCGGGTTTGCGCGGATGAGGGATCGACAGCCGGTGGCTATGAAGCATCAGCCGATCGGTCAGCAACAACTCGCGGTGCGGGGCATCCAGACCGCCGAGGGTCAAAAATCGGCGATAGTCCCGGTCGTCGAGCCGGTAGAGCTTGTCGCCGACGATCGGCGTGCCGGTGTAAGCCAAATGCGCCCGCACCTGATGCCGCCGGCCGGTCTGCGGTTCACCCATCACCAGCGTCAGCGCGCCCAAACGTTGCAACACGGTGAAACGAGTCTCGCAGGCCTTGGAGTCGGTTCCGTCGGGGCCCTGGCGGAAGATGAAGTTGTCGCGACTGACCGCGCCCAAGGGCAGCGACACCGTGTATTGGTCCTCCGCGGGGACTCCAAAGACCACGGCGAGATAGGCCTTCTTCACGCGGCCACGCTGAAACGCGGTCTGCACCTTGCGCGCGGCCCAGGTGTGACGGCCGAGCAACAGCACCCCTGACGTTTCGGCGTCGAGCCGGTGCGCCAACGTCAAATCCGGTTCACCGCGCCTAATGCGCAGCAGCGTAATAACGGTATTGCGCAAGTGACTGTGCGTCGGATGAACCACCAATCCCGGCGGTTTATCGATCGCCAAAAGATCGTCGTCCTCATAAAGCACCAACGGGTCGAAGTCGATCTCCTGCTCGTTGAGTTCGGGATCATCGATCCAGACCTCGCCCCCAGCCCGCACCGGTGTCGCGCTCTTTACCGGTGCCTCCCATGACAACCGGACGCGCGTTTCGATCGCCTGCTGAATGCGCGACCGCGACAGCCGCGGAATCATCCGCTGCAAAAACTGATCGAGCCGGAACCCAGCCAATGCCGGACCGACCTTGAACCTCACCGGTGTTGCCATGACCGCCGGATTCTCGCGACCTGCCCTCAGGAGGGCAACACCAATCGGCCGGACGGTCGAGCCGGCGGCTATGCCTCGCCGCGGGAGAGGCCCCCACTTAACCAAGACAGGGGCGATGAGGGGGTAATTCGAAGCGAGATTGCCGCGGGCCGTTCGAAGACCCAGCCGGTGTCCGCGCCAGACAGCTCGTCACACCAATGCACACGACGCACCCCGCGCGCTGAAAGACGTCGAAGTCCCTCCGCGGCCAACGGCCCAGAAAGATCGAACGTAGCGGTGCTATCGCATGCCGCGGATGCGAGCCGCCAGGCCTCGCCTCCGCTCACCACGAACCACGCGAAGGCCTGGGCGCGGCCGTCGATCCGAAGCAGTTGCAGCGCTAACGAGCCTCGCGCCGCGCAGGTCAGCAGCGCCGTTCGCACGAACTGGCGGCTCGAGGAGCTGCACGCCAAGGATTGCTCGCGCAACGCCGCGGGAGATCGCTTCGCCACCTGGAGCACCTCGATCACGGCAGCTCGTGCTTCGTCGACGTCACGCACCTCAGCGACTTCGAAGGCGCCGCGTTGATACGCATCCCGCCAGACAATCGCGGCACGTTGGCGCGCCAAGCTGCAGCGCGAGGCGAGCGTCTCGAAGCCGCCGCTGACATCGACCTGGGCCGAGGTTCGTGACGGCTGACGCTGGTGGTTCAAACCGCGTCGCAGTCCTTCCCGCCTGAGTGACTGGGCGAGCGGCGCCTCTGGCCCCGCACCCTCGTACTGCAGCGTGTCCTTACCCGCGTAGACAATGGCGGCATGCGCGAGCGCATCGAGAACGACCGCTGCGTTGGGACCCCGCGAACCCCGCGAAGCGGCCAGTAGCAGCGGATCGAGGGAGGGCAGGTCGAGCGTGGTCGCCAGACTCACGACGCGGCGCGGCCAACCCCACCTGGCCACGCGCTTTTGGGTGAGCGGCAACGCCGCGATGAGATCTCCGTCTTGGCGGACCTCGATCAGCACGCTGTCGTCGAGACGGTTCGTCGCGGCGAGCCACGGCTCGAGCAGCGACGCGGCTGCCAACGGCTGACGACAGGCAGCGGCCAACTCGTCCCACTCCTCGATCTGTCGAGGTGCGAGCGCTGTCATCGAAACCGTGTTGAGTTCGAAGCTGGGTCGCAGCGGCAGTGACACGAGTGGTTTCCGAAGACTTCCCCGAGGGCTGGAATGTACGAGCAAACATCTCGTTGGCGGCGCGTTAAACGCCTCTCCATAATCCGCGGCATGTGCTCATCCAAGCGGATCACCCAGTTTGTCCTCGTCCCACTGGTCGTGGCTGTGTCGGCAGTGTTCGCGCATGCCCAATTCGGCCCACAGGCGTTGTTTGCCCCGGGGCAGTCGATCCCGGCGGCCGTGCTCCAGAACGAGGGCGGGCGCGCCGGGCGTGAGCTGCTCAACTTCCTCGGCAAGCGTCCGGTGCTGGTTGTCTACTGGCAGCCGCGCAATCCCACGGCCGAATCAGCGCTTATTTCGGCCTACAACGCCGTGCGTGATGTGGCGCCGGACGTGGCGTTTTTCCCGGTCGCCTTCTTGGGTTCGGGGCAATCACCGAGCGACGTCAGCGCGGCATTGACGCGCTTTGGCTACGCCTCGTTGCCGAGTGTCGACGACTCAGGTCCGTTGGCTCGCGTATTGGGCTTCAACAAGCTGCCGAGTTTCGCCTTGATCGACGCAGGCAGCGTCCTGAGGTTGGTCGGCGGCAGCGACATTTCGCAGAACAGCCAGCAAGGCCCGAGCATCTTCGACGCCGTGCTGATGGCGCAAAAAGGACAGCCGGTGCCAACCCTGGGCGTGCTCAATGCGCGGCCTGTTTACCGCATGTTGGGCAAGGCGCTCCCCGAGCTGGCCGTCACGGAACTCGACGGCAAGACCTATCGCAAAGCGAACGAGCTTGTGGGTGCAAAGAAACGCACGCTGATCGTGTATTGGTTGCCGAGTTGCGCACATTGCCGTGAGGCGTTGCCCAAATTGCGCGATTGGTATGTCAGCGCCAAACCTGCCGACCTGCAGATCATCGATATCTCACGCGGCGATATCGATTCGATGAGGCAAGAGGCCGGCGTGATCATCAAGGACTATCCGTGGAGCTCGCACTTTCTCGATGTGACCGCGGAGGCGGGCAAGAAGCTCATGGCGATGGAAACGCCGAGCGCGTACTTGGTCAGTGCCGACGGCGAGATCATCGGCATCCAGGTCGGCGGCAGCATCGATTGGGGCCGATGGCTGGGTAAATGAACGGTTGCGCGGAGCCAATCATCCCGCGAGGCGATCCGCGCTAAGCTCACCACGATGAAACGCGACACTCCGCGCAAGAAGGGCCGCCGCGACGCACCAAAAGCGGCTACGGTCCGCCCAGATTCGGCGGCCTTGGTAGCGTTGCCTGTCCTGCCCGATTCCGCCGTCGATCTCTTGCCACCGGCCGTTGTCCCAGCGTCTAAAGATGTCGTCTACGATCCGAATGGGGACACCGTCGCAGCCTCGAAGTCTGCCGCTCGTGAAAGCGCTGTGGCAACGCTCATGGCAACTCCGGCTCCGGCTTCGAACTTGGCTCCAGGAATCGAACTTGGCCCTGAGCCAGCCGTCGAGTCGCGTGTCGAACCACACGTTGAGCGGCCCATCGAGCCAGCCGCAGAACTCGAGCCTTCGCCCCAGCCCGTCCTCGAGAGTGAGCCGGACGTCACAGGTGAGGCCGGGCCGCCGCCCTCTCAGATCGGTCGCCGCGGTCAGATTCAGGCCGCCAAGGCTCGCTTCGATTTGGGTCCACAACAGCGGATTTTGGGTGACGCGCTTGGCGAGCTGCCACCTGGTTATGGTCTGACTCATTGCGGTGTCTGGGTTCGTGACCCGCGCCACGTGATTGCGGTGTGGGATATCAACTCCATCGAGCAGACCGAGCGAGGACAGGAGCTTGGATGGGAGCGCGTGGTCTTGCGCCTGCTCGACTCCGACGGCAACGTGCTGCGCCAGATCCCGGTGGCGCGACGCTCTGGAATCTGGCACGTGCTGGTTCCGAATCCCGGAATGGCGGTTCGCATCGCCGTTGGATTTGCGCATGGAGACGGCCGCTTCGAGACCGCCGCTCGTTCACATTACGTTCAGCTACCGCCCGGTGAACCCGGTCCTCAATCGGCCGAGGAAACGGCGCGGCTTCCGTCACAACTCGATCGCCGCACGCTGCTTCGAGCCGAACCGCCACCGCGTCCCGGCTTTGGCGCAGGCGGACAAGAATCGCCCGGTTGGCGGCTGCATCAGCGGATCCGCATCTCGCGTCGAGCCGCCCAAGCCGAATCCTGGTTCGGTCCGTTCAGGACCGCCTGGGACTCAGGGGTAGCACCCCCGCCGCGCGTCGTTATCGAACCCGAACCCGAGCCGTCTTCGGACGACGACCCACACGCTGCGGACCATTGGAACAAGGGGCCGGACAAGGGTGACGCCCGACGTCCCGCGCCGGTGGCGATCGCGAGTTCCCCGGATCGTGAGAACCCTTCGGCGCCGGTCGATGGTGATGCGGCCGCCACGTCTGCGGGCGACGCCCAGGCCACCGACAAAAGGTTCGACGGTCGACAGCAGCACCCAGCGAGCCAACCACCGGTGATTCGCCCTTACGAGAACATGCCGTCACCGACGTCGCGAGCACCGCGGCCGGCCAATCCAGCTGCAAAATCGTGCGACAACCCCACCGAGAACTCGTCGTCGGCCGACGAACCGGCCGCGCCTATCCAGACACCTTTCAAACTGAGTACGGAGCCGATGAGCTCGCCGCGTGGTGGATTTGGAAAGCCGCGCCCCGAGCGAGCGTGAGATGGAGCGAGGCGCACTGGTCATCGTGTTGCACGCACACCTGCCCTGGGTGCGTCACCCCGAGTATCAGTCCTTTCTCGAAGAACACTGGCTCTTCGAAGCGATCGCAGAAACCTACCTTCCACTGATCGAGACGTTTCGAAATCTGACGCAAAGCGGCGTCCCGATGCGGATCGCTATCGATGTGTCCCCGACGGTCGCCTCGATGCTGGCCGATCCGCTGCTGAAAAAACGCGCCGAAAACTACCTCATGCATTTGGTCGAACTCTGCGAGAAGGAAATCGTGAGGACCAAAGACGACGAGCAGTTTGCACCCGTCGTAGCCTTCTACCACGAGCGCCTCACGCGACTGCTGACGTTGTATCGCGAGACTCTCGGTCGCGACGTCTTGGCGGAACTAGCACGGCTCGAAACCGAGGGTGTGTTGGAGTTGGCAACCTGCGCTGCGACGCATCCGTTGTTGCCGACTCTGATGGATCACCCCGGTTTGGTCCGTGGTCAAATTCGCACCGCTGTGCGCGAACACACGCGATTGTTCGGCAGGGCACCTCGCGGCATTTGGCTGCCCGAGTGTGCATATGCGCCCGGTGTCGATCGCTATCTGGCCGAGGCCGACATTCGCTGGTTCGTGGTCGATGCGCATGGAATCGAGCATGCGCGCCCGCGTCCGCGCGCTGGAGTGCACGCTCCGGTTTACACCGAGTTCGGAGTCGCCGCGTTTGCGCGCGACATCGAACCGGCGCGGCAGGTTTGGTCCGCGGAAGCAGGTTTTCCTGGTGACCCGGTGTATCGGGAGTTTTACCGCGACGTTGGTTGGGATCTTCCGTTGGATTACGTGCGGCCCTACATCGACCCGTCCGGTGCCCGGATGTTCACCGGCCTCAAATACTATCGAGTGACCGATCGCAAGACCGACGTGCGAGAGCCGTACGACCCAGTAGTTGCACGCAAGCGTGCCGACGAGCACGCCACGCAGTTCCTTCGCTCACGCGTGGCCGACACCAAGCGACTCGCAGCGGAATTGGGTCAGCCGCCGGTGATCGTCTGCCCTTACGATGCCGAACTGTTTGGTCACTGGTGGTTCGAAGGGCCATGGTTTCTGGAGTATCTGTTTTGCAAGCTGGCCTACGATCAAGACGTGTTGGCAGCGCGGACTCCATCTGACGTGCTCGAAGCGTGGCCCGAGCAATCGGTTGTGTCGCTCGGTGCTTCTACCTGGGGCGCGGGAGGCTATTTCGAGGTCTGGCTGGGTTCGAGCAACGATTGGTGCGTGCCGCACCTGGCCGGTATCAATGCGCGTTTCGAACAGTTGTTGCGTGAGCAGTATGGCCGCGCGCCGTTCGTCGATCGGGTGTTGCGGCAAATGGCGCGCGAAATGATGTTGGCGCAATGCAGCGATTGGACTTTCTTGATCAGCACCGGGACGGCTACGGACTATGCCAAGCGGCGCTTCACCGAGCATGTGCTGCGCTTCCACCATCTCGAGAAGATGATTACCGAAGGGCCGCTCGATGAAGAGTTCGTCGTGTTGTGTGAGCAGCGTGACGGTCTGTTTCCAGATCTCGAGTTGATGGATTTTGCATGACCGAAACCAAGGGGAGATTTCAGCGACTGAGGGTCGTGCTGGTCGAGCCGCAATACGATGGCAACCTCGGTCAAGTCGCGCGCGCGATGCGCAACTTCGGGCTGTTTCGCTTGGTGTTGGTGGCCGGGGACGCCGATCCGACGGCTGACGAGTCGCGTTGGTTTGCGCGTGAAGAAGGGGCGCCGATCCTCAATGCTGCAGTACGTGTCGCGACGCTTGGCGACGCGATTGCCGACTGCGCCGTTGTCATCGGGTGCTCACGCCGCAGCGGCAAGTACCGCGGCACGCCCCAGACGCCCGAGCAGATCTGGGCCGAAGCCCGGCCGTGGTCGGCAGCGCACGAAACAGCGTTGGTATTCGGACGCGAAGCGCACGGGCTGACGACTGGAGAGCTCGATACGTGTCATCGCGTGCTCTCGATCCCATCCGACGACGCCTGTCCGTCGTTGAACTTGGCGCATGCGGTCGCGGTCGTGGGGTACACACTTCTGGCGGCTCAAGCCGCGGATACCGACGCGGTGGAGGTGCTCCGCGATGACGAGGCTGAGCCGGCCAGCAGCGAACAGATCGAAGGAATGTTTCAGCACTTGCGCCGTGTTTGGTATCGAATCGGCTACTTGAACCCACAGAACCCGGAAGCAATCCTGCGCCGTTGGCGGCGAATCCTTCATCGCGGAACGATGTCGGTCCACGACATCAACGTGATCCGGGCGATGGCGCACCAAACCGACTACATCGCCAAGCTCGCAAAGGTACCTGAAGGGGGTCCAACCGAGGCTCCCGAGATGTTCAACAAGCATCAGAACCGGTAGCGCTCGGAGTTCGCTCCAGGTGTGCGCCACCGAGGGTGACCCGCGGACCACTCGCCGGAACGGTGGGCGGTGGAAAAGCGGTTCCTCATAGATTCCAGGCCGGAGGAGGTGGCACGTGGTTGCCTTGGGCTACCAGAACATCGACAAGAGTTATGGCGATCGACCTGCTGTGCGCGACGTTTCATTTGATGTCCAAGACGGCGAGATCTTCGGGCTACTCGGTCCCAATGGCGCAGGCAAAACTACTTTGATCCGGATCCTGATGGACATCATTCGCGCTGATCGCGGCAGCGTCACGTTGTTTGGCGGACCGGTCGACGGCGAGAAGCTCGATCGCGTCGGTTACCTGCCGGAGGAGCGCGGCCTATATAAGAAGCAAAAGACACTCGACGTGTTGACGTACTTCGGCACGCTCAAGGGACTCAGCACATTGGAGGCACGCAAGCGCAGCGCGCAATGGCTCGATCGTGTGGGATTAGCCGAAACCGCGAGTTGGAATGTCGAACGCTTGTCCAAGGGTATGAGTCAGAAGGTGCAAGTCGCGGCATCGATGCTTCACGATCCCGATCTGGCGGTGCTGGACGAACCGTTTTCGGGGCTCGATCCCATCAACGTGAATCTGGTGCAAGACCTGATCAAGGATCGCAAGCGCCAGGGCAAGACCACCATTCTTTCGACGCATCAGATGGACATGGTCGAGACCCTTTGCGACCGTGTGGCGCTGATCAGCAAGGGCGAGTTGTTGGTCTACGGCGAGGTCAACGAAGTCCGCCGACGCTACTCGCGTAACGAGTTGCGAGTCGGCGTCGAAGGAACGCTGCCCGCCTTGACAGGAGTTACCGAGTCGATTCACGAAGAAAACGGAACCTATCGCTTGAAGCTGCAAGAGGGTGTGAAGTCGGGTCAGGTGTTGGGAGCACTCGTCAGCTCCGGCGTCCATGTGACGCGCTTCGAGGAGGTGCTGGCACCGATGCACGACATCTTCATTACGGTGGTGGAGGGGAGGGGCTAATGACTCGCTGGCGCAAGGTGAAGGCGGTCTCCACCTACGAGTTCCTTTCGACCGTCAAACGCAAGGGCTACATCATCCTGACGTTCGGGATGCCGCTGATTCTCGCGGCTTATATCGGTTTCATCTCGCTGATCGGAAATACCGTCGGAAAGGACGAGCGCAAGACGAAGATTTTCGGTGTCGTCGACACGCCCGGGATTTTGCGGCTTTCGGGCGATACCGCGGCCCCGCTGCCGGAGTTGCCGGCCGAAGCCAAGGCAGCGCTCGAGTTGACGGGGCGCAAGGCCGAAGTCGAGAAGGCGATGGCGATCGAGAACAGCGTCTTTCGCCCCTACGCGGATGTCGCAGCGGCAGCAGCCGCGCTGAACAGCGACGAAATCAAGGGTTACTACATCATTCCAGCCAACTACAAAGAGAAGGGAGAAATCGACTACTACGTGCTCGAGAAAGACATGAACTTGATGAGCGGTGGGAGCACTCGTCCGATGAGCGAGATGTTGCAGCAACGCATGCTCGCCGATCGGGTCCCACCCGATATTGCGGCACGCCTCAAGGAGCCGCTTTCAAAGCGCCACGAGTGGAAGATCACTGCGACGGGAGAAACGAAGCCGATCGGCCAGTTCGAAGAACTCGCCAAGTTCCTCATGCCGGTGGTGTTCGGCATGTTGTTCATGTTCTCCGTGCTGTTCACCGGCGGCTCACTGCTGCAAGCGGTTGCCGTGGAGAAAGAAAACAAGGTCGTCGATGTGTTGATCAGTTCGGCTTACCCGGAAGAAATTCTGATGGGCAAGCTGTTGGGTCAAGGTGCAGCGGGGTTGCTGCAGATTGCGGTTTGGTTCGGGATGATGGCGGTCGGGGGATTGTTGTTCTTCGGCCTGCTTGCCGAGTGGGGGGTTTCGGTTCCGTGGCTGGCCATTTGCGTCGCTCCGCTGTTTTTCGTGGTTGGCTATCTGCTACTTGGTTCGC
>JANNUT010000176.1:0-11325 GCA_031395565.1 Acidobacteriota bacterium | reverse complement strand
TACGAATTGCGCGATCAAGACGATCAGTTGCGCAGCGACCTGAGCGGTGTGCGCGTCACGCTGACGCTCTCCAATCAGGCTGTGTTCGGAACATCGGCAGCCGAGGGGACATTGCTCTCCGGCGGTGGAACAGCACGCGCGCTGGTCGAGTTCGTCGCAGGCCACGTCGTGATCGACGTGCTGGATTCTGCGTCTGAAGCGGTGACGCTCAACAGCGAAGACAGCGAGCGAGTAGGACTGCTTTCAGGCCAGGACTACCTCGACAATTTCGAGCAAGGCACCGGTGGGTTTACGACCGGCGGCTTCCGCGGCAAGTGGGCGCTTGGGACGCCCGTGACTGGACCTGGCAGTGCTTATTCGGGACTGAACGCTTGGGGCACGGGGCTGGATGGCGGCTATCAAGTCTCCAACGAGTCGATTCTCTACTCGCCCCTTATCACCCTTCCGGCAGGCAGCCGTCCGTACCTCGAATATCGCTCGTGGTTCCAAACCAATGATCGCGATGAAGGACTGGTGGATGTTTCTCGATATGGCTGGGATTGGACCAACGTCGACTCGCTCGGCGGTGATCGTGCTGACGCAGGATTCGAACTGCGTCGCGTCGATCTCTCCGCGTTTGCTGGTGGTTCGATCCAAGTGCGCTTCTTGCTGCGCGGTCTCAACCCACCGGCGACAGGCTGGTTCGTCGATGACTTCGCGATTCGCGGCTTTGGAGCGCCACTACAGTTTCTCGACCCCACTGGCGATGATGACGGCGATGGATTAAGCAATCGCGATGAGCTTGCGCGCGGCACCGACCCCAACACACCCGACTCCGACTTCGATGGGTTCGATGACTCCGTCGACAACTGCGCGCTGACCTATAACCCCGATCAAACCGATCTCAACGGCGACGGTACGGGCGACGCATGCAACGACACGGATAACGACGGTGTGCGCGATGGTGCCGACAACTGCGTGCAGATCGCGAACCCTGATCAGTCGGACGAGGACTTGGATGCCGTAGGAGATCCTTGCGACAACTGTCCGCACTTCTACAACCCCGATCAACTCGATATTGACAACAATGGCCTGGGTGACGGGTGCCAGGACACCGACGCTGATGGATTCATCGACACTGCCGACAACTGCCCCGCAACCTACAACCCTGAGCAGCAGGACAGCGATGCGGATCAGGTTGGGGATGCTTGCGACCCGTATCCGGCCATCGCGTTGCGGGTGATGGTCCGGCCGCGACGGTCTTGGGTGATTGCAGGTGATCGTGTACTGGTCGACTACGAGTTGGTCGATCAATTCGGGACCCGGCGAGCTGATTTCGATGGCCTGCAGTTCACTCTTTCGGCAACTGGCTCAGCGAGATTCGACAGCTCCGCTGAAGCAGGCACCGTTGTCTACGGCGGTGGAACCTCTCTCGTGATCGTTTCTTTCGCAGAGGGACTGCTGACACTAGGGCTCGCCGATGCCTCCGTGGAAGTTGTCGAGCCGGTCGTTCTCGACAAGGAGCGAGTCGGTGTTCACACCGATGGAACCAACTTCTTTGACTTCGAACAGAGCAGCGGCGGCTTTTTCCATTCGGGAGTGAACGATGTTTGGCGTTGGGGCTCTCCGGTAACAGGCCCCGGCTCTGCGTTCTCAGGACTCCGAGCCTGGTTCCAAGAACACAGATCGGACAATGTGGATCAATGCGATGCAAGGCTGATCTCGCAGCCGTTCCTGCTCCGGCCGGGCGCGAAGCTGGCGTTCCAGCATTGGTCTTCATCTTATGGCCACTTGTTTCTTTCGATCGAGTTGTCCCAGGATGACGGGACCAACTGGATCCCCGTGGACGAGTTGGCCGTCGAACGGCAGTGGCAGCGCGCGGACACGTCGCTTGGACAGTTCGTTGGTCCGCCCGCACGGTTCTCACTCCGATTCAGAATCGACCCCGAATGGTACGCAGGTACAGGCGCGTGGTACATCGACGACCTGGAGCTCTCGGGCATCCGCTCCACGATCCGGTTCCTCGACCCGGAGCAAGATAGCGACAGTGACGGCGTACCCAATCAAGTGGAGGCCGGGTTAGGGACAGATCTGATGAATCCCGACTCCGACGGCGACCTGAGTCTCGACGGGACCGACAACTGTCCTCTCGTTTCGAACCCCGACCAGTCGGACCTCATCAATCCCAACGGAACTGGCGACGCCTGCGACGATGCCGATCACGATGGGCTGCTTGATCCGGCAGATAACTGCGCCTCGGTCTCGAATCCGGACCAGACGGATACCGACGGCGATGGCCGCGGCGATGCTTGCGACAATTGCCCCGAATTCCCCAACGCGGCCCAGTTCGACGACGATGGCAACGGCCTCGGTGATGCGTGTTCAACCAGCGCTGGCCGGCCGGGAATCGCGCACGAGCCGTTCCTGCTCCCTTACCACGCTGTCGACATCGAATTCGATGGCGCGAGGGGGCGCGCCTACGTAGCGGACGCCGAAGGAAAAGCGATCCACGTCGTCAACCTCTTGACGGGTCTGACGGAGCGCACGTTCCGATTCGACTTTGCCCCGTCGACGATGGTGCTCACTCCTGATGGCTCGCGCCTGTTTGCAGCATTCCTCGTGCCCTTCAACCAGGGTGTGGACCCCACGACTCAGTCCGACTCGAAGGGCTACGTCGCATCGATCAGCCTCGACCAGTTGCTGAAGGACAGACAATACAGAATTGGCGTGAGGCCGTTCGATATCGCGGCGACTGACGACGGCGTGCTGTTCGTCTCGAACGCTTACTCATCGGACAAGAGCCTGTACAGCATCGACGCGAACGGTGGTGCGACTATCTCCTCCGTTGGTTACGTCGACATGGAGCAGCTCACCTGGCAGCCCGTTGGCCGGCGACTCTATGCCACTGAAGAGTCAGGGTATTCATACACATACGTGTACAGGTTTGACGTTGGCCCTGGAGGCGCGCTGGCGGAACTTAACTCTGCGAGAGGATTCTTCGCCCCCGGTACTCGCCGGACGTGGTCCGTACCGTCACAGGAGGTTCTGATCACGCAAGCTGGGGAACGCATCGTCACGAGTTTGGATCCGCAATCGGACTTGCGGCAGTCGTCGCGCTTTATGGACCCCTATCGAAGGGCTGAATTTGTCGCGTTTGACGAATCGCGTCACGTCTTTAGCGTGGCCGAGGAACCCTTCGGCGTTCAGCCGCCGGTCATCAGCCAATACAATTCGGTCTCATATGAGTCGTTCGGACAAGCCATCGCGCTGAACGGAGTTCCTCGCGGTCTCGGGTTTTTTGGTGATCAACTGATCGTGGCTGTAGAGAACGGATCGATCCTCGAGTTGCATCGACTTCCACACCCTGCGCTCGAGGGCGATCGCAACACACCACCCGTCGCAGAGTTCAGCGTTACACCGGCGACCGGCGGGACCACTGCCGATCTCTTCGTCTTTGACGCCGCTGCGAGCCAAGACGCGGAACACCCCGAATCGCTTCTCTATCGGTGGGATCTAGACACCGACGGCACCTGGGATGCGCCCTATTCCTCGAACCCAACAACGACCTATCGCTACGCGACAGCCGGCCCGCACTGGGCAACGCTTTCCGTAAAGGACCACCTCGGTCTGGTATCGCTGCGAACGCGCGAGTTTTCCTTGCAGCTCGCGCCCGATCTTGGGGAACCGGGCGTTGCCAACATTCCGTTCGAGTTCCCTTTCACCGCCGGCAGCGCGGTGTTCGACGACGAACGCGGGCGAGTCTATGTCACTGACTGGGATCATCAGGCAGTTCACTTCGTGGATGTCACGACCGGCTTGATCACCCGCACCTTCCGTTTCAAATCCCAGCCAGACCAGCTCGCCCTTTCTTCCGATCGCAAGCGTTTGCTCATAACACTGCTCACAAGCAGTAGCGGTAGCCCTTATCCGGATCCCGGGAAAGGGAACATCGGTTCCTTCGATCTTGACAGCGGCGCACTCGATCGCTTCTGTCGGCTCAGCAACACTCCTTACCACATTGCTCCGATCGACGATCAGCTCGCACTGGTGACGACAGTGGGTCCCTCCCCACTGCACTTGCAACTGATTGACACTCGCGACTGCTCCATTCTCTCGTCCGTGCCGGCACGCGGAAAGCAACTCGCGGTTCATCCGGGTCTCAAGCGCGTCTATGTCTACTCGGACTACTACGCGCACCGCGGTCTCGATCGCTACGATCTCTCCGATGATGGACAACTGGTCCTCACGGCCAGCGAGGAGGATATCCAGGAACATCGAGTCTGGGTGAGTCCGTCCGGCGACTACCTGTTCGGCGAGAACGGCGTGACCTACGCGTCAAGAGACGATGCCGCGACCGATCTCGAGCCATTAGAGTCCGTGAGCATCGAGTACCGATCGATTCTTGGTGTCGGCTTCGACACAACTCGATTCGTAACAGCGATCGTCGACGGCCCGCTCCCTCAGGGTGGGTTGCGACTGCGGTATATGAATACGCTGAGCCGCGAGCGGTTTGGACCGTCTACCGCTTTCATCGGGCCAGCGATTGGTGTTGGTTTCGTCGCAGACCGTGTGGGCATCGTTGTCAACCAAGACACCCGTCCAACAACATCGCGCCTCCGGTTGTTCCCGCATCCAGCACTTGACGGAGCGAGCAATCCGCCGCCGCAACCATCCCTGGTTATCGCGCCAGGGCCGAGTGGCACCACCCTCGATCGATTCACGTTCGATGCGTCGGCGTCCACCGACGCCGGCTCGCCCGGCGCGCTCCGCTTCCGTTGGGATCTCGACGGTGACGGCACGTGGGAGGCTCCCGCGAGTCTGTCGCCAACAGCCGAATGGTCGTTCGAGACCGCTGGACGCCACACGGTTCGTCTGCGGGTGATCGACGCGTACGGAACGGCCGCAGAGGCGAGTGCGGAGGTTGACATTCAGTTCGTACCTGACGTGGGCGTTCCGGCCGAACCACAACAACCTTGGGAACTCTCGTTCCTCCCGTCAGATATTGCTGTCGACGCGCGCGGACATCGAATCTATGCCGCCGATGCGTCCACGCGCCGAGTCGTTGTCTTCGATCTTGCGACTGGCCTGCCGGATCGCGCCTATCAGTTTGTTTCAAAGCCGACGCGACTGAGTGCTTCCGCTGACGGACGTTACCTGTACGTGGCACTCGACGCGCCGGACGCAAGCTCTCCTCCTCCGTCGAAAAGACACCAGGGATTCATCGCTCGATTCGACCTGCAGGCCCGCACCAAAGACCGTCAAGTCTTCATCGCCGAGCAACCCTACGACCTGGTGGCGACACGTGCCGGCTTGGTCGCTGTGACACCGGCCAGCCCTGGCGCTGACTCGTTGCAAGTCTTCGATAGCGCTACGGGCCAACGGGTGGGTGCGATGCAAGGGTACGATTACGGCATGACGCTGTTACTCGACGACAGCGAGACGCGGCTCTACTCGGTCGGTCCTCACCGCCGGACCACTAGAAGCCGACTCTCCCAGGACGGGACCGTTACACGACTCTGGACGCTGACCAGGACCTTCGGGTCGGAGCGCGAGACATTCGTGGCTCCCGACCGCGTGCTTACAACGACGGGTGAGGTGCTACAGGTTACGGATGATGCCGCGACTGATCTCCAGCCGATCGGCGCGGTCGCGGAGTGCCGCAATGCGCTCTGGGACCGGCAGTCGTCCGAGTTCTGGACCTTCATGTTTGGCGAGGCGCGTCGCTACCGAAGTGACTCGTTGGAACTCGTGAGCACAGTCAATCGGTCCTATGACTTCCCGTACCTTGTCGCGAAGTCCGGCAAGCTTCTATTGACGGTGGCTCCTAACTCTCCAAGAACTCGATTTCTGACTTTTATGTTCAACCACCCCCCCATCGCCAACGCCGGCCCCGATCAACTCTTGGAGTGCACGGCCAACAACACCGCCGTCGCATCACTCGACGGTCGCGCCTCGATCGACACCGACTCCACGCCCGAGTCCAACGACGACATCAAGGGGTTCATCTGGACCGAGTCGCAGCAAATCATCGCCGGCACACCGACTACCGACGTCACGCTTTCGGTCGGCGTCCATCAACTCGATCTCACCGTCACCGACGATTCGGGTGTCAGCAACACCGACACCACTCAAATCACCGTGAACGACTCTATCGCACCGCAAGGCTCGATCACCTTCCCCGCCCCGAACACCTGCTTCGGGCCGGCGCAGCTGCCCGTGATGTTGCAAGACAACGTGCAGGACACGTGCGACCCGTCGTTCGCACGCCGCTACAATCCACCGGGCGCGCCAGGGTACTTCACGCACGGTGATCAACGTGTGGCGCTGATCACGACCGATGCGTCCGGCAACGAATCGTCGACGAGCATCCCATTCACGATCGATCGTGTGCCGCCGAAGGTCACGATTCATCCGCCCCCGGGTGGATGGCGCGCACCGAGCAGCCTCCCCTTCCGGCTCATCTTCACCAGCACCGACGATGACGGCGCGGCGGGCGCTCCGGTACACGAGGTGGTGCTGATCGACGGCTGCCCGGTGTACGACGGCAACACCTTCGGCGACAAGGACGGTGTGCTGACCGATGAAGAGGTTTGGATCGACAATGCTGCGTTCTGCAGGGCGACGGCCACCTGCGGCAAGCGCAGTTGGCGCGACGCCGTCATCGCGGTGCGCGCGACCGACTGTGGAGCCAACGAGGGGACAGGCACCACGGTGCTGAAAGGGACGGTCTCAGTGCCGCCGGGAGGTTGCCGCTAGACGTGCACCTGCAAGAAAACGCTAGCGATTCGCCGTAGCGGCTGGCGCGTCAGCAATCTTGCTGGCGCGCTGGGCTGCCAGTTCGCGCCAGGCATCCAGCGTGTCTGCATGCCGCGGGTTGTCGGTGTCCAAGGCTGCGGCCCGCTCCATGCTCTCGATCGCCTCGCTCATTCTCCCCAGGTTGAAGCGAGCCTCGCCGACCGCATCGAGCAAAGCACCTTGAGTATGCTGATCGCGTGGATGTTCCAGCGCCGCAAGACAGACCTGTTCGAGCAACACGAACCCGATCCGTTCCTCGAACACCCAATCTGCAAACGCGAGCGCCGACTCCGGATCGATCGCCGGTCGCGCGTCGAAATGCTGTTGCCAAGCCGAAAGCGCGGCCGACTCGTCGTGACGAAGCTCCCATGCGACGTGCGCGCGCAGTGAGACCCGCCGTCGCTCCTGTGTTTGGTCGAGATGCGGCGGCACCGCCTCCAGCAGTGACTCGCAGACGAGGCCCTGAGCGTCGCACCACATCTGCCGTTCGCTGACGATCGCCACCAGAACCAAGATGCAGTCCGCATCAGCGTCGCACGCAGCCTGAGCCCCGGATGCCGCATCGATCAAGCGCTGCTCGAAGCTCGCGACCGACTTGCCGTACTCGAACCGCGCACCGACCAACGCACTCAGATGTTCTCGCCAAAGCTCGGGCGGCTTGTTCCCAGGCAGCGTCAACGCCTGATCGAGGTAGCTCAGCCGCGCGAGTGTGTCGCCCGAATCATCGGCGATCCGCGCCAGCCGCTGTGCCGAAAAGATCGACGGGTGCAGCGCGTGCCGAACACGAAACTCGTCCAGGTTCACGTCCTGCGCGAGTGCATTCTCGAGCTCACGCCGCCACTCATCGGGGTCACCGTATCCAAGCCAACGATCGATCTCGCGTCCCTGTTGGTCCAAGACGATGAACGTGGGAAACCCTGCAACGATCTTCAGCAACGAATGGAGATCGGCAGGCGCATCACGGCCGGCGCGAAGCAGGACCACACGCTCGAGTGCCTGCTTCAGCGATGGATCGGACTTGGAAGCGCGATCGAACGCCGCGCAGGGGGAGCACCCTTCCGTCGATACCTCGATCAGGATCGGCAACTTGCGCGACGCCGAGAGAGAGCGCGCCTCCGCGAGCGAATGCGCATCCGTCGCCGGTGCCAGGCCTTGACTGCATCCTGACAAGACCACGCCCAGCAACACCAACCAGCCGCAGCGCTGCATGACTCCCCCTTTGGCCTAGGGACATGGCTCGCTCAATACAGCGCTGCATCGTGACGCAAGGCAGGCTTGGTGTCGAGGAAAGCAACGCCCCCTATCCTCAAGCTGTCTCAGCTCGTCTTCATCACCAGCGCTTGTCGTGCCAAGCGCGGCGCCAGTATCAACGCGCCCCCATACAGCGCGAACGACAGCACCAATGCTGCGGGCTGTCCGGCCGGCAAATCCTCGAACAACAGCTTGAACCCCTCGATGATCAACAGCGGATAGACCAGCCAGCGCGCCTCACGAAGTCGAGTCGAGCGGCCGAGCAATGGCGCGATCACCGCAAAGCACGAGAGCAACGCGGTTCGCACCACGGCCAGCACTGAGCCGGTGAGTGGATGCTCTCCAGCCGCGGCCATCGCGCGGCTTCCGATCGAAAGCGCCACCACGTTGAGCCCCGCCAAGAGCACGATCATGACCAACAGTTTCGCTCCGGGTGCGATCGTACCCCACGTGCGGCCATGGCCTGCGATCGGCCACCAACAAAACAACGCCGCGACGCCAAGAATCAGCCACAGCGCAAATGGCGGCACTTGTGACTCGGGTCCGCTGCGGGCGATCCACGCTGCATACAACCGCGGGGCCAAGTCCATCACTGCCGCGGCGGCGAGAATGTAGATCGTCGCGTGCAGGCTGAGTGTTTCGCGTTGCTTGCGACTTCCAATCCAGGCCGTCGCCAAGGCCGCGACCGCGAGCGCAATCGCAAGCGTCGAGTCGTGCCAAATCGACACCGCTCCGAGCAACGTGAAGATCAGCGCGGCGCTGGTATAGAACATGAAACTGGTGCGCCGGCCTTCGAGCCTGTCGATGAAGGTGAAGGACGCGGCGTATGTCGCGCCGGCCAACAACAACCCGGTTGCGCCGGTCGCCAGTGCGGCAGTTCCGCTGCGATGTGTCACCGCCAGCGCGCCGCCGAAACCGATCAAACACGCCGCAACGCCTTGCACGATCTCGACAAGCCGGACCGAGCGACCGCTTCTCCACGTCCGCACGATGAACGCGAAGAACGAAAGCGTCACCAAAGCCAACAGCGTCGCGATCAACGAGCCAGGGGTCAGCAACTCTGCCGTCCGTTCGGACGGTGCCACCAGCAGAATGGCGGTGATCATCAGCAGCAACGCGTCGAGAATCCCAACCACCACCCATCCCGCCGGTACTGCCGCCGTTCGCGCCCCGGCCCAAAACGACAGAGCTGCGATCACAAACAGAGCGCTGGCAAACAGCAACACCTCTCGGCTGGCGAAGGCGAGCACGAGCGCTGTCAGCGCTGGACCCAGCGCTCCGATCCAAACCACCGCCGGCAGGTCGCGGTAGCGCGCCAACGCCAGCACGGCGGCGGCGCTCGCGACCAACACCAGCGCGCTGGGTCGAGGCGTGAGGAACTTGAAGCGGATCGTGGCCTCGACCAGGAGCGGCAGAATCACCACGACAGCGGCAATCGCGTGCGTCGTTGCGCTGACGCGATCACCGTGCCGGCTGGCGCGATCGGCCAACCAAAGCCAGAGCGCGCCATACGCAACCCCCAACACGACGCCCGCCATCGGCGGCATGGTGCCGGCCTCGGTAAGCGAGCGCAGCACGAACGCACCCGCCAAGACAAGCAGCGAGCGGCCGATCAGCGTGGGGGCGCGGCTGGCGACAAGTGATGCGGGGCGCTCGTGGCCGGCATCGGCGGCGGTACCACTCGCAGCCTCCTCCGACTGCGACACCGCGCCGGGCGCCTGGCCTTGCAGCGTTGCGAGTTGACGCTCGACCCGTTCGAGGCGAGCGGCCAGTTCTTCAACCCGTTGCTCGATCTCCGATCGCGCGTGATCCATGGGCGTGGACTCCAGCGGGACCGCAGGGTCCGTCAAACCCCGTCAATCTCAATTGTCATGTTGTCATTTGACATTTCACCCCCGATAAGCCACGAGCGGGGCTCGCCCGACCCGAGCGGCTTGAGATATGTCCATTGACCCTTGCATCTGGCCACGGCTAGCGTGCAACGCGAGGGTGGCCACATGCGCGAAGGGCTTCGCGATTACGAACACCTGATTCGAATGGCGCTACTGTTTCTGGCCGGCGTCACCGTGTTCCTGACCGTCCGAGCCATCATGGTGCCCGCCGACTTCGGGCGCTACGGACACTACCGGGCCGGCGCGTTGGATGACAACCGCTCGCGTCCTTTGCACTTCGCGGGCCGTGCCAGTTGCAACGACTGTCACGAAGAGATCGGCGATCTCAAGGCCCGGAATGCACACGCCAACATCGGTTGTGAGTCATGCCATGGCGCCGCTAGCGCGCATGTCGATGACCCGAACGTGGTGATCCCCGCAAAACTCGACCCGCTGAAACTGTGCGTCACGTGCCACTTGGCCAATCCCGCCAAACCCAAGGCGTTTCCACAGATCGAACCGAAAGAGCACTACGACGGGGCTTGCAAGGATTGCCATGACCCGCACGCACCGAAATGAGCGGAGGAGCGATGCAGAGCACGCGACGTGACTTTCTGCGCGAGGGGGGCAAATACCTGCTGCTCACCGGCCTGGCGGCGCAAGCCTGGGACTTCATCCTGGCCGGTACACCCGAGGCGGCGCCGAACTACGACGCCAACAAACACTGGTGGGCGTTTTACATCGACATCGAGAAGTGCATTGGCTGCGGCGCCTGTGTGCGGGCATGCAAGACCGAGAACGATGTCCCAATGGAGCCGCTGTACTTTCGCACTTGGGTCGAGCGTTACTCGATTGCCGGTGCCGACCCGGTGCACCCCAAGGAAGAGTTGGTCCCGCACGTCGACTCGCCCAACGGCGGCTTCGATGGGTTCCCTCGCTTGCCGGGGTTGGGTGGAAATGCCAAGAGCTTTTTCGTGCCGAAGATGTGCAATCACTGCGCCGCATCCCCCTGCTTGCAGGTCTGTCCGGTCGGCGCGAGCTACCGGACCAAGGACGGGGTTGTCCTCGTCGACCAGGAGCATTGCGTCGGCTGCGGCTACTGCGTCCAGGCCTGCCCCTACGGCTCGCGCTTCATCCCGCACGAAGAGAACGCCCCGTATTCGCGCACGGCTCAGAAGTGCACGCTCTGCTACCACCGCCTCACCAAGGGGCTGAAGCCGGCGTGCGTGGCGGCCTGCCCGGTCGGAGCACGCCAACTCGCGGACATGAAGGACCAGTTCGTCCCGGTGCGCAAGCGCATCTTGACCGATCGCGTCGCGGTGCTTCAGCCCGAGCTCCTCACGGAGCCGTCGTGCTTCTACCTCGCGCTTGACAAGGAGGTCCGATGATCCCCGAGCTCCAGGGTTATCTGTTCCCGAACGACATCCAC
>JANNUT010000175.1:0-9273 GCA_031395565.1 Acidobacteriota bacterium | reverse complement strand
CCCTCCATCCACCGTGGAACGAGTTTCTCTCGCATCAAACGCGGCAGTGCAAGGCACGGCACACGGAGCGCGGCTTGCCGCACGCATTGCTCGCCGATCTCGATCGCTACTTGGAGCAAACAGCAAGCGTCCTGCCGATCGACGCGCCTTCGGTGCTGTTGACGGGAGAGTTCACCCCCGAGAACTTACTGATGCAGCAGCACGCAGGTGCTTGGAAAATCTCCGGGCTGATCGACTTTGGCGATTCAACCGTAGGGTTTGGCGAATATGACCTGCTTGGCCCTGGAACGTTCATGGCGTCGGGCAATCCAGCGCGCTTGAAGGCGTTGCTCGCGGGGTTTGGACGCACCGGTGCGCAATTGAATTCTGGCCTGAGCCAGCGTTTGATGCGGCTGCTGCTGATTCACCGCCACAGCGACCTCACGGTGCAAGTCAAGATTGACGGCTGGCACACGCGCGTGAAGAATCTCGACCAACTCGAACAGCTGCTGTGGCCGTTGCCGGGGAAGGCATAGAACGGGGTGCAACGTGGATGCAAACAAGTTAACCCCTCTGGCGCAGCGAATCGTCATGCGCCCGGTCAACGAAGGCGACCTGCCCACGCTCTACCAACACCAACGCGACCCGATCGCGCTGCGGATGTTGAACTTCACACCCAGAGAATGGCCCGCATTCGTCGAACACTGGACCAAGATCATGGCCGACACGTCGGGGATTTCCCGCACGATCCTGTTCGATGGCCAGATCGCGGGGAACGTCGGAAGTTTCGACTTGTTCAGCGAGCGCGAGATTGGGTATTGGATCGGCAGGGAGTACTGGGGCCGCGGCATTGCGTCCTACGCAGTGGCCGAGCTGTTGAAACTCGACCCGATACGCCCGATTTACGCGCATGTCGCCAAACACAACATTGCATCGTTGCGCGTGCTTCAGAAATGCGGGTTTGTCATGTACGGCGTTGATGCAGGACTGCCCAACCAACAGGGCGAGCAGCTCGAGGAGTTCGTCTTGGAACTGAAGGCGGGTCCGGCAACGACATGAGCGTCAAGTTCTTTCGCACGCCGGCTGAGCTTAGGAAGTGGTTCGACAAGAACCACAGTACCGCGGCCGAGCTGATCACGGGCTACTACAAGAAGGGATCAGGCAAGCCGAGCATCACGTGGCCCGAGTCGGTCGATGAGGCGTTGTGCGTCGGATGGATCGACGGCATTCGCAGAGCGGTAGACGACGTTAGCTATACGATTCGATTCACGCCACGCCGGCCGGGAAGCATCTGGAGCGCCGTCAACATCAAGCGCGTCGAAGTGCTCACCGAAGCAGGGCGCATGCGGCCGGCGGGTGTGAAAGCGTTCGATGCGCGCAAAGAAAATAAGTCAGGCATCTACGCGTACGAACAGCGAAGCGCGGATTTGGTCGAACCCTACGCGGCTGTGTTCCAGCGCCACAAGGCGGCGTGGAAGTTTCATCAGGAACAACCACCGGGCTATCGAAAGAAGGTTCACTGGTGGGTGACGAGCGCCAAGACCGAAGAGACCCGGCTCAAGCGATTGCAGAAGTTGATTGACGAGGCCAAGGCGGGGCGGCGCGTGGAATAGCACAACCAACGTAGCCAGGGAGGGGGAGTATGCGGATCGTCAACTGGTTTACATCGATCATCGGGATCTCTCTCGCTTCGCTCAACGTCGCCACCGCGGCCGAAGATCCCGGCCCAGCCGGGCCGCTCCGATGGGAGCAGCTTGACTCCGCGCTGCGCACATCGCTGGAAGAGATGCAGGGAAAGTATGAAGAGATCGCCGACCGCTTTGTGTGCCGCGAAGTGCGGGCGTGGAGTGAGACAAAGCTCTCTGGAGCGACTTCGGATTGCAACTCGTGCGGCGACTATTCGCTCGTGGCAGGTGGTACGCCGCTGCTTTACGCAGATCGTCGCAAGCGGCCTGACTGCAAGCGATCGCTTGGATGCGATGCAGCTCCAACGCCGGAATCGATGAACTTCGTCGCCCTCCTGGCGTCCCCGCTTCGTTCCACGCTTCGCTTCCAAGTCGGTAGAAGTAGCCCCGGCGCACTTACGCTGTCCTGGCAATCGGCCACCGCGTGGCGATCGGGCGACTCGCCCTTGGAATGGTCCGGGACCTTCATCATCGACGAACGGAAGTTCGAGATTGCCGAGATCACGGCGCAGCCCAACTACGCGTCCTACACACTCAAGGCGCGGGAAGACCGCCATCGCACCGCGACCCGCTTTCGCGCATGGATCTTCGGGTTCGTGCTGTACGACCGTCAACTAGCCGCGCTGCCGCGTCTCGAGAATCTTCAGATTGTGTTCGCACCAAGCAGCCAGGGCATTTCATTGCCGCGACTGCAGCGGTACTCGTTCGAGGCTCACACGGCGAGCGATGGAGATGCTCGAAAGGAAGAGACCCGGTTGTATGAGGACTACCGATTCTTCGAGACCGAGACACACCAAGAACTCAGCCGCTCCTTGGGAAAAAGTGCGCTCACACCACCGGCGACAACGGAAGATCAACGTTCGGCTTGCCCTCGCTCAAGTCTCGACTCAACCATCCGAGATTCCAATTGGGAAGTGCACACAGGGTAACAACATTGTTTGGCCTGCCTTCAGGAGTGTCTAGGCCAAACAGAAACACACATTGAGGCTTCCAGGCATCCTTGCCTTCGATGGCCAGAATGATCTTGCCACCATCGAATATCTGATTTCGGGAGAACGGCGTCGCGGCCTCGAGCGTGTACCAGTTGCCCATACTAGGCTCGAGGTCGTCTTGTTCAGTATCAGTAATGCGTTGGTCCAGAACGATGCCAGTGTTGGTTGCGATCTGGAGCGAGATGACATCGTCGGTATCCCGATCATTCCCTGGAGTAAAGGTGAGCAGCAGAACTCGGTGAATCAGTGTGTCGGATGTACCTCTGCCCACCAGGCGCAAGGGCATTGTCAGTTTTCCCTCGCCACTATCTGTGCTGAGCCAAGGCTCGATTTCCGTCTCCATCGCCAATGCAACGAAAGCTTCTTTTAGCTCGTCTGCGCCCGCATTGATCGTGCCGAATAGCAAAATGTCTGATGGACCCCAGGCGTCATCGCTTCCGTGGCCAACACGTATCGAAGAGTTGGTCAGCAGGTCGGAATCGAAGGACTCACCCAGCGGCATCCCCTTCAGAACGGCACTCACGATCGAACCAGACAACGCGCCCTGCGCCTGGCCGAGCCAATCCTCATCGTCGGGGCCGAATCCCGAGCTTAAAGGCCCATCTGTCGTTAGAAAGGGGAAATCGGTATCGACAATGTCCACGCCGTCAATATTGACCACCAGATTCAGGTGGTCGGCATCGGTACCGGCATCGTCTTCGTCCTTGGTCAATGTCGCGAGCCACAGTTCATCGATTCTCACTGTCATCTCCTCGGTGCAATCATGGGACGTACCTCTGCGTGTCGAACGATATCGCAAGTCGTGCCAGACTGCGCCGTCTGGAGACCAACTGTGATCACAGTATCCCCGGTAATGCTTGAAGGCCAAGGCATCCGCCTGGAGCCTCTATCACTCGACCATCACGACGCGCTCGCCACTGCCGCCGCCGATGGCCAGCTCTGGCAGTTGTGGTTTACGAGCGTGCCCGAGCCGGGCCAAACGCGTGCATACATCGAAGGTGCGCTGGCCGGTCAAGCAGCAGGGCAAATGTTGCCGTGGGCGGTGCGCGAGTTGGGCAGTGGCGCGATTGTCGGCTCGACGCGCTATCACGACATCGTGCCGCAGGCCGATCGTGTCGAGATTGGTTACACGTGGTATGCCAAGAGTTGGCAACGCAGTCACGTCAACACCACGTGCAAACTGTTGTTGCTCGGTCACGCGTTCGATCAGCTGGGTTGTGCAGTGGTCGGCTTGCGCACCGACGGCTTCAACTTCGCCTCGCAAAAAGCGATCGAAGCGCTGGGCGCCAAGAAAGACGGTGTGATTCGCCATCACACAACACGTCGCGACAGCACCGTTCGCGACACCGTGATCTACAGCATCCTCGCCCGCGAGTGGCCCGACGTTCAAAGACACCTCCACTCCCGCCTCCTCCGCTAAAAAGGGGACAGGCACTTTTTCGAGGGACGATGAGTCAAGAGTTGTGGACTGCGGTCGATCGATACATTACCGATCACCTTGTGCCGCCGGATGCAATGCTCGATGCGGCGTTGCAGGCCAGCCTCGATGCAGGGCTGCCTGCGATCAGCGTGGCGCCCAACCAGGGCAAGTTGCTGATGTTGCTTGCGCAGATCAACGGCGCGCGACGCATCTTGGAACTCGGCACGTTGGGTGGTTACAGCACGCTGTGGTTGGCGCGCGCGCTGCCGTCGGACGGCACGATCATCACGCTGGAATTCGACCCCAAGCATGCCGATGTCGCGCGCCAAAACTTTGCCCGCGCCGGAGTGTCCCACCAAATCGAGCTTCGCGTCGGGCGCGCGCTCGACACGTTGCCGCTGCTCGAGTCCGAAGGACGCGGCCCATTCGACCTGATCTTCATCGACGCCGACAAAGCGAACATCCCGCACTACTTCACCTGGGCACTCAAGCTCTCGCGTCGTGGCACGGTGATCATTGTCGACAACGTCGTCCGCGATGGCGAGGTGATCGACGCCACCAGCACCGACCCCAGCGTCATCGGTGTGCGCCGCTTCAACGAGCTGCTCGCCGCGGAAACCCGCGTCACCGCGACCGCCATCCAAACCGTAGGCAGCAAGGGGTACGACGGTTTTGCGATGGCCCTCGTTACCGCCGGCCCATAACAATGCATTCGCCAACAGCCGCAAGCGCGCTAGCATGGCGACCTACGACCCCCGCTCACGATCCACCATGAGCCACCCGAAGGACACCCGATGAGCCGTATCGAAAAGCACATGAAGACATTGCAAATCGAGTTACCCACGCCCAGTGCCCCGGGCGCCAACTACGTGCCGTTTGTCCGCACCGACAACCTGCTGTTTATCTCGGGGCAACTTTCTCAGTGGAACGGTGAGCGCCGCTTCATCGGGAAACTCGGAAGGGAATTCGGTATTGAAGAGGGCCAACAAGCGGCGCGACTGTGCGCCCTTAACCTCATCGCACAGGTGAGTGCGGCGCTCGACGGAAATCTCGACCGCGTGGTGCGCTGCCTGCGCGTCGCCGGCTACGTCAACTCCATGCCCGATTTCACAGCGCAGTCGCAGGTGATCAACGGCGCCTCGGACACCATCGTTCAAGTCTTCGGTGATGCTGGAAAGCACACGCGTTTGGCGGTGGGCGTCAGCGCGCTCCCTTACGATGTGGCCGTGGAAGTCGAAGCGTTGTTCGAGGTCTCGTACAGAGGCTAGCGGTCTGCGGCGAACGCGGCGCTTGACGCACCGAGGGGCGAATAGATAGATGCAGATCAACAAGCCCAACCGAGTCACGCGCACCTACACTCAGCATCTCTCGGGCACACCCGCACAAATCTTCCCGCTGTTGTGCCCAACACGTGAAGCGGAGTGGATCGAGGGCTGGGACCCGCTGTTGGTCATCAGCGATTCCGGTGTTGCCGAAGCCGACTGCGTCTTCGTGACGGCGGCCACGCCTCACGACGCGGTCTGGTTCATCTCGCGACATGAGCCCGAGCAAGGATTCATCGAGATGCTCAAGCTCACCCCGGAGGTAACCGTGTGCCGGCTGCGCATTCAACTAAGCCCCACCGCCGCAGGAACGGACGCCACCGTGACGTACAGTCACACGAGCCTCGGCCCCGAGGGTGATCGCTTCGTCGCAGAGTTTTCCGAACAGTTCTACGTGCAGTTCATGCGGGACTGGGAGTCACGACTCAACCACTACCTGACGACCGGAAAGCTATCGAAAAGCGCTCATCGATAACGCGCGTCGCGCGCGCGGCCCCCGATTGTTACCGCTTGCCCCTCTCACCCGCCTTTTTTGCAAAACCTCTGCAAACCCCCAACCTTTCCCAGCGATTACGCGTCCACACTGACGTCAACGAGAGGACGCAAATGCCACTCCGCGCCGTTGCATGCGTTGTAGCCCTGGGGTTCGTCGCGCTAAACGCAACGGAAGCCGCCGAGCCCGAGACCGCCGCATCGCCAGCCTCGCCGGTGGTGCTCGATGGCGGCGGCCCACCGATCCACATTCAAAAGCTCAGCGGCGAGGTTCGTCTCGACGGCGATCTGTCGGACCCGGCCTGGCAGTCGGCCACCCAGGTCGACACATGGTTCGAAACCAACATTGCCGAGAGCGGCCCGCCTCCGGTGCAGAACATCGGCTACTTGGCCTTCGACGAAAAGTTTCTCTACGTGGCCTTCAAGTTTTTCGATCCAGAGCCAAACAAAATCCGCGCCCCGATTGGTGATCGCGACGCGCTCTCGGGCGAGACCGACTACGGCGGCATAATCATCGATGCCGATAACGATGGCCGCACCGGAGCGCTGTTTCTGGTCAACGCCAACGGGGTTCAGTACGACGCGCTCAACGATGACACCACGGGGAACGAGGATTCGAGTCCGAACTTCTTCTGGGATTCCGCGGCACACATCGACGCCGATGGCTGGTCGGTCGAAATGCGCATTCCGTTTTCGTCGCTGCGTTACCGCAAGGGGGCCGAGCAAACGTGGCGCGTCATGCTCTACCGCAACTGGCCGCGCGGCCGGCACTATCAAATGTTTTCCACCAAGTTGCCGCGCGGCGGCAACTGCTTCGTCTGTTGGTCGAATCTGCTGACCGGGCTGAGCAACTTGCCTCAGGGCGGCCACATCGTGATTGCTCCGTACGTCAGCGCGATGCGAACGGACACCGTGAAGGGCGATCCAGGCAGCGGGCTCGAGCCGGGCGCGCTTACCGGTGATGGTGGTGTCGACATCAAATGGACGCCCAACGAGAACACCGCGATCGATGCGGCGATCAACCCCGATTTCTCTCAGGTTGAATCTGATGTGGCGCAGATTACGGCCAACGAGCGCTTCGCGTTGTTCTTTCCCGAAACGCGGCCGTTCTTTCTAGAAGGCGTCGATCTGTTCTCGACTCCCACGCAAGCGGTCCACACGCGCACCATTACGTCGCCACGCTGGGGCGGGCGTGTGACGGGCCGCTTTGGAAAGACGGCGTACACCGCGCTGGTTGCCAAAGACCGCGGCACCGGGTCGGTGATTGTTCCGGATACAGACTTCTCGAGCTTCGTGGATGCACCGTCAGAAGCGACCGACTTCATTGGCCGCGCGCGGCGCGACATCGGCAACAACTTCGTCAGTGTGTTGGTGACCGATCGCGAAAACCGCGACGGAAGCTACAACCGCGTGATTGGCCCCGACTTTCAGTGGAGGCCTAACGATGTCGACAGCATTACGGGGCAGCTGATTTACTCCAGCACACTCGACCCTGATCGGCCGGATTTGTTCTCTGGCTGGCAGGGCGAGAAGCGAAGCGGTCACGCTGCGTACGTGTCGTGGTCGCATCAAAAACCGACGCACGATTGGTTCTTCCAGGCGCAAGACTACTCGCAAGATTTCCAGGCCGATCAAGGGTTTGTGCCGCAGGTCGGGTTTCGCAGTGCGTTTCTGGAAACGGGCCGAACGTTCCGCCCAAAGAAGGGGTTTCTCTCTCGAATTCGCGTGTGGGGTCAGGCCAATCGCGACACCGATCTCGACAACAACACGCTGTCGGAATCGGTGCGGCCAGGCGTCGGGATGGATGGCAAGTACAACACCTTCTTCCGGGTGTGGCTCGACTTCGGCCGCGTGCGCGCAGGCCTTGGACCCGAATCCGGCACGCTCCCGCGTCAGCGTGTGCAGTGGATCTTCAACATCAGCCCCTCGCGCGTGCTCTCGTGCGTCGACTTGCAAGGTTCTTACGGCAACGAGGTCGACTTCTCCGCCGCGCGACGAGCGCGGGGCGGCACGCTGAATGCCAACGTCAGGCTGCGGCCCACCGATCACCTGGAGCTGAGCCTGATCGCGAATCGCCGCTGGCTCGATGGCGATGCCGATGGCGACGGCGGTCGATTCGACGATCGGCTGTTCACGTCGACGGTCGAACGGCTACGCGCGCAGTACTCGTTTTCATCGAAGATGTTCGTGCGCCTGGTCGGGCAGCGCGTCGCCACCAAGTTCGGGTCGGGCGGCGGGAAGCAAGAGTCGTTTTCCGGCCGCGCGCTGTTTTCGTACAAGCTCAACTGGCAAACGGTGCTGTTTGCCGGCTACGGCGATGATCGCGACTACGTGCCACTCACCGGCCAGCTCGAAAAGACCGCTCGCGCCTTCTTTGCCAAGCTGAGCTACGCGTTTCAGCGGTAATAGGCGAGCTGTGACGATTGGCTAGGTCACGCGAATCATAAGGGGTAGCCCACTTGAAAGGCGCCACCCCAGATGCCCGCAATGCCACAATCCAGCATGCCCAAGACGCCGCAGGACACATTTGAGGGCCTCCTCGAACGGCATCGGAAGATCGTGTTCAAGGTGGCCAACACTTACTGCCGCAACGCGGAGGATCGCCGCGACTTGGGTCAGGAGATTGCCGTACAGCTGTGGCGCGCTTTTCCTGCCTACGACGAGGCTCGCCCGTTTCCCACCTGGATGTACCGCGTCGCCCTGAATGTCGCGATCTCGTTTGCGCGCCGCGCGGGATACCAAGATGCGCACAGCGTGCCGCTGGATGAGCGCGTGGCCGAGCCGGCCGACACTCGCGCGGCGATCGAAGAGCCGGACCCGCGCGTGGAGGCATTGCGCGAGTTTATCGAGCAGCTCGACCCGCTCAATCGAGCGTTGATGTTGCTCTACCTGGAAGACCACAGTTACCTCGAGATCGCGGAAGTGCTGGGCCTTAGCCAAACCAACGTCGCCACAAAGATCAGTCGCCTCAAGCAACGAATCAGAGACTTCGTCGGCAGCAAAGCGCGAAACAGCTAGAAGGGAGTGTCCATGGATATCGATGAGATGAAGGCCGCATGGAAGCAGCTAGATCAGCGCACCGGAGAGACACTGGACCTCAGCCGCCGACTGCTGAAGCAGGTGCAGTTGAGCAAGGTCCAGTCGGCGATGCGACGGACGACAGTGCCGCCGCTGATGGAGCTTGTCATCGACGTGCTGGCCGTCGTGCTGATTGGATCGTTTCTGGGGACGCACATCGACAGCGCGCGGTTTGCCTTGCCTGCCGCTGTACTACAGCTCGCGGCGGTATTGAAGCTGGCGTCCACCATTCGCCAGCTGGTTCTGATTCGTGGCCTTGACTACACACAACCAGTGTTAGTGATTCAACGTCAACTATCCGACCT
>JANNUT010000174.1:0-35621 GCA_031395565.1 Acidobacteriota bacterium | reverse complement strand
GACTCTGGCATCAACGCCGTGCTTCGCGCCTACGACCCCGTCCCGTCCGGAACCACGCTCCCGCTGCGCGCGAGTTTTTCGATCGGCACAATCGCCAAGTACCACAACCCGAGCGCCGCGCGCGGGCTGGTGTTCATCGGCACCCGCGACGGCCATGCGATCGCGTTCGGCGGTCCTCCTGCGCAACTGACAGTGCAGAAGAGCGGCAGCGTGATGATCCGCGTCTCGTGGAGCAGCAATCTTTCGCCGTACACGCTGCGCCGCGCGGAGGATGTGCGTTTTCGCACCAACCAAACGACGCTGGTCGATCATCAGTCATCGACCTTGTTCGATGACCCGGTGGGGGATGACGGGAAGACATACTTCTATTTGGTGAACTAGGGGTGCGGCTCCGCTAACGACGAGAACGTCGCGGAGGTAGGTACGGCGGCGAAAGCGAGTGGCGCTCAGGCACGACCGTGGTCGTCTCGTCGGAGAGTGCGGGCGAGCAACTCGTCGCCGACGGACAACCCGAAACGGTTACATGAGTCCCGTAGCCGCAGATCAAGTCACCACCCGACGCGCATCCTGCAGAGCCCGTCACCGTAGTGTTGAACAACGACGCCCGGCCGAATCTATCGACCCTGATGTGACCAAGAGCACGACTAACGTCGAGATCGAGGAACGCGTTATCGGTCACTTCGATGTCGCCGTAGAGGGTGGAGTTCCCGACATCCGCAGTAGAGCTTCGATAGACGTCGAGCGCGTACCATGTCGCATCCGATGGGCTGCCGACAACGGCGTCGCCGCGTACCGTGAGTTGGCTCGCGAAACCAACGAACAAGTGAACCTGGCCGTTGTCATTCAGCGACGACTCGGCGACATCCGCGCGGGAGTTGAAGGCTACGACCACCCCGGCCTGCCCGTTTCCATTGACTTTCGAGCGCTCCAGCAGAAGGCTTCCGTCGTCGAACGCAACCACTCCGTTCCGGCGATTGCGCTCGAACGTGGATAGGTGGATACCGACATCGGACCCGTACTCGCTGGTCATTCCGATATCGTTGTCGTGCGCAGAGATCTCCCACGCCCAGCCATCGTGCGAGTCGTTAAACACGAGGCCGACCTCACTGCGTTCGAACTCGCACTCGAGCACTCCACCGCCTGGGCTCCTGAAGAACTCGACTCCTACACCAATATCGCCGCCGTGCCGGAAGCGGATGCCGTAAATCATGACGTCACGCGCGTCCCGTACAGTGAGCACGGTACCGCCCCGCGTCGGATCGGGCGCGGTGAGGGTTGCTTCTCCAGGCACCCAAGCCTCGAGCCGGACCGAATCGGTGGTCAACTCGAACCACCCGGCGCATGTTCCGCGGACCTGAATCCTCGCCCCGGGTGAGTTCTTGACCGCCAGGAGCGCTTTATCGAGACGTTGCCCGGCGTCGCAGTCGATCTGAATCACGGGGGCTTGCGGAACGATGACCGCGGCAGGTGCCATCAGTACGATTGCGAGCAGTGAGGCGAGCATCTGGACCCCCTTCGGCTGCGCCGCATAGATAACTCAGCCGCAGCGAAGGGAGCGTACGAGGACGGTCTTCGTTCACCCAATGATCCAAGTTAATCGGCTGACGCTGACGCCTTCTCGGCTTTGCTTCCCTCGTGATCCGCGACCGGTTGAATCGAACAGGTCCGAAGTTCCTCACCCCACGCGTGCCGGAAGGCGCCTAGTCGACTGTCTGCTGCGCCACCTCACTGCCCTCCGCGGGCCGCGCAAACACGCCGCTCCACTTCATTCGCCCCGTAAGCTGCATCAGACAGAACAGCGTCAGGATCGAGCCGATCGTGACGATCAGCCCGGTGAATCCCTCGTAAAAGTGCGCGTACGAAAACATCACCAAGTAGACCAGTTGGCTGAGCCCGGCCTCGAAGACGGCGAACCCCAGACCGACGACCAATCGTAGATAGGTGATCACCAACCCGACCGAGACCAGAGAGCAAATGGTGAAAGCCAAGCCGATCGAAATGTGGGCCACGCTATAGGCGAACAGCAGGTGGAACGCGAAGAACGCCGCGGCCAGGAACAGGTAGTTCATCGGGTGCAGATCGATCTTGCGGATCAAGGTGATCACGAAGATCCACACGAAGAAAAAGCCAAGGCAGATCGGTGCAAAGAAGCTGATCTGCCCCGCGAGCGGGCCAGGGTTCAAGTGATCGGGGAGCTTCATCCCCAAGGCGAAGCCAGAGATTAGGTTCTGGAACTGCCAGCGCAATCGCCATCCGTTGCCAAGATGCTCTTTGCTCGACGCGGCCATGGTGGACTGCGGAAAGTCGATCGCCTTGAAGTTGGTGTCCAGCGTCAGGTCGAAGTTCCGAACCCGTTCCACACCGTCACCGAAATCATAGCGCCAGGTTGAAAGGCCCCGGGTCCTGTAGGCAAGTGTGAATTCCACTCGCTGTCCCTTGGCGATGGCAAGCTGATGCCGCGCCGCCCGTCCATGCGTATCGCTGATGATCTCCGCGTCTGGTTGACCTGCAACTTGAAAGATGAAGTTGTCGTAGCTGGCATCCGCCTGTGGAAAACGATGCTCGATCACGAGTGTTCCCGCTTGATCGTGATCGTGCACGTACGAGTATTTGCCCGCAAAGTCCACTCCATACGTCGTGTACCAAAGCAGGCCACGCTGGCGATGCGCGAGATCGAGACCAACCTGGATCGACGAGCTGTTCAAGATCAAAGAACGGGTGCGCTTCTCTTTGACCTTGCGGGTGATCCATGTCACGCGCTCGGTCTTCTCGTCCTTCACGGTCTCTGTCTGGTTTACGTCTTCCTCCCAGACAAGCGTGAGTTGCGGGGCGCGCTGCGACTGAGGGGCTCCCCAAAGCTCGGTCACATCGTCGTTGAGCGAGTTGAACCGCTCCGCGGAGCGGTGCGCCACACTTCCACCGAGAACCATCCAAGCGACGGCGGTGATCAGGTAGATAAACGCAATGGCTAGAATTCGTCGCGACATGGGAGTTCCTTTCGCGACAAAGCATCGGCCCACTCGATGGCAACACCGTGCCGAAGGTGTGCTTGCGGGAAGGCGTCTTGGTGCAAATTCGGTGCAAGGCGGCGCTGGCCTCCTATAGGCAAGAAACTGGCGCTACTATGAGCGCGATGTTGACGAGCCCCTCGATCCTGGTTGTCGACGACGATCCACATCTGCGTGAAGTGGTGCGCTTTGCCCTGACCCGTGAAGGGTTTGGAGTCACCGAGGCCAAGAACGGCGCGGAAGCGCTGCAGCTGTGGCAATCGAGTGCGTTCGCGCTGATCGTGCTCGACATCATGATGCCGGAACTCGATGGAGTGGAGGTCTGCCGCCGTATCCGGCAGCGCTCCGCAGTACCGATCGTCTTTCTCTCGTCACGAGACGAAGAACTTGATCGTGTTTTAGGTCTCGAGTTGGGCGGCGATGACTACATCACCAAGCCGTTCAGTGCGCGGGAACTGGTGGCGCGCATCAAAGCGGTGCTGCGTCGAGGGTCCGACCGCGACGCAAGCACGGCGCCATCGTCGAGCCCTGTCGCCATACGCAGGCACGGCAAGCTGCAAATCGACTCGGACCGTTTCGAGGTGCACTGGTCAGGAGCGCCCATTGTCTTGACCGTTACAGAGTTTGGATTGCTCGCCGCACTGGCGAGTTACCCCGGGAAAGTTTTCTCGCGCGAGGAGTTGATGGTGAAGGCCTACGACGAGAAGACAGTGGTGTCGGACCGGACCATCGATAGTCACGTGCGCCGGCTGCGCAGCAAACTCGCCGCTGCCGGCGCGAACCCGATCGATACGGTGCATGGAGTCGGCTACCGGCTCGGTTCGTGTGACTGATCGATGCGCTGGCGGCCGAGTCTTTGGATGGTGTTGCTGTTGGTCAACATCCTGATCCTGATGCTGCCGGTGGCCGCGCTCGGCATGATCAAGCTCTACGAGAACGAGCTGGTGCGCGGTACCGAGGCACAGTTGTTGACGCTCGCGGCGGCGCTACGTGACGCCTACAGCGAAGCGTATGGACGCGCCTCGGACACACAACCGCCGGGGCCCCATACGGACCACGGGCCGCTGCCCTCTCGACCCGGCACCAGTGATCCCTACCTCGAGCCTGAAGCGCTGATTCCCGAACTCGATGTCTCGCGCGACACTCCACTTCCGCAAGCAGCGGACGCAACGACACCCGACACGCTTCCCGACGAGTTCGCGGTGCGAGCCGGATTGCAAGTGGGCCGGCAGGTCGAGTCGGTCTCCGCCGCGATGCTTGCCGGCGTTCGTATCGTCGATAGACAAGGCATCGTGGTCGCGAGCTCCGGCACCGAGTTGGGACTCAGCCTGCTTGCGCGCGAGGAGGTGGCGACATCGCTTCGCGGCGAGCGTATCAGTCTGCGCCGCGAGCGTCCCGAGATCGGTGAGTCGCTCCGGACCTCCTCGAAGTCTCGCTCTGCGAGCACACGGGTGTTTGTCGCATTGCCGGTGATTCGACAGGGCGCCGTGGTCGGGAGTGTGATTGCATCGCGCACACCTCCGGGTATCGGTCAGTCGCTCTACTCGCAGCGCCGCCCGCTCGGCGTTGGGCTCGCGCTGATTCTCGTGATGGCAATCGGGATCACGTGGCTCACGAACGCGACAATCGCAGGTCCGCTGCGACGGCTCATGACGCGCGCCGAATCTGTCTCCAGCGGCGGCAATGCGTTGGCGTTTACCCCGGGGCGAGCCAGTGTGCGCGAGGTCGAACAACTTGCCGCTGCCTTGGATCGGATGGCGACCACACTCCAGCAACGCTCTACTTACATTCAGGCATTCGCGAATCATGTTTCGCACGAGTTCAAGACGCCGCTATCGACGCTTCGCGGCACGGTCGAACTTTTGCAGGACCACCTTGAATCGATGACGGCCGAGGAGCGCGCACGATTTCTCGAGATTCTCGACGTGACGATCGATCGCATGCAGCGCCTGACACAACGTCTATTACAGCTTGCACGGGCCGACATGTCGCGGCCAAGCACTCAACTCATCGCATTAGAGCCACTGCTCAAGCAAGTTTCGGAATCGCAGCGCGCTCGTGGCCTGACCTGCCACATAGTGGTGGAGCCCGTCTCACTTCGCGCGCAAAGCGACGCCGATGTCTTGAGTGATGTCCTACAGACCCTGTGCGACAACTCGCGATTGCACGGCGGCGACTCGGTCCAGGTCTGGATCGAAGCGCGACATGCGGAGGACGGGTCGTCGGCAACTCTGACGGTGCACGACGACGGTCCCGGCATCGCGCCTGGAAATCGTGATCGACTGTTCACCCCGTTCTTCACCACGGCGCGCGAGCGAGGTGGCACCGGCCTCGGGCTTACGATTGTTCGCAGCCTGCTCAACGCGCAACGCTGCACGATCGAGTGCATCGAGAGCAGCACAGGGGCGGCTTTTCGCATCCAGCTTCCGGGGCTGGGCGAGCAAAGCGCCAAGTCACGCTAGGGGCATTGCCCCTGCGCACCGTGGAGCGCGCGCCCCATCTCGTCATCTCGGTTCACTCCCATGCAAGGGCAGAGGTCAGCGCTGCGTGCGATCGGCTCCAATCGTCACCGTAGCGCGCTGACCGAGCTTCAACGGCAGCGGTTCACCAAGCGCGATCTTCACCAACAGCACGCGTGTGTCGACCGGCTTTCCCGGGTCTTGCGGCTTCAAGCGGCGGCTCGTCACGGTGTCGGGAATTTCCTCCACCACACCCTTCCAGTTTTGACCGTCGAACCCTTCGGCGGTGAGCGTGACGGGATCGCCCAGCACAATGCGACCCACATCGTATTCATCGACCTCGGCCTCGAAGCGCAGTCGCGAGAGGTCGGCCAACGTCACGATTTCGTTGCCAATATCGACCGACTCACCGGGGTCGACCGCGCGTGAGGTCACCACGCCGTCGATCGGCGCCACAAATCGCGCGCGCGCCAGCGTTGCCTCGACGCGACGTACGGCGGCTTCGGCGCTGGCCTTGCGTGCGATCGCTGCATCGCGATCGCGTCGCGGGCGATCGGCTTCGTCTTGCGAGATCACCTTTTCGACGAGCAGCGGTTCGGTGCGCCGCACCTGCGCGTCGAACAGCGCGATGTCGGCCTCGGCCTCGGCAATGCGGGCCTTGGTTTCGAGCAGCTCGGCTTCGCGCTCACGCGTGTCGAGCGTGGCCAGCAGTTGCCCGCGTCGCACCTTCTGCTTCTCGATCACGGCAACCTGCGCGACGATGCCAGGCAAGTCGGTGCCGACACGCACCTCTGCACCTGAGCGCGCCACCAAGTGGCCTTCTGCCACGACACGAGGGAGCGAGGCGACCGTCGGAGTCACCGCGGCCACATCAGCGCAAAACGGCAGCGATCGCGCGGCGCGCACCTGAAAGATCATCCCGGCAACGATCAACAAGCCGACAGCTGGGATTGCATAGCGATAGAGTAAGCGTCGAGTCGGCATGGTGTGTCCTCAGGCCGCGATGCGGCCATCGCGAATGGTCAGCACACGATCGGCGATCATGCGCACTTGGGGGTCATGGGTCACGATCAACAGCCCGCGGTTTTCTTCGCGCGCGAGTTTGCGAAACAACTCGAGCACCGCGGCACCCGATTGCGAGTCCAAGTTGGCGGTGGGCTCGTCGGCCAACAGCACCGGCGGACTTCCTGCCAGCGCGCGCGCCAACGCCACGCGCTGCTTTTGTCCGCCCGACAAGTCTGCCGGCAAAAACGATTTGCGATCCGAAAGGCCCACCGCATCGAGCACGCGCTCGGCTTCAGCGCGCGCACCACTACCAGCATTGGCCAGTCGCTTGATCTTGAGTGCGTACATCACGTTTTCCAGTGCGGTCAGCGCAGGAAACAGGTTGTACTGCTGAAACACGAAGCCGATCGACGAGCGTCGAATCGCCGGCAGCGCGGAGTCGTCGTGTGGGTCGACGTTGTGCCCATTGATCTGCACCGAGCCCGACGACGGCGTCAGAATGCAGCCCACGATCGAGAGCAACGTGGTCTTGCCTGAGCCCGACGGCCCTTCCAGCGCGACGATCTCGCCGCGCTCCATCGACAACGACACGCCTTTTAGAACTTCGACCGTCTGGCGCCCTTCGGTGAAGGTCTTCTTGATGTCCTCGGCGACAAGTACATGTGCGTTGGTCATGGCTAGCCTCAAGCGCGAAACACAAGCGCAGGATCGATCGATGCAACACGACGGAAGCTGACGAACGACGCCGCCAAGCACAGCAGTTGTGCGCCAGCGAACACAACACCCACCAGCGGCAGCGGAACCACCAGCCGCATGTCGGCCAGCGCGATGAGCGGCGCGATACCCCACGCCATCAGCCCCCCCGCAACCGAGCCGACCGTCGCCGCAATCACCGCTTGCTTGATGAGGATCAGGTAGATGTCGGCGTTGCTGCCGCCAATCGCTTTCACCGTGCCGAACTGCTTGATGTTTTCCATCGTCGAGGTGTAGAGCGTCTGCGCCACCACCACGACGCCTACCAATACACCGAGGAAAATCGTGATGATCATGTTCAAGCCCAAGCCGGTGCTTTCCACCCAATACCGCCACGATTGCGACGACCACTCGGCCTTGGTGTACACGTCGTTGTAGGGAAGGCGGCGCTGAACCTCGGCCTTCACCGCGGCCGTATTGGCGCCGGGAGCCAGTTTCACCAGCACGTAGCTGGTCTTGCCGCTGCTTTCAGCGCCAAACATCGACTGCGCTTGCTCGTACGCCATGAACGCCAGCGGCGTGGTGGTAAACGAGTACGCGCCCCGTGTGCGTCCAATGATCGTCATGCGGCGCCCCTGAAATTCGCGGCGGTCGCCCAACTTGAAATCGCCAAACCGTTTCTTGGCTGATTCGTCCATAAACACATACGGGCCGCGTCGCAGGTCGGCAGGGTTGCCTTCGGCGACATCCCACGGAAACCGCCACGCCGAGAAGTTCTCGAGCGCGTACGTCACCGCGGTCTCTTCGGCACCGCTGGGCAATGAGACCTGCAGAAACATCACCATCAAGTTGTCGGCCCGCTCCACGCCCGGCGTCGAGCGCACTCGCTGCACGGCGGTCTCAGGAAACAAGCGTGCGAAGTCGACATTGGGTGTGTTGCGCGACGTGACCCACAGGTCGGCCGGAATGTTGTCGATGGTGACGGTGGCGTTGGACAGCAGGCCAATAAACAAGCCCACCTGCACGAACACCAGCGTTACCGCAAAGGCGACGCCGCTGGCCGTAATGATGAAGCGCGTCTTGTCGTGCAACAGGCTTTTGAGCGCGAGATCGACCATGGCTATTTCCTCGCCAGCCCAGCGAGCACCGCATCGCAAATTGCCTCGGTGAGTTGCGCGGCGGGGCGCATGTCGATCCACTCCTCATGCCCCTTCACGATGTGCAGCGACGCCACACCATGCACCGCCGACCACAGCACCTGCGCCACCATCTCGGGGTCCTTCAATTCCGAGCGGAAGCGGCCGGCCGTCATCGCTTCGTTTACGGTGTGCAACAAAAACGCATACGAGTCTTCGTCGGGGTCTTGCATGCGCTGCAGCTCTTCCTCGGTTGGGTTTTGCGTGGGGAGCGGCGTCATGAACATCAGCCGGTAGTGATTAGGGTGTTCGAGTGCGAATCCGACATACATCTGGGCCAACTGCTTCAATCGCTCGATCGGGTCGGCCACCTTCGCCACTTGCAGCGCGCGCGCGGAAAGCTGCGCGAAGTCGCTCAGGCAAAGCTCGTGCACCAACGCTTCTTTGTCTTTGAAGTGCAGATAGATCGCGGTGGGGGAGTACTCGACCTTCTCGGCGATCTTGCGCATCGACGTCGCCTCGTAGCCATCGGTGGCAAACAGCTCGCGAGCCGCGTCGAGGATCTTCCCGCGGACCTCTTGCTTCTCTCGTTCCCGGCGGTCGGCGATTCCCATAACGTCGCTCCTAAAGTGAACAGCGTTAAGCTACAGTACGACGTTCGATTCCGCAGCTCTGTTTCGACTTTTTTTAGCTCCCCGCCTGAAAGACAGGCTTGGCGTGCGATTCCCGCCATCCAGCCTTGTCAGGGGCGGCGATAATCCAGCCCGGAGGTCCCAGGCAATGACGCAGTCACCCCACCCCGGTACACCTCTATTAATAGAGGTCGGCCAAATAGCCGTTCGGGCGATCGACCTGCCCCGGGCGGTCGCCTTCTATCGCGACACCCTTGGCCTGCCGCTGCTGTTCCAGGCGCCGCCGGGGTTGGCGTTCTTCCAGTGCGGTAGCGTGCGGCTGATGGTTTCGATTCCTGAGCCCGGGTTTGAGAGTTGCAGTTCGATCCTCTACTTCACGGTGCGCGAGATCGAGTCGGTGGCCGCGACGCTGATGGAGCGCGGCGTGACGTTTCGCGGCGCGCCACACGCGGTGCACAAAGCGGGCACGACCGAGTTGTGGATGGGATTCTTCGACGACAGCGAAGGGAACACGCTGGCGATCATGGAGTCGAAGTCGGTGGGGTGAAGCCCCACTGAGGCGCTGCACGGAGGTCACGGTGCCGCAACCAGGCTCGGTAACTCGAAAACTATTCCGCGCGCCGTCGCAGTGAACTGAAAACAGCGCGGACGAACTCAGAAAGTACCGACCGCTCCTAGCGAGCTATTTCGATCTGAAACGAGCGCATCGTTGCGGTCCTCGTGACGTGAGCGTCCAGAGCAACCAATAAACCCGACTTCGACCTAGCGTCGACGCTCAAGTTGTGAACGAATCGACCGAATAGTCGAATCGACTGAGGAGAATTCGGCAGGAGTCAACAAGGCTTCAGGCTGACTTCCGAAGCGGCTGCAAATGATCGGAGCCGATCAGGGAGTCAGCAGGGACACTCCGCCTCGCGCCGGAACAGCCGTTGCGAGGTCAAAAGCGAGGCGACAATGCTAACCCCCACTGGTGGCAGCTAGTCATGCTCTGCCAGACGCTGCAATCGAGACTCGCCGCTGTTGGTGCGGATGCTTTGTGTGCACCAACCCTCGAGCAGTGGGAGAGAATTCTTGAGTCTCTCTCCCAAACGCTCTCCGAACGAGACGCCGATCGGTATGCGCTCGAGCGCTCGATCATGGACTCCACGATCGCCATGGGGCAGTTACAAACGCGCCTCGAGTCGGAGCGTGATCTTCTGGGAGCCGTGTTCAAGTCGTTGGGTGATGGGGTCGTTGCCCTCGATGATATCGGCACGATCGTGTTGGCGAATCCTATCGCGTCGGCAATGCTCGACTATCAACCTGTGGAGGGCCGAAGCGTCCAGATCGGACAACTACTTGAAGCGGCACAGCCCGACGGAGAGGAAGGAGCCATTGGCGAGGCGTTGCTAGAGGTGCTCTCCAACGGAACATCATATCGGGATGAGAACGCGCTGCTGACGCTTCGAAACGGTCAGCGACTGGAAGTTGCACTATGTGTGGCGCCCGTGCACGGGCGCACGGGCACCTCAGGAGCGGTGATGATTCTGCGCGACATCTCCAGTCGAAAGATGCTCGAGATGGAGTTGAGGCAGGCGCAGAAACTCGAATCGGTGGGTGAGATGGCGGCAGGAATCGCGCACGAGATCAATACGCCCATCCAATACGTCGGCGACAACATTCGCTTTCTGCGAGACAGCTTTTCAGAGTTGCTGGCTGCCGCGGGTACCGCTGGCGAGAGCTCGGAGGCGCAAGCCGCCGATCTCGAGTACTTGTGCGAGGAGGTCCCGAAGGCGATCGAGCAGTCACTGGAAGGCGTGGAGCGCGTCGCCACGATCGTGCGTGCGATGAAGCACATCTCTCATCCCGATGGGGACGAGAAGTCGATCGCCGACATCAACCAGGGAATAGCCTCGGCGACGACGGTGACCCGCAACGAGTGGAAGTACTGCGCAGAGGTCGAACTCGATCTCGATCCTGATCTTCCCTCGATCGGATGCTATCCGGGCGCACTGTCGCAGGTGCTGATAAATCTGATCGTCAACGCGGCTCAAGCGATCGATGAGGCGAATCGGAGCCTCGGCCGGGAAGGCAAGGGGAAAATCGTCATTACCAGCCGCTTGGTAGACGAGTCAATCGTAATCAAGGTTGCGGACGACGGGGCAGGGATTCCGGAATCCGCACGCCATCGAATCTTCGACCCATTCTTCACCACCAAGCCGGTCGGCAAGGGCACTGGGCAGGGACTGGCGCTTTCACGATCGATCATCAATCAGCGACACGGTGGGCAAATCAGCTTCGAGACCGAACTCGGCGTCGGGACCACTTTCACAATCTGCCTACCGACGTCGGACCAGAAGCCATGCCCAGCTTAGTCAGCGTGCTCTTCGTCGACGACGAGCCACGAGTACTCGACGGTCTGAGGCGGATGCTCAGAGGCATGCGCAACGAATGGAAGATGACGTTCGTGACCAGCGGCGAACAGGCACTGGAGGAGTTGGCGACGAACCACTACGACATCGTGGTTTCGGACATGCGGATGCCTGGAATGGACGGCGCGACTCTGCTGACGGAGGTGTGGAAGCGCTATCCCGAAGTCTCACGTGTGGTTCTGTCCGGCCAAGCCGATCGCGAGATGATCCTCAGGTCGATCGAGGCCACTCACCAGTACCTCTCGAAACCATGTGAACCTGAGCGACTGATCGCGACGATTTCACAATGCCTGGCGCACTCGAGATTGCTGGTTAGTGAGTCGATCAGGAAAGTGATCTCGCAGATCGGGGTGCTACAGACCATGCCCGAGGTCTACGAGCAACTCCGCCGGGAGCTTCAGCGGGACGGCGGTTCGATGCACGCCATCGGTGATCTCGTTCAGCGCGACGTTGGCCTTACCGCATACATTCTGCGCGTGGCCAACTCAGGGTATTTTGCAGCAGGGCGTCCCGTCACCAGTCCGGAACGAGCCGTTGGACTCCTGGGAGTCGAAACGGTCAAGTCGATGGTTCTGACTCTCGGCGTCTACCGCGAGATCGAAAAGGCCTCCGTACCAAAGCACCGTCTCTTGGCGGTGATGCAGCACAGCACTGAAGTGGCCACGCTCGCACGTGGCTTCGCCAGGCGAGAAGGGGCCGCTGTAGGTGACCAGCAGGACGCGTTTACTGCAGGGCTGCTGCACGATATTGGAGTTCTACTCCTTGAGATCTACTTTCCGTCGGTGACCTCTGGAATCTGGGAGGGAGTTCGAAGCGGAAAGACCCGCTCGGCGGCCGAACGGGACCTACTCGGCGTCACGCACGGCGAAGTAGGGGCGTACTTGCTGGGTTCGTGGGGGATGCCGAGCGACATCGTCGAGGCGACGGCATTTCATCACGAGCCCTCAGCCGCAGCCTCTGCGTCGAAGAACGTTCTCCTTTTCGTGCATGTCGCGGATTCGTTGGTCGGTCCGGAGCTTGCCAACTCACAGGTCGAATCGACGCTCGACATCGAGTACATCACGCGGCTCGAACTTGGCGATCGGATCCCCGAGTGGAAGATGACCGCCAAGGCATTCCTCGAAGAGGGGAACACCGTTGCCTACTGAGAAAGTACTTTTTGTTGACGACGATGCAAATCTGCTGGCGGCGTATCGTCGGCAATTGCGCGCTCGCTTTCTGGTCGAGACCGCAGAGTCAGGCCCCGAGGGGCTATCACGACTGGGCGGCGGCGAGAAGTTTGCAGCAGTCGTCTCGGACCTCCGCATGCCTGGCATGGATGGGATCGAAATGCTCAGCAAGGCTGCCACCGCGTCACCCGACACGGTGCGCGTGATGCTGACAGGAAACGCTGATCTGCAGGCGAGCATCAACGCTGTCAACGAAGGGCAGATATTTCGCTTTCTAGTAAAGCCCTGTCTGCCGGTCGATCTTGTACGCGCTCTCGAACAGTCCGTCAGGCAGCATCAGCTCCTCGTCGCCGAGAGGGCGCTTTTGGAGGAGACATTGGCGGGGGCCACACGGGTGCTTGCCGATGTGCTCGGGCTGATCAATCCGCTGGCGTTCTCGCAGTCTCTGCGATGGCAACGCCACATGAAATCGTGCGCCATGCGTTTGGAGCTTTCGGATCCGTGGGAACTCGAGATCGCAGCGCTTCTTGCGAACCTCGGTTGCATCACGATCCCCGCGGAGACGCTGGCGCGGGTCGAAGCTGGTGACGCGATCGATCAGGACGAGACTGACCTCGTCTCCGGCCATCCGCGGGTGGCGCAAAACCTACTGGCGCCGGTTCCGAGGCTCGAACGTGTCGCCGAAATCATCGGCGCACGCGCCGAGTCGCTAGGCTCGCTGGTGGGCCGGCTCCAAGTCGACCCGAAAGATCGTTTGGCAACGGCCGCGGTGCTGCTTCACGGGGTGATCGCAGTCGATCGTGTGTTGGCACGCGGGATGCCCGCCTTCGAAGCGGTTGCCGAACTCGAGCGCAAAGCCGGAGCGCAACTCCCCAAGGCGCTCGCGCAAGCGCTCGCGAATCCACCCGACAAGACCCGTGACGTGATCGTACGCGAGCTATCGATAAGAGAGTTGGCGAGCGGCATGACCCTGGATCAAGACATCCTTGGAATCAATGGCACGTTGTTACTCTCGAAAGGGCACGAACTCGGGCCGGCGCTTCTCGAGCGGCTTCGCATCTATGCACGGAGCGGGGCGATTCATGATCGAGTTCGAGTCCGCATCGGTCAGTCGCATGAGGCCAGCAGTGAACTCGTGGAGACAACATGAACGATCGGCACATTCTGCTTGTGGACGACGATCCGTCGATTACCGATGCACTTGCTCGCCTGCTCCGTCGCGAGGGGTACCGCGTTACGAGAGAGGGCTCGGCCAAAGAGGCGTTCCGAGTCCTTGCTGGCGACGACGTCGATGTACTCATCACAGATGATGGGATGCCTGGTATCACCGGTACAGAGCTTCTAGCGCAAGTCGCGAGACGCTGGCCGCGCTGCATCCGCATGATGCTGACTGGCAGTGGAAGTCTCGAGACGGCGCGACGCGCCATCAACGAGGGGGCTGTGCATCACTTCTTCACAAAGCCCTGCCCGATTCAGGAGATGGTGAAGGCGATCGAACATGCGGTCCAGACTCGCGCGCTTTCGGGCCGGGCTCCGATTGAGACTCCATCACCTAGTCGACGGTAGACGGTAACGGGAAGCCCCGGAGGGCAGGCCGTGATTTTGCGACCGCTAGAAAGAACCGAGTCGCTCTGATTGCTTCAGTCACTCCCCCCTCAGTAGACTCTGGGTCTGTCTCAGCCCGATCTCCACCGAGGGCCCAACCATGCTGTTTCGCGCACTCGTCGTTTGCAACCTCAAGCTTCCGGCGCTTTCCCTTCTGCTGTGGGCATCGCCAATGCTGGCTGCACATACGACTACATTTGTCATCGACATGCGCGATGAGGTGAAGAGCCACCGCTTCGATTCTCAAACCGCGGCGGTCGGTGTACGCGGCGGCACGGCCCCGTTGACGTGGGATGAAACTGTTCTTGCAGTCGACCCCGACGGAGACGGTCGATACGAGGTCACGGTGACGTTCCCGCGCGCGCCGTTCGGAGGCCAGGCGGTCGCCTACAAATTCAAGGTTGAACGCAAGGACTCCCCGCGCGACGGTTGGGAAGACGGCCGCAACCGGCAGCTTCTGTTGCGCGAACCCAACGCGACGGTGACGCGAGTTTTCAACTCTCCGCCCGAACCGATCATCCCCTCGCGGGTCGGAGATATTCGCCGTCATGACGCTTTCCCTTCGAAGTGGCTCGCCCCGCGAGACGTCCAGGTTTATCTACCGCCCGGCTACGCCACCGAGACGTCGCGACGCTACCCGGTGCTGTATCTGCATGACGGCCAGAACGTGTTCGATGCGACCAGCGCGGGCATGGAGTGGCAGGTGGATGAAACGTCGGAAGCTCTCATCGGCGACGGCACGCTTCCGCCGTTCATCGTCGTCGCGGTGTCGAACACCGACGCACGGCGCGACGAGTACACACCCACGTTCGTGGCGTTCAAACGCGACGACGGCCTGTTAGTGAAGGGTGGTGGCAAAGCGAACCTCTACGGCCGCTTCCTGCTGAAAGAACTCAAGCACTTCATCGACAAGACCTACCGTACCCGCACCGATGCTGCGAGCACCGCCATTGGAGGCGCTTCTCACGGTGGCCTCGTCTCACTCTATCTCGCGCTCGAGTACCCCCAAGTGTTTGGCCAGGCGTCGATTCTGTCGCCCTCTGCGATGTGGGATAACGACGTGCTCATCAAGCGAGTGCTCGCCTTGCCTCGCAAGCTGCCGGTGCGATTCTGGGTGGATGTCGGTGCGCTCGAGCCCGTTGATCTCGTCCTCGCAGCTCGCCGGTTGCACGACGCGTTGGCGAAGAAGGGCTGGCACGAGGGGGACGATCTTCACTTCGTCGAGCAGGAGGACGGTGCCCATGACGAGATCTCTTGGGCGTCGCGTGTGCCTGACATGTTGAAGTTCTTGTGGGCGCAGCGGGCCAAGCCTCGACCATGAGGTGAGCGGCGACTCTGCGCCTTACAGGCAAGCCCGGCGCATCGTGCGCAGCGGCGCGCTGGGAACACAACCGGTTCGCTAGATAAAAAACACTGCGTACCACGTTTCTCTTGGGGTAAGGCGCGTAAATCAGCGCGATCGCTGAGCGCCCTGTCATTACTCCGTCAACTGCTGTTTCAAATCGGTGCAGATCACGTTCCGCGCAGTCAACTCTCAACCGAGTTCAGCTTCAGACTCAACTCGTGGCCCCGAATGGCCGAAAAGCCAATTGGAGGACAAGAGGTGGGTCTGTACGTGCGAGCCATGCCCCTGAGCCTGGTCGGGATGCTGCTGGCGGTTTCCACCGCGCTCGCTACGGATCCAGCTCAACTCGACGATATGAGCCTCGAAGAATTGATGCAGGTCGAGGTCGTCCAGGGCGCGTCACGACTTGCACAGTCGGCTTCCACGGCACCAAGCGCTGTCACGATCGTGACGCAAGAGGAAATTCGCGCACTCGGCTATCGAACTCTTGCAGAGGTGTTGAACGGAGCCCGCGGCTTCTATACGACCTACGACTACAGCTACTCATTCGTCGGAGTGCGCGGCTTCAGCCGCCCTGGCGATTGGAATACTCGTGTGTTGATGTTGATCGATGGCGCGCGCGTCAACGACCCGTTCTACTCCCAGGCCTACGTGGGCGAGGAGGGGTTTCTTGATCTTGAACTGATCAAACGTATCGAGATTATCCGTGGCCCCAGCTCTTCGCTGTATGGATCAAACGCGTTCTTCGCCACGATCAACATCATCACGCGTGACGCATCGGATCTACCCGGATTGGAACTCGCAGTGGAGGCCGGAGCGGCCAGCTTCGGGTCGGCTCGCGTTTCCTATGGACGAGCGGTACGGGAGCGTGGCTCGCTGTTGGTTTCCGGGTCTTGGATGTCGCGGGGCGGCCGCGACATTTACTTCCCCGAGTTCGATCACCGAGCGACCAACGACGGATGGTCGCGGGATGCCGATGACAGCCGCAGCGTCGATCTCTTTCTGAAGGCGGAGCGAGGCGATTTCCGATTCGAGGCCGGTCATTCCAAGCACATCAAAGAGGATCCGGCGGCGACATATGGCACTACTTTTGGTCCGCGACACGCGCGCAACGCGGACCAGTTCAGCTTTGCGAACCTCGGTTGGAAGCGAGGTATCGGCGACCGCGTGGTCATAGACTCACGAATGTTCGGGGAGCGCTATCGTTTCGACGGATTCTATCCGTATCGGCCGAGCTCCGAGGACGCGACAGACTTGAACGACGGCCGTCGCTGGGGTTTGGAATCGGTTCTGACAGCACGTTTCGATCGCATACAGTTCGCGGCAAGTGTTGAGTACATCGATGCGGTGAAGTTGCTTTATGTCGAGACCCTTCGCGATGGGTCCAGACCGATCGACGCTAACCTCCCAGAGGTCTACTACGCCGCCTCGGCCGAGGTCACCGCGCAAGCGACGAAGCGTTGGTCGCTCGATGTCGGATTTCGTTACGACCAGCATGTGAGTCTCGGCAGCATCGTGAGCCCACGGCTCGGGTTCATCTTTGCGCTGGACGATTCCACCACGCTCAAGTTGTTGGCTGGCCGTTCCTTCCGCGCGCCAAACCCCTACGAGCGAATCACCACGGTGTCAGGCCTTGGTCTCGAGCTAAAGCCGGAACAGATCGACGCCTACGAGGTGACTTACGACAGGCAGTATTCCGCTCGCGGGCTCATCAATCTTTCCGCGTATCGCTATGCGCTCGAGGACCTGATCGAGGTCGATGGCCTGACGGGCAAGTTCGTCAACACAGTCGGAATTCGGGCCCATGGCTTCGAATTCGAGTGGCGCCATCAACTCGACGCACGTGATTCGATTCGAGCTAGCCTGGCATGGCAGAAGACGGATGACGCACAGCTCAGTAGTTCGCCGCACTGGCTCGGGAAAGCGGCTTGGATCGCAAGTTGGGATAACGGGAAGCTGCGAACCGGAACCGAACTGACCTACGTCGGTGGACAGTACGCAGCGCTGGGTCGTCAGCTTTCCGCCTGTGCGCGATTGCGAGGGACCATCGAGCTGCCGTCCGCGCTCCGTCACGCATCGTTAGCACTGATTGTCGACAACATCACCGACAGCGGCTGCGACACACCGGCCTCCTCGGACAAGGTCATGGACCGCCTCGAATTGCCGGGCCGAAGCTGGCGATTGAAGCTGACGTACCCCCTGCGCTGAACCCCCAACGTCGCGAGGACCCCGCGCTCGATCGACCGTTACTACTCTTCGGTCAAGCTGTTGCGCCCGTTCTTGCTGTGGCTGTACTGGAATGTTCATGCTGCCAAGCATGGATGAGAACCCTCTCGAGGGCCCACGTACCCGCGTCTCGGTAGAGAGGGTTCGGACCAGGCGCAAGCGCAGATCCCTGTGATGACTCCACCATGAACAAGCTGCCGCGGACAACTGTCCGCGGCGCCGCGAACAAACGTCCTGCGCTGACCGGCTCAACGGTCGCAATCACCGTGGTTTGGACCGTTTTGGGGGATATGCCGGCCAATCTCGATGGCACAGCGCTTGCTGTTCCACCAAGTCGACTGGACTTGCCGCAAGCCCCGGAAAGGAAGCCGCTGTGATCGAGAACACCTCATCCATGGACCAACCGGTCGCCGCGCGCCGCGGGCTCGCGGTCAAGTGGCGTTGGTGGCTTGGCGCACTGTTGGTGCTCGTGGTTGCGGGCGTGATCGCCGCACCGTCGATCAAACGGTGGATGCAAGCCGATCGAACGCTGCCAGCGGCACGGGTGCGAATCGGCGCGGTCACGCGCGGTCCGTTCGTGCGCGACGCGGTGGCTCAAGGAAAAGTGGTCGCCGCGCTGCACCCCACATTGTTCAACCCCACCAACGGGATCGTCACGCTGCACACGCGCGCCGGTGCGTCGGTTACCAAGGGACAACTGCTGGCGCAGATCGACAGTCCGGAGCTGCGCAGCCGCCTGGCCCAAGAGCTTGCGACCCTGCGCTCGGTGCAGTCGAGCTTCGAGCGGCAGAAGATTGCGCTCCGCCAAGCGTCACGCGAACGCGAGCAGCAAATCGAACTGCTCGACCTCAAGCAGCAGGCGGCATCGCGCGCCCGCACGCGAGCCGATGAGCTGTTTGCACAAGGGCTCTTGGGCGCGACCGATCACGAGAAGGCCAAGGACGACGAGCGAATCGCCGCCATGGAATGGAACAACGCCAAAGAGGCGGTAGCACTCGAAGCCGACTCGACCGCGTTCGAGTTGAAGGACAGGGCGGAACAGGTGCAGCGACAGCAGTCGGTGGTTGGTGAGCTGCAACGCCAGGCCGATCAACTGTCGATCTATGCGCCGTGCGACGGCAGCATCGCGAACGTCGCGGTGCAGGATCGCGACGCCGTGGCAGCGAATCAAGCGTTGTTGACGGTCGTGAACCTCGATCAATACGAGGTCGAGATCAAGCTGTCCGAAAGCGACGCAGCCGACGCGTCACTCGGGACGGCGGTGACAATCGACTACGAAGGAAAGCCATTTCGCGGGAAGGTCACCGCCATTTCCCCAGAGGTTCGCGACAGCCAGGTTACCGGCACCGTCGTCTTCGATGGCGCACCGCCCAATGGGTTGCGCCAGAACCAACGGGTCACCGTACGGCTGGTGTTCGAATCGCGCGAGGATGTGCTGCAGGTCCCGCGCGGGCCGTTTGTCGACGCGGGCAACGGGCACCTGGTTTACGTGGTGTCCGGCAGTGAAGCTACACCGCGCGCCGTTCGGCTGGGTGCCCTCAGCTTGACCGCGGTTGAAGTTGTCTCCGGGCTGGCGCCGGGCGAACAGATCCTGATTTCCGATACATCCGAACTTCGTGACGCGCAGCGCGTGCTGCTGACTGATTGACTGCTGCCGAGCACGACGCTGGTGACGGCGTCGTGAAGGAGATCGCTCGTGATCGTAATGAAGCACATCCACAAGATCTACCGCACGGAGACAATCGAAACACATGCACTGCATGACTTCTCGCTCGAGGTCAAAGCCGGTGAGTTCGTCGCACTGATGGGGCGCTCCGGCTCGGGCAAGACCACGTTTCTCAACGTCGCAGGATTGCTCGACGGGTTCGAATCGGGTGAGTACTGGTTGGGCGGCGAGAATGTCAGCCAGTTGGGTGACAACCAAACCTCGCGGATCCGCAATCGCAAGATCGGCTTCGTGTTTCAGTCGTTCAATCTAATCCCCGACCTCTCGGTGGCCGACAACGTCGACGTCCCCTTGCGATATGCGGGCTACAGCGCCGCAGACAGAAAGCAGCGAATCGAAAAAGCGTTGAGCACCGTAGGGCTCAGTTCGCGCACGCGCCACCTGCCGTCGCAGCTTTCGGGCGGACAGCAACAACGCGTGGCAATCGCGCGTGCGATTGCCGGCGAGCCATCACTGATTCTGGCCGACGAACCGACCGGCAACCTCGACACGATGATGGCCAGTGAAATTCTCGACCTGCTGGAGACGATCAATCGTCGCGGCACCACCATCGTGATGGTGACGCACAGCCCCGAGGCGGCGAGCCGAGCGTTGCGCTCGGTGCACATGGTCGACGGCCGATTGATCGATCTTGGCACCACCGCTCAGCCTTTGGCTGGCGCGGTCTGAGGCGACGATGCTCGCACATGACATCCGGCTCGCCCTTCGCAGCATCCTTCGTACACCATGGCTCTCGCTGTTGATCGTGCTCGCAATCGCAGCCGGGGTTGGCTCGGCCACGGTACTCACCGCACTCAAACACGCTCTCGCTAAAGACCAGCTTCCGGGTCAAAGCCAAAACCTGTTCTATGTGCGTCTCGATAACTGGGGGCCGGGTACGGCCTACCCAGGGAGCGGCCCCAACCCACTCCCACCACAACTGGCGTGGCGCGACGTCACCGGACTGCGCAACTCGACCATCCCTACGCATCAAACCGGCGCCTTCGAAACCGGCATGACGATCTACCCGGCAGGCGGACCATCGGATCGTCCGTTCAGCGAGCGCGTGCGTGTTTGTCATCGTGATTTCTTCGAGATGTTCCGCTTGCCGTTTGCGTTCGGGAGCCCGTGGGAAAAGGAGTTCGACCAAACGGCGCAACAGGTAGCGGTACTTAGCGCGCCGCTCAACGATCGGTTGTTCGGTGGTGGAAACAGCGTCGGCCGCAGCTTTCGCATGCAAGACCGGGAGTTTCGAGTCGTCGGTGTGCTGCAGCCATGGGCACCGACCGTCAAGTACTACGATTTTCTGGGCGACGCACTCGAATTGCCTGACGCCGCATTCATCCCGATGAGTCTTCTGATTCCGATGGAAATCGGTTCGACCGGCAACGGCGATGGCTGGGGTCCACCCGCTGCGCCCGGTTTCGAAAACAATCTCATGGCTGAGTTCATGTTCTTTCAGTACTGGGTCGAGTTGCCCACGGAGGAGTCGCGAGACCAATACCGTGCGTACCTTGACGCCTACGTGATGGAGCAAAAGAAGGCCGGCCGCTACCCGCGCCCGCTCAACAACAAGCTCTCGTCAATGGCGGAGTTGATGGTCGAATGGCGGGTCGTGCCGCCACAGGCCACCGCGATGCAGGTTGTCGGTTTGCTGTTTCTGGCGGTGTGTTCGCTCAACCTGATCGGCCTGTTGCTTGGCAAGTTTCTAGCGTGCCTGCCGGAGGTTGGCATTCGTCGCGCGCTCGGTGCGAGCCGAGTGCGGATTTTTACGCAGCACATTGTCGAGTGCGAAACCGTTGCCTTGATTGGTGGTCTGCTTGGAATCGTGACCTCGATCGGCGGCTTGGCTGCAATCAATGCCTGGGTCAGCCATCAGATTGCACGCAGCGGAATGTTCCAGCTCGACCTGACGGTGCTCAGCCTGGCCGTCTGCTTCGCATTGATAGCCGGATTGTTGGCAGGTGTCTACCCAGCGTGGCGCGTCAGTTCCCAACCGGCAGCAGCCACACTCAAGAGGTGAGCGATGGATATCGGTCCAATTCTGCGCGCCATGAAGCACAGCAAGGTGCGTTTCGGTGTCATCGTGGCCGAGATCGCGCTCACCTTGGCGATCGGGCTCAACTGCGGCGTCATGATCGTCAAGGCACGCGCCGACATGGCGCAACCGTCGGGCTTTGATGATGCGCAGCTGCTGCGTGTTATCAGCCGGCCATTCGATCCGGCGTTCGCGGAGCAGGAGTATGTCAAGCAGGTAGCGAGAGACGACCAGCGGGTGATCGAGAGCGTGGCAGGGGTCGAGGCCGCCACCAACACACGATTTCTTCCTTGGCAGGGCGGAGGTAGCAGCCAAACGCTTCGCGTCCTGGGCGCCAAAAGCGGTGACCTTCGCACCCAAATTTATCCTGCCGATGAGAACACGCTGAAGGTACTCGGAAGCCGATTGATTGCGGGGAAGTGGTTCAGCCGCGAGGAGGTCGTGCAAGACATCGAGCGGGTCGACCGCTTGGTGAGTGCCAATCGCCCCACCAATGAAAGTGGCCGGGTACTCGAGCCGCTCAATCAAGACATCGTGATCTCTAGGCGTTTGGCGCAGGACGCGTTCGGGGTCGACGTCCCGCTTGGCAAGATGTTCGAAGACGAGACCGGCGATACCTACCGCGTCGTGGGCGTCATCGATGCCTTCTTCAATCCCTATGCCTGGCCCGAGATCAATGAGCGCGTCGTGTTCTATATGGGCCGGTCGTCCAATCCGGAAATCTCGCTGTGGCTCATCCGCGCTGCGCCCGGCCGCACGAACGAGTTAGCGGCGACCCTCGCCAAGACACTGGAAGCGTCCAACAAAGGACGCAACGTCAAGGTCACCACGATCCTGGAGGAGAAAGCGCAGTACCACGGACTTCAGATCATTGCGGTGTGGCTGATGTCGATCTTGATCATGCTGCTCGTGTTCGTGACCGCGCTCGGAATCGCGGGACTCACCAGCTTCTCGGTCGCCGAGCGCACGCGCCAGATCGGCACGCGCCGAGCACTCGGCGCCCGGCGACGCGACATCCTCGCGTACTTTCTGACGGAGACCTCACTCGTTACGGTGCTCGGTGTCACGATCGGTATCGCGTTGGCCTATGGGCTCAACATGCTGCTGATGAACCTGACCGGCGGCTCGAAGATCGGTTTTGGCGAGCTGGTGTTTGCGGTTGTTGGCATTTGGTTGATCGGCCTCACCGCCACGTACTTCCCGGCGAGGCGTGGCGCTGCGGTGCCCCCCGTCATTGCAACGCGGTCGGTATAGAGTGATCGCGATGAGGTTACCGGTACTGATCATCGAGGACACACCCAGCGTCGCCGACGCGCTGTCGGTGTTGCTCGAGATCGAAGGCGTTCCCTTCGAGGTGGCGCGTACGCCGAGCGAGGCGCAGCAACGCGTATCGCGCGGTGACGTGGGTGTGGCAATCCAGGATATGAACTTCGCGCCGCATGCTACGTCTGGAGCGCAGGGAATCGAGCTTTTCCGCCGCCTGCGAAAGGCCGATCCCGAGTTGCCGGTGCTGCTGATGACAGCCTGGACGTCGCTCGAAACCGCGGTGCAGTTGGTAAAAGAAGGGGCCGCCGACTACTTCGCCAAACCATGGGACGACGCTAAGCTGCTGGGCACGTTGCGGACGTTGCTCACCATGCGTGAACTGCAACTGGAAAACACACGACTGCGTGCCGAGCGGCATCAGAGCCGCAGCGAGTTATCACGCAGCAGCGATCTGTGCGGCCTTGTCTACGAGAGCGACGCGATGCATCGACTCGCGCTGCTCGCCGTGCAAGCGGCGAGAACCGATGTGCCAGTGTTGATTACCGGCCCACATGGGTGCGGCAAGGAGAAGTTCGCAGAGATTGTGGTCGCCAACTCGCGACGACACGATCGCCCTTTCCTCAAGGTGAACCTCGGCGGTATTCCGATCGACCTGTTGGAAAGCGAGTTGTTTGGCGCGGAGCCTGGGGCGTTCACGGGTGTTGTCCGCACCCGCATCGGACGCTTCGAGGCGGCACATCAAGGCACGATCTTCCTTGATGAAATCGGCAATCTGCCGCTGGCCGGCCAGGTCAAGCTGTTGCGCGTGCTACAGACCGGGAGCTTCGAGCGGCTCGGCAGCACCCAAACCCGCACCGCCGACGCGCGCTTGATCGCAGCCACCAACGCCGACCTCGCCGCGGAGATTGCGACGGGACGCTTTCGCGAGGACCTGTTTTTCAGGCTCAACGTGCTCGAGCTGCGTATCCCGCCACTCAATCAACGCCGCGATGACATTCTGCCGATCGCACGCAGCGTGTTGCCAGCCTCGCACACCCTTTCGATTGCCGCCGAACGTGCGCTCTTCGAGCACGACTGGCCGGGCAACGTGCGTGAGCTGCTCAACCGACTGCAACGGGCCATGGTCGTTGCCGACAGCGCTGAACTCACGCCCCATGACCTGGACTTGGCCAGCGAGGACGAGGCAACACACCGGACGGGCAGCGCATCGGTGGAGGACGATTCAGCCGGCGAGCGCACACAGATGCGCTTGCTCCTGGCGCGGCACTCCGGAAATGTCAGCCGCGCCGCCGAGGAACTGGGATTGAGCCGGCAAGCGTTCTATCGCCGGATGGAAAAGCTCGGCGTAGGAATCGAACGGCGTCTTCGCGAGTGAAGCCGCCTACAATGGCGGCCGTATGAAGTTTCTCGGACGACATACCACGCGTCGCGTCACGCTCTGGGCCGGTGCGGCACTCTTGGCCACGATCGGCCTGATGGCAGCGCTGCTGTCGATCCCAATCTCACTCCAGGCGGCAAGCGGCCTTTCGGCATTGACCGGTCTGTTGTTGGTGTGGGGCGCGGTCGTCTACGCACGCCGGCCCGTCGATCGACGCCTTGCCGCGCTTGCCGATGGCATTCGCAGCTACGAGGAAAACGACTACAGCATCCGCGTGACCACCAACACCCGCGATGACGTCCACGAACTTGCCGCGCTGTTCAATCGATTGGGCGATGCGTTGCGTTCGGGCAAGCATCGAGTCCATCAGCGCGAGCTCTTGCTCGACACTATTTTGCAAAGTGCGCCGATGGGCGTACTGCTGTTGACACCCGATGGACGAGTCACCTACGCCAATCGGGCGGCGTGGGGTTTGTTCGGTGGTGGAGCGCGGCTGGAAGGGCGACAACTGCAGGAGTTTGCTCACAACCTTGCGCCGCGCCTGCGCGCTGCGTTGCTCTCCGGCACCGACGGCGTGGTGCGCTTGCCCGCGGTCGACGAAGAACATCCCGAGGAGACCATCAAGGTGGCGCGCCGGGTCGTGCACCTTGGTGATCAGCCGCAGACGCTGGTGATTGTCGAGAGAATTACCGCCGATGTGCTTCGTCAGGAGATTCAGGTCTGGAAGAAAGTGATTCGGCTGATGACACACGAACTCAATAACTCGCTCGCACCTGTGTCATCACTCCTGCACTCGGCCAGGGTCGTGTCCAGCCGCCCGGAGTCGGCAGAGAAGGTCCAGGAGCTGCTCGAGCGCGTAGGGCAACGCGTGCAAACGTTGGCAGAGTTCCTCGACGGCTACGCGCGCTTCGCCCGCCTTCCCGCACCTGTGGTGCGCGCGGTCGAGTGGGCGCCATTTATCGATGGGCTACGTAGCCTGATGCCGTTTCAGCTCGATCGTTCGTTGCCGAGCTTGCCTGGTCACTTTGATTCAGCGCAGCTCGAACAAGCACTCATCAACCTGTTGAAGAACGCGAGCGAGTCGGGCAGCGCTCCCGGTGAGATTTTCGTTCGCGTCGAAACGGAACCCGCGGGTTCGACGTTGGTGAGCGTGCTCGATCGTGGCTGCGGCATGGACGAAGAAACACGACAACTCGCGATTCAACCGTTTTACACGCGCAAGCCCGGCGGCAGTGGGTTAGGGCTTGCGCTGAGTCGAGAAATTCTCGAAGCACATGGTGGACGGCTGCTGCTCGAGCCTCGTGCCGGCGGTGGAACCGCAGCGGTTTGCGTCTTGCCGCCGGAACTCAGCGCATAGCTCGGAATGGGTGCTCCGAGGCCGCGCAACTTTGGAGGCGGTTCAGATCACGGCATCCCGAACCTCCTCAGACACTGGCGAGACGAGTAAGTCGCACCGCGCATGAGGCGCCAGAACGACGCCGACGGATGATATGCGCTTCGGGGTGTTCAACCGGGCTCAGTGCCCGGCCTCACTTGTGAATGCCCCGTTTCTGACGAGAAAACCATGACCAGCGCAAGCACAACTCCACCAACAAGCCAGACGCCCCCGCCGGTAAGTTCAAGTTGCTTCCGCTCGAAACGATCAAACGCGAAGGCGATAGGCCCGATCGCTGCGGCCATCACACTGATGAGCGCAAACCACTGCATCCCCGAAAGTGAAACGGCTGGGACTCGGTGGAGCAGAACAGTTACGACGACAACCGCGGCAGTGAGTTGGTTGAGGTCGCGGTGCCCAGAACTTGCGAGGAGAAATGCCAACGCCGCAGCAGCACAAAGCAATAGGGCAATGAGTCGTGACCTGCGGGCGGCCGCCGGGATCTTCAACCAGTGCCCTTGAAAGAGCGAGGCGAAGCCCAGCAGTTGCGCCACGATCGCACAGGACAATGTGAGCAGCAGGTCGGTAGGAATCGATTCGCCCAGTAGCATCAGCCAAACGACAAGCGGACTACTGACAACGACCAGGTAGACGAGAGGTCTCCTCCAATAACTCGGCTGATGTGCGGTTTCTCGCATCGCAATCGCCCAACCCACGCATCCCACCGCTGATAAAACCAAGAAGCTACGAATGAGTGCCTGGCTCTGACATACACCCATGGTCAAGACAAGGAGCAGCGAGGTAGGAAACCATCCGATGTGAATCATCGATCGGGCAAACCGGCTCTGTACCTGCGTCACTAGAATCGGGGCCCACTCGGCGGTGTACCGAATCGCTTGCCAAATGGTAACCGCCGCGAGAGTACCTAGGAAGATGACGCGCAGGAGCGGGTGGGCCAGATCATCGAGAACGCGCGTCTGAAGTGTCAGCACGTAGCCGCAGATCAGCCCCAACGGTGGAGTAAGTAGAACCCACCTGAACTTGACCCTTGCACGACCGTAGTAGTTATCCCACCAGGAGACCGTACGCGTGTCGAGATACGCCTCGATCGTCGGGTACTCCCCGCGCAACAGTGTGAGCAGCTCGCGCACTCGTACTTGGAGATCGGTCATGAGTACTCGTGCGCGGAGGCGCCACCGAGTCGGCGGTTTTGCCAGCACCTCATACGCTGACGAGAGTCTATGAGTACCAGCCCTTAGCTGATCCAGCAGAATCAGCCCCTGAAAGTGTGCTGCTGCTGTCAGAAGCCGGTCATTCGCGCCGATCCTCCCGTGGTACGAGGCCCAGTCGAGTTGATGTGCCGCCTTCCTTGTCACGACATCGGTATCCGGCACGTGGGCGAGGATCACATCCGCAAGGCTGGCTTCGAACTCGACACGCAAAGCCACCGGCCCGTGCACAACGTCTTGAAGGATGCCGTCGAGCGCCTCGATTTGAGCGGGAGTGACACAGCTGCTGATGCGGAGTGTCTGACGCAGTTCGGCAATGAAAGCCATCGCCCGAACCTCGCCCTCGCCTGGTGAGAACGCCGGTGATGCTGCCATCCGGCGCGGGTCGTTGGCTGCGGCCGCCCACCCCGCCCGCGCATCGCGTCCGATTCGTGCGGGAGAGCGGCCCGGCTCACCCGAAGGAATGGCGAGCCATCGAATCGCGGTCTCATACGCGCTTCGCAGCGCTTGGAAAGCGACTGGGTCATCCTCAGGATTGGCTTGCCTGAGTTTCTTCGCGTATGCGTTGCGAATCGCCTGCTGATCGCGGGTGGGGGCAATCCCGAGTTGATCCCAAATCGACTTCTTGCTCACAAGTAGCGCTCGCCTTCGATTTCATCCAGGCCCCTGTGCAAGACATCACGAACCCGCTCTATCTCGCGAGGGTCCTGCCCAGCGAGCGCATTTTCGAAGTCATGGAGCAATCGATGAACGCGTTCACGCTTCTCGCCCAGGAACTGCTCGTAGCAGCGCTCTGCTCTCGCGCACGCCACGCAATTTTCCTCCTGGTCCTTGGGGTTGATCTTGAGCCTGGCTAGTGCCGCTCGCCGCTGAGCCAAGTCATCAGGGCCAATCGGTTCTGTGTCGCTCAAGACGACAGCTTGCCGTGTCACGCCTGTGCTCGGCACGGTTACATCGACTTCCAGTAAGCCGTTGATGTCGTAACTGAACCGGCACTCGATGACGACCGAACCGGCTGGGCCCTGTGGAATCGGGACCTCGAGTTCTCCTAGCCGCACGTTGTCTTTGACCAGGCGCGATTCCCCCTGATAGATCCCAAACCGGATGCGGAACTGGCCATCGGTAATGTTCGAGTATTGATTGCAGCGGCTCGCCGGGATGATCGTGTTGCGCTCGATGATCGGCGAGAAGACTCCCTCTCGAACAATTCCCCCGTCGAGCTTCTCGGCGATATCGATGCCCAGAGAATGCGGACACACGTCGGTCACGACGACCTCTCGGAGCGCCGCATCCCGACTCTTGAGTCCTGCCTGGATCGCGGCACCCAGGGCGACAACCTCGTCCGGGTTTAAGTCTGCTGATGGGAATCGACCGAACATCGTCGCGACCGCCTTGCGTACTACTGGCATTCGCGTCGCACCGCCCGCGAGCACTATCGAATGAATATCTCCAGAGCGTATCGATCCATCGCGGAGTGCTCTGAGTACAGGTTCGCGCAGTTTGGAGATGAGTGCTTGCGAGAGTTCTTCGAACATATCCTGCGTGACTTCATAGTCCCAGGACTTGCCGTCCCATGGGATCGACATCGTTGCTGTTGGCGATCGAGACAGTTCTCTTCGAGCACGCTCCGCCTGATCACGCATCAGTTGATAAAGTAGCGAGCTGTCTTCTTTTCTCGTGAGGCCGATCGAGGGTGCGTACTTGTCGAAGAACGCATCGACCAGAACCTCGTTGAAGTCTTCACCCCCGAGCCGGCTATCACCGGTGCTCGCTCGCACCTCGATGACGCCACTGAAGATTTCGAGGATCGATACGTCGAAGGTTCCGCCGCCCAAATCAAAGACGAGAAATCGAGTGTCGTCTTGTAGCTGGTGGATCCCGTACGCCAGAGCTGCTGCCGTGGGCTCGTTGAGCAGCCGCTGGACTTTCAGGCCAGCGAGTTCGCCGGCGCGGCGGGTAGCCTTGCGCTGAATGTCGTTGAAATATGCGGGAACGGTAATGACGGCTTCAATCACCGGCTCACCCAGAAACGCCTCGGCGTCGGCCTTCAAGCTTCTGAGTACCAAGGCCGAAAGCTCCTCAGGGCGAAACATCCGACCTCCGAGAAAGCCTTGGTGCTGGGTGCCCATGTATCGCTTGAAACAGGTCGCTGTTGCCGCCGGGTGGCGCACCATTCGCTCACGCGCAGCCAACCCAACTAGGATCGTGCCGTCGTCTTCGACGCTCACCGCAGAAGGCGTCAGTACGTGGCCGAGGTTGTTAGGGATCAACAACGCTTTCCCGTCGCGCCACACCGAGATGGCGCTATTGGATGTACCCAAGTCGATGCCAACGATCATAAAACCCGCACCCCATCCGCGAGTAGTAGCGCAGGAGCACCTCTCGCGTTGCATCGCGAAGCGTACCAAGTATCGCCGATGTCCGAGGCGCGGGTCGGCTATTTGGGCGGGTTTCCGTGATGCCAGCAGAGTATCGGCGCTCACCCTGCGAGGCGGCGTCGCAGGGTGGCTTGTATTTGAGTGGCCGAGTCGGGCTGTGCTAGCTGACCGTGCTTGGAACTTCGACCCGGACGGTACTCCTGATCGCCACCAAGTAGCGCACCGCAGAAGCCTAGACGTAGTGGCAGGCCAACGTAACTGCGCGGGGTTCTTCGTCGGCTCCTGGCCGCGCGGACGCTCGGGCACATCGATGGCGAGCACACGGCGCATCATCTCAGCTCACCAAGAGTCACGGTGGCCAACCTCCTTTGTTCTCGCGTCATCGCTCTGAGTCGAAGGCACAGCCGAGGAACTCAGCGAGTTTGCCGAGATCTGTTTCCGTGCACACGGCGATGACGTGTCTTCCGGGCCGCCCGCCAGCGACAAGCTGCAAGCACCCGGTGGTATCGAACAAGACGAACGCCTGGTGGAGGAATCAGCGCTGAAGGTTTGGCCGGAGACAACGTCTGCCCCGCCATCGCGCCAGCTGGCTCAGCAGCCGGCCATCGTCGAGCGCAGTTGGCCACGACGCTGCAGTCCGTGGCCGTGCGACTCGGCGGCACAGTCGTTTGAGACACGGTCAATCACGCACCGGGACTGCCATACCTGTGTGAAGCCCTCAGCCCGCGATATTGAGGCAGCGTGGCTGAGGTCGTGCGAGAAGCTCTGCGGGATCGACGCGATCACCCGGCCTCAGCAGGCGTTGCACAGCCTGCGGCTCGGTGGCGTCGCGACTTGCACCGATGCGGCAGCGTGTGCGGCAAGCACGGGCGAGCAACGTCGCGATCCCTCTGATGCCTGATCAACAAGGCAAGCGCTCAGGAATCCGGACGGTTGTCCGGAGCCCCGCGAACAGTTGTCCGTGATCTCTTCGTACAAACGCCACTAGCCTGTCATCAGCAGCCTCTTTGCGGTCGAACCGACGTCATTTCTTGGCATCGGCATTGCTTTAGTACTGATCGGACGAGGAAGAGTCTGATCGAGGCGATGACATTCATCGATTCACCTGACTCAACGATCACTCGATCGGGCTAGGCACAGGAACGGCACACGGAAGCCACGAGAAGTTGATTGGCAACCGGAAAGGGGAGATCACCATGGCACGAAGAAAGAGCAACACGGCGCGTCGATTCATCCAACACCATGTCTCGCGGATCGCGAAGCTCACGATGGTTCTGGCGCTCTATCCTGCGGTCGGCAAGAGTGACGTCACCGAACGCACAAGCAGCCGCAAAGCCGAGCCGCGCGTTTTCATCGTCGACAACGCAAACAACGATGGCCCTGGCTCGCTGCGTTGGGCGATCCTCGATGCCAACGATGCAGCGAACGAAGCAGCGCCCGACAAGATACTGTTTGCGATCCCGGGTGTAGGTCCACATATCGTCCAACTGACGTCTCCGCTGCCGGCAATCCTCGATGCCGTTTTCATCGACGGATTCTCGCAACCGGAGTCCGCTCCGAACACCCTCGCTCTCGGGACCAACGCGCAGTACATGGTGCAGTTGGATGGAAGCGCCGTTGGAGCTGGCCCAGGGATTCTGATACGCACAGAGCACACGACACTCCGCGGACTCGTCATTCAAGGCTTCGCTGGAGACGCTGTTCGTCTCGACGGCGGCGGATACAGCCGCATTGAGGGAAACCTCATCGGCGGGGAGATCCAAGCGGGAGAAGCGCCGCTGAATTCCGGTTGCGGCGTGGTGATCGTGGATTCGCACGACAACGTCGTGGGCGGCACCGAGCCGGCATCGAGAAACGAAATCATCGCCAATGGTGGCCATGGCGTGCTTCTGTCCGGGATCGATGCGGTCGCCAACTCCGTGCTTGGAAACCGCATCGTGGCCAACGGCCTGGATGGGATAGCTCTTGCCGCCGATGCGCTGCTCTCTGGGCGCGGGTCCCGCATCGCTGCTAACAACGACCAGAGCGCCCCCATGCTCATCTCTGCCACACAAAGCACCGGGCCTGACGGGGCGAGCCAAGGAACTCTGCTCGAAGGGAAACTGCAATCACTTCCATCGACGGCATATCGTGTCGAGATCTTCTCGACGAGTGCGAAGCTTTCGCTCTTGGAAGCGCAAAGCGGATCAGACACTCAAACGAGGACCGCGCTTCGCGAGGGAGACAAGCTCGTCTTCTTGACCCGCGTGGAAACGGACTCCAACGGCAAGGCCGAGTTCCACCTGCTCGTCCCCCAAGGAATCGCGTCGCGCGCCTCGATCACAGCGACGGCGACCGACCCGGCTGGCAACACATCGGGGTTCTCAGCTCCTGTACAAGCGCCACTGGTGACGAAGAGTTGGAACAGCACTGCTAGCGGCAACTGGGGCGAGGCCACGAAGTGGACGCCCAATGGTGTGCCGGCAGCCACCGACGACGCAGTGATCACGCTGGCGGGAACTTACACCGTCACGTTGAACGTGAGTTCTCAAGTCGCCTCGCTCACGCTGGGCGGCAGCTCGGGTACGCAAACGCTTTCCATGTCGGCAAACACCTTGACCATCGACGGAGCGAGCAGCGTCAGCACCTTTGGTGCGCTCACAGAGAACGGCGGAACGATTGCCGGCGCCGGCAATCTCGTGATCAACGGCCCATTCACCTGGGGCGGAGGCGCGCAGACCGGTACCGGAACGACGACAGTCAACGGCACGTTGACCATCAGTGGTGGCGGCAATCACGACCTCACCTCGTCGCGTACGTTCAACACGACCGCCACGACCACCTGGAGCGGGAGCGGAGGTGTGCGCATGGGTTCCGGCGCGATCGTGAACAATTCGGGAACGTGGGATTCTCAAAACAACAACGGCTTGTCGAATCCGTTCGGCGGCACCGCGACGTTCAACAACCCGGGGACGTTCAAGAAGTCGGCCGGGACCGGCAACACGACGGTGGCCAGTACCCTCACGGGGTTCAACAACACTGGCAGCGTGCTGGCGCAGACCGGGACAATGGTGCTCCAGGCTGCGGGGACGCATACCGGCAGCTTCAACGGCTCGGGCGGCACGGTACAGTTCGCCGTGGGCAGTCACGATCTCAATGCGGGCGCGAGCCTTGCGGGCACGATCGCGCTGATCTCGGGGACGCTGAACGTCAACACTCCGATCACCGCGGTGACGTTCAATCATTCGGGCGGCACGCTGCAAGGCGCCGCGACGTTCACGACCACGGGGCTGTACACCTGGACCGGCGGAGCGATGGCCGGCGCCGGCGTTACCAATGCGAACGGCGGGATGTCGATTGGCGGAATCGGCAAGGAGATCAGGGTGGGCAGGACGTTGAGCAATACCGCGACTGCCAACTACACCGGAACCGGGGCGTTGGGTGTTGAAGCCGGATCGGCGATCAACAACTCCGGGATCTGGGATTGTCAGTCCGACCATCTCTATACGTTCGTCAACGGCACGCGCGGGACTTTCAACAATCTTGCTTCAGGCACATTCAAGAAATCCGCGGGAATCGGTGAGACGAACATGAGCATCCAGATGAAAAACGCAGGCGCGATCGAGGTGCTGACCGGCAGGATGATCTTCACCAATGCCGCTGCTAGTTTCACTCAGACCGCTGGTTCGACCACGCTCAACGGCGGAGAGATGGATACCACCACCGCTGCAGACTTCCAAGGCGGGATGTTCACGGGGGTTGGAACTCTCACCGCGAGCATGACGAGTTCCGGTCAAGTCGCTCCCGGCTTGCCGATCGGCACACTGAATGTCCTGCAGGCCTACACGCAATCCGCGGCTGGCGCTCTTAACGTGCAGGTCGGCGGGCTCACGCCGGGCACGCAGTACGACCAACTCAAGTTGACGGGCGCGGGTGTTGCGACACTCGCGGGGACGCTCAACGTGAGCCTCGCCAACGGCTTCGTTCCACCAGAGTTGAGCGAATACTCGATCATGACCTACCCCTCGCACACTGGAACCTTTTCCAACGTCACACAGCCGGGAACGAACTGCGTCGGCTTCACCACCCGCTACGACCCGACCGCCGTGGTGCTGACTTGGGTGCATCTGCCGACCGAGGTCCACGATCAGCGCATCGCTGCAAACAAGACAACGATCTCTTGGGGGGCTCCACCGCCCTACACTGGAACGACCTACGACGTGCTTCGCGGGAGGGTGGCGGCGCTGCCTGTCGGACCAGGCGGCGGCGACGAGACGTGCATTGCGCAAAATATTGTGGCTACGCAAACCACGGACGCGACGACACCGGCTCTCGGCACCAGCAATTGGTACCTCATACGTGAACGCGTCGCCGGATGCGGAATCGGAACATGGGGTAAAGACACTGCGGGCACGGAGAGGACGACGACGAGCTGCCCTTGAGCCGGTAGCACTCGCGACTCGGTGCAGACGAAAACAACTGGCGGGCAACGAGCACGGACTTCGGCGCCACGGAGCGTGGCGGCTGTTGGGAACGCTCGTTGCCTGTCTTACTGAGGTGTGAGATGCGCCCGCGACAGATGCGATGGAGATTGCTCCGGGAATGCGACATGCAGATGTTTCGGAATCGTTGGCAACCTCTGGTCGGGCGAACTATGAGCATGCTCATCGGCCCGGCTACGAGTTCATGTGATGCCTCCTATTCGTCGAGCCCCGATCTGCGTGTAAGCTCCGCCACGGTCGACGTCCTTGGGGGGCATCATCCGTGGCCACGTCACAGCGAGTCTTTGGCAATAGAGGGCAGTTGAGGGGCGGGATCGGTTGCTGCGCCGTGCTTTGGCTCGCGCTGTGCGGGACGCTCCTGGCGGCCGGCGACGACAAGAAGGCAAACGACATCGGTCTGCAGAATAGCGCGGACGTACGTGAGTTGGTCGCTCCCTTCACCATGGCCCCGAAACCCGGCAAGAGTTGTCGCGATCTGCCACGAATCATCAACGCCGGCGAATTGCAGGTGACGGTCGATGGTCAACCAGCTGTTATCAGTTCATGGGAACTTGCAGGCGTGGCGTCATTCGACGAATCCGCACAGGAACGCGTCGACGCACTCGAGGCCCCGCCAACCAGTTTGGTTGTGTTGTTCGACCACTTCTACATTCGCAGCCAGTTCTCTGTAACCAGCCGTCAAGCCACCGGAACCGTACCGCAGTCAGGCACCAACGATGAGCGGTGGCGTCGAGCCTTCGAGTCGATCCGTGAGTACTTGCGCACCAACTTTCGCGAAGGCATTGACGAGATCTTCTTTGGTGTTGTGCGTGGCAGCCCTCGCTACTACGGGAAGCCCACGAAGCATCGTGCCGATGCGCTCGAGAATCTAGCGAAGCTGGAGCTCGAAGCACTCGCTCCGGACGCGGAGCCAACCGATCCGCAGCTCGTCAGGATCGATAGCACCAGCAGCGAGAGTCAGGAACGCACAGTTGGTCTAACGGCAAAGCAGTGGTGGGAACGTATGCACTTGATGATCCAAGCGCTGGAACAGGTGCCTGGACAGAAAGACATCGTCTTCATTTCCAGCGGGTCTCACGCATCATCCGGCTGGACACTCGAACTCAGCCGGATGGGCCGCCTCCTCGGCCGTTCTTCGGCCGTGTTGCACACGCTCGATCTGCGCGGCACCGAACTACGTCCCGGAGCTATCGCGCCTCGTGGGCTTGATGCCCTGGCTGACTATGGTGGAGGTCAGGCATTCGCCAACGAGTCGGCCAACCTGACGGCAGCCACGGCTGCTCTTCACGCGCAAGCAGCCTGTCGCGGCGCCCTGTTCGTGAAGCCGCCTGCCGCGAAGCAAAGCCGTCCGTGGAACGAGGTCTTGGTGAAATACGTGGGCCTGGATTTCACGCTGCACACGCCCAAGCAGTACGCAACCACCGAGTTCGCGCCGCGCGATACCACCGACATGGCGCTGATGGCGCTCGGCCACGTCGAGTTCGGCGCGAAGTTGGATCTCGAACTGCTGCTCCTCGACCGTACGCAGCGCAAGTATGTGTGGAACGGGTTGGTGCTCCTGCGGCTGCAAACGCTCGATGAGCCCTTTGGCAGCTACGTACCGCAGTTGGCGGTCGAAGTCGGAGCGATTCAAGCGAACGGGAAAAAGTGGATACTTCGCCGCCGCATCGAGTTGGGCGCTGCAGAACTCAAGCGCGATTTCGCAGCACCCCGCGTCAGTCAAGTGTTCGGTTACCCAGTCAAGGTATCACCAGGAAAGATTGAAATGCTCGGCTCTGCGATCAATGCCCCCACTGGCGTGAAGGCCTTCGATCGCGAAGAGCAGACCGTGCCCATCGAGGCTGCAGGCCAGCTCGTTGTTGGGAGCGACGTTGCCTCGATAGGTGGCGAGCGGGTGGTTCTGCCTCGTACTAACCGGCGATTCACCACAGGAGAACCGGTTCGCGTGTTCGCCACGCGTCCGGGAGAAGAGCCACAAGTTCCAGCACTTTTGGTCGACCCTCAAGGGCGAGGTGTCGGAATTCAACTGGAGCGCGAAGGGAAAACACCCGGCGGCTGGAGCTCGTACTTCGTCGAACTGAA
>JANNUT010000173.1:0-20917 GCA_031395565.1 Acidobacteriota bacterium | reverse complement strand
GTGGCCAAAGGGATCGCCGACCCGAAGCGCGTCGGCATCATGGGCGGATCGTACGGCGGTTACGCCACACTGGCCGGCGTCGCGTTTACTCCCGACGTCTACGCCGCCGCGGTCTCGATCGTCGGTCCGTCCAACCTCATCACCTTGCTCGACAGCATCCCTCCTTACTGGGAGTCGCTCCGCAAGATCTTCCACGTGCGGATGGGCGATCCCTCGACGCCGGAGGGCAAAGCGCAACTCGAGCGGCAGTCGCCGCTCAACTCCGCGAAGAATATCGTCACGCCGCTGCTCGTGGTGCAGGGCGCCAACGACCCGCGCGTCAACAAGGCCGAGTCGGATCAAATCGTGATTGCGCTGCGCGATCGCAAATTTCCTGTCGAGTACATCGTGGCGCCGGACGAGGGCCACGGCTTCGCGCGGCCGGTCAACAACATGGCGATGTTCGCGACCGCGGAACAGTTCCTGGCTAAGCACCTGGGCGGACGCTTTCAGGCAAGCATGACGCCCGAGGTCGCGCAGCGGCGCGCGGAGATTACAGTCGATGTCAGCACGGTGGTGCTGCCCAAGAAGATCGATGCCGCGTCGGTCGGTGTGCCGAAGCCGGCAATCGACCTGACGTCTGGGACCTCCAGTTACAAGTCGAATATCGCGAACGGAGGGCAGACGATCGACATGACGATTGCGCGCGATATCAAGGAAGAAGGCGGCAACTGGGTCATCACCGACTCGGTCAAGACGCCAATGGGTGACGTGCAAGACCGGACGACGGTTGCCAAAGGCACGCTCGTGGTGCTCAGCCGCGCGGTAAAACAAGGACCGGTCACCGTGGATGTCAGCTTCAAAGACAACAAGGCGAACGGAACGATGACCATCAATGGACAGTCCAACCCGATCGCTGTCGACCTCGGCGGCGCCGTTTTCGCCGACGGCGCGGGCTACGTAAACTCGCTCGCCGCATTGCCGCTCGCCGACGGGTATTCCACGAGCTTTCGCAATTTCGATTTGCAAAGTCAGAAGGAAAAGCTGCGGCTGCTGAAGGTCGCGGGACGCGAGTCTGTCACTGTGACAGCCGGCACGTTCGACACCTGGCGTGTCGACGTGACATCGGCGACGGACGAAGCGGACAAGTTGACGATTTGGGTGGTGAACGACACACGCCAAGTGGTCAAAGCCGTTGCGGTGGTGCCGCAGATGAACGGCGCCACGATCACGACTGAACTTGTGCCTTGACGTAGGGTGGAGCGTGTTCGAGAAACCCGTGGAGCCTGCAGATCGCAGGTCGAACGAGTTATCCGTGCCCGCGAACGGCGTGCCAAGCGCGCTCGGCTAGCGACTTGACGTTGGACTGCCAGTCCTCGTCGCTACCGGGCGCGCTCCACGCCGGACACATTTTTCGAACATCGTCGAGGTTGAGATTGGCCTGTATTGCTTCGAGGGCTTTTCCTTCGCGCCATCACCCACACGGCACCAGAACACAGCATGCTATTCAACTCGCTCATCACATGTACGCTGACGTTTTGGCGTCTTCTACCGAACAGATCCTAAAGCGCACTGAGTAGCTTTTGGAATCGGGGCGACTGACGGACCGACTCGAGATCGGGTTCGTGCTCCAAGTAGTAACGAACTCTGAATCCCGACGTCACCGCGTTTTCCAGCGTCGTCAACGCTGCATCGGTCTTGCCGCTCAACGCGTGCGCACACGCGATGTTGAAAAGCGCTCGACCACGCAAGCTCGCGGGGGTATCGGGGGCATCGACCGTATGCTGGGCTGCCGCAATCGCCGCGTCGTACTGCTTCGCATCGTGCAGCAAGCGGCCGGCGCGATACCACGCATACCCATCGCCAGGGTTGCGCTCGGTCATCGCTTTCCAGGCTGCGAGCGCACCGTCGCGATTTCCTTCGCTCTCCAATATCTCGATGCTCTGGCGAGCACGGCCGAGATCGTCCAGGCTCGGGTTGAGCTGCGTGTACGTCTTGGCTAGGTACGCTTCCGGCGTCCAGTGATACTCCATGTGTTCGGCCGTGCGATCGGCGACATAGCGTCCCAAGAGACGCGCAACCATATGTAGCGCGCCATCGATGCCGGCCGAAACACCTGCCGTCGTAACGATGCGGCCGTTGTCAACCAAGCGGCGCCCTGCATGGACTGTCGCTTTTGGTGCTTGGGTTTGCAGGTCTTCGATCGCGTTGTAGAACGTCGTGGCTTCGAGCCCGTCGAGCATTCCCAGGCTCGCCGGCACAAACGCTCCGGTACAAACCGTCATCAGCAGTTTGTCAGGCGGGAGCGCCTTGACCCACGCCATGAACTTGGGGTCGGCGAGCAGCACATCGGTGCCACCGCCTGGAATCACGAGAATGTCGGGAGCAGGTGCGTCGTCGATGGAATACTCCGGCTCGATTTTGACGAACCCTTGGCTAAGCACCATCCCCTTCTTCTGAGCCACGGTGTAGACGCGGAATGCACGGACAGATTGGTCGGCGCCGATGCTCGCGGCCGATGCGAACACCTCGCCCGGGCCCGCAAAATCGAGCAGTTCAACGCCTTCGTACAAGACGACCGCGACGTTCTTGGTGTAGTTCTTGTGCGGCGGCTCGGTGAGTGCGGCCGAGTGCACCAACCCAACAGCACCTGTAAGCAACGCGCAAACAGCAAGACCGTGATGTAACGAAGTCATAGGTACCTCCTCGCGAACTCTGTGGCTAGCCACGCGCCTGACGGCGCCAAACGCTGGGCGCAGCGCCCACCGCTTGCGAAAAAAGACGGCGCAGCGAACGCGCGTCCTTGAACCCACAACGTGCAGCAACGTGATCGAGTGGGATGTCTGTTTGTTGCATCAGGTCGCTGGCAACCTGGAGTCGGATGCGCGTCTGGAAGTCCTTCAAACTGATCCCCGTCTCGCGACGAAATACGCGCGTGAGATTGCGCGGGCTCATTACCGCAATCGAGGACAAGCCTTCGAGCGTGGCATCCGAGTCGGGATGTGCCGTGATCCAGTCCTGCACGCGATGCACGCCTGGATGCATGTGCGTGCGGTACTCGAGATAGATGCTGCGCTGCCCGCTGTCGCCGCCGCGCCGGAGATAAATCACCATTTCGCGAGCCACACGACCGACCATCTGCGGACCGAAATCGTGCTCCACCATGGCCAGTGCCATGTCGATTCCGGAGGCCACGCCTGCGCTCGTAATGACGGGCGCGTCGTCACGCCTGTCTTCGACGTACAAGCGATTGTCGTGCACGCGCGCACTCGGGACTTCGGCTTGAAGTCTCTTGACGAGTTTGAAGTGCGTGGTGCAGTCTCGACCGGCGAGCAGCCCCGCGCGCGCCAATAGAAAAGCACCGCTGCAGACCGACGCAACGCGCGACTTGGCGGCAGCTGCCGCCTGCAACCATTCCACTGGCACGTGGCGCATCGTGTCGAGCGTTCGCGACTCGACACCCGGCACCAACACGATGTCGCTGGCGAGCGGTTCGGGAAGCGGGCGCAGGCTGCCGAACACCAGGCCTTGCGCGCTAGTGACCTCGCGCGTGGGAGCGCAGTAGACCAACTCGTAGGCGCCACCAGCACTCGTTGTCTCGTAAAACACCTGTGCCGGTCCGGACAAATCGAGCAAGTGAACGTCGTTTGGAATCAACACCAGGACGCGCTTGGCGGCAATGCTCACAATGGCTCCCCGAAGCTATCTGCTAGGTAGAACGGTCTAAGAGTAGCCTCATGGAGACTCCTTCGCCGGGCTGAGCCCAGACAACATTCGGACGAATCGGGCCACGCCGTTAGCGATGTCGCTGTGGTACGCCGTGGAAGCTGCCGCGAGCACACGAATCGTAGAGGGCTACGGAGCGTTGACCTCTGTCGGGCGCAGTTGCTTGAGCAGCAGGTTCGCGGTTGCCTCGGCAGAGCCGTCACCGGTCAACGCAACCGCCACGAACGCTTGTTCGCTGGGTGCGTAGGCGACAAGCGCTTTGGCCCCGGGCGTGCCTCCGCTGTGACCCAGCCAGTTAACGGTGCGCGGCCCATCGGGAATCACGTAGAGCATTACGCCGCGGCCGTAGTAAGTACCGGCGTCGAACATTGGGTAGAGCGTTTGAAACAGCAGCGGCATTGTCTCTGCGTTGAGGAGCTTGCCGGTGAGCAGCGCGTGCCAATAGGTCAACATCTCACCGGCCGAGCCCACCACGTTGCCCGCAGCGTAGCCCCAAGCCGGCTGATGCACTGGTCTCGATCCATCGCTCGGCGTCAACGATGCCACGTCGTTGGGCTGCGCTTGCGGCGCGAGTGACTCCAGCGACTTCAGGCCGAGCGGTGCCAGGATTCGCGCACGCACCGCTTCGTGATAGGGCTTGCGGTCGAGCGTTTCGATGATCTGTCCAAGGATTACGTAACCGGTGTTCGAGTAGCGCCAGCGTTCGCCTGGGCAAAACAGTGCACCGTGCTTGGCCGAGACCGCAATGCTCTCGGCCGGCGTGCGGTAGCGCGGTGCGGCACGCAGTCGCAGGTCTTCGTTATGGCTGAACGTGCCGGCGGTGTGCAGCAGCAACTGATCGATGGTGATCGCGGCCGCGTTAGGAAACTTCGGCAGCCAGCGAGAGAGTGGATCGTTGAGCGAGAGCTTCCCTTCCTGCACGAGTTGCAAGATCACCACGGCCGTGAACGACTTGCCGGCGCTCGCCCAGTAGAGCCGCTGCATGTTGGCTGTACCGTCGATCGCGCGCGTCGACTGCCAACGGCCGTGCGCGCATGCAACCGCGACACTGATCACCGGCGCCTTCGTCGCGGCTTGCGCGCGATGCAGTGCGTCGTCGAGCCGCGCAATGGTCGCGGCGTCGAACGAGTCACCAATGACCAACGACGCGGGAGGCAGATCAACCGATCCGGCGTAGAGAGCAGCTCCCACGTACGGCTTGGCTTTGTTGCAGACTACGGGCTTCTCCTCAGCGCCGAGTGCTAGCCCCGCGATTGCCATCAAGGAAATGCGGCTGGCCCAGCGCTTGATCATGACGGCCCCCTCGTGGTGTGCGGAAGGTTGTACCGGCCGGGCGCTGGACTGACAAGTGCATTTGTATCAGTGAGCCCCCTGGCCTATGCTCGCGAACGATTCAGTCGTTTCGCTGTTCTCACAGCAACCCAAGGAGGTCCCTCATGCGCAAGAAACTGGTCGTGAGTTCGCTCGTCGCGTGCACCGCACTGCTGCTTTCCAGTTCCGTGGTGCTGGCTGCCAACAACTGGTTGGGCAAGTGGACACTCGACATCGCCGCGTCGCATTACACCGCTGGTCAGGCGCCCAAGAGCCAAACGCTAACGTTCGAGGCCACGGCGGGCGGGATCACGCTGACCGCGGACGGCGTGGATGCCGATGGAAAGCCGCTGCATACCTCCTACGAGTCGAAGTTCGATGGCGAGGATGTCCCGTGGTCGGGCAACCCAGACGCCGACACGGCAACACCGTTGCGCATCGACGACAACAACTACACCAACGGGTGGAAGAAGGGCGGCAAGGTTGTGTTGGATTCGAAGGTTGCCGTCTCCGCCGATGGCAAGACCCTGACGATTTTGCAAACGGGAACCAACGCCAAAGGTGTTGCCGTCAAGAACACTCTTATTTTTCGCCGAGGATAAGTCACAGCAGCGCTCGTCGAGGCGCGGCGCGTGTTACGAAGATACGTGCCGCGCGCTCCACACTCGCTACACTGCTGCCAATGCCGCACAAGCCAAAACGTAAGCGACGGCCCGCCACACCGAAGGGCACCATCCACCACTTGGGCGCGCTGCACATTCCGCACGTCGGCGATCGCGTGTGCCGCGTGTTCGTGCCGGGTAGCAGCGAGAACCTCAAGCCGCGACCGGTGCTGGTGATGTGGGATGGTCAGAACATCTTCGATGACGAGGGCTCGTACGCCGGCGGATGGCATGTGCATCGCGCCGTTTCGACCCGCGCCAAGCGCGGTGATCGCGCCCCGATTGTTGTCGCCGTCGACAACGGCGGGATGCAGCGCGGGCGCGAGTTGTCGCCGTGGCATCGCGCCGGATCGCTCACCGAGCCGCTGCTCGATTGGGTCGAAGCCAAACTATTGCCGCGAATCGCCTCGGATTTCGGTGCCTCGACCGCAGCCCGCGATGTCGCGATTGGCGGCTCGTCGCTGGGCGGCTTGAATGCGCTGTACGCCTACCTTACGCGGCCGCACACGTTTGGTGCTGCGCTGGCAATGTCGCCCTCGCTGTGGGCTTCGGGTGAGCGGATGTTTCACTTGGCGGCCAGCTCGCATTACAGCGGTGGGTCGCGGCTCTACATCGACTGTGGCGGCAAGGAAGGCGGCGGCACCATGGCACTGCACGCCGAGAAGCTGGCTCACATGCTGCACGGGCGCGGCTGGAATGCGCATCACTTGATGTGGCGGTTTGTGAAGAGCGGGAAGCACCACGAGAAGTACTGGCGTGCGCGCATGCCTAAGGCGCTGAAGTTTGTGTATGGGTAGGGTGCTTTGTTGTTGAGAGCCAGCCGTCTGCGACCTCGCCCTTTCGAAGAAAACGCCCGGCGTCGTGGCAACGTGAGGCATCAACCCCACGTTGCCACGATCGACTTAGAACTTGCCCCGCAAGCTCAATTCGAAACCGATTCCAGGTGCGAAGTCAGAAGCGTCGTCGGGAGAGGCGTAGTAGGCCTTGTCCCCTAGGTTTCGGCCGAGCAATTGAATCTCGATCGCGTCCGACAGCTGCACAGCGAGCGATGCGTCGACTACGGTAAAGCCTTGAATCGCGCGCTCGGTTTCACCGAAGCGATCGTCCTTGCGGTACGACGCGGTGCGCACCATCCAGGAGACTCGTTCACCCAACCGTTGACGCACCTGGACCAACGCGGTGTGCGGCGTAATGTCGGCCATCGGTGTGGTGGTGGTAACGAACTCATCCCCATCGATCTCACCGGAAAGTGTGCTCAGGCCGAGCGTCAGATCCAAGTTGCCGGGCAGCGACGCGCCAACCTCGAACTCCACACCGTTCAACGTCGCGCGATCGCGATTGCGAAATGCGAAGTCGTTGCCGTTGGTGAAGCGCTCGATAATGTCATCGATTCGGTAGCGAAAGAAATACAGAGCGCTGCGCCAGCGCTTGTCGTACCAGCGAAGTGCGACGTCGTACTGCACGCTGCTTTCGGAATCAAGCTCGGGATTGCCGACCACGAATCCGCGGCCGCTGATTCCGCGAAAGAAGCGATCCGAAAGCAGCGCTTCGCGAAAGCCGCGTGAGACCTGCGCCGTGAGATCGAGTTTGGGAGCAATGTGCCACGCACCTGAGACGAATCCCGACGGCACCGTTTCGCTGTTGGTGCGTTCGCCGAAGAACCCGCCGGAGTTTTTTGTTTTCACTGAATCCAACCGCGCACCCGCGCTCCAACCGAATGGGCCGGCTGCGCCGCCAAGCTGCGCGAAGACCGCAGCGTCGATGCGACGTGCCTCGTCGACGGCCAGCTCGAAGATCTCCGAGCGAACTCCGCCGCCCTTCGTGTTGTATTCGAGGAAGCGATTCGTCGCATGCAGGCCGTAGCGCCCAGAGATATCTGCGCCCGTGACGAGTGTCGTCGAACCGAGCCGCCGCTCCGCGTCGAAGCGCAAACCGAAGTCCTTGGCATCGACGTCGCCTGTATCGACGCGACGTCCGCGCGTCCCCGAAGCAACCCGATCACGCCCCGTGATCAACTCGTAGCTGTTCCAGTTGAGACTCCAGGACAAGCGCGTCCAGTCGCCACGCCCAGGCAGGCGATAGTTGACCGCCAAGCGATGCGAATCTTCCTGCGGGTAGTACGTTCGCGAGCTGAGTGAATTGGCGTCGGGCTTGCCGTTGTCGACGCCAAAGTCGCTCCGCCACAACACGCTCAAACTGCCGCGCCCAATTTGACGCACATACGCCGCACGGCCGCCGCGCGTTTTCGATTCGGAGTTGAACACCTCGTTGAACGGGCTCTCGTAGAGATTCGACCGGCGCGTGTTGGCGCCGAGCATGACCCCTGCACCGGCGAGCGATCCAGTCCACTCCAGGTTCAAGGCGCGCGTGTCGCCGTTGGACCCGGCACTCGCCGAGTAACGCAGCGACGACGGATCACCCGGCGTTGGGAGCGATGTGTGCAAGCGAATCACGCCGCCGAAACTTTCGGACCCGTAGGCCACGCTGCCTGGCCCTCGAATCACTTCGATTTCGGCCAACGTGTCGGGGTCAAGAAACGATGCCGACGGACCGGCTCGCCGCTCGGCCGACACGCGACCGCCATCGAGCAAGATCAGCGTGCGCGAACGCGCCAGACCGCGGATCGAGGGCACCGCGGAGACTCCGTCTCCGAGCCGGCCGGTGCCGGGAATCGTTTGCAGCACGTCGGTGAGTTGCCCAGGATTGCGTGAGTCCAGATCGCCGCGGCCAATCACGACACGCGCCGCAGCCGGCGGCAGCACCGCGTCGGGAACAGCGGCAAGCACGTCGATTTCTTGTTGAGTGGCTCCGCCGAGCACTACTTGAAGCGCGCCCGATGCCGGAAGACTCTCAATCACGAGCGGCTGCGTCAGGACGCCACTTGAATCGGTGACCAGGAGTTGAAATGGAAGCTTGGGGTCTGGCTCGATCGTCAGCGTGCCATTGCTATCGGCAATCGACCATCCTGTTCTGCCGACAACTTGAACCTGAGCAAACGCAGCAGGCTGACCGTCTGCCGTTTGAATCGTAATCGTTAGAGCGCGTGCACTGGCTGAGGCTGCCAGCGCAACGGCGCACGCCACCACCTGCTTGAGCATCGAATTCCTCGTTCGCCAATAGAAGTGCCACAAGACAACGCAGGAGTGCTTACGATGTCGGTTCGTCCAGTCGTGTCGATGCGTGGGCGCTACTCGTTACGACGCGATGTCCGAGCCAATGGCGTGAGCGGGGCGAGCGGCTTGATGATTGACGTTTTCTGCCACCACGCGGGCGTGGCTTGCAGTGCGATGCCAGGGTCGTCGTTGTCCAGTGCGTTGGGGCGCGGCGATGGCGGGCACAAGGCCGCGTGATGAATCGGTTGCGCCATCAACTGCGGAACATGTCCGCCAAGCTGCTGCGATACATCGCTGTCGACCCGCCAACGCCGCGAACCGTCCCGCGGACCGTCGACCCAACTCACCACCGGCTTGCTCCCATCGAGCGCCGCTTCGCCTTCACCTGAAGCCGGCATCGATGGCGTCGTGACGGACTTCCAACCAGCGGTTGAGGATGGGTGGATTCGAAACGATTGCGGGAATTCGACCGCGGTCTCATCGCATTCGTTGCCGAAGCGAATGAGAAGTCGCGCGTCAGTCGCGGGCAGGTCTGGCACCTCGAACAACACAGTGCGCCGCTCACCGTCCAGATGAGGGGTAATGCGCAGCGGGAATGTCACTCCACCGTCCAGCGACAAAAACGCTTCCCACTCCTCAATCTCTTGTGTGTGACCGCCGGTCCAATCCCACGCCAGGCGCAGAGCCGACCCCGCGACCCAGGGACGATCGCTGCGCGGCTCGAGCAGTTGAATCGCGGCTCGCTCGGGCGACATCGACTCGATTTTCATCGGCTCGGAATGCGCCAGAGCGGGTACACCGGTCCATCCCACCGTGAGGGCGAGGACACAAACACGCCGCAATGCTGAGGAAAATGGCTGCATGGCTTGGTCAGGTTACCGGCCGGGAGCGTGTCGCGGCAAGCCTTGGTGGCGCCAGCGCGCGGAAATCGGTGTGCAAGCGATCGATGAAGGCGGGTGGCTCGCTGGCGAGCGCAACCGCGATGCGCCGCTTGGGATGCCTAACGCCGAAGTAACGCTCGCGAGGCGCGGTTCCTTCCCGCGTCGCGCATGAACTTTATTTTGGCCTGCGTTGTAACAGTTCAACTCGGCCTCGGACCTTGCCGTCAAGAGCCAGGTCCGGTCGGCAATTGCGTCGCCCCGCCTCGGTCTCCAGGAGGTCGCGATGCAACGCCTCATCTTGGTTTGCTGTCTGCTCCCGTCCCTGTCGTGGGCGCAGTCGAGTGCCAGTCATCGTCTGGAGAGTGCTCATTTCAACAGCGCGGGGCGGCCGCTCAATGGTGCGAGCGCTGCGTCGTTGAGCCACAAGATCACGCTCGATGCACTCGGCGACATTGTCCGGCCTCAACTCACAAGTGCCAGTTGGAGCGTAGGGTCGGCTTTCGTCTTGCGATATCGCCCGCCGGGCGAAGTGCTTGGCTTGCGATTCGTCGATCGCGACACGCTGCAATGGCAACCCGAACCGTCGGTCGGTAGCTACAACCTGTATCGAGATTTGCTCGCGAGTCTCAGCCCAACGAACTTCGGCAGTTGTCTGCAGCAAGGCTCGAGTGCGACCTCGGTCGACGACCCAACCCTGCCGGCCGCATCGCAGGGATTTTTTTACTTGGTGACCGCCGACAACCGACTGGGCGAGCAAGGGACGCTCGGTCGCGGGTCTTTTGGATCACGAGTCAACAACCATCCATGTCCATGAGCGTCACGGCGCGAATGAGGAGCGGCGATGAAGATCATTAGCAGAACTCGACAATGGGGCGGAACGATCCTCACGGTACTCGCTGCGGCGCTCACCGTGTTCGCGGCGGCACCTCCCGGTCAAGTCAACTATCAGGGCGTGTTGCGCGACGCGGCCGGAAATCCGCAGACCGGCACGCTCAACATGACGTTCCGATTCTTCGATAGCAGCGCAGCTGGAAGCGAAATCTTGGTCGACACCCACAGCGGCGCGACTGCCATTGGCGTGAGTGGCGGTCTGTTCGATGTCGCGCTCGGCAGTGGGACCGTGACGGACGGATCGGCAGTACTTCCAGGCGACCCGTACACGACACTGGGGCAGGTCTTCCGTGACTTTACCAACGTCTGGCTGCAAATCTCGATCGGCGCAGAGACGCTCACGCCGCGCGTTCAGATCTTGTCGGCAGCCTACGCATTGAATTCGGCCAACCTCAACGGCCAACCTGCGGGCTCGTATCTCGATACCAGCGCAACCGCGCAATCCAAGCTCGCGGCATTGACACTCGGCGGTCTGTCGCTGCGGTCGACCGACATGCGCCTCAACTCCGGTGGTGTCGAGAGTTCACAACGAATCTACTTCCGCGAGGACGGCAGCGACCAGGGCGAGCAGTTGGCGTGGGACGACGCGCTCGACACTTTCTCGCTGAGCGATCAACTCGATGTCTCCGGCCGGTTGCGCCTGCGCGATCAGTTCTTCGCGTCGATCGACTTCTCGGATGGTGTCGACGATGCCGCGTGCCGCGTCAGTTACGACACGGCCGATACTGCGTTGGAGATCTCGCGCCGAGTGCAGATCGGCGGGACGATCATGGTCGGCAACACGACAAACCTTCCGCCGTCCTACAACCGATTCGGCGCGGCTGGCAGCCCCGATTCTGGAGACATGTCGGCCGTGGGCGACTTCTACGTCGAGTCGGATGTCGAGGTCGACGGTTCGCTCTATCTCAGCGGCACGCTTCGCATGAAGGATCAAGGCCCTGATGGCGATCAGTCGATCTACTTCTACGACGACGGTGTGGTCGCGAACGAATCGCTACGCTGGTCCGACTCAGCCGATCGGTTTGAGTTCTCCAACGCGCTGGCAACAGCCGGCCCACTGCGCATCGGCAACATCAATGGCGGCGATGTCGCCTACAACCATTTCGGTGCCGCTGGAACAAGCGCCGACACCGAGCAAATTACGGGGATCGGTGACGTCTATATCGCCGACGATCTCGAAGTCGACCAGGATGTGCTGCTGTCGGGCAACCTGTTCATGAAGCACAGTGGTACCGACAGCAACCAGTACCTCTGGTTCTTCGACGGCGGTCGCGTCGATGACGAGTGGATTTCGTGGGACGACGCTTCGGATCGTTTCGAGGTTTCCGATAGTCTGCATATCTTCGGCGATCTGACCGCCAATCTCAAGAACTTCGTGCAAAACCATCCGACGCGTGAGGATTTGGAAGTGGTCTTCACCTCGCTGGAGGGGGACGAAGTAACGGTGTTCACGCGCGGCAGCGCTCGGCTCGAGAACGGCGTCGCCCGTGTTGCGCTGGGTCCTGCCTTCGCACTCGTCGCCAATCCGTCTTACGGCCTCTCGGCACATCTCACGCCGCGCGGCGATTGGTCGGAGCTGTACGTGTCAGCCATCTCCCCGACCGAGTTGGAGGTGCGCGCGCACGGCGGTTCCAGCGATGCCGTCTTCGACTACGTCGTGTACGCATTGCGCGCCGGTTACGAGGACTTCCCCACGGTGCGTCCGCGACGCGCTGAAGCGCCACTGCCGGCAACCGGCAGCTTCGATGCTGACTCGAGCGCCGCACCCGAAGCAGCTGCGTCCACCGCAGCGGCGCGTTACGTGGCGATGCATCGCAGCGCGTTCGGAGCAGAACCAGAGCAAATCGGCCTCACTGCGCTGACACAGGCGATCGGCCGCGAGGTCGAGGAGGTTCGCGCCAGCCAGCCACGTATTGTATCGACCACGAAGCAGACACCCGCGCCCGCGACAGCGCGGCCGTCAGAACCACAAGCCGCCGCTACTGCTGCCTCGATCGAAAGCGATGTCGTTCGCGCACGCGCCTTCCACGCGCAAGCCACCGCTTCCGCTGGGCTAGAAAACGCCAGTGGCGTGATTGAGCCGGGTGACGTGGTTGTGATCGATGGTGACGCGAGCAGTGCGGTGCGCCGCGCCGATCGTGCCAACGATCCGCGCGTCGTGGGTATTGCTGTCGTCGAGCCTGGCCTGACGCTTGGCTCCAGTCGCACTGCTGATAGCTCGACTTCCACAGGGCAAGTTGCGATCGCCATGTCGGGCGTCGTGCTCTGCAGGGTCGACGCTACTTTCGACACCATCGAGCCTGGTGATCTGTTGGTGTCGTCGCCGAATCCAGGGTTTGCGATGAAAGCTCACGATCCAGCGCCGGGCACCGTTGTCGGCAAAGCGCTGCAACGCGCCGATCAAGGGCAGAGTTCCATTCGCGTGTTGGTAATGCAGCGCTGAGCGCTACAAGGAGAAGACTCATGAAACAGCGACTTGCGTTGATTACATCGTGCTTGGCGGGGCTGACCGCGATCGCGGCTGAACCGGGCCCACCGGCTAAAGTTTCGCCACCCGCCGCACGGCAGAGCCTCGTTTTCGAGTCCGCGCGCGAAGAGGATGGTGAGGGGAACGTGCTTTGGTCGCAGGTGCATGGGGACCTCGACGAACCAACGGCGCAACGCGCGGGGCGCCCGTGGTCGTATTTTCACGAACCGACGATCGTGCAAGAGGAGGCTTGGGCTAGTTCGCTCGACGGGTCGCGCACGAACTACGGCTATCGAGTGACCAGCGCGGCAAACCAAAGCCCGATCTACCCGCTACTAGTGTTCAACGCACCCGAATACGACTCCGAGTTTCGTAATCAAATCGACGGCTTCGCGCCCGATCAACTCGTTCCACTGGTGCTGACCGCCCGCAACGTTCCGCACTGGGATATTCCGCTGCGTGCTCATGTGCAGTCGGCGAGTGCGCGCGATCTTGCGGCCTCTGCAGCACAGCGTGAAAAGGCCAAACTCGACCGCGCGGCAGCGATTCGTACACTGCTCAGGCCAATCGAGCAATCGATCGTGTCGTTGGGCGGCACGATCACCGGGAGCGGCCGGTTGGATGGTTGGATCGCCTTCCGGCTGCCCGCGCGCGCGGTCGCAGCGCTGTATGAACGACGCGACATCTTTCAGCTCGGGCTGATGCGCGGAAGGTTCGAAACCGCCAACCCGTACTTGAGTGATGTGCGGGCCGAGCGTTTCGCAGACGCTCAACCGTTTCACGACGCAGGCTATCTGGGTGAGCAATCGAACTCGGCGCGGCACAGCTTCGGCGACATTACGGTGGGGGTGATCGAGTCCGGCCTGCTCGAGAATGAGGCTTGCTTTCTGTACGACGGCGCGGGTTGTTCCGGCGCTACTCGTCTGGCAGGGCTGTATCGCTGTGATGATCTCGACCGCGATGGCAACTACTGCGAAGCGGTCGCCGACATGCGCGACACCGATGACAACGCAGGCCATGCGACGTTCGTCGCCTCGACGATTTTGGCGGACTACCGGCAGGGACAGGGTGATCCTTACGCCTTAGGAGATCCGAACTGGACAGTAGAACTAGGGCACGATGGCACGTGGGAGAACCAGAACACAGGAATCGCACCCGAAGCATCGTTGGTGTTCTTCGGCCAGGTGGCTGACAACGATACCGACGATGGCACGACCACGGCACCAGCGTTCGCCGATGCTTTCGCTGACGCTGGCGATCTCTTGATCGATATCACCAACAGCTCGTGGACCTGGTCAACAACCAGTGCCACAAGTTGCTCACTGCGCGCGATCGATCCCCACGAACTCGAACTCGAGAACGCCTTCGACGATGGAGTGCTCAACGTTGTCTCCGCTGGAAATCCCAACGTTCCGTTCTGTGCAGGCAATGTCGGTACGCCCTGCAACGAGGATTCGGACTGCACCGCTGTCGGTGGCGCTTGCGACCTCAACGCTGCGGTCTGCAACAACGACCGGGGCACGACTTGCGACGTCGATTCCGACTGTGGCGCCGTTGGCGGACCCTGCATCGCCCACAAATCGAGCTGCAACATCGGCTCTCCCGCCGACCTTCCCAAAGCGTTCGCGGTCAACTCGCTCCACGGCGGTGAATTTAACTGCTTCAATGGCTTCGGCTCGACGCAGTTGAACTGCTACCTCGATCCTGACTACTCGGCAAACGGTGGAATCAACGCCGTGAGCAATGGCGCCACGTGTACCGGCTGTGCCTCCGGCATCGCAATCTCGACTCTCAACCGCTTCGATGGAACGACATCCTCGACTGGACTGCACGGAACAGCCGACGCGACATTCAACGGCACTAGCGCGGCAGGACCGGTGGTCGCCGGCTCCGCGGCCTTGGTGAAGGACTGGCTGTTGGCGTCGGGTCAGACGTGGGCCAACAGCCCGGGACGCCTTCACACCGTGATGCTCGCGATGGGGGATCGAGTTCACCGCCCGTGGGCCGGGTTGAGCACAACGCAGGGCGTGGGTACCAGCGCGCTGTACGGAATGGGACGCATGAAGCTCCGCCTGCTCGAAGGCGCCAATCTTGCCCCATGGTCGTACAACATCGTGACGCCTTCGTTCACGGCAGCGAGCGCGGACTTCATTCACATCCCCTTCACAACCCCGCTGCCGACAGGCACGCGGATGGTCAAGTGCGTGCTCAACCAGTACGAGGACATGTCGGGCAAGATAGAAATTAGCCGTCTTGATCTCGAACTGCGACTGCGTGATCCGGTCGCGGGCGCATGTAGCAGCAGTGGCACACTGCGCTACACGTGGATCGATGCTGGGGTCGAGGTCAAACACATGTCGGCAATCACCGCCACCAGTACCACGCTTGCGGGACGCTGCTTGGAGGTGACCGTCGACAAGGAGTTCGTTACGCCGTCAGGCATCACTGCTAGCTTGTTCTGCTACGCCGCGGGGAAGGAAGACGATGAATACTAAATTGCTTCGGCACTTCGTAGCAGGGGTGATGTTGGCCGCGAGCGTGCCGTGTTTCGCGCTTGAGCATGACGAAGCGTGGCTGGCGACAATCGACGGTGTGCAGGTGCGCGATCGCGATGCCGAGCAGCTCCGCGCACTTGTCAGCCCTCCACCCAGCCGTGATGCTGCGCGGCGTCTTGCCGTCGATGTCGCGCGGGCACACCTTTGGCTGCGGGGATGGGTCGCGCATTCGTCGGCGCGAGCGCGCCTAGAGGCGTATCGCGTGCTGATCAGCACGGCGCGCACTTTGGCGCGTGACGAGCGCGAACTCGGATTGGCCGTGCAGCAGGCGCTGGACTCGACCGAACGCGGTTGGCGGCCTCCGCTGCGGCGGCTCAACCCGCCGCGTGAGCAGGAGTGGATTCACATCACACATCCGCAGCTCGGAACACCGGTCGACACTTGGTTGATTCGCTTCGATGCCTTAAACGGCGTGCGCGTTCAGGCACTCGGAGCGGTTTATCGATATCAACTCGAGCCGTCGTTTGCGCCGTTCTTCTCCGATTCAACAGGGCTTACGCCGCGAGCCCCGCTGATCGCGGGCGACGAGCGGCTGCTACTCTCGCGGTTCTGAGACAGATCTAGCGGCGGCGCCCTCTGCGCCGCCGCCTTCTCCACTTCACATGACTTCGCGGTGCGGACTACGGCAGGCAGTATCCAGCCGCGTCGATACCTGCATCGCGCGAGCCGGTCTGTTCTGGGGCCAGATCGTCGTAGCTGCCGTTGATCTGGTTGCACCCAACAGCGCGGACCACGTAGAAAAATCCGTCGCCCGCATCGGGGACGTCGAAGTTGTCGAGAACCGTGGAACCGTAGTCGTTGGCAACGCATGCATCGGTCGACGCCTGGAAATCGCCGTTGGTGGCCAGCAGCGTGGAAAGTACGCCACGCGCCACGTCGTATCCAGTGGTCGTGTAAGCCGACGCCGTCCAAGAAAGGAGCGTGCCGCCTACGTCGAGCGCTGGAGTGTCTGCCGGCACGGTGCCGGCCTGCACGTCGAACGAATAAACCGGGCTGTACGAAATGCTGCCGCACGCGTTGTGGCTGACCACGTACCACGAGTGCGCACCGTCAGCGAGCCCTGCGAACGTGCAGCTATTGCTCGCAAGCCCGATGCACGCGTACGACCCGTCGAGCACCACGTCGTACGTTCGCGTGTAACCGCTCCAACTCGCCACGACGGTGTTGCTGCAACTGACCGTGCCGTCAGGCGGTTGCAGCGTGTCGGCCGCAACCGGACTTGAACAGTAGCGAGAGAGCGAGATGTCGTACGACGTGTGCGGGCGATACCGAGCTAGGTATTCGCGCGCTGCGACGTACACACGCCCGTTGCGATCGCTTTGCCAGTCGACGCGCGAAGAGTACGGCCAGTTGCCGTATCCCTTGTCATCGTTGTAGGCAAGCTCGGTGCTGCAGTTGCTGGCGTAGATCGCGAGCTGTGTGTCGCCGCTATAGCCCAGGTCGCTGGTTTCCCAGGTGTAGGTCCAATCGAGTTGTACGTCGACGTACTGCCAGTCCTCGCTGCCACAGTGATTGTAGGTGTAGGTCGACGGTACACCTTCGAACGTCGACTGCCCGCAGCTGTTGTCGGACTCGTACGGATCCTCGACGCATGTGCTGCAGGAGTCGATCGTGTTTTGGTAGAGCGCATTGTCGCGGCTGCGCTTGATGCCGTAGCCGCGCGTGGCGTCCCAGTAGGGGCAGAAGGTGTCGTTGTTGACATAAAACAACGTGTCCCAAATGGGCGCTACCGGGTCGGTGTAGAAGTCGTTGGTGGTCTCGTTGTTGCCATCGATGATGTCCCACAGCGCGCCGGCGACGCGCCCTTCGCAGGTCGTGCCGTTGTCCCAACCGGAGGTGCCGCGCGTTGGTGACTCCATGTCGGTGACACTGCCGTTGGCGAATGTGTAGTACGGATCGCCCCACACCAGCATCGCGGTGAAGTCAGCCCAGCCTTCGGTCCAGCCGCAGTTGGTGCCGCCGAACTTCTCGATGTAGTGCGGGCTGACGCAGTCGTTGGGGGGCATGTAGTTTCCGTACGCGTTGTACATGGTGTTGTGACCCGCCTCGTGCGCCACCGTGTCCTTCGACCGCGGGGCGGCGTCGTTGAGGTGGATGTACTCGCCGGGGCTGTAGGAAGTGATCTCTGTCGAGCCCGGATACCAAACGGCTTGCATGGGACCGGCGTAGCTGTTGCCATCGCCGTGAATGAAGAGAAAGGTGCGCCACGTTGCCTGCATTGCGTTGAAGGCCCAATAGGCGCCCTCATTCCCATCGCCGTTGTTGAGAAACCACGTGCCCATGTTGTAAGTGCCGTCAGGCACGTTCGACTGCGTCGCGGTTGACACGAAGTAGCCATTGCCCGACTGGTTTCGCATCTGCAAGAAGTCGCTTCCGCCGGCGCGGTTGTAGTTGACCTGCGTCCTCAGGCGGACGTAGAAGTTTTGCGGGTTTGAAATTCCGGGAAATTGGTAGAAGCCGCCGAGGTCGGTGTAGGCCTGCGCGAGCACGGTGCCCGCAGTGTTGACCAACTCGACCAGGCGTTCGATCTGCGGAATAAACACGTCGTTTTGGTCGTACATGTACCAGTACCCGTTGACCACGAGCGTTCCGTCGGTCGTGCCGCCGGGGCTGGACTGCGAGGCCGGCAGCGGCGCGAGCGGCCCGGGCGCGGTTGCGCGTCCGGTCACGAGTTGCAGCGGTACCTGCGGTGGTGTCCCTTCGAAGCGGCTGCCGACACTTGGCAAGACTGCGGGCAGGTCGAAACCCTCTGCAATCGTGTCCCCCGTGACGCGATAGAACCACGCGAACATGTCGCCCCACACGTTGCCGTTGTCGCGTGGCGCGAGCGCCACGACTTCGATGCGATGATTGCCGGCGCCGCGCGGCATCACGCGAAATGAAAACGCGTCTGTACGCGACATGTCGAGCTTGAAGTGGTGCGTCGTTCGCTGAGTTGCCGAATCGGCGGTCGACGTGCCTGAAGCGGCGAGCGGCGAGATGTCGCCCAGATCGAGCGCGTCGCCGGTGTCGACGGTAATCGAGATGTTGACCTCGCGCAGCGGCTCGAGACTCTGGAGTTGTGCGGTGACGCGCACTCCCAGCCCGTCGGTGATGGCAGCCGCCTGCCCTTCGAGCGTGAGCGGCGTCTTGGGTTGGCTGGCAAGCGCCGGTGCAGATAACAACCCGGCGAGCACGAGGGCGACGATAGAAGTGACGCGCATGCAATCCCCTTCGGCCGGCTTCAACGTCTGCCTGGCCCGTAAGGGTCCTACCATCGCCGCGAGAGCGGCTCCTGGGAACTATCTTCGGAGATAGCGCTCGCGGTTTCGCGAGACTTGACGCCGTGAGCCCGAATCGCGTAGGGGCCGGCGTTATGATGCTCAATCTTGAAACCGGCCAGCCGAAACGAGCACATTGCTGATCCACTACCCATTTCCGTGGGCGTCTTTGCGTACAACGAAGAACGGAGCATCGGCGCGAATCTGGAATCGATCCTGGCCTCACGAACCTCGACCGTGCGGATCGACGAGATTCTCGTGATCTCCTCCAACTCGACCGACCGCACCGACGAACGAGTCGCGCACGTCGGCAAGAGCCACCCTGAAGTCAGACTGATTCGTGAGCCGAAGAAGAACGGAAAAGCGAGCGCCGTCAACCTCTTTTTGCAACACGCTCGCCACGAGTGCTGCGCACTCACCAACGCCGATACCCTGCTTCACGAAGACGCCATCGAGAGTCTCTGCTCGCCCTTGCACGCGAGCTCGGTGGGAATGGTCGGCGGCCGGATTATTCCAGTGGGACCGATTGGAGGGTGGCCGGGGTTTGCCACGGAGTTGTTTTGGGAGTTGCATCACCAGCTCTGTCTGCGCTCGCCCAAGATGGGAGAGCTGGTCGCGTTCCGGCGCGTGTTCAATCACCTCTCGGGCGAAGTCGCCGGCGCGGACGAAGACTGGATTCACGGTGAGATCTTGCGGCAAGGGTTGCAGGGCGTTTATGCGCCAACTGCCATTGTGTACAACCGAGGCCCTTCGACGCTGCGGGACTTCGTCGGCCATCGACACCGCCTCGCAGTGCAGCACTTGGTGCTCAAGTATCGCTGCAACTTCTCTCCGGCGAGCCGCCAGATGCGGCCGCTGACGCGGGTAACGCTTGGCTACCTGCAGCGCCATCCGAAGCGATTGCCGCGAGTGCTGATCGTGGCTGCGTTGGAATTCGCAGCGCGAGTTTCGGCGGGCGCGAGTTACTTCTTGCGAGGGGAAACGTGCAAGAACTGGAGACCATTGAGCTCCAGCAAAGGAATCACACGCGACGATTTGGAGCGCTGGTGCTCACGCCATGCTCAGCCCCGCCGGCCGACGATGGATGCACTGTCGGAGTGATGCGGCACTGAAGTAAGACAGCGTTTGTGCACCGGCGGTCATCGTCTACAGCCACGGCGCCTGGGGGTTGCTAGGCACCGTAGGTCTTCGACCTCATGCGCCGCGCGCACTGGCATTGCTTCCAGGTGCTTGCGGAGCGGGCTAAGCGTCTCGCACAAGTTGACCACGAACTCGAATGGGCGCCCAACATCTGGAGAGGTGTGAGCGCGAAGAGCGATCAGCCTCGTGACCCGGAACCGGGCGCGAGCGATCTGCTTGCCTTAGCTCTACTCATGGCACTGAGTAAATTTACTCAACGCCATGAGCAGAACGCGTCGATGGAACTCGACTCGATCCACGTCGATTCACTTACGTTCAGAACAGTGGCCCCTGCTGAGTGAGTCAGCTCGAACGACAGTGTCGCTTCGGCGCGCGGCTGGAGATGCTTTCCCTCAATGCGCTGCCGTTGCTACGGACAAGCACTCGCACTCGCCGCATCGCGCGATGTCACCTGCCCCGCTTCCCCGTCGTAGCTGCCGTCTTGGGCAAAGGCGCGAGCGCCACCAAGAAGAAGCGCGGTGCAGGCCGATTGGAGGGCACGTCAAATTGCGTGGCCGTGGTGTCGTTAACCTCACACGTATCGGCAGGGCCCGATCGCACGCGGAACGGCGGCAATGCGAGATGATCGCGGTGGTGGTTCTAGACGGAACGGTCCGCGCCCGGGTTGGATCCGGCGTTCGAAGCAGCCAGCTGTTGCGAGCGAGCGTTGAGTAGCGCGTCGAGTTCACGTACAAGTTCCCGCACGCCTCGTGGATGCTGGCGAAGCAGGGTTGCATGGGGTGGCCATCGCTTCCGAACAGCTTCACCCCGATGACCGCGTAGACGTAGAAGAGGATTGTCGCCAAGAGCGCGACGTACTTCATGCTGGCGACCGAACGGAGCAGGACGGTGACGATCAGCCGCAGTTCCGGGATTGTCTTGACCAGCCGCAA
>JANNUT010000172.1:0-9215 GCA_031395565.1 Acidobacteriota bacterium | reverse complement strand
GGCTTTCAGGGTGTGATCAAGCGCTACCACTATCACGGCGGTGGTGCCGCGCACGGATCGATGTTCCATCGCGCCCCTGGTTCGTTGGGGCAGTCGTCCGACCCGTCGCGCGTTTACCCGGGTACTCGCCTCCCAGGTCATATGGGTTCGGCGCGTATTACCGTGAAGGGCGTTACGGTCGTGAAGGTCGATGCCGAACGCAACCTGCTGTTGGTGCGCGGCGGTGTCCCTGGCGCGCTCGGTTCGCTCGTGGTCATCGAATCTCCGCCTACCGGCCCCCCCAAGAAGAGGAAGTGAGTGATGGCAAACCTGTCTGTCATCAACCTCAAGCGTCAAGAAGTCGGCAAGGTCGATTTGCCTGATGGCGTCTTCGCCTACCCCGAAAAGCGGCACCTCATGTTCGAGGCGGTCAGACATTTCCGAGCCTGCGCTCGCGCCGGAACCCACAAGGCTAAGAATCGTTCCGAAGTCAGCGGCGGTGGAAAGAAGCCGTGGAAGCAGAAGGGTACGGGGCGTGCGCGCGTTGGATCGACGCGGTCGCCGCTGTGGCGCCACGGCGGGACCATCTTCGGCCCGGTGCCGCGCGACTACTCGTACGACTTCCCAAAGAAAGCCCGTCGTCGCGCACTCGCCTCGGCGCTTTCTGCCAAGCTTCGTGAATCCAAGTTGACAGTCATCGACGCACTGGCACTGGCACAGCCCAAGACCAAGCAACTGCAGGGTTTGGTGCGTCAGGATCTGGGCCTCGCCGGCAAGGTGTTGGTGGTGTTCGACGGTGAGCAGCCCAACTTCGATCGCGCGGCGCGCAATCATCCTCAAATCAACGCGCTGCGCACGCTCCAAGTGCACGCCTATCACGTCCTCAATTGCGATCACGTGGTGCTCAGCCGAGCTGCAGCAGAGCAACTCGGGGAGGTCTTGGCCCGATGAGCGCGATCAACCCGTACGACATCGTTCGACGCCCGCGCCTGACCGAAAAGTCGACGCGCATTCGCGAAGAAGCAGCACGCTGGACCCATAGCGGCGAGACATTTGTATTCGACGTCGATCCGCGCGCGAACAAGATCCAAATCGCAGAAGCAATTGAGAAGCTGTTCGGCGTCGACGTGTTGCACGTGCACACGCTCAACGTCAAGGGCAAGACCCGTCGTTACGGACGGTTCTCGGGTGCCAAGCCCGATCGCAAGAAGGCCTACGTAACGCTCAAGCCAGGCAGCAAGACCATCGACTACTTGGAAGGCTGATCCAATGCCGATTAAGAAGTTCAAACCGACATCCCCCGGCCGTAGGCAGATGGAGGTCTTGATCTCTCCCGAGATCACGACCGACCGTCCCTACAAGCCGCTGGTTGAGCCCAAGTACAAGACGGGCGGCCGCAACAACCTCGGCCATGTCACGGTCTGGTCGCGCGGTGGTGGTCACAAGAAGGCCTACCGCATCATCGACTTCAAGCGCGACAAGGACGGCATTCCGGGCAAGGTCTCGACCATCGAGTACGACCCGAATCGCTCGGCCAATATCGCCTTGGTCACTTACCGCGATGGCGAGAAGCGCTACATCTTGGCGCCGCTCGGGTTGCAGGTTGGCCAAGAGATCGTCAGCGGTGAGGGCGCCGATATCCTCGTGGGCAATTGCTTGCCACTCAAAATCGTTCCGGTCGGCACCATGGTGCACAACATCGAGCTGCGCCCCGGCAAGGGCGGCCAGATGGTGCGCAGCGCCGGAGCTTCAGCCCAGATCTTGGCAAAGGAAGGTGAATACGTCACGCTCCGTTTGCCATCGGCTGAAGTTCGTTCGGTGCTCGCTGAATGCAGAGCCACCATTGGGCAAGTCGGTAACGTCGAGCACGGGATCGTCAGCCTCGGCAAGGCGGGCCGTACTCGTTGGCTCGGTTGGCGCTCGACGTCTCGCGGTGTCGCGATGAATCCGGTCGACCACCCGCATGGTGGAGGTGAGGGCAAGACTTCCGGCGGCCGTCATCCTGTGACGCCGTGGGGCATTCCCACCAAGGGCCACAAGACCCGCAACAGCAAGCGCACGGACAAGTTCATCGTCCGTCGCCGCAACCAGAAGTAACGGTAACGGGGAACAGCGATGGCGCGCTCTGTCTGGAAGGGTCCATTTGTAGATGGCCACTTAGCTAAGAAGCTGGAGGAAATGAACAAGCGCAACGAGCGCAAGGTCATCAAGACTTGGTCGCGGCGCTCCACGATCATCCCCGAGATGGTCGGCCACACGTTGTCGGTGCACAACGGCCGGAAGTTCATTCCGGTCTACGTCACCGAGAACATGGTGGGACACAAGCTCGGCGAGTTTGCGTTGACGCGGACCTTCAAGGGCCACAGCGGCGCATCCAAGGACAAGAAAGCGAAGTAACGCGATTGAGATACGCGCCTGCCGCCGATGCAGCAGAGCGCCTGTTGGGACGAAGCGATCGACAAGACGCCCGTCTGAGTTGAGAGGCAAACACGATGGTTTCCCATGCGACCCTCCGCTACACCAAGACCAGCGCCCAAAAGGCGCGCTTGGTCGTGAACCAAATCCGCGGCCGCGATGTCGGTGAAGCGTTGGGAATCTTGAAGACGTCGACCAAGCGGGTCTCGAAAGATGTCGAGAAGCTGCTCAGCTCGGCAATCGCGAACGCCCAGAACCGCGAAGAACGAATCGACGTTGACCGCCTGTTCGTCGCCGCAGCATGGGTCGACGAGGGGCCAACGGAAAAGCGCGGCCGAGCCGGAACGATGGGGCGGTTCTTCCGTGTGTTGCACCGTTCCAGCCATATCACCGTGCAGTTGGACTTACGCGGCGCGCGCCGCGCCTGATAACGATGGGCCTGTCAGTGCGGAACGCGCTCGACGCGAACCGGCTGCAGGCAGCGAGGAAAGAATGGGCCAGAAAGTCCACCCTTACGGCTTCCGCCTCGGCTTCAACCGCACTTGGAAGAGCCGCTGGTTTGAGCGCCGCCGCTACGCAGACTTCTTGCACGAAGACCTCGAGCTTCGTGCGGAGTTGAAGAAGAAACTTCACCACGCAGGCATTGCGTCGGTTGAGATCGAGCGCGCCGGGGACCAGAAGTTGAAGATCAATCTGTTCACGGCGCGGCCGGGAATCATCATCGGCCGCAAGGGAACAGAGGTCGACAAGCTGCGTGAAGACCTCAAGAAGCGGACAGGCCGAGAGGTGTTCATCAACATCCTCGAGGTCGACAAGCCCGAGCTCGATGCGCAATTGGTGGCCGAAGGCATTGCCGCTCAGCTGGAGCGCCGCATCGCCTTCCGGCGCGCCATGCGCAAAGCGGTCGAATCGGCGCAGCGTTTCGGCGCCAAGGGAATCAAGGTGCGCTGCTCGGGGCGTTTGGGCGGCCACGAAATCGCTCGCTCGGAGTGGTATCTCAGCGGCCGCTTGCCGCTGCACACGCTGCGCTCGGATATCGACTACGGGTTTGCCGAGGCCCGCACCACGTACGGAGTCATCGGCGTGAAGTGCTGGATCTACAAAGGCGAGCAAACCGAGGTCGTCCCACGCGAAGGCCGGCAGAGATAACGGAAGGGACTGACGATGCTCCAACCGAAAAAACAAAAGTGGCGCAAGCCTTCACGCGGTCGTATGAGCGGTATCGCGACGCGGGGAGCGACCATTACCTTCGGCGACTTCGGGCTGAAGGCCATGGAGTGCGGCTGGATTACCGCGCGCCAGATCGAGGCGGCACGTATCGCGATGACCCGCGAGATCAAACGCGGTGGCCGTGTCTGGATTCGGCTATTTCCCGATAAGGCGGTCACCAAGAAGCCGGCAGAAACCCGCATGGGCTCCGGTAAAGCGGCTCCGGATCACTTCGTAGCCGTGGTCAAGCCCGGGAAGATCCTGTTCGAGATGGAAGGGGTCGACCTGGCCACGGCAACTGCAGCGATGAGGCTTGCCGCCAGCAAGTTGCCGATTCAAACCAAGTTCGTCCGGCGCGAGCTCGGGCTGTAATCGGGCCGGAAAGGGAATCAAGATGCTGAAACCGCAAAAGGTGCGCGACATGAACGACGCCGAGTTGATGCGAGAAGCGGAAGAACTGCGCCGCTCGCTATTCAACTTGCGGCTACAAAAGGCCACAGGCCAGTTGGAAAAGCCGCACAAGCTGCGCGAGACCCGTCGCGATATCGCTCGCGTCGAAACAATCCTCAAGCAGCGCGTGCTGCAGGCTGCCAAGGGGGCCAAGTAATGAGCGCCGTTTTAGGATCGACCGCGGGACGTAGCGTAGGTCAGCGCAAGATCGGCCTCGTGGTCAGCAAGCCCGGCTCCAAGTCGGTCACCATTCGGGTCGAGCGGCTGGTTGCGCATCCGGTCTACAAGCGATTCGTGCGACGCAGCAAGAAGTTCATGGCCCATGACGAACTGGAAATCTGCAATCTCGGCGACACGATCGAAGTCGTCGAGTGCCGGCCACTTTCCGCGCGCAAACGTTGGCGCGTGGCTCGCGTCGTAACGCGGGCTGAAGGCCGGCTGACGGCTCCGAAGACGGAGGGCTAAGACCAATGTTGCAGATGCGTTCCATCCTGACGGTTGCCGACAACTCGGGCGCGAAGCGCCTGCGTCTGATCGGCCTGCTCGGCGGCAACGCCGGCAGCTACGCTCACTTGGGCGATGTGGTCACAGCCTCGGTTCAAGACGCCAATACCGACAGCAACGTGAAGAAGGGCGCCGTCGTGAAGTGCGTGATCGTCCGCGTGCGCAATGAACAGCGTCGCAAGGACGGCACCTACATCACGTTCGACGAAAACGCCGCAGTCCTGATTAACAACGACGGCAATCCGATCGGTACCCGCGTGTTCGGCCCGGTGGCGCGCGAGTTGCGCGACAGTGACAAGTACTCCGAGGGGTTCAGGAAGATTCTCTCCCTGGCTCCGGAAGTGCTGTGAGGTAGAGATGCACATCCGTAAGGGCGACCTCGTGGAGGTCATCAGCGGCAAGGACAAGGGCAAGCGCGGGAAAGTGCTGCTCGTCGACCCCGGCAAGAGCAAGGCTATCGTGGAAGGCGTCAATATCATCAAGCGCCACACCAAGGCCAATCCGGCGAAGGGACAGCAGGCGGGAATTCAGCATCGCGAGGCCCCGATCTTTACGGCCAAGCTGATGCCGGTCGATCCGCAGAGCGGAAAGCCGACGCGCATAGGCCACAAGTTCGTTGTCGGTTCCGATGGTTCCAAGAAGAAGGTGCGCGTGGCGCGCCGTTCCGGCACTGAGCTGGATAGCTGAGGTAGACGATGACGTACATCCCAAGACTTCGGAAGCACTATCACGACGAGGTCGTGCCAGCGCTCATGTCCCACTTCGGCTACGGCAACGTGATGGCGGTACCGCGCGTGCACAAAGTCGTCGTCAACATGGGCGTCGGTGAGGCATCCCGCGAGCCGAAGCTACTCGAAGAAGCCGTTGCGGAGTTGACGGAAATCACGGGCCAGAAGCCCACCGTCCGCAAAGCGCGCAAGGCAATCGCGAACTTCAAACTGCGTGAAGGAGTGCCGATCGGCGTCGCGGTGACGCTGCGCGGTCCGCGCATGTGGGAGTTCCTCGATCGCTTGCTCAACCTCGCACTTCCGCGCGTTCGAGACTTCCGCGGCGTCTCGGGGAGAGCCTTCGACGGTCGCGGCAATTACACGCTCGGCGTCAAAGACCAACTGATATTTCCGGAAGTCAACTATGCCAAGGTGAACAAAGCGATCGGGATGAACATCACCATCGTCACCTCGGCCAAAACCGATCCCGAGGCGCGGGAACTGCTGACCAAACTCGGCATGCCGTTCACGCGCTGACGCGAGGAGAGGTAACTATGGCGACAACCGCCAAGATGGCCAAGACGCACAAGACGCTCAAGTTCGCCGTTCGAGCAAAAAATCGGTGCCGCCGGTGCGGCCGCCCTCGCGCGTATATGCGCCGTTTCGAGCTGTGCCGCATCTGCTTTAGGAACCTCGCTCTTGAGGGCCAAATCCCCGGCGTGCGCAAGGCCAGCTGGTAAAGGAGTGGATCGAAGATGTCGATGACCGATCCGATTGCAGACATGCTCACGCGGGTGCGCAACGCCATCGCGGCAGGACACGAGACCGTCGTGTTGCCTTCCTCCCGCGTGAAGCGTGATATCAGCCGCATCTTGAAGGAACAAGGTTTTATCAACGACTTCGCTCATGAAGACGACGGCCTGCAGGGCGTCCTCAAACTGAGTTTGAAGTACGGCTCGCAAGGCGAGCGCGTGATCAACGGCGTGCAGCGTGTCAGCAAGCCGGGACTGCGCGTATACGTCGGGTCGGGGGAGATCCCCGAGGTGCTCGGTGGGTTGGGGATAGCGATCCTCTCAACCTCTCGCGGCATTCTCGAAGGTCGCTCTGCCCGTCGACTCGGCGTCGGCGGCGAGTTGATCTGTCAGGTGTGGTGAGGAGACGACGATGTCGCGTATCGGACTCAAGCCATTGCCGCTGCCTACGGGCGTGACGCTCACCATCGCTGGCGCACAAGCTGACGTGAAGGGGCCGAAAGGGACGCTACATGTCCCCGTCGCCCACGGCATCGTCGTCGCGCTCGAGGATGGTATTGCCAAGCTCTCCCGTCGCGACAACAGTGGCTCGCAACGTGCTTTGCATGGCTTGACGCGCGCGCTGCTCGCCAACGCGGTGCAGGGCGTTACCAAGGGTTACGAGCGAGTGCTCGAAATCGTCGGCGTCGGCTATCGAGCCGAGGCTGCCGGCAACGGAATCAAGCTATCGCTAGGCTATAGCCATCCCGTCGAGTTTCACTTGCCGCAAGGGATTAGCGTTCGAGTGGAAGAGAAAAACACAGTCCTCGTGCTCTCGGGCATCGACAAGCAATTGCTCGGCCAGGTCTGCGCCGATCTGCGCAAGCTGCGCCCGCCCGACAACTACAAGGGCAAGGGGATCCGCTACCGCGGCGAGCACATCTTGATCAAGCCCGGTAAGGCCGCCGGCAAATAAGGAATCACGACGATGTTCACCCGATTGGACCGAAAACAGTCCCGCGTTAAGACTCGCCGCCGCATTCGCGGCCGCGTGTCGGGTACGACTGAGCGCCCGCGTTTGTCTGTTTTCCGGAGCCTCAATCACACGTACGTGCAGGCCATCGACGATCTCAGCGGAAACACGCTCGCTGCGGCTTCATCGCTCGATGCAGAGTGCCGCGCGAAGTTGTCGACGGGCGGAAATCTGGACGCTGCAAAGGTCGTGGGTGCGGCAATCGCAACACGGCTGTTGGCCAAAGGCGTCACCGCCGCGGTGTTCGATCGCGGAGGATTCAGATATCACGGTCGAATCAAAGCATTGGCGGACGCGGCGCGTGAAGCCGGTCTCCAGTTCTGAGCAGTTGAGGAGGTAGCGTGGCTCAGGGACAAGGACAAGGGCGAGACCGCGATCGCGACCGCGAGGGTTCAGACCTTCGCGATCAGGTCGTTTTCATCAACCGCGTCACGAAGGTGGTGAAGGGTGGTAAGAACTTCTCCTTCGCAGCGCTGGTGGTGGTGGGCGACGGCAAGGGCCGTGTCGGCTACGGCAGTGGTAAGGCCAAGGAAGTACCGAGCGCCATTTCCAAGGGCGTCGATCATGCCAAGCGGCAAATGATCAAGGTGCCACTCAAGGGCACCACGATTCCGCACATGGTGGTCGGAACTCACGGTGCGGCCAAGGTGCTGTTGCGCCCGGCTTCTCCTGGGACTGGCGTGATTGCGGGTGGCGTCGTTCGCGCGATCCTCGAATCGCTCGGAGTTCAAGATGTGCTCACCAAGTGCATCGGTACCCAAAATCCGCACAACATCGTGCGCGCCGCGTTCGACGGACTGCTGCAGTTGAAGGACATTCGAGACGTCGCTCGACTACGCGGCGTTACGGTCGAGCAAATCGACCCGAGTGCCGCCCAGGTCGCTTCGCGCGCCCGCTTGGCAGAGGCCCCGGCGGTTACCGGAGGTGACGTGTGAGCGCCGCCAAGACCATCAAGATCCAGCAGTATCGAAGCGGTATCTGCTGCCCGTTTACCCACAAGCGCGTGCTCAAGGCGCTGGGACTCGGCCGCATGAACCGTGTCGTCGAGAAGCCTGACAACGATTCGATCCGCGGCATGGTGAACACCATTCCTCATCTGGTGCGGATCGTCGAGAAGTAAGCCCTTAAGGGTCGCTGCGCGGGCTCGTAAAAAGGCTGCTCGCTCGACCCTCAACAAAGGACGGAGAGAACAATGGCAAGGCTGCACGACATCGGACCAGCACCGGGATCGACTCAATCGCGTAAGCGTGTCGGTCGAGGTCCGGGTTCTGGCCTCGGGAAGACCGCCGGCCGCGGTGAGAACGGACAGAAGTCGCGCTCCGGATACTCGCATCGCTGGGGCTTCGAAGGCGGTCAGATGCCGTTGGTGCGGCGCATGCCCAAGCGCGGATTCACCAACATCTTCCGCACCGAGGTGACGTCGCTCAACTTGTCGAGACTCAAGGGTCTCGCGGCCGGAACCGAAATCACGCCCGAGTTTCTAGTGGAGCACGGGCTGCTCAAGCGTGCCAAATCCCAATGCGTGAAGCTGCTCGGCCATGGCGAGGTGGGCGCAGCGCTGATCGTCAAGCTGCACCTGATTAGCGAGGGTGCGCGCAAGAAGATCGAAGCCGCCGGTGGCCGAGTTTCGCTGCTCGGCGAGTGACGAGGTCCCGCGCTCATGATCGATAAGCTGCAAAACATGTTTCGGATTCCCGACCTGCGCAATCGAGTGTTGTTCACACTCGGGCTGCTGGCGGTTTACCGTATCGGTGCTTTCATCCCGATTCCTGGGATCAATCTCGTCGCGCTGCGAAGCGCGATGTCCCAAGGCAACCAGTCGCTGTTCGGTATGGTCGACATGTTTACCGGCGGCAACTTCAGCAACCTGACAATCTTCGCGCTGGGGATCATTCCTTACATCAGCTCGTCGGTCATCTTGCAGTTGCTCGTGGTGATTTGGCCCTACCTCGAGCGGTTGCAAAAAGAAGGCGAGACCGGGCGAAAAAAGATCATTCAGTGGACTCGCTATGGAACCGTCATCTTGGCGGCGGTCCAAGCCACCGGGATTTGCGTCTTTGCGCAGCGGCTGAGCGCTTCCGAGCCGATCGTGATCAACCCCGGATTCGGGTTCTATTTCACCACCATCATCACACTCACGTGCGGGACAGCCTTCGTGATGTGGCTCGGTGAGCAAATCACCGAACG
>JANNUT010000171.1:0-1626 GCA_031395565.1 Acidobacteriota bacterium | reverse complement strand
CGTGACAACGCGTGCCCAGCGTGAGGGGGTGGACCGCTCGGACGTGCGCTTCACGCAGCGCGAAGTGCGTGAGCAGGCGGTCGTGGGGGCGACACAGGTGAAGATGCATCTGCAGGCGCTCGTGTCCTTGGAGTACGTGGTCCGGCATCGCGCGGGGCACGCCCAGCGGACCCTGTTGGAGCTTTCGTGCTGCGCGGTGGCGACCGCGCGCGACCCTTTTGAGCCTGGGGGGTATGAGTACGATGCAAACCGGTCGGCCCAATTGCCAAACCGGGCGGCGATTTCGCCCGACCGGTCGGCGACTGGTCGGGGGTCAAACCGACCGGTTTTATCGAATGCTTTCAGAATGTTAGAACAACCGGTCGGCGCTTTTGAGGGGCACGACTCGGGAGCGCGCGAAAGCGGCCCATCGTACGTAGCCAAGCAACCGTACTCACAGGCATCGGCACCCAGCGCGGCGGAGTAAGGTCATGCCGAAGCGTGGCAGTAAGGTCGCCAAGCCGAAGCTGACGCAGCTCGCGGGCCATGGCGACCGCGCCTCGATGGCCACGTGGGCGGCGCGCTATCTCGAGTGGCTGCTGGTGAAGAACTTCTCGCCGCGCACGGTGGAGAACCGCGAGAGCTACCTCGCGTTTTTCATCGCATGGTGCGAGGAGCGCTCGCTGCTTCACCCGCAGGAGGTCACCAAGCCGATCCTCGAGCGCTACCAGCGGCACCTGTTTCACATGCGGCGCGCGGACGGGCGCGCGCTGACGTTTCGTGCGCAGCACTCGCGGCTGGTGCCGCTGCGCGGCTACTTCAAGTGGCTGACGCGGCAGAACGTGCTGTTGTACAACCCGGCCTCGGAGCTTGAGCTGCCGAAGCTCGAGCATCGCCTCCCGCGGCACGTGCTGACGCTGTCGGAGGCTGAAACCGTGATGAATTTGCCCGACGTGCGCGAGGTGCTCGGTGTGCGAGACCGGGCGCTGCTGGAGACCTTCTACAGCACCGGCATGCGCCGCAGCGAGCTGATGAACCTTGCCATCTTCGACCTCGATACCGAGCGCGGGACCATCCTGATTCGGCAGGGCAAGGGCAAGAAAGACCGCATGGTCCCGGTGGGCGAGCGGGCGGCGGCCTGGATCGACAAGTACCTGTACGAGGCCCGTCCGCAGCTTCTGGTGGGGCCTGACGAGGGGGCGCTGTTTCTGACGAGCACGGGCGAGGCTTTCACAGCCAATCGGCTGACGCAGCTCGTGCGCAACTACGTGAAGGCGGCCGAGCTCGGCAAGTCCGGCTCGTGCCACCTGTTTCGCCACACGGCCGCGACGCTGATGCTCGAAGGCGGGGCAGACATCCGGTACATCCAGGCGCTTCTCGGGCATGCGGAGCTGACGACGACGCAGATCTACACGCAGGTCTCGATCCGCAAGCTGCAAGAGGTGCATCGCTCGACGCACCCGGGGGCCGCACTGGCGCGCCCCCTGAAGCCCGTCGGCAACGACGAGGCATGTGACCCGGCGGCGGAGCGCGAGGCCCTGTTTTCCCTTTTAGCCGCCGAATTCGAAGACGAACGCGACGAGCACGCCGACGGCAACGAGATCGAGGGCACGTGAACGAGCGCCCCCGTCACGCCGCGTGCACCGC
>JANNUT010000170.1:0-20484 GCA_031395565.1 Acidobacteriota bacterium | reverse complement strand
TGTATTCCGTATACCGTCCCCGAAACTCCGCCCTATTAGGTATACCGCCCCCGTAACTCTGTCCCCGAAACTCAGGCTACTTGGGGATGACGGCGGGGAGGAGGATGGGGATGGTGCCGTCGGGGCGGTCTTTGCCGAGGAGCGTTTCTTGCGAGGCGCCGGTGGGGACGAGCATGTCGACGATTGGGGATTGAAGCGGATCGTCTTCGCGGGCGCCGCCCAATGATTCGCGCGAACGTCCGGCGCGAATTGGCAACACCATCAGCGATGGTTCGGGTTCGCGCCCGGCGCCCAACGCAGTCATGACATCGAAGCGTTGCTCGACATCGGCGGCTGTCACGATCACCGTGTACGCCCACTCCGGTCGCGCGGCGCCGCCCAAGAACGCATCGGGCACGAAGAAGCTCAGCTTCGGCCCCGCCACCTTGACCCGGGTCGGAAAGAAAAAGCGCTCGTCGACATCGCTGGTGACCCACTCGCGAATCATCGCTTTGCGTTCTGCCGTGGCGCGCCCCGTTCCCGCGGTGCGCCGCGCATTGTCCTTCGACAGCAAGCGCTTCAAAGACGACCGCGCATCGTTGGGGCGCGGCACCAAGCACACCGCCTTCTCCCAAGCGAACCCCGGATCCACCTGAGCCTTGCGGCCCGGCAACAACGTCACGCTGCCCGACTCCGACTCGCGGTCGGTGTCGATATATATCTCCACGTTCATCGTGTAGAAGCCGTAGCGCGCAATCGAATCGAGCGATGTCCCGCCAATGTCGATCGTGCGACGCGCCGTCGGTCGAACCGATCGCGCGAACAGCGCCGTGAACTCGGTCCCGCCCGAAACGCGTGTCGCCTTCAACTCGACCAAATCCAGCTCGCCCGGCTGAAAGTCATCACGCAGCGGATAGACCAAATCGCCGTCGCCGTGATCGTCGCCCGTTGCGTCGCTAAGCGTGAACAGCGTCTCCCCCTTGGCGGCCACGGCCGGCGCAATAGCGGCGGAAAAAACGCCAACGACAAGGGCCAGCAACAATGCGGTAGCGCGTCGGCAGGACATAACGTGGCTCCTTAATGAAACGGGGCGTCCCGGCGACCCTGCGCCGGGACGCCCCGTGTAAGACGACAGCTTAGAACTGAACCTTCAAGAACGCTTTGATTCTCTGCTGCTCGAAGTCGCGCTTCTCGAGACTATTCCAGCCACCGAAGCGACCGGAGAAGCCCCGCGACCCAACCTTGACGTTGTGGTCCGCAGCGATGTCCTCATCCGCGCGCTGCGGCAAGAAGCCGCCGCCGAAGTCCGGAGTGAAGTCACCTTCGTTGTACTGATACTCGAAGCCCAACTCCGCACCGCCGATGTTGTAGCGCGCACGCAGCGAGAGCTTGTTCTTCTTGTGCTGACCCGAGGCCATCTCGTGCAGTTGATAGGCCTGGAACGCCGTGTTGCCGTCCTGCAGGTCGGCATCGAAATACTCGTATTGCACCGACCCGTACAGTTCGTCGGTCAACTGATACCCCGCACCCACCTGATACATCTTGTAGCTCAGGTCGCGGTCGTCATCCGACAGGCTGTCGAACGGCTTCCACTGATAACCAATGCGATCACCTACTTCGACTATGCCAGGGTTACCGTACAGATCGGCAGTGCTGAGACCCGAAGGAGTTCCTTCAATCGGGCCACCGCCAAAGTAGAAGCGGCGATCGTTGTTGCAGCCTTCTTCGTCCGAAGCTGGAGGACAATCGCCAGCAACGTACGGCAGGAAGCGGGAGTCGTTCATGCGCTTGTCGGTTTCATCGATGAACTTGACCTTGGCCCACACATCGATGCCCTTGGCCACAGGCAGCACGTACTTGGCGTGCAGCACCATGATCTGGGTGTCTTTGTCTTGGAACGGGGCGTACGCCGAACGGAAGTTGTGGCCCACGCCTGTGTCCAACTCGTTCACCGGGTAGATCGACGACAAAATCGGCCGCGTCGGGTCGTCGAACGCTTGCCAGTTGGTGTTGTAACCAATGTCGGTGAACTCGGCGCCAATTTCCAAATCGCCCTTGCGCCACACCGGTGCAATGGTGAAGCCCTTCCAGCCGATCACAGTCTCGGCCAGCGGCTCATCGAAATCGGTGAACTCGTTGTCGACGTTGATCGTGGCCACTTGCTGAGCGTTGCCGTTCCAACCGCCATAACCGATGCGGGTGGGGTTGCCCGAGAACACACCAAATGCCGCATTCGACGGGCCGGGGAACGCGAACGCTGCGTCGTGACCTTCGGTCAAGAGCACGTCCGACTCACGGCGAGCCGCCATCATCGACACATACTGCGCGCCGATGTCGAAGTACTCGGCGTTGATGCTCAGGCCCACGCCGAAGGGGTCGTTGAAATCGGCGTTGAACTTCCACGACGAATCGTCCAGCTCACCGGCCGGGACCGGCGAGAAGCCCGAGATGCCGAAGAAATTCGATGGAGCGAATCGTGGATTGGACTGCGCGTTGGAGTCGTAGTACGCACCACGCAGATCCAACCAGCTCGCTGGGTGCACGCCAATCCGAGCGCCCATGACGCGATTGCGGAAGCGGCTGCGGATGTCTTGGCCATCGTCAATGATGTTGTCGCGTGAATCGACTTCGATATCGTTGACGTACTGACCGATGATCGCAATGTCGAACTTGTTGTTAGGCATGAACCTGAACTGTGCACCGTAGGCGGCGTCGGCACCGGCGTACTCGCCGGTATTGAAGCTCGGGCCAGCCCACAAACGCGGCAGCGAAATGCGAGTGATGTCGTAGCCGAATTGCTTGCTGCCAAACGTACCTTGGAACAACAGTCCCGAAGCATTGTCGCGATCGATGTAACGAATTTTGCCGATCACGAACGGATCGAACATGCCGAAGTCGTTGGCGCCGATCGCTACGGTGTCAACCCACTTGTATCCCGGGGTGATCGTGACGCGCACGCCGCGGAGCTTCACATACTGATTCGAGCGCGGGTCGTTTTCGCCGCAGTCACCACCCTGGCAGCCACCCGCGTCATTGTCCTCGCCGCCGAAACCGCCGAAGTTGGTCCACTGATTTTGGTTGAAGCGGCTGTGCAGACGAGCCTGCACCTCGACGAAGCGCGACAGTCGCGCATTCAGCAAGAGTTCGACTTCCGAGCCCTGGCCGTTGTCGCCGTACCCTTCACCTGGCACGGTCGTGAAGTTGTAGACCGAACCGTCCGTGCGTTGATTGCCCCACAACCACTTCGTGTACGTCGTGCCGCCGATCGTCAGCTTGGGGCCGTCGTCCGCCCAAGCCGCACCGAACATCAGCGAGGTCGCCAACGCTGCAAGCGCTAGCAGACTTACTCTCTTCCTACTCATTCTCGTCCTCCCCGTCACGGGTCTAATCAGTTCATGTGTTGCATGGTGAGTGTTGCCATCTTCACCGACGATCCGTCGGCACCGCACTCATAAGCCAACTGGGCCTTATTGTCACCCAGCACATCGATGGCATGCGGGTCGCACTCGGCGTCGTTTCCACCACCGAAGCGATGCTGCCCCTCATACTCGTTGACCTTGCGGGTCAACAGGTCGGCCTTGTCCGGGAACCCTTCGTTGGACTGCATCACGACCTGATAGCCCCACTTGGTCGGATCGCCCTCGCCGAGGTCCTTGAGATTGACCGTCGCGGTGATCGAACGGCCGGCTCCACGCGTACGCAGCGGAATGACCACGGCCCCGGCCATTGCGCCAGCCTTCGTCTGCACTTCGTTCTTGACGCGGCCGACCTGTTGCGGCGACAAGACTACGACCTTGTCCCAGGCCGAATCCGGCGCAAACGCGATGTTCAAGCCCGGCAAACCGGTGGTGGAGCCGGAGCCTGCCTTGCCATCGGTGTCGATGAAGATGAAGATCATCTGCACCGAGAAGCCGGTCTTCATGCCCCATGGATCTTCGATCGTGGAGTTGGTCCCCACTTCGAAGTCGGCCTTGTCGCCCTTGACCTTCATCTTGAAGCTGGTGATGTCGAACGAGCCGGCCTTGTACACGGCATCGGTCGGGTACGAGTACGTACCGGGGCCGTTGTCGTCGCCCGTCGGGTCGCTGAACGACACTTCCTGGGCGAAGGCCGGCGCGGCCAACAGTGCGCCCACGGCGAGCGCCGTCCACCACGAAACCTGTCTCCTACGCATTGCAATTCCTCCTTTGCGTTTATCTCAGCCTTTGACGGCTCCAGCCGTCAGGCCTGATACCAAGAACTTCTGCAAGAACATGAACAGCACGACGACCGGAATCGAAACGATGATCGACCCGGCCGCGAAATAGCCCCATTGCTGCGAGAAGCCGCCGACAAAGAAACGCAGGCCGACGGGTGCGGTGTACATCACTTCTTTGTCCATGAACGTGGCCGCCAAAATGAACTCATTCCAGCCGGTCATGAACGAGAACAGCGCCGTGACGGCCACCGCCGGTTTGGCCAACGGCAAGATAATCCGAAAGAAGATCGTCGAGGTGCTGGCGCCATCCATGATGGCAGCCTCTTCCAGCTCTTTCGGAATGGTGTCGAAGTAACCCTTCATCATCCAGACGCAAAACGGGATCGCCGTCGTGGCGTAGACCAAGATCAGCGAGATCCGCGTCGAACCTAAGCCGAGCCACTTGACCACGATGATGTAGAGCGGGATCAACATCAGCGTGCCGGGGAACATTTGCGACACCAAGAACGACATTAGGCCAGCACGTTGACCTGGAAACTTGAAACGCGAAAAGGCGTAGGCGGCGGTGCACGCCAGGAACACACCCAAGATAGTGGTTGCAATCGCCACGACCGCGCTGTTGAAAATCCAGGTAGCGAACGGCTGATCGGTGAGCACCGAATGGAAGTTTTCGAGCGAGATCGTCTTCGGCCACGGCATGATCGCGCGCAGCCGGTCGATCACCCCCGGATTCTCGGGCAGGTCGGCAATCGCCAAGTTTTGCGTGCCCGAAAACGCGATCGCGAAGACCCAGAGGATCGGGTAGATCGTGAGCAATGTGAAAGCGATGAGCACCAGGTGCATCCCGAGGTGAGAGGGGTCACCGCTGCGCTTGCTGCTGCTCATGCTGCCTCCGTCCCGCGCGACCAGCGGTTTTGCATCGTGCCGTAGACCAAGAGCAGCAGGAAAATCACGGTTGAGTAGGCGGCCGCGTAACCGTAGCGGTATTTCTCGAAGGCGATCTTGTACGCCTGTGTAATGAGGATCTCGGTCGAACTCGAGGGCTGACCCTGCGACACCAGGTAAATGATGTTGAACATGTTGAAGGTCCAAATAACCGACAGGATCACGGCGGGCACCAGTGCTGGCTTGAGCGATGGCAGTGTGATCGAACGAAACTGCTGCCAGCGGCCGGCGCCATCGACACGCGCTGCCTCGTACAGTTCTGCCGAGATCGACTGCAACGCGCCCAACGACACCACCATCATGAACGGAAAGCTCAGCCAGCCGTTGGTGGCGAGCACCGCTGCAAAGCTGCTCCACGGGTGATCGAACCAAGCCAACGGTGTCCCGCCGAAAATTTGGATCACCTGATTCACCACGCCGAACTGCTGATGAAACATTCCCTTCCAAATCAAGGCGGTAATGTAGTTGGGCATGGCCCAAGGAAGGATTAGCAGCACACGGTAGACTGGCCGCATCGCCAAGCCTTTGGTATTGAGCATCAGCGCGAGAGCCAGCCCGACGCTCACGCCGATCGCCACGTTAAACACTGTCCACAGGATCGAGAAGATCAGCGTGTAGTAAAAGTTGTCGTAGTTGAAGACCCAACCTTCGTCGGTCGATCGCACCAAGTGATAGTCGGACAGAATGTCGGTGAAGTTGCGCAGTCCAATCCAGGTGTCGGCAATCGACTTGTCACTGTTGTAGAGATTGGCGTCGGTAAACGACAGCGCGATGCCGTAGAAGAACGGGAAAAACACCAAGAGCAGCATCCCCAGCATGGCCGGCGTCACGAAGGAATAGGCCTCGCGATGACGGCGCAGCGTGTTCCACACCGACGCCGCACCACCCAAACCGACAAACACCAACAACACCAGCGCGCCCGATGTCCCCAAGGTCCCTAGACGTCCGAGCGTGGTGACTTGCGCATCGACCTCACGGCGCAGAACCGTGCCATCGACGGTAGCGCTACTGTTGATCAAACCGCGTGGCTGACGAAACTCGGTGCGATCCCAGCGCGATGGGTCGAGCGCTGGTTCGGCCGGCAGCGCGATCGATGCGATCAATCTCTCGGCGTCGCTACGCGCGTCGCTCGCGGCGATGGCGATACCTTCGGACTGGCGCTCGGCGCGGGCCGTCATCATGACCGTGACGTGACGCTGCCAAAACCACGCGGCCGCGATCAGCGCTACCACCGAAACGACTACCAACACCCAGCGGCGCTCACCAATGAACGGTGAAAGCACGAGCAGCAACAACAACGGAATCGCGAACATCAACAGCCGGCCGGGGGGCCAAGTAGTCCCTGTGACGGGGCGCAGCGGCGCTAACTCGGCTTGGACGACACCCGTCACAGCTCCCGACTGCACGACCGGCAGCGCCAAAATCCAGCCGCCGCCGGCACGCGCAGTGACTTCGATCTCGCTCTTGCGAGCCGCACCTTCTTCGCGATTGGTGTCGACCGCCGCGCGCAGCCGCTGACCTTGGTCGTAAAGCGCCTTCTCGTCTTTATCCAATCGCCGCGGCGCAAGCCGCTCACCGGTATCGCTCGTTGCCGTGGATGCTTCCAAGGACAACCCGTCGAACGCCACCACTCGCAACGCTTCGAACGAGGTCTTGCTCTTACTCTCGGCGACGATGCGCCGAACCGCATCGCCCGTGCCTCCCGCTCGCTCGACGAGTTCTGTGATCGAGGCCAACCGAACCATGGCGACGCGCAGGTACAGATCGCGCGTCCGCTCCGCTCCGCTGGCACGCATGGCAACCCCGGCACCAAACGCCGCGAGTGCACACGCGAGTGCCAACCCAATCAAGAACGAGCGGCGCATGGTCCAGCCGGCGTGGGTCACGGCTTTTTACGCAGTCCGGCAATCGACGCTTCGACCGCCTTTTGAGCGACGTCCATGGCCGCCTTCGGTGCCGCCGTTTTGTTGACGATGGTGTTCATCGCGGTCGTCGCGGGCGACCAGACCATCGTCATCTCCACCACGTTGGGCATGGGAATCGCGACGTCGACCTGAGCACGGAACGCTTTCAGGATTGGATCGGCCGCAACCTTGGGATCGTCGTAGGCCGCCTTGGCGGCTGGCGTTTGACGCCCTTCCAGCGCCAGCACTTTGCCCTGCGCCGGATCGGTGACGAACTTCACGAAGTCGTAGGCCGCTTCCTTGTTCTTGCTGGGCGCGGCAATGTAGACGCCTTCCACCGTCATCCATGGACGCATCGGCTTGCCGCCCACTTCATTCAACGTAGGCAGGGTCGCCAAACCGTAGTCGACGTTCTTGGCGATCTCGCCCAAAAACCACGGACCGGAAAACACGATCGCGGCCTTGCCGTCGTTGAACAGCGAGGTGATCAACGCCGTCGACGGTTCGGCAGGCAGAATCGCGTCCTGCTCCTTCCACTTCATGAGCAAGTCGAGCGCTTTGATGTTTTCCGGCAGGTTCATCACCGGCTTGGGACCCGGGTCGAACACGCGCCCGCCGAAGCCGTTCATCAAGATCGCGTGATAGTAAAAATCGCTATACGAATACGCCAAACCGAATTGACCCACCTTGGCGTTGGTGAGCTTTTTCGCCATCGTCACCAACTCGGCCGAGGTCTTGGGTGGCTGCGGCACCAACTTCTTGTTGTAGATCATGGTGATGACTTTGTAGTTCAGCGGCAGACCGTAGGTGCTGCCGCGATAGATCATCGCTTCCATCGTCGTGGGGATGAACTTGTCCTTGGTCCCCTTGTCGAGAAAGAAGTCGATCGGCTCGACGGTGTTGCCCGCCTCGACCCAACCACCCAAGCGATCTTGCGCGTAGATGAAAATGTCAGGACCTTTGCCGCGCGGCACCGCTGCCGAAATCTTGTCGGCAAACGCGTCGTACGGTACCGCCAGCGTGACCACCTTGAGCTTGCCGCCTTGGGCCGCGTTGTAGCTGGCGACCACCTTCTCAAACGCCGCTTTCTCCTCGCCGCGGTAAGCGTGCCAAACGGTAACTTCAGTTTGCGCGAAGCTCGCCGCACTCATCAGCAACAGCGCGGCGGCAACAGTTAGACGCGAGAGCCATCGACAACAGGTCATGATGAAGTTCTCCTAGGAGACCGCATTCAAGCGGTCAGCCGCTGTTCGGTTTCGGCATCGAACAGATGAAGGTTGTCCATTTCGATCGACAGCCCCACCGTCGCACCGGGCTTTGGTGCGCGATGCGGGTAGAACTTGGCGGCGATCAAGTCGTCGCCAATGCGCAGATACACAATCGCTTCATGGCCGAGCGGTTCGACGATTTCCACCACGCCCGAAATGGTCGCCAACTCGCCCCGTCCACCGCCCGCCTCGGTTTCGAACACATTCTCTGGCCGCGCGCCGACCACGATCTTGCGCCCGCCCTTGCCGGCCGTTGCGGCGCGCAACACTTGAGGCACAGGGAGCGACGATTTGGCGCCGTTCAACGCGGTCCCGTCAGCGCTGAGCGTAGCGGTCCAGAAGTTCATGGGCGGTGTGCCGATGAAGCTGGCAACGAACAGGTTCGTCGGGCGCTCGTACAGTTCCAGCGGCGTACCGACCTGCATCAGGAATCCGTCTTTCATCACCGCGATGCGGTGACCCATCGTCATCGCTTCGACTTGGTCGTGGGTGACGTACACCGTGGTGGTCTGCAAGCGCTGCTGCAGCTTGGAAATCTCGGCGCGCATTTGCACGCGTAGCTTGGCATCGAGGTTGGACAGCGGTTCGTCGAACAAGAACACCGACGGCTTGCGCACGATCGCGCGGCCAACCGCCACGCGTTGCCGTTGACCGCCCGACAAAGCCTTCGGCTTGCGGTCCAGCAGATGCGTGATCCCCAAAATCTCGGCGGCCTCGTTGACCAGCTTGTCGATTTGCTCCTTCGGCAACTTGCGAATCTTCAGACCAAACTCGAGGTTCTCGCGAACGGTCATGTGCGGGTACAGCGCGTAGCTCTGAAACACCATCGCGATGTCACGGTCTTTCGGCGGCAAATCGTTCACAACTTTGTTGCCGATCGAAATTTCGCCGCCGGTGACTTCTTCCAGTCCTGCAATCATCCGCAGCGCCGTCGACTTGCCGCAGCCTGACGGACCGACCAACACCATGAACTCGTGATCGGCAATCTCGAGGTTGAGATCCTTGATCACTTGTGTCGACCCGTAGTTCTTGTCGACTTTGCGGAACGTCACGTTAGACATGCTCAGCCTCGTTCTCGCGTTTCAGTGCGCCGCAGCGACGATTGCGCCACCCTTGGCGGGCAATTCGATTTCAAGCGTTGCGGCTGCCACGCCCAGTGCGCGATCGCCCCAAAAATCGTGAAGTGTCGAGCCTTGCCACGTGGCGGGCAGCGACAAAGAGACCACACGCGCCGCCGCACCGCGATTGACCGCCACCAATACGATTTGGCCCGACGCGGCGTCTTCCCGCGCGAAGGCCAACACATCGCCATCGGCCAACACGGGGCGATAGGCCCCGCGCGACAGCGCCGGGAACTGCTTGCGAATCGCGATCAGGCGCTGATAGTCGCGAAACAGCGACTCATTGCGCGCCAGCCCTGCCCCAGGCAAGACCGCCCGGTCGCCCCACGGCATGTCGCTGCGGTTATCGGGCCAATCACCGCCCGGCCGGCCGACCTCTTCTCCGTAATAAACGACAGGGATCCCAACGCTGGTCATTTGAAGGAAGGCGGCCAAGCGGAAGAGATCGAGGTCCCCCTTCAACTGGTACAAGGCCCCCGGCACGTCGTGCGAGGAGAGGAAGTGAGCTAGTTGGTAGGGTGAGCGAACCTTATGACGGGATTGAAGATAGCGGTCGAAAGCCACCGCCCGGCCGCGGCCCTGGACGAACCCCAAAGTGCTGCCCTGGAAGCCAAAGTCGAACCCGGCGTCCAGCTCGTCGCGGGAAAACCAAGGGTCGAGGACCTGACCGTCGCCGCCCCACACCTCGCCGAGCAAAAAGAAGTCTTTCCCGAACGCCGCGCGGGTTCGGGCCCGATGCTCTGTCCAGAATGGGTGATCGAGGTGCTTGACCGTATCCAAGCGAAACCCGTCCACCCTCACGCGCCCGGCCCAGTCTAGCTGGGCTTTCAGCAGAAAGTCAGCCACTTCCGGGCGCTCGGTCTTGAAATCGGGGAGGCCGGCGACGCAAGAGGTAATGTCGTCCTGACCACAGTCACCCTTGTTCTCGGAGCGAAGCCAGTCGCGGGTCTTGGGGTCGGTCAGGTAGTGAGACTCGTACCCCGCATGGTTATAGACGACATCGACCAGCACCCGGATACCCCGACGATGGCAGTCCTCGACCAGGGCGCGCAGGTCGTCTTCACTGCCGAAGCGCGGGTCGAAGCGGGTGAAATCGTCGGGCCAGTAGCCGTGGTACCCCCAATCGGGGAAGCCGGCGCCGGTCACGAAGCCGTCGATGTTCTTGGTCAGCGGCGTAATCCACAGCGCGGTAACGCCGAGCTGCTCCAGCGAATCGAGCTGCGCTCGAAGCCCCTTCAAGTCCCCACCGTGAAAGGTGCCTTTCTCGGTTTTGTCGACGCCTGCGTTGTTGGAGGGATCGCCATCGGCGAATCGATCGACGATCGCGAAGTACAACACCGCGTCCTGCCAGGCCACCAACGGTTTTGGTGCCGCGGCTGGAGCTGGAACCGGAGCGGGAACCGGCGCCGCAACGGGGGCGGGCGTTTTGACCGAGTGAGTCGAAAGGCAAGCAGGAAGCGCAAAACCACAAACGGCCAGGCCAAAGGCTGCCGCGATTCGATGGGCGAGTCGCAGGTCTCTCATTGCGCCTTGCATACTACCGGCGCCTACCGACCCAGGGGGTAACGAATGAACTGTTTCGAACACAGATCCGGTAAATCTTCTTAGATCACCGTTCCATCCGGAATCTCAGCGTTTTTGGGGACCACCACCAACCCCTCGCGAATCACCCATCCCGGCCCTTCTGCGGTGCTGAGCCCCTGCAGATTTTCGATTCGTACATTGCGGCCGATGCGAGCGTTCTTATCGATGATCGCGTTGCGGATCACCGACCCCTCGCCAATCCCTAGCGGCGGCGATTGCAGCGAGCCGGCGGGTGGATGCGGATCGACTCCCATGATCAAACTGCGCTCGATTTCGCAGCCGCGCGCCGATGTGCGCACGCCAATGATCGACTCGCGTACGCGAGAGTCTTCTACAGAACTGCCTTCGCTCAGGATCGAGTGTTGGAAGCTGGTGTTGTTGACGCGCGCACCGGGCAGGTAACGCGGGTGCGTATAAAACGGCCACGATGCGTCGTAGAAATCGAACGGCGGCGTGGTACTCACCAAGTCCATGTGCGCGTCGTAGAACGATCGAATCGTCCCAATGTCGCGCCAATACCCACCATACAAATGCGCCTGCACCTTGCCGCGCTCGACCATGCGCGGACTCACGTGATGACCGAAGTCGTGTTGATTGCCGGCAAGTCCGTCGGCAAGCGCCGACTTGCTGAAGATGTAGATTCCCATCGACGCCAAGTACGGTCGCTCTGCGGAGACGTTGTATTTGGCCAACAGCGATTGGTCGACCTCCATCCCCGCTCGCGCCTCAGCCGTGCCCGGCTTTTCACGAAACTCCTGCACGCGCCCCTCGGGGTCGACCCTTACAGCGCCAAACCCAGCAATCTCGCTTTCCGAGCACGGCAGCACCGAAAGCGTGACGTCGGCGCCGGAGTCCAAGTGGTCTTGCAGCATGTAGCGGTAGTCCATCCGGTACATGTGATCGCCCGACAAGATCAACACCAAATCGCCGAGTGTCTCCTGCACGATGTTGACGTTTTGACGCACGGCGTCGGCGGTGCCTTGAAACCACTTCTCGCCCTCTTGCGTCTGCTGCGCTGCGAGAATCTGCACGTAGCCGCGCGAGAACAGGTCGAACTTGTAGGTGCGCGCAATGTGCCGGTGCAGCGAGATCGAGTTGAACTGCGTCAATAAAAACATCCGCTCCATGCCGGAGTTGATCGAGTTGCTAATCGGTATGTCGATCAAGCGAAACTTGCCGGCGATCGGCACGGCGGGCTTGGCCCGGTCGCGGGTGAGTGGGTCGAGACGATTGCCGCGGCCACCTCCCAGGATCACCACCGTCACGTCGGCTGCTCGATCGTTGGCGCGTATCACGGCTACCTCCCTGGGGCCGTCCCGCAGGACGACTCCAAAACGCTGCGGAGGATAGCGCACGCGATGCGAATTCCAGCGGTGCGCTGGCTCAGCCCCAGCCGTAAACTCGGCGGCATGAGACAACGGACCGTTCGCACGCTGTCATCGCTGCTGCTGGTCTCCGCTTTGGGTCTGGGGCAGGCCGCCCAGGCCGAGAGCCCCTGGAACAACGAGTGGGTCCGCGGCGCCGTGTTTTACGAGGTGTTCGTGAGGAGCTTCCAAGACTCCGGCGCCGACGGCATCGGCGATCTTTCGGGGCTGATCTCGCGCCTGGACTACGTCAACGATGGCAATCCTGCGGGCGGCAACGATTTGGGCGTCGATGCGCTGTGGCTCATGCCGGTCTTCGACTCGCCCAGCTACCACGGCTACGACACGGTCGACTATCGCGCGATCGAGCCCGACTACGGCAACGACAACGACCTGCGCCGCTTGTGTGATGAAGCGCATCGGCGCGGCATGAAAGTGATTCTGGATTTGGTGCTCAATCACACCAGTTCGCAAAACCCGTGGTTTATCGACAGCAGCACGGGCCCCACTTCGCCTAAACGCGATTGGTACGTGTGGAGCAACACCAACCCCGGCTGGCAGCAACCGTGGGGCGGTGGCACCACGTGGTATGCCAAGAGCGGCTCGTTCTACTACGGTGTGTTTTGGTCGGGCATGCCCGATCTCAATTTCGACAATCAAGCGGTGCGTGCCGAAGCACGCAGCATTGCCGACTACTGGATCGAGCGCGGCGTCGACGGATTTCGTTTGGATGCTGCGCGCTACATGATCGAAAGCGGCAGTGGTGCCGGCCAGCAAGATACAAACGCCACGCACGATTTTTGGCGCGAGTTTGCCGACCACGTGCGTAGCGTCAAACCCGATGCGGTGCTGGTGGGCGAAAACTGGTCCGACACGCGGACCATTGCGTCGTACTACGGCGAAACCTCCAACGAGAATCCTTGCGGCGACGAATTGCCGCTCAACTTCAACTTCCCACTGTCGTTTGCCGTCATCCAAGCGCTCAAGTCCAATCAAGCCGCTCCGGTAGCCAAGGTACTTTCCGAGGTCGCCGCGCTTTATCCAGCCTGTGCGATCGACGCACCGTTTCTCACCAATCACGATCAGGTGCGGTTGGCCTCGCAACTCAACCGCTCGTCCAGCAAGCAGCGCGCGGCCGCGTCGCTGCTGCTGACGCTGCCGGGCGCGCCGTTTTTGTACTACGGCGAAGAACTCGGGCTACCCAACGGTTCGGGCAGCGGCGATGAAGCCAAGCGCACGCCGATGCCGTGGGATGCGCGCAAGCGGTCGGGCTTTACCACCGGCACACCTTGGTATCCGTACGCGCCGGGCAAGAAAACCGTCAACGTCGAACGGGCTCGCGCGAGCAACAGTTCACTGTTTGCGCACTACCGCACATTGATCGCGCTGCGTCAGCGCACCGAGGCGCTCCGTCGCGGCGATCTTCAGTTGCTCACCAACCCCAATGCCGGTGGATCGATGTTGGCGTTCTTGCGCAGCACCGGCAGCGAGACGGTGTTGGTGGTGCAAAACCTCGGTTCTGGTTTTGCTACGACCCCGGCGATGGACTTTCCCGCCAGCGGCTTTACGAAGCTGTTCCCATCAAGTGGTCCTGCAACGCCCAACGGCAGGCCGGGAGCATGGCAGGTGTCATTGCCGAGCTACGGCACCGGGGTTTGGCGAGTGCAGCCGTAGCGCGTCGATTCAACGAGACCGTCTATTTCTCCGCCCCCGGAATCGCGTCCACCGCATCTTCGATGCCTGGAATCTCGAACTGCTCGCCAATCTTGGCGATGTCGCTAAAGCTGATCGGTCCCGCGATGTTGGCAAACACCAGGTCGTAGCGCGTGTCCTTGTCTTTGGACTCGCCTTCACCGTCGAGCACAAAGACTTGCAATCCTTGGAACAATCCCTTGGCATCGTTGGAACGCGTGAGCACCGTAATGTTGCTGTCTTTGTCTTTCACGCGCGCCAACACCTCCCAGCCTTGCGCCAACAATCGCTTGGAGGTTGCCGATACCAACTGCCGCGCCTGCTCGAGCTGCGAGGCTTTGAGTTCCACGACAATCGTGGTCACCGCTTCGAGTCCGCCGACCATCTTCCCGGTGTCTGGATCTTTCTTGGCGAACCCGCTGCTCATCGCTTTCAACAACGGGCCCTTGAGATAGATCTCGGTAACCGGACCATCGGGACCAGCGAGCGCCATGAACGGCGCGGGATCGACAAGGCCAGCCCCGGGCGGAAGCGGCAACGCCTTCGGTGCCGGCGTTGCTGGCGCCGAGGGTGGTGTCGCATTCGCCAACGTCGACGCCACCACAAACAACACGATTAACGCTACGAACAGCGCGATCCGCTTGGTCATTGCCTTACCTCCGTCCCGTCGAGCGCTTGCCGCCGACGGCCGGGCCTAAACCAGGAACACGCCTCATGGCCGAGACCACGTCTGCATTGATAACCGCGTGCGATTCGAGTGCGGTCTTTTCGAGCGCCCGGTGCGTAATGCGCATCGCGGTGCGGAAATCTTCCATCGCGCGCCGCTCGCGATAGTCCTCGTACACCACAGGGCCAAGCACTCCTGCAAACAAGACCGCCGCTGCCGCCGCCGTGAGCCAGTGCGCGGGGCGCTTGGATCGCGCCATTGGGATCGGTGCACGAATGGTGCGATCCCAAACACGCTCCAGATCCTCGGCGGGAAATTCCAGCACCGGCATGTCGCGCAGCTCTTCACGCAATAGCGCAAACTCCGCGTCGCGTTGACGGCAGTCCGCGCAGCTTTCCAAGTGCGCCGTCAACTGTGCTTGTCGCGCTTGGCTGAGTGTGGCGTCGAGCCGTTCGTGGATCATGTCCAGCGCCTCGTCGCAGTTGCTTCTCGTCATGGCTGAATCCCTGCACTGACCAGCTCTCGCCGGCAGCGCTCGCGCGCACGGTGCAATGCTGCTTTCAACGTCCCGAGTGGCATCGCCAAAGTCTCGGCCATTTCGTCGTAGGACATTTCGTGTACCTCGCGCATCAGGACCAGCGCGCGATCGCGTTCGGTGAGCCGTTGCAACGCTTCGGCGATCTTGCCGCCGAGCTGCTTGCCACTGGTCTTCTGCTCGGGAGACACAGCGTTGTCGGTGAGCAAGTCCATCGCGGTTTCGGCATCGGCCTCGGGGCGTCCTTTGCGTTGACGAATCTTGTCGATGCACAAGTGATGCGCCGTGCGCATCAACCACGCTCGTGCCGACGCGTCATCGGGAACTTGATCCAGGTGCTGCCACAAACGCACGAGTGCCTCCTGAGCGATGTCGCGGGCCTCCTCGCGGTCGCGCAATAAGTGCGCCGCGAAGCCGTAAACGCGATCCTTGTGGTCGATCACGACCTTTTGATACTCGGCTGCGTCCATCGCTCCCAGGCTGATAACGGTTGGCGCCACTGGTTTGTTGCGGCCGTACCCGGCTGACCGTACTTGAACGACCGATGCTAACCGCAAGGGCCGTGTCTGCCCTGATGTTCGTATTTGCCCTCATTGGCCCAGCCGTCCCCGAAGCGCTCGCCGATCGGGAGCTTTGCGACGGCCGGGACACCGACTTGGACGGGACGTTCGACGAAGGCTGCCCCGCGGTTTGTGCCGACCCGCGCGGGCCCGGGGCCGAGCAGGTGCTCACGCCGCCGAACGTCGCCGGCGTGGTGGGCCGCGATCGCAGCCTGGTTTGGGACGGGTCGCGGCTGGCCGCCGTGTGGGTTCAAGACGCGTTGAACGAAGACACCGTGTTCTTTAGGCGTGCCGATGCGTCGGGCCGGGCGCAAGGCAGCCCGCTCCCGATCTTCGTGGGTCCGCTTGAAGCCGACCCGGTGGTGGCGTGGTCGGGCAACGGCTACGGCATCGTGTGGAGCGACGAAGACTTCGGCTTGCCGCGCGTGCTATTTGCACACGTCAGCACCGCGGGCGTCGTGACCGTCGGACCGATTCAGATCAGCAAGCTCGGCGACGAAGGCACCAGGCCCGCTATTGCGTGGGACGGCGAGGCGTTCACGGTGGCGTGGAGTTGGTACAACCAGCGCGTTCACATGCGACGCGTCACACCCTTTGGTGTGTTGTTGGGGACCGAAGGTTGCTTGAACTGCATGCAGTCGACCGGCACGGGCGAAGTTTCGATTGCGGTCTCGCAGACCGGCACGATTGGTTACGCCTACGGCGACAATCGCGGCGGAATCGCGTTCGCACAAACCGACAAGAACTTCGTGCCGCAAGGGCCGATTTTTCCGGTGGTAACCACCGTTGCTGCCGACTTTCCGAGCTTGGTGTGGGACGGCAGCGCGTGGGGCCTTTCGTGGTCCGACCGACGTGCCAACCCCGAAGAGGCGGTTTGGTTCAACCGATTGAGTACGGTGCCAGCGAAACTGCTGGCGCTCGACGTCAAGCTCAGCGGCAGCGAGAGCAAAAACTCGCAGTCGTCTTTGGTTTGGACCGGCGCCGAATTCATGGCCGCATGGATCGGTGGCAACGGACCGCAGTACAGCGTGCTGCTGCGTCGCGTCGATGCGTCGGGGACGCTGTTGGGCACGCTGCGCTCGTTCCCGGCCAGCAACTACTCTCGCTGTCACACCACGTTGGTATGGACCGGCTCACGGCCGGTAGTGCTGCGCGACGACGATTTGTTCGCCGCCAACAGCCCCATATCGCTGCGCATGATTGCGTGCTGCAGCGATCGCGATGGCGACGGCGTGTCGTGGTGCGATGGCGACAGCGACGACTCCGATGCCACGATCAAGCCCGGCGCGCCGGAAGTTTGCGATGGCCTCGACAACGACAGCGATGGCTCGCTGGATGAAAGTGGTTGCGATCGCTCGTGTGTGGGCGCGACGTTGGTCGACGAGGAGACGTTGGCGGCAGCGGGTAGTGCCGAGGTTGCCGTTGCAGCGCGCGGTGCGACCTCGTTCGTCGCGCGTGACAACGAGCCGGCTGCCGGTGTGCAATTGGCGCTCGATCGCGGCGGTCCCCCGTGGAGTTTGAGTCCGTTGGAAAGCGATCTCGCGATCAGCGATCAACCGGCCAGCACATGGGCGGGTGATCGCAGCGTTACGGTCTATCGCGATCTGCGCAGCACGCAACCGCAACTGCGCGTCTCGACGCGCGACATCAACAATGCAGCCTTGACGCTGGACGAAACGCTCCTTGCGCCAGGGGATGCAGTTGCCGCACCGACGATTGCGTGGTCGGGCCGTCGTGCGTTGGTGTTGTTTCGCGCCGGCACGTCGTCGGAGTTGCGCTACACGCTGCTGACACCCGAGCTTGGGAAACTGATCGACGATGCACGGCTCACGCAGGACGGCGCCGGTGCACCCAACGCGTTTGCGGTGTCGCGCGATCCGCGCGGTGGGTTCGCGGCAGCGTGGATCGAGCCGGCGACCGGGCGCGTTTTATTCGCGCGCATCGACAACGAGGGCGGATTGGCTTCAGGGCCCACCGAGTTGGCCAGCGCGGCCGCTGGCCGCAGCGAGGTAGCCGTCACCGGCACCAGCAGCGGCTTCGTTGTCATGTGGAACGACACCGTGAGAGCCATCGACATTGCCGGCAATCCATCGGGCGCACCGGCCGCGGTGAGTGCGCTCGGCAACAACCTCTCGCTGCTTTGGAGCGGCGCCGAGGTCACGTTGTTATCGCGCTCTGCTGCGGGCGGGACCGCGTCGCGGCGACAGTTCGGCGAAGCGGGCGAACTGCTCAGCAGCAGCCGTGTGCCGCTGGGCGTGGACCTAAGCGTTGGACCGTTGCGCGGCGCGTGGGACGGCTTCGGTGCGCGCGTGGCGTGGACGTACGCGCAGCCCGGCGGGTCGCGCTTCGTGAAGACGGCGCGCATCGATTGCCAACAATCCAAGCCCGCCACCGTGGCAACACTGCAACGCGGAGCCAACAAGAATCAGTGGACCTGGAGCAGCGTCGAGGGTGCCGGCGTTACCTACGACTTCATCAGCGGCAATCTCGCGACGTTGCGCGCTACCAACGGCAACTTCACGGCTGCGGTCGATACTTGTGAGGTCAACGACACCGTTGCTACGCAGATCGACGTGCCCTCCAATCGGCCCGCGCCACGCTTCTTCTTGGTGCGCGCTCGCGCCTTTGCCCAAGACGGCAGCTACGACGGGGAGGCGGGGCAGGTGACGTCGCGTGATGCGTCGATTGCAGCGAGTGCGAGCGCTTGTCCGTAGCAACGGCAGTGCATCGAGGGAAAGCGTTGTCGGCCGGCGGGACTGAGCGTGAGGTGAGCGCCAGCTGAGCAGAGCCGGGAGTCGAAAAAGCAACTCGAGTACTACGACGAATGGCGCCCCCACGCTGCGCTCGAAGGCGATGCTTCTAACTCGCGGGCCACGCTCGACCTATTCCTGCGGGCAGCGTGGCCGGACCGAGCTTTTTTGATGATCGCCTGCTAGGATCCGCGCTTCCTGTTGGGGAGTAGCCGCCCGCCGATGCGGGAGGGACGGGTCGTCAACACGGGTGAAACGGTTCACGCTTCACCCCGGCCTGTTTGCGGCGTTGGTCCTGGTGGCTTTTGTGCGGGGACCGACGCCCTTGGCGAGACCAACAATCTGCTCTGGCGTTGCGCCGTCCGCCTGCTCTCTTCTAGCAGGTGCGGGCACAGGATGTGATCTCCCCAATGAATGAACTGTTGCTCCTCGCTACCACCGCAACAACCAATCCCGCCGACCTGAAGGTCTGGGCGTATGTGGCGTTCATCGGTTTGGTTGCCGTGTTCCTGGCGCTGGACCTCGGCGTCTTCCACCGCGAAGCCCACGAAGTCGACATGAAAGAGGCAGTCACGTGGTCGGTGATTTGGCTGACGTGCGGTATCGCGTTCAGCGGGTTTGTTTACCTGGCGTATGAGAACCATTGGCTCGGGCTGGGGTTGCAAACCGCCATGTACAGCACGGCGGAGGCCGTCAAGGCCGGTGCGGCGCTGATCGTGTCGGGCGAGGTGCAGGGACTGGAAGCTGCGAAGCAGTACCTCGTGGGGTACGTGGTCGAGAAGTCACTGGCGATGGACAACATCTTCGTCATCGCGCTGCTCTTCTCGTTCTTTGCGGTGCCGCCCAAGTACCAGCACCGCGTGCTCTTCTGGGGCATCATCGGCGCGTTGTTGATGCGCGGCGCAATGATCTTCCTCGGCGCAGGCTTGATCCTGAAGTACCAGTGGATCCTCATCATCTTCGGTGGATTCCTGATCCTGACGGCGCTGAAGATGGCCCTGTTAAAGGGCAACGACGACGTCTCACAGAACATCGCGGTGCGCCTGTGCAAGAAGCTCTTCCGCGTGACCGACTTCTACGACGGGCAGAGTTTTTTCACGAAGCGAACGCTGAAGCCGGCGTACTCCAGGAACGCGGCTGGCATAGAGGTGATGGATCCCGCACCGGTGGGCTCACTGAGTGCAAGGTGGGCGGTCACGCCGTTGTTCCTGGCGCTGATCATGGTCGAGATTACCGACCTCGTGTTTGCGGTGGACTCGATCCCCGCCATCTTCGCGATCACGCCGGATCCGTTCATCGTGTTCACGAGCAACATCTTCGCGATCCTCGGCCTGCGGGCTTTGTACTTCTGCCTCGCGGCGCTGATCCAGAAGTTCCGGTTCTTGAAGCCGGCACTGATCCTGATTCTGGTGTTTGTGGGCGTGAAGCTGCTGCTGCTGAGCGTGCCGCCCTACTTGGACGTGATCGGCATGCAGAAGTCGATGCCGATCAAGATTGACACGACTGTGTCTCTGCTGGTCGTCGTCGGTGCGCTGGCGCTCGCGACGATACTGAGCGTGCTGATACCGTCGAAGCTACCGCGGACGGGGGAAGATCAAAGACCTTGAAGCGGAACGCACTGCCAGCCACCGGATCCGTTCTCACGCGAGGGACATGCCCGCGACTGCGGGATGACCAGATGCGAAGGCTCTCCGTGCCATCGCGGCTCTCATCCCCGCGTCCAACGGCATTGGGCCCGTGCTCCGCATACTTCGCGTGTTCCGCGTGTTCCGCGTGTTGCGGCTGGTCAAGACAATCCCGGAACTGCGGCTGATCGTCACCGTCCTGCTCCGTTCGGTCGCCAGCATGAAGTACGTCGCGCTCTTGGCGACAATCCTCTTCTACGTCTACGCGGTCATCGGGGTGAAGCTGTTCGGA
>JANNUT010000169.1:0-1931 GCA_031395565.1 Acidobacteriota bacterium | reverse complement strand
GCCGGGCCGGGACCTCGCGCACTTCCGCAGCCTGGGCCACGACGCGGTGGGGCTCGACGCCTGCCCCCAGCTTCGTTCGCATGGCGCGCGAGCTCACTGGCTCCGAGGTGTGGGCGCAGGACTTCCTGGCGCTCTCTCTGCCCCGCGCGCGCTTCGACGGTATCTTCGCCGTAAGCGTTCACGCAGTTAGGTGTTGACATTCTTCTCAAAGAGATCGAAATGGCGAGATCTCACCGCTGCCTACATACGAGGAACTTGCTGCCCTGGTCGTCTCGCTACGGGCCGAGAACGCGGCGTTGGCGGCGGCGCGAGAGGAATTTGCCGACCTGATCGTCTCGCTACGGGTCGAGAACGCGGCGTTGACGTCGGCGTTGGCGGCGGCGCGACTGGAAATCGTCGAGCTGCAGGCGAAGGTCGGCAAGAATTCCAGCAATTCGTCGAAGCCCCCGTCCACTGACATGGGGCGCAGTCGACCGTCGAAGCCCAAGCGTGGCAAGCGCCGTAAGCGCGGGGGCCAACCTGGTCATGTCGGCCGTTTTGCCGCTGCACCCGAGCATGTGGACCACGTGCAGCCACATCGGCCAGTGCAGTGCGAGGACTGTCAGGCCAGTCTGTCGCGGGGCAAAGCGACTGGTGGTGTTGCAAATCACTTCGTTTATGAGTTGCCAGAAATCAGGCCTGTCGTTACGAACCATCAGTGCCTCGATGTGCAATGCCCAGATTGCGGGCTCGTCAACTCCGCGCAGTTGCCTCCTGGTGTTTCGACCGGGCACTACGGGCCGTCGGTTCAGGCGATGACCGGATTGCTGCGCGGCGAGCTGAAGCAGAGCGTCCGTCAGACGAACGCTGTCATGACTGAAGTGTTTCACGTGCCGATGTCGACCGGTATGGTGGCGAAGACTCAGGACCAGGTTAGCCAGGCCCTCGCACGTCCTTTTGAGGAGGCGCTGGAGCACGCGCAACAAAGCGCAGTCGCACATGCGGATGAGACGGGATGGCGGGAGAACAAGAAGAAGGCGTGGCTCTGGGTATGTGTCACGGCTCTCGTCACGGTGTTTCTGGTTCGGGCCGGTCGAGGTAAGCGGGCCGCCAAAGAGCTTCTCGGGGAGGGCTTCAGAGGTATTCTCATCACTGACCGCTGGGCCGCGTACAACTGGGTCGACACGGTGCGCAGGCAGCTCTGCTGGAGTCACCTGAAGCGGGATTTTACGTCGTTCCTCGACTACGGACCCGAGGCCAAGCGGCTCGGTGAGAAGTTGCTCGCCGAGCGCCGCAAGTTGTTTCGGCTCTGGCACCGTGTCCGCGACGGCACGATGACTCGCGCGGAACTTCAGCTGACCACCAGGCCCGTGCGGCGTCGAATCCTGTCGCTGCTGGATGAGGGCAAACATCTCTCCAGTAAGAAAGTGAGCGGCATGTGCCGTGAAATGCTCAAGCTGAAAGGCGCCCTATTCACCTTTGTCGACGTCGAGGGCGTCGAGCCTACAAACAACACGGCGGAGCGCGCCGTCCGCTTCCCTGTGCTCATGCGCAAAATGTCCTTCGGAAGCGACACCTCGAAGGGTAGTCGTTTCATCGAACGCTTTCTCACCGCGAGGGCGACACTCCGAGCACAGAAGCGCGACCTCTACTCGTATCTCAAGGAGGCTTGCGTAGCGCGCCTCAATGGCACCGCAGCCCCATCGCTACTCCCTGAGCGTGCCCGCGTCGCACGCGACCTACCCACAGCGGCGTGAACGCTTACGTTCCTCGTATGTAGGCAGCGGTGAGATCTCGCCATTTCGATCTCTTTGAGAAGAATGTCAACACCTAACTGCGTGAACGCTTACGAAACTTTGTGCACGTCGATACCAATCTTTTCCATGGTCGGCCTCCACATTGCGGCTGCGCTCGGGTTTCTCGTTCCGGCGGGGATTTAATCTGCCACGACC
>JANNUT010000168.1:0-24416 GCA_031395565.1 Acidobacteriota bacterium | reverse complement strand
GATGCATACATGCCACCCGTGTTCTGGGTTTTTTCCGCAGGTCAGTGGCAACGACGAGTCGATAGCCCCGCTCCGACAGAATTGGGTAGCGTAGCGCAAGCGTACGACTCCTTCCGACAACGCCTTGTTCGCTTCGGCGGGGTTGATCGAGTTCCTGCCCTACGCGACGAGACCTGGGAGTTCGACGGCGCAACTTGGCTGCGGCGAGTCGATGTCGGCGCACCGCCCGCCAGGCGGGATGCGGGACTTGCGTACGACTCAGCCCGACACGTGATCGTCATGTTTGGTGGCTACGGCGCCGCCGGGAATCTCAATGACACCTGGGAATATGACGGGGTGCTTTGGCGGGAAGTCAATACGCCGACGCCGCGCCCTGTCCCTCGCCAGGTCCACTCGATGGCGTACGATGAGAATCGCGGCCGAACGGTGATGGCTTTCGGTCTCGGCTCGGTTCCGCTGAGAGACACGTGGGAGTACGACGGGACACGCTGGACACAAGCGCCGCAGCCTCCCCTATCGTTCGGTGGCCGATACGTGGTTCCAATGGCCTACGATCCGATTCGCAAAAAGATCTACATGTTCAGCGGTGTTGGGGTGGGGGCCGAGACACGATTCTGGACGGGTAGCCAGTGGCAACTCCTCACGACACCCAGTTCACCGTCGGCGCGCTCCTTCAGCAGCATGACATTCGATAGCGGCCTCGGGAAGACTCTGCTGTACGGGGGCGAGGACTCTCTCGGCGTCTTGCTTGGCGATACCTGGACCTTCGATGGAACCGATTGGCAACAGCTAGCGATGCCGCCCTCGATCGCAGCTCGGGAGTATTCGCCGATGAGTTTCGACAGTCACCTCGGCGTCGCGATCACCCAAGGGGGATATGACTGCTGCAGCCCCTCAGGCGCCGTTGTGGACGAACCACGTGCATGGAATGGCCTCAACTGGGAGTCGCGCAACGGGAGCCTGACTCCGGGGCGCCGCTCCTTTCACGCAGCGGCGTTCGACCCGGTGATCAATAGGACGGTCTTGTTTGGCGGCGACAACGCGACTTCGACGATGGAACTCGGAGACACTTGGGAGTACGACGAACTCACGCAGTCGTGGGCACAAGTCACACTATCGGGGCCGCCCGCACGCTATGGCCACGCAATGGCGTACAGCTCCAGCCATGGTGGCGTGATCATACTTGGTGGGGATCGCGACGGACCGCGCCTCGAGGATGTCTGGGTCTACAAGGATCGTGTTTGGACGCAGGTCGTCTCCAGCGGAGGGCCTGGCGAACGGCGGTACGTGGCGATCGCCTACGACAGTTGGCGCGACCAGGTAGTGCTCTACGGTGGTGGGGATGGAGCGGGCCCCAAGGGTGACACATGGGTGCTACGCGGTTCGGTGTGGACACAGATTCCAGCGTCCGGCCCCGGCCTGCGCCAAGAGCACGCCATGGCGTTCGACCCGTTGCGTGGAAAGACTGTTCTGATGGGTAGCGGCGTGCCCACAACGTATGACCAAAGAACGTGGGAGTTCGATGGCGCGAACTGGCAGCCGGTTACGACGGCCTACACTCCCGACATGTGGCGGTTCGGGGCCGGCGCCTTTTGGGACTCGTTCCGGAGCGTCGTCGTTCTCAGTGGGGGGTCGCCCAACAGAGTCAACGGGCTTTACGGCGACACCTGGGCCTACGGTTGGGACGCCGACGATGATCTCAAGGTGGGCGGCTACGACAACTGTCCCAATACGCCGAATCCGGATCAACTCGACAGCGATCTCGATGACGCTGGCAACGCCTGTGATTGCGCGCCCGCCGATCCCACCACGAAGGCGATTCCTTCCGAAGCCGCCGGTGTCACGGTGGCACAGTTCGCGAGTGCAACGCGCATTGCGTGGAACGAACTCGCCCCGCAAGCCGGGACGAGCGTGCGCTACGACGTCAGCAGCGGAGCGCTCAACACATTCCAACTCACACCGTTCGCACCGGCGACATGTCTGGCCAACGCATTGTCGACAGCCTGGTACGACGACACCGGCGCGAATCCTGCGGCCGGTGACGGGAACTGGTATCTCGTGCGAGGTGAAACCAGTTGTGGACGCGGCAGCTTCGGTGTGGGACGCGCCGCGCTGGAAGGGTCGCAGGTCTGTCCGTGAGCTTCGTCGCGGCGTTCATCCGCTTGTTGGCGCACCAGCAAAACGGGCCTCGACTCACCCGAACAGTCGCACGCATTCACGAATCGCTCGACTAGCGCGACACCAGTGCCGCCTCGGCCGTCGCATCCAACCGAAGCCACGCTTCAGCAGCGAGCAGCGCGCTATCCCCTCGCCCACTGGACGGTGGCAAAAAGGCTGCAATCTGTTCGACCTCCGCAGCGGTAACGACAGCCGACACTGCTCCCACGGGCCCGCCCCTACCGATCGCGAGGTCCAAGATGGCGAGCGATGTTCGAGCCCGTGGAGGTGAGGAGGCCGCGATGACGCCACTGCGACTCAGCATCAAATCAACCGCGGCGCGCATCGCCACCAAGTTGTTTACCGGCGCCGCTGGATACGATTTCCGCCAACGCGTCAAGAGCGCGACCACCAACGACGCGAGTGCCGACTGGCCGATGCGCTCCGGAGTTCCACCACGCACCAAAGGGCACTCATCCGCAACACTGCAGCCAGATCCTGCGCTGCAACCAGACACGGCAAGCCCGAGGCCGCTGCTGAGCGCTGAGCACGCGCGCACGGGGAATGCGTCGAGTTCACGCAGCGCATCGGCGGCATCGACTTCGTTGCGCTCGGCGAGGCGCACCAGATCGCGGCGCGATCCGCGGGCCAAGGCGGCATCGAGCGCGGCGAGCAGTTCGTCGGCATGCCCGCCGTCGATCGCGAAGAGCCCGTCCACGCGCTTGGCGGCCATCACTGGTTTCGCAGTGTGAATCGCTTGGCGAGTTCCAGCGCTAAACCGCCAAACGCGCCGTTGCTCATCACCACGACTCGATCGCCGGGCTCGAGGTCGCGGCTCACCGCATCGGCGATGTCGCCTGGAGCAGAAGGTCCATGGGCGTCGCAGCCGCGCACACGCAGGCGCTGCACGAGCGCCGCGATATCGAGCGCTTCACCCGGTTGAAATCGATCGGGACGATCGAGTGTGCCCAGATGCACGACATCGGCTTGGCTCAAGGCGTCTTCCAAGCGCTGCGCCCAGACCGTCCTGACCATCGTGTTGGAACGCGGCTCCAAGCAGGCGACCAATCGACCGCCGAGCGGGACACGCGCGCGCAGTGTGCGCAGGGTTTCGTCGACGGCGGTGGGATGGTGAGCGAAATCGTCGTAGAGCACAGCCTCGTTTGTAGTGGCGAGTTTCTCGAGGCGGCGCTTCGGGCCGCGATACTGCGACAACAACTCGGCACCCTGCTGCAGTGAAATGCCGGCAGCCTCGGCGGCCGCCAACGCCCCCAGCGCGTTGCGCGCATTGTGCTCGCCGGCCAAGGCCAGGCGCACATTGGCAATTTCGCTGCGGTCCTTGACGAGCGTGAAGCTTTGGCCGTCGTCATCGTCGACGCGATGGCGCGCGCTGATCGACGCGTCGTCGGACAGACCGCAAACCACAACGCGCCCGCGCGCTTCTCGGGCCAACTTGAGCGCGCCGGGATGATCGTGAACGACGAGCGTGCCTGTCTCGGGCAGCAGTCTGAGACAAAGCGAGAACGCACGCTCGACCGCTTGCAGATCGGCGTAGATATCGGCGTGGTCGTATTCGACAGGCCCCAACACAGCGATGCTGGGCCAGTAGTGCAAGAACTTCGGCCCCTTGTCGAAGAACGCGGAATCGTATTCGTCACCTTCGAGAATCAAGTCCTGTCCCTGGCCGAGCCGCGCGCCCACATCGAAATTTCCGGGCTGACCGCCAATCAAGAACGTCGGGTCGTGCCCTGCTGCGAAATGCAGCCAGGCCGACATGCTGGTGGTGGTGGTCTTGCCGTGTGTGCCGGCGATGACGGTGACGCGACGGCCAGGCACGAGCAATCTCTCGATCACTTCGGGGAGCGATGCCAGCGGCAATCCATCGGACAAGGCGCGCTCGAGTTCTACGTTGCCGCGTGAAATCGCGTTGCCGACAACGACCAGGTCGGGCGTTGGGCTCAGGTTGGACGCATCGAACGGTGTGCGAAGCTCGATTCCCGCCGCTTCGAGCATCGTCGACGCTGGCGGATAGACCGCGCGATCGGATCCGCGCACTCGCGATCCGCCACGCGCCAAGACCGCCGCGAGGCCGCTCATCGCGACCCCCCCGACACCGATCAAGTGCACACTCTCAGGCCAGGCGGCCGGCCAACGTCCCATGAACCCTCCGCGCTTGCGGCTTCTGTGCTCGCGCTGCTGCGAACCGTCCGAGGCAACGGCTGCGGATTATCTGCGAAAGTGCGACGATCCGGGCATCAAGCCGGCGGGTTCGTTGTGGCGCAACCTCGAGAGGCTGCGAGCCCATCGCCAAGGCAGGTGCTCATGACCGACGATAGATACTCGCGAGAGCGAGCCGAAATGGTGCGCGACCAAATCGCGGCCCGCGAAATCACCGACCCCGTCGTGCTCGCCGCGCTGGCCAAGGTGCCACGTCATCGGTTCGTGTCCGCGGCGCTGATCGACCAAGCGTATGCCGATCACCCGCTGCCGCTGTCGTCAGGGCAGACCATTAGCCAGCCGTACGTCGTGGCACTCAGCACACAATTGGCATGCGCCGCAGCGGGAAAGCGTGCGCTCGATATTGGCACCGGGTCCGGCTACCAAGCGGCGGTGCTGGCCGAGATCTGCCAGCAGGTCGACACCATCGAAATCTTGCCCGAACTGGCCGAGCAGGCCCGCACGCTGTTGCACGAGCTGGGGTATGACAATGTCGCCGTTCACGTCGGAGATGGCTCGCAAGGATGGCCAGCGGCCGCACCGTATGACCTGATCATCGCCGCCGCCGCACCACGCACCATCCCCCCCGCACTCATCGAGCAGCTCGCGCCCGGTGGCCGATTGGTGATCCCGGTCGGCGAGGGGGATCAGCACCTGATGCTCGTAGAAAAGGACGCCGATGGTAGCGTGCACACTACAAAGCACTGCCCCGTCCGATATGTCCCGATGATCGTCGGCGATCCGGCTCGCCACTAACCCCACCGCTCGTGCCATGGTCGATCTAGCGCAGCGGCCCCGGCTGCAGGGTAGACTCACCGCCATTTTCGTCAGGAGAACAACACCGTGGCTAAGGAGATCACCCCCCGGGCAACCGACTACGCCCAGTGGTACAACGACGTCGTCACCAAGGCCCAACTCGCCGACTATTCGCCGGTACGTGGCTGCATGGTCATTCGTCCGCACGGCTATGCCGTGTGGGAGAACATGCAGCGGGTGCTCGACAAGATGTTCAAGGACACGGGCCATCAGAATGCGTACTTTCCGCTGCTGATTCCGAAGTCGTTTCTCGCCAAAGAAGCCGAGCACGTCGAAGGGTTCGCCAAGGAAGCGGCGATCGTGACCCACACGCGCTTGAAAGCCACCGGTGAAAAAGGCGCCAACGCGGTGCGGCCCGATCCGGAAAGTGCGCTTGAAGAAGAACTGATCATCCGCCCGACGTCGGAAACGATCATCTACGCGATGTTCGCCAAGTGGGTGCAGTCGTGGCGCGATCTGCCGCTGTTGATCAACCAGTGGGCGAACATCGTGCGCTGGGAAATGAGGACTCGGTTGTTTTTGCGCACCACTGAATTTTTGTGGCAAGAAGGTCACACCGCGCATGCAACACACGAGGAAGCACAGGTCGAGGTGCGGAAGATGTTGGAGTGTTATCGAACGTTCGCCGAGGAGTACATGGCGATGCCGGTGCTCGCGGGTGAAAAGACACCGCGAGAACGATTTGCCGGTGCCCTCACCACGTACTGCATCGAAGCGATGATGCAAGACGGCCGCGCGCTTCAGGCCGGCACGTCGCATGACCTTGGGCAAAACTTCTCGCGCGTGTTCGATCTGAAGTTTCAAACCGCTGCCGGCGATTGGGAGTTTGCCTGGAACACGTCCTGGGGAGTCTCGACTCGGCTCATCGGAGCCATGGTCATGACGCATGGCGATGACGACGGCCTGATCATTCCGCCGCGGCTCGCACCGGTGCAGGCTGTGATCGTCCCGATCTGGCGAAACGACGAGCAACGAGCCACCACGACCGCAGCAGCGAACGATCTCTTGGCCGCGTTGAAGAACGCCGGGATCGCGGCGGTGATCGACGCCCGGGACAACGTCAACCCTGGATTCAAGTACGCCGAGTGGGAACTCAAAGGGGTTCCGCTGCGTCTGGAGCTGGGTCCCCGCGATGTCGAGGCGCGCCAGGTGGTCGCGGTGTCCCGACTGGACCGCTCGAAGTTGCCGATGGGATGGGACGGGCTGCCGGCCGCCGTCCAAGGCCAACTTGACCTGATTCAGGCCGCCCTGTACCAGCGCGCCCTGGAGCATCGCAAGGCCACGACTCGGACCATCGATACCTGGGCCGAGTTCGAAACCGGGGCGGAGACCGGCGGCTTCATGCGTGCGCTGCACTGCGGGTCCGGCGAGTGCGAGGACCTTATCAAGGAGGCGACCAAGGCAACGGTCCGCTGTATCCCGTTCGACGAACCCGCCGAAAACGGCCCGTGCATTAGATGTGGGTCGCCGGCGAAGCGTCGATTCTGGTTCGCGAGGGCCTACTAGCGGCTTACATCCCCGCATCTGTCATTTCAGAACCGTCGTCGCCCCCCTCGGGGTTCTGGGTTATAAAGACCCGGGTTCGTCCCCTGGAGGTTTGGGTCCGGACAGTTTGGCCGGGCACCAGGCTTGCATTAGGAGGGGTGAGATGGGATCGATGAAACGATTCAAGATCATGCGGGTTGTGTTGGCCGTGTGCGCGGCGTTGCTGGCTGAGGCAACGGTCTTCGCGCTCGTCAGCTTCCGCCCGTCGATGTCTTCCGTTGCGGTGGTGACGCCTGCCGCGAGCCGCGATCTCGCGAACATCCGCGACGAGGGGGTCCTGCGGGTCGCGATTCCCGAGGACGGCCTGTCGCTTCACCTGCGAGCCGGACAGCCGGAAGGGTTCGCTTACGACCTGGTCCGCCGCTTCGCGCTGTCGACGGGGCTTCGGTTAGAGGCCGTGCCCACCGATCGATTGAGCACCTCGTTGCGCGATCTGAACCGCGGCTCGGTCGACATGATTGCGGTCGCCGGGGCAGGCACGGTCCCAATGATGGAAGGGCTGGGTTGGTCGGTTCCGATTTCGAAGTCCCGGCCGATGCTTGTTGGTCGGACGGCAGGTGAGATTCACTCGTTCTCGGAACTTGCCGGCAAGACCGTAGCCGTTCGGCGGTTCTCGCCGTGGGAAGCCCAGGCCCAGCAATGGCGCCTGCAGCTTTACGGACAACTGACGATCGTGCCGGTCCCTCCAGACCACAGCGATGCCGACCTGATCGAAGAAGCGGCCCAAGGCAAGTTCTCTCTCGTGCTGTTGGACGAAGCGCGCGCACGATTGGAGTCTTCGCTCTACCCGGGACTACAGCACAGCGCGCCCTTGGGCGAGCCTCAACCTGTTCGCTGGGCCATCCGCGGCAACGCCCCGGAGCTATCCGCGCTTCTCGATCAGTTCCTGACGCTCTCGCGCGATGCTGGATTGGTGAGCGATATCGAACGCCGCTACCTCGAGAATCCGCTGCGCCTGCGCGTGGTGCGACGAATCCCGGCGCCGCCTGTGTTCGAGGACCATCTCACGCCGTTTGACGACATCTTTCGTTTGGCCGCGAATCACAACGGCTTGGACTGGCGCTTGCTCGCCGCAATCGGACAGATCGAAAGCAGCTTCGACCCCGCAGCCGAAGGCGAGGGCGGCGCGGCGGGAATCATGCAACTGATGCCGCGCACCGCCGAGGCGTTCGGAGCCGCCGATCCTTACGACGCGAGCCAGAATGTCCAGGCTGCAGCACGACACTTGAAGTGGATTGCGGATCAGTTGTCCGATGTCCCAGCTGAAGAGCGGATGGAGTTTGTCATCGCGGCCCACAACATGGGGCTTGGACACGTGCTTGATGCTCAGGAGCTAGCGCGGCAGCGCGGACTCGATCCGTTGCGCTGGGATGAGAACGTCGCCGTCGCTCTGCCGCTGATGGAAATCCCTGAAGTGGCTGCCACGCTCACGCATGGGCGCGCACGCGGGTCGTTTACGTTGGGTTATGTCCAGCGGGTACGAAGTGCCTACGCTCGATACACACAGGGCGCTGGCGAAGAACAAATAGCGCGTGCGCCGGGCGCGTTGGAGTCGCGCTAACAGCGCACTATGGCGCTTCCATCACAGGCGCGCCGTCCCCCTGCTCTGCGATTCGAACTCGGTACTTCCCTTTCGGGAGCTTGGCTGACTTCAGGTGGGGGTTCGCCAAGCGTAGCGCCGAATAGTCGAACCCCTGCTTGCGGGCTATGTCTCTGAGATCTCCCTGCGCTTCCTGGATGTTGAGTTGAACGAAGCGATACTTCGTGAGGTACAACGGAGTCATGCGCACCAAGCCGTAGCTCTCGGGCTGTTCGTACACCAACTTGGCCGCAATCAGTCGCGGAACGTAGCGGCGGGTTTCGTACGGCAGGAACAGATCGAAGTACGACCTTCTCCCTTGTTCCTCGAGAGCTCTCGCGACGGCCCCTTCGCCTGCGTTGTACGCTGCGAATGCCAACAGCCAATCGTCGAACTCACGATGCAGGTCGTCGAGATAGCGAAGGCCGGCATCGGTGGAACTATCTGGATCGAGGCGCTGGTCGACGAAAGAATCGATGCGCAGACCGTATCGCCGGGCTGTTCCGTCGACGAACTGCCACAAGCCCAAAGCGTTGGCGGGAGATCGCGCCGTCCAACGCAGGTCGGACTCGATCATCGGCAGGTACTTCAAGTCGTCGGGGAGTTGTCGCTGTTTGAGCTGTGCCTCGATCGCCGGCAGCACGTTGGGAGCGCGGCGGGTCCAGAGCAGCGGCATGGTTGGCTTACCGACACTGAGGATGAGCTCGTAGTGAATCGCTTCGCGCACATCGGCTCGATCCAAGGGGATCGGCGTACCGCACAGCGTGATCTTGTCGGGAAGCGGGAGAGAGGCGAGGAACGCCGCATTCAGGCCCGAGAACCGCTTCGCGATCTCGGCACGCTCTTCGGGGGTGGCGTTAGCGAGTGACTCTGGATCGACCATCGCTGGCGAGAGCGGTGCGGCGACCATCGGCGGGGGCAGTGGTCGTGCGGCCACCCGCGAGGCGCCGATGACACCGAGCGTCAAGAACACTCCCACCGCGAGACCCGACAGCCCCATCCACTTGCGATTCACACAGCCTCCAGAACGCGCCACAGCGGTCGGCGGCAACGCGTCGTTGGATTATAGGAAGCTTGGCGCGACGAATCTCGTCAGGCAGCCGAAACCACGTGATTGTTTCTTTGGCGGCTCGACTAGACCGCAGCCACGCCCTGGCGCGACAGACGAGTGATGGCGTGGTCCAACCGGTTGAGCCCTTCGTCGATGTCCTCGGGTGGAATGTTGAGTGCCGGCCGGAAGCGCAGCGACTGAGCACCACTGGTGAGGATGAGTAGCCCATCGTCGTGGCACGCATCGACAGCCGCGTTGCGTGTGGGTGTGTCGGGGAAACTGAAAGCACACAACAGCCCGCGGCCTCTCACGTTGCTGACCAACCGCGGATGACGCGCCGATATTTCGTTGAGGCCATTGATCAAACGCTGACCCATGCGCGCTGCATGCTCGACCAAGTTGTCTCGCTCGATGATTTCGAGCATCCGGGTGGCCCGGAACATATCGACGATGTGCGCGCCCCAGGTGCTGTTGATACGCGACGGCACGCGGAACACGTTGTCAGGCTCTTCATCGATCTTGCCCCCCGCCATGATCCCGCCCACCTGCATCTTCTTGGCGAACGCGATCACATCGGGCTCGACACCAAAGTGTTGATATCCCCAAAATTTTCCGGTCATGCCGACGCCGGTTTGAACCTCGTCGAAAATGAGCAAGGCATCGAACTCGTCCGCCAAACGGCGAAGTCCCTGCAGGAACGAGCTGCGGAAATGATTGTCGCCACCCTCGGACTGAATCGGCTCGATGATGATCGCGGCAATGTCGTCCTGGCGCTCTTCGAAGTAGCGTCTCGCGATGGCCAGCGTCTCGGCCTCGAGTTCATCCAACCGAGCCTGCTCGGCGGCATCGAGCGGGAAGCGAATTGCCGGTGACGGAATTCGCGGCCAATCGAATTTCGGATAGTAGTCGGTCTTGCGTGGGTCGGTATTGGTGAGCGACATGGTGTAACCAGATCGACCGTGAAAGGCCCACTCCAGGTGCATGATCTGGTGACCGCGTTCCTGCTTGTACCCTTTGCGGAAATTGCGGCGCACTTTCCAGTCGAACGCCGCCTTCAATCCGTTCTCGATGGCGAGCGCTCCCCCGTCGACGAAGAAGAAATGCTTCATCGACTCGGGCCGCCCAACGCGATCGAGCGTGGCCACGAACTCCGCGTAAACGTCGGTATAGACGTCGCTGTTGCTGGGCTTGTTGACCGCGACCTTGGCCAGCCGAGTCATGTAGTCCGGTTCCAGCATGTAAGGGTGGTTCATGCCCACTGGATTGGTCGCGAAGAACGTGAAGAAGTCGAGGTACTCCTTGCCGGTGCGGGCATCGAAGAGATGACTTCCGCGCGAGCGTTCGAGATCGAGTACCAAATCGAACCCGTCGACGAGAATTCTGCGCTTGAGGATCGGGAGAATTTCTGCAGGATTCATGGGGCGCGGGATCATGGATGCTCCTCGCCAGGCGCCGGGTTGGTAACCGTTCCCGTGTCCGGTAGTCGTGTGGCGGGCAAATGAATGTGCGGCGTTTCCTTCGTCGTAGAAAGCACGACGACCGTTTCCGTTCCGCGAACCCCGGGAAGCGCGTTGATTCGATCGAGGATCAGGCGTTGCAAAGAGAGCCGGTCAGGAACGCGAACCTTCAGAAAACACGTGGCCGCTCCGGTGACTCGATGACACTCCTGAACCTCCGACATGGCAGCGACTTCGGTGAGAAATCGCTCCTCATGACGAGGATGCTCGATGAACACCTGCACGAAGACCAAGAGATCGCAGTTGGCTCGCTCGGGATCCAAGAGCGCGGTGTACCGCTTGATGACTCCCAACCGCTCGAGCTTCTTGATGCGCTCGTGTACGGCCGCGGCCGAGAGCCCAACCACCTGGCCAATCTCAGCCCGCGAAAGACGGGCGTCGTCTTGGAGTACGTCCAGGATTCGGCGATCGGTGTCGTCGAGACGGACATTCTCGGGCCAGGCAGCGCCATTACCGAAGGAGGTTTTGCTTATTGTGCTCATCGCCAGACAATATCTTGCGAAACAGGCGACTTAGCAACCCAAAATTGCCAAAAGCTGGACTTATCCGCCCGATCCGAAGTCCCGGAGCGTCTCAGCCATTTCTTTGAGCCGTAAAGAGATACGGCTACCAAGGCTTTCTACCGGCCAGGCGCCATCGGGCCCCGGCACCCCCAAGGCCGTGCCCGTGAGCAGGGAGATCAGCCCATCGACGGTGCCTACCCCGTAGATCTTGAAGCGACCGCGGCGGACATCCTCCAGCAACTCGCCGTCCAACTGCAGTGAATCGACGGACGCGAGCGGCAAGATGACTCCTTGAGTGCCCGTCAGGCCGCTTCGGCGACAGACTTCCCAGAACCCTTCCACTTTCTCGTTGACTCCCCCAACGGGAAGAACCTGTCCACGCTGGTCGACAGCGCCGGTGACCGCCAGGTCCTGCCGGACGGGCGCCTCCGCGAGCGATGAGAGTAGCGCCGCCAGTTCGGCCGAGGAGGCCGAATCGCCTTCGACTCCGCCGTAGCTCTGCTCGAAGCAGATGCTCGCCGTGATCGCGAGTGGATGTCGTTGCGCGAATCGCGAACGCAAATAGCCGGCCAAGATCAACGATGCCTTGGTATGAATTTCCCCCGAGAGTTCGGCTTCACGTTCGATATCGATGATCCCTGCGCGACCGACAGCCGTGGTTGCCGTGACCCGCATCGGATAGCCGAACCTTTCGAGATTCGTCTCGACCACGGCGAGAGCGTTGACCTGCCCGACCCGTTCACCGCTGAGGTCGAGCAACAGCAACCCGTCGTGGATCGACTGCTGAATTCGAAGCGAAAGCAGTCCTTGACGCTCACGACGCGCCGCCAGGGCCGCCTCGACATGGACCTGCGTGACGACGGTGCACTCTAGCGCACGAGCAAACCAAGCCGCTTCGCGGGCCAAATCGGCAAGCAGGCGAAAACGCGTCGAGAGCTTGGCACGTCCTTCGGCAACTCGGACCATGAACTCGATCATCCGAGCCACCGCATTGCGGTCGAAGGCGGGCAAGCCTTCGTCGTCGAGCACCATTTTCAAGAAGCAGGCGAAAGACACCACGGTCTCGCGCGAAAGCAGCACCCGATCATCGAACTGCGCGGTGATCTTGAAGAGTCGATGGAACTCTTCGTCGGAGTGCACAAACGCTTCGCGCAACGCGGGTGAGCCGATCATCACGACCGTAAGTTTCAGATCGGCTGGTTCTGGACTGAAGGGCGGAACTCCGTCCGCGCCCTCACCTCCGAGGAACTCCGCTCTTTCAGAACGCAAGGCTCGCCTGAGCACTGGCCAAGAAGTTTCGTCACCCAACAACTCTTGAGCGCTGACGATCAAGAACCCGCCGTCCGCAAGGTGAAGCGATCCGGCGCGAATGCGGCTCAAATCAGGCCGATTCAACGATTCGCCATGACGAGGTCCTTCTACGAAGCCGGTCAGCTTCGGTGGCGTCGGATTGTTCTCTTCGACCACCGGTCGACCCACTTGCCCGGTTCGATCGACGAGCAAGTGAACTGCGAGCCCAGCCAGAGGATCAGGGGCCTCTGGTTGTCCTTCCTGCAACGCCATCTCGCCGGCAGCAAACTGCTCGCTGAAGATACGAAGCAGGAACTCGCGTACCGTCTCGAGATGCTTGTCCAGAGCCAGATGTTCACCCTGCGCAACTCCGACAATCCCGCGAACTTCCTCGAGTGCTTCCAAGATCAAGGGATGCGCCGCGGTTCGATCGGCATCGGCCAAGATTCGTTCGGATTCCCGTCCTAATTCACGCAGACGAGCAGCGATTTGCGACAAGCGAGCCTCGAGTTGCGGATGCTTGAGGCGCAGCGCTTCTGCTTGCTCGGCAGTGAGCTTTTTTTCGTGAACCAAACCCGAGATGTCGTCGAACGGAACCGGCCGTTCTTCTACGACGACGGCAAGTTCGTGACGTCGAAATGGGCCCATCGCAACTTCGACTAACGCAAATCCCTCCTCGGCCAGCTCCTTTTGGAATCCTGCGACGAGGCTCGCCTGCTCCTCGCGGATGCCAACCACCAGCTTGTCGCGTCGCTCACGGTGACTCCCGGAGGCACGCATCGCCGTGAGCCCTTGGAGGTGTCTCTCGGCGGTACGGCTCATTGCGGTTTGAAGAAGTCGCCCTTTGCCTGCCGGAAGCCTGAGCAAACGCGGCGATCGCGGATCGTCGAAGTTGTGAACGTAGAGCAAGTCATCCGACGCGGGACCGCTCGTGGCTTCTCCCTGAAGCAGTTTCCGAACCGTCGTCGTGCGGCCCGTTCCGGGAGGGCCAGAGACGTAGACGTTGTAACCGCGCGCGCGAATTCGAATCCCGAGCCGGATGGCAGCGATGGCTCGGTCTTGTCCGCCGATTTCATCACAGGCGCCTAGATCGTCAGTCGTGTCGAACGGAAGCCAGTCGTGTGGGCAAGGCCACGCGACCCGCCCGACGGGCAGCGGAGCTGGGACATCCCTCGGGTCGCGCTCGGTCAAGCTCTGCCTCCAGAGGCGCGACATGCTACAGCTTCCGCGGGGAATCCTCCGCGCCGCACAGCGGTTGCGCGTGGCAACCGACAGCTTTCATGGCAGCATCCCCAGCCCAGCCCATGACAAACAAATCAAACACCCCCTTTACTCGGCCTCCCACTGCTGCCTCGAACCTGCGTACAGGACTCCGCCTCTTTTGCCTGCTAGGGGCGATGCTGACCTGCGTGACGAGCGGATCGAAGGCTGCGGGGTTGGTCTGGGTGAAGCCGTCCAGCCAAGAGTTATTGATCGATCAAGTCACTGTCCAGGTTCGTTTCGAGGGGGTGGCCGATTCTGACGTGCGGTCGCTGCAGATTGCTCTGGACGGTCGAGTTATGGTGACGTTAACGGTTCCGCCCTGGCGCGCCCAGATTGATGCTGGAGACAGCGTCGGCACTCGCGAGCTGGAAGCGATCGCCAAACTCGCGAACGGCTCGACCTTAAGACAATCACTCAGCGTTGCGCCCCCCGGGTTCGTGCAAGAAGTCGATGTGCCGCTGGTGACGTTGGCGGTGGCGATCAAGGACAAAGCCGGCAAGCCGATCCGTGACATCACCCGGCAAGAAGTCAGCGTGCTCGATTCGGGGAAGCCGGTCCTCATCTCGCATTGGGATTCGCAGGGCGGGCAACTGTCGGTCGCGATCGTGATCGATACGTCGCTTACCATGAAGGGCGACCGAATCGAGGGTGCGCGTGAGGCGGCCGCAGCATTCCTCAAGCAACTCTCTCCACAGGACCGCGCCTTGCTGTTGCAGTTCAACGACGAGCCGTCCCTTGTCTTGCCGCTCTCCCCCGCGACCGGCGAGACGATCTCCGCGGTCGATCGGCTCGAGGCGCGCGGTGGGACCTCGCTGTACGACGCCGTTCACCAGGGAGCGACACTACTGAGCGACGCTCCCCCCGATTCCAAGCGAGTTATCGTCTTGCTCTCGGATGGGCGTGATGAGTCGGCATCTGGGCTAGAGCCCGGCTCGCTGCACACGCTCGACGAAGCGGTGCGAGCCGCGCTCGACAACGACTGCACGATCTTCTCGATCGGCCTGGGCCGGCAGTTGAAAACCGAGATGGACCGCGACAGCCGGTACACGACCGCTCAGGTGCTGCAACGATTTTCTGAATCGACCGGTGGCACGTTTACCGAGGTTACCAAAGCTGGCCGGCTTCAAGACGGTTTCAAAGCTGTGGTCGAGGAACTGCGCAGCCTTTATTCGGTTGGCTACGCTATGCCCCCGGCGCGTCCGGGAGAGTCTTGGCGGACGATTAGCGTGAAGGTGACACGCCCCGGCTCAGTCGTGCGAGCTCGTGAGGGGTACTACGTCCGCTAGACCTTCAATCCAAGGGCTCCTCTGCGGGCTTGCGTAGGAGCATGAGATTGCGAACGTACACCAGCAGCCCGACCGTTTGACCCAGGGCGATTGGCAAATCGTGATTGCCCGCAGCGTAGACGAAGGTGATCAGTCCTCCAACGATGCTGAACCACCAAAATGCAACGGGGACGGTGCTGCGGCCTTGACGTTCGGAAGCCAGACACTGCACCAGGAATCTCGAGAAGAACAACCCCTGACCGACAAAGCCGATGATCGTCCAGGGACTAATTGTCATGTCGCACCTCGTATCGGATCCAGCGCTTTTGCATCCAGCGCACTGCAAGCAGGTCGATAAAGCTCCGCCACGCGCGATTCCACATGCCGTACTTCGAGACTCCCGTCGTGCGTTCTCTGTGTGCGACGCCCACCTCAACCACGCGCACGTTGCCATGCAATCGGCAGAGTGTCGGCAGGAAACGATGCATTCCTTGATACAGGGGGACCGCTCGGATCAGCGGGGCGCGGAACGCCTTGAGCGAACAGCCCGTATCGCGAATGGTTTCACCCGTGAGCCGATTGCGTATGCCGTTGGCCAAGCGCGACTGAAGCAGTCGCCACTGAGTGTCTTGTCGCCCCAGCCTGAAGCCGGCGACTACGTCGGCGTCGCCGTGTCGGAACGCATCCAATAACTTGGGGATCTCCGCAGGGGGATTCTGGCCATCCGCGTCGAGTGTGACGACTACATCTCCCGTCGCGGCCTGAAACCCAGCCGCGAATGCCGCCGACTGACCTGCGTTTCGAACGAAGTGCACCGGACGAAGCCGCGTGTCTTGGCGAGCATGAAGATCAAGCCACTCAGCCGATCCATCCGAGGAGCCATCATCGACGAGCACGACCTCATAGGGAGCATCGTAGCCGTCGAGCGCTGCCCTGATTTCCGCGATCAGGTCCGGCAACGCTCCGATCTCGTTGTAGACCGGGATTACCAGTGACACCTTCACCGGACGGCCCCCGCTCGTCCGGTGCCCTTCCGATTCACCGGCCACAACCTTCGCCAGAAAAGAAATCTCTGCAAGAATCGCCGCTCCTCGTTGGAAAGTTCCTCGGGAATCAGGATCATCTTCCACTTCAACACTGCCGCCTCGTCGACGGACTTCCAGCGATCGAAGAGTAATCGGTGACGAATCGACCCCGGCGGCAGTCGCACCGCGCCAGCCCAGTCGAGCAAGTACACGCGATCGGACAGATCGGCAACATGGACGTTTTCTCGCCCCCGCAGATCGTTGTGTACGATGCCGTGTGCGTGCACTGCAGCGAGGATTTCCCTCAACTGCAGGACATAGTGTTCACGCGGCACTCGCTTACGACAGAGAAAGAGCGCCTTGCCCGGAATGAACTCCGTAACTAGTCCATCGGCATCCAGCCGGCCGAGAAGGCGCGGGATCCCCTCAATTCCTGCCAGCCGCCGCAAGAAGGCAATCTCGCGGGCGATCTGCAATCGCCCCCAAGGACGAATCCAGAAGGGCTTCTTCGAAAAGTCCTTGACCACGGCCGCAGTCCCGTCGGGCAGTGTTGTGACCCAGAGATCAGCCTTGGTCACCGTCCCATCGACGAGGGACTGTTGACGCCGGGTCGACAGGTCCGCTCGGTTGAGAGCGATCTGTTTGGATGCAGTCACCGGCACTTCAAACTCCCGGGCTTATAATTCGCGGCCCGTCGCAAACTCGAACGGCGGTCAACAGAGAGGCTGAGGATGTCGCAACGAAGCACCGCGGAATGGTTAAGGCTCGCGTTTCTATTCGCGTCCATCCTGTTTCTGCTTTGGATCTCGCAGCCAACCATCGCGAGTGTGATCTCGGGCGGGGTACTCGTCGTCATGGGCGAACTCGTGCGCTTTTGGGCTGCTGGGCATCTCTACAAGACCGAGGAACTCATCACCTCGGGCCCGTACCGGTATACGCGCAATCCATTGTATCTCGGCCGGTTCCTAATACTTACCGGCGTGGCGATCATGGCTTGGCGACCCGACGGGCTCAATCTGCTCGCTCTCCTCGTGGGGTGGCTCGTTTTCTTCGGTTATTACATGCCGAGGAAGGAACGGATCGAGCCCGCTCGGCTGGAAGACCGCCATGGTGAGCCTTATCGCCGCTACTTCGAAAACGTACCGGCACTCATTCCTAGATTCAGTCCTTGGGGTGTCAACACAGCTACATGGACGAAGGCGCGTTTCCAGCGCAACCGCGAGGGGTGGACCGCACTTGGTTTTGCCGCACTCATCATCGCCTTTCTAGTCAAGGCGCTGGGGGGGGCCTGAGGTTCTCGTCATCCGCGTCCAACACTGCATCAAGCAGGTCGAGCGTTTCGGATCCACCTCTTTGCAGTGCCACAAGGCGCGCGTATCGGCCACCGCGCGCCACCAGTTCGTTGTGATTGCCGGACTCGACGATTGCCCCCTTGTGCAATACGTGGATCCGATCCGCTCGCGTCACCGTAGAGAGCCGGTGGGCAATCACAAGCGCTGTTCGGCCGATTAGCAGTTTTCGCAACGCTGCTTGAATGCGCTGCTCCGATTCCGAATCGAGGGAAGAGGTCGCCTCATCGAGAACCAAGATCGGCGCGTCCTTGAGAAATGCGCGAGCGATGGCGATGCGCTGGCGTTGTCCTGCCGATAGTGCGCTTCCTCTTTCGCCGAGGGCTGTTTGGTAGCCGCGCGGAAGTTGTGTGATGAACTCGTCGGCAAAAGCGTCCTGGGCGGCGGATCGGATCGCCGCTTCGTCGACCTGCGACTGGCCGTACGCAATGTTCTCTTCGACGCTACCGTCGAACAGATGCGTTTCCTGAGTCACGAGCGCGATCTTTCGTCGCAGGCTCTTCAGTGTCAGCTCGCGCACGTCGAGGTGATCAATGCAAACGCTCCCGCTTGACGGGTCGAAGAAGCGAGGTAGCAGCATGGCTAGTGTGGTCTTCCCTGCCCCCGATGGCCCAACTAGAGCGTGCAGTTCGCCCCTGCGAATCGTGAGCGATACGTCAGACAGAACCGGACCACGCCCGTAGCTAAAGGAAACCTCCCTCAACTCGATTGAGTGTTTGAAATCGTCGAGATTGCGCGCGTTTGGTAGGTCCTGTACCACGACTGGTTCGTCGAGAACCTCAAACACCCGTCGCGCCGCCGCGAGCGCTTGCTGCGTGGAAGCGTACAGACGTCCTAGGCGTCGCACGTGGACGAACGAGACTGAGAGCGCAATCAACGAAATCGCGATGTCGGGCCCCGCGACCTGTCCTTGCTTCATCATCCACACGGCAATTCCGAGCACGGCGACAAACGTAAATGCGGCCAGGATTTCCATAACTGGAGGTGCGATCGCGTTGGCTCGCGCTGTCCGAAGTTCCTCTTTGATCATACCTCGCAGCGTTGAGGCGAAACGGCGCTCTTCGTATTCCTCGGCACCAAACGCTTGCACGACGCGCCGTGCAAGCAGCGTTTCCTCGATCACGGAACTGAGCTGCCCGGCTCGCTCTTGACTGCGTCGTGCTGACTTCTTCACTCTGTGGCCAAGCCGGCCTGCTACGAACACGAAAACAGGGATGACAAGCAAGCAAAAACTCGTAACCTGCCAAGTGTTCAACATCGCCACGCACAGCATGACGATGACGACCGGGATTGACTGAACGAGCTGACCAATATCGGTACCCAAGATACGTTGCAAGCGAGCGGTGTCACCCGTAACCCGCGACATCAAGTCACCTTGGGTATTGACCCGAAAGTACGCGTCGGACTGCTTCAAGAGCTTGGCGTATACCTCGCTACGGAGACTCGCTACCAGCCGCAGGCCAATGCGTTGCATCCCATACTCGGCAAGGTAGTCAAAGACGCCCTTGAGCAGATACAGCGCAAGGATCGCGATCGCGCCGCGCGACAGTGGCGCGGCCATGAACCACGTCTCGATCGGATGAAAGAAACCGCGTACCGTCTGTTGAACGCGCTCGAACCACTCGCCTGCCAGAACCGCCTTCGGTGGACCCTTGGCCGTTGGTGCGACAACGTCCTCGGGCGTACCAGAGAATCCGAGAGCGGAGGGCAACAGTTTGGAAAGACTCAATGCGCCTGCCATGCAAGCGGCTGCACTCACGGAAGCAACGCCGGCACCCAGAAGGCCCCATTGCTGCCTAAGCACGTACTGCCAGAGTCGTCGCAGATCGCTCACGCGCGTGCCCTTGTTCGTCTTGGCGCCGTCGGCGGGCCATGGGCCCAAACATCGGGCGATCCGCCAATCGGATCGCCTCCCAGCTCCAGCATTAGGTCAGAGATCGCCGATCGAAGAACTCCAAGAAAAGCGCGCTCTTCGGCCAGCCCCGAACCTGGCATTGGCGCAGAGATTGCGCGGCCAAATGCGACCCGTACAGGGTGGGCGTGAAAAGGCCAGCCCCTGGGCCATGCCTCATACGAGCCAACGATCGCGGAAGGGACAACCGCTGCCCCGGTTTCTCGTGCGAGCCACGCCACACCACGCTTGAGTGGTCTCAGTGTCCCGTCCCACGTTCGCTCACCCTCCGGGTAGATAGCGAGCGTCATCCCAGCCTTCAAGGCACGTGCTCCCGCACGGAATCCGGCTGCGAGTCCTGCATCGGCGGAACAGGGGTGAACTCTGAAAAGGCGAGATGCAAGCTTGCCGGGCCCGCGGCTAAAATAACCAGCAAACCCAAGAAACAAGAGTCGCCGATGCACGGACGCTGGCAACGCCGCCGCCAGCAATGGTGCATCGATCACAGACTGATGATTCTGCGCAACGATCAGGGGCCGTCGTGCCCAGTCAACTCGATCCAATCCAATGACTCGCAAATCCAATCGCTGCTTTGCCCACAGCCTGAGCAGTACCCGTGTGGCGGCTACCACAGGCCATGTGGCTGTTGCAGGCCGCGAAAAATGAGGCGCTTCAACAGGAGCAAGGTGCGAGAAATAAGCCTCGGGGCCGGGAGCGATCGTTCTCTCCAGCAGGGCGTCGGGTTGTCGGCCGAAATACGCGATCACATCAGCTAGGGTGTGCGATGCGTTGAGTTTGTCCTCGTCGCGAATATCAGCGGATAGTTGTGCGGCAACAGTGTAGAAAAACGCGAGGCGATCGAGGGAATCAAGATCGAGATCAAACTCGAGCGATGTGTTTGATTGAAGTGGAACTCGAGACGCCGCAGCCGGTAGCGCCCTGGAGAACACCGACTGCCACGCTGGGCTCAGTTCGCTGGAAGCTGCAGGAATCGATGGCGCGATCCGTTTCCCGCTTGCGATCGTCTCGCGAATCTGGCGATCGTCGGTCGGCAGCGACTCCCCTTCGCGCAGTAGCGTTAGCCCCCTGGGTCGCTGCGCCACAGGCAGACGGCACGCAGCGTTTTCGACTCGGAACCGCACCGCCTCGAAAACATTGCCAATCTCGCCAACGCGCAAAGCCACATAGTCTGGTTGAACGATCCCCCATGGCCGAGCAGCCGGGAGATCTCGATGCAGGGCGAGTCGAGTCACGAACTCTGCGGAAGAGAGGAGGGTAGATGCCTCTGCGAGAATCGACTCAACGGTCATTGGAGGCCTAGCCAGCAATCGAAGTGGCGTACTCGCGCCCCTTCAGCGTGAGCGCGCGCCCGCGTGCGGTGCGCTCGAGCAGGCCGATCTGAAGCAAAAAGGGTTCACATGTCTCCTCGATCGTATCGGACTCCTCACCGAGTGTAGCCGCGAGAGTTCCCAAACCAACGGGACCGCCCCCATGATTTGCGTGGATGATCTGGAGATAGCGACGAGAGAGACGATCCAAGCCGAGCAAATCGACGCCGAGGCGATCGAGCGCCATGCGGGTCGTCGATAGATCGATTCGCTCCCGTCGCTCGACTACACCGAAATCAAGGATTCGGCGCAGTAACCTGATCGCGACTCGTGGTGTCCCACGGGCGCGTCGCGACAGTTCATCTGTTGCCTCTGCGTCGACCGCGACCTGAAAGCGCTCAGCGGCTCTGGCTGCTATGTCGCGAAGGTGATGCGCAGGGTAGTAGTCGAGTCGTTCAACAATGCCGAAACGATCCCGGAGAGGTGCCGTCAACAACCCTGCTCGTGTGGTCGCGCCGATGAGAGTGAACGGCGGGAGATCGATGCGAACCGATCGTGCTCCTGGGCCTTGCCCAATCATCAAGTCGAGCGAAAAATCCTCCATTGCTGGAAAGAGAACTTCGGCAATCGCTCGATTCACGCGGTGAATCTCGTCGATGAATAACACGTCACCCGGCTCGACATGACTCAGGATCGCCGCAAGATCACCGGCTCTGTCGATGGCTGGACCGGATGTCACCCTGATGGAGGCGCCCATCTCCGTAGCAATAATGTGCGCGAGAGTCGTCTTCCCAAGTCCAGGCGGGCCTGTGAGTAGAACGTGATCGAGCGTCTTTCGACGGCGTCGTGCTGACTCCAGGAAGACGGAAAGGTTCGCACGAAGCTCATCTTGCCCAATGAACTCTTTTAGCGAGATCGGACGCAACCCGGGCTCGACACCCAATTCATCCGGCAGGCGCCCGGCGTCGACTACCGTATCGTCGAGAAAGTCCCCATTCATTTCGTGCTTCCTAACTCGCGCAGAGCCAAACGGATTGCTTGAGGCAGATCCGAGGATTCATTCTCCCGCAACACCTTTGAGAACGCAGCCTCCGCTTCCTTTCGCGAAAACCCAAGGCTCTCAAGTGCAGTCACTCCGTCTTCGCCTAGGCTCGCCAATCGATCCGTCGATTGCAGCACCGCGGGGCCACCTGCAAGCTCGAGGTGTGAAACTTTATCCCGGAGATCCAGAGCGATTCGTTCCGATAACTTCTTTCCCACACCCGGTGTCCGGGCAAACGCCGCAGCTTGGTTTTCCTTGAGCGCACGTAAGACGCCCTGTGTTCCAAGGTGAGAGAGTAACGCCAATGCGATTCGAGGGCCGACGCCGCTAACTCCGATTAGCAATGAGAAGATCTCTCGCTCGGCTTCCGTTGAGAATCCGGTCAACAGGAGTGACTCATTCCGCCAAAGCAAAGAGACAAACATAGTAACGTCGGTTCCGACTGCAGAAAGCGATTCAAGCGTACCTGTCGATACCTGAAGATCGAATCCGATGCCCCGAACGTCGAGAACCACTGAAGCCGAGCTCTTGCGCACGATCCTGCCAGTTAATCGATCGATCACGCTCTACCTCGCGTCAGTGCCCGAGTGATCCGGGCGTGTGCAGCATGGCAAACCGCGAGTGCGATCGCGTCGACCGCGTCATGCCATAGACCGTCGAACTGGAATCGCTCCAGGCCGGGAACCGTGCGACGAAGAGAATCTCGGACTTGTTCCTTGGTTGCTGCTCCATGGCCACACACTGTCTTCTTGACCGTTGCCGGTGCATAGTCGAACACAGGAACACTGAGTGATCCAACTACCGATAGCAAGACGCCTCGCGCCTCAGCGAGCGCCAACGCCGATCGAACATTCTTGAAGTGGAACACACCCTCTACCGCGGCGGCATCGGCATCTTGATCAACGAGCCATCCGCGAGAGATGCGCGCGAGCTCACACAACGCTTGCGGTCTCGTGCCTCGTAGGTCCCACACACCCGCAGTCGCCGACACGACGCGATCCCCCTCGAATTGGAGAAGCGCGTAGCCCGCCCGTTGTGACCCGGGGTCGAGGCCGAGGACTTTCATTGCGCTGAACTCGCCGAGCTAAAACACACGCGGACATTCTCCTGTAGAAAAACTATTGAGACGCCCCATAGCAATGATCGGTAGAAGAACTTGTAGCGGCCATGCGGACTTCTAGGCACCTTTATCGCCCATAGGTTTGCAAATCGACGCAGCTACATTCGAGTCCATTGGGGTGAACGGCCCCGGGTTCTTCGGAGCCCAGTTTGTCTGAGTCATGATACGTGCGCGCTTGGGTATGTGTGATCGGTCGGGGCTCACCGGGTACCAGTTTGACGACGGAAGGTTCAGCCGAAGCGAACGCAACAGAGCCTCTAGTGCTCGCGCGGTTGGTATCGAGCGAGGCCTGCCCTCCACTGTGAAGTTCAAAAGCAGCCAGCTACGCACTGATCTATTAGGTCCTCACGTGTGGGCGGGATCGAGTTAGCGATGGGTCCCCGGAGAAGCGGGATTATTACTCGCTGGCGCGCCTCGTATCTGACGCCGCGGGGCGGGCTAGTTGTTGGACTTCAATCTAGAGTGAGATCTAGAGAATAAAAAAGGCCCCCGCCATTTCTGGCGAGGGCTCAATAAACTCCCGGCGGCGTCCTACTCTCCCACGCAGCTACCCACGCAGTACCATCGGCGCAGAAGGGCTTAACTTCCGTGTTCGGTATGGGAACGGGTGTGACCCCTTCGCTATGGCCACCGGGAAAATCTTCAAATCTCCTTGGCTGACAATCAGGTGCTTGGGCTACCTACCGGCTCACCTTAAATCCGACCAGGAAAGTATAACCTCCATAGTCAAGTGTCCCGCCGTTAAAGAAGTACTCTCCGGGCCAAGGCCCAACTCCGCGTGACGATCCGTCACTCTCTCGAATCTCGCGGCGAACCCCACCTTGATAAATGTACGCTGGAAACCCTGCTGCTGCTGGTACATCGGCGCTGCCATCAGTTACCCGAATACCTTTGAGTGGGCGCCCGAATTTGCTTCTCCCGTCGACGGTAACTTCAATGTCGTCCGCAGCCCAAAAATTTCCGACGGAGGCGAAAACCGAAACCTTCGGCCGAACCTGATATTCCACTCCGCCTTTCGCCTCGAGAAACAGCGAGCTTGGCGAATCGATTGTAGGGGGCTTGATCTTGTGCGGGCGTCCAACGAGCACACGGTCGTCAACACCGCCAAAAAGGCCTGGCCCCTTTCGCGAGTAGTCCACGTAACTCTCACTCAGGTCGCTCACGAACGAACTCCAACTCGCACTCGGAGTGAAGTCGACATCTAGATACCCGAGGCCACCAGCGATAAATGGATTGAACTTCTTGGTCGGCCTAAAACGAAGCACGAGATCAACAGAGACAGGTATGAACCTGAACTCCCCCGCATTGATGGGGTCATACCTCCAGCGCTCGCGTCTTCGCGACTCGCCTCCAGCATCTGCACCGAATGGAACGCAGTTAGGGTCAAATGGCGCCGTTTCGCAGCCACTAACACGTCCTACGCCTGTAACGTTGTAACCTGGATCCTGGGCATCCAAC
>JANNUT010000167.1:0-13537 GCA_031395565.1 Acidobacteriota bacterium | reverse complement strand
GCCGCAGTACCGGCTCGTCGGCAGGACGTGAGGCGGGGCTGGAGGCGAGCGCTGCACAAGCAACCAGGACCAATACGAACGCGACAATCACTCGGGTCAGCCGCACACCATCCTCCCGCAACGAGACCGCAATCATACGGTGAGGCCTGATCGCGACGCACTGCTGTCCGGACGTTTCGCAATAAGTCGTTGGTAAGGCATTGAAACGACGACGGTTAGCGATGAGTTTTTCTGGTCTCGATTTGAACTTCGATTCGGTGATCTGCGACCCTGCGAGGACTTCCTTCGTGGGGCTTGACGATGAACCAGGGCAAGCTTGTCTTTGCGCAACTCACGCAGCATTTGCCGTTGACCACGTTTCGGCGTTGTGTCACCAAGTACGATGGCGAGCACAAGGTCAAGAGCTTCTCGTGCCTCGACCAGTATCTGTGTATGGCCTTCGCGCAGTTCACGTTCCGCGAGAGCCTACGCGACATCGAAGCCTGCTTGCGCGCCCAGGTCGCCAAGCTCTATCACATGGGTATTCGGGGTCGCGTCTCTCGCAGCACGTTGGCCGATGCCAACGAGGTGCGCGACTGGCGTATCTACGCCGAGTTCGCCCAGCGCTTGATTGGAATCGCGCGCGAGTTGTATCTCGACGAGCCCTTCGGAGTCGACTTGAAGGAGACGGTCTATGCGCTCGACAGCACCACCATCGACTTGTGCCTGTCGGACTTTTCCTGGGCCCCGTTTCGCTCGACCAAGGCGGCCATCAAGCTGCATACGCTGTTGGACCTGCGCGGCAATATCCCGTCGTTCATTCACATCACCGATGGCAAGTGGCACGACGTCAACATCCTCGATCATCTGATTCCCGAACCGGGTGCTTTCTACGTCATGGACCGCGGCTATCTCGACTTCGCCCGCCTGCACCGAGTCCACGAAGCCGGCAGCTTCTTTGTGACGCGAGCCAAGTCGAATCTCAAGGCGCAGCGGCGCTATTCGCATCCGGTCGACCGCAGTACCGGCCTGATCTGCGATCAGACCGTGATGCTGACCGTCTTCTATTCCCGGCAGGGATTCGAGGCGCCACTGCGGCGCGTTCGCTTCAAGGACCCCGAGACCGGCAAGACGTTGATCTTCCTCACCAACAACTTCGCCCTGCCGGCACTGACGATCACCCAGCTTTGTCGTCGGCGGTGGCAGATCGAGTTGTTCTTTAAGTGGATCAAGCAGCATTTGCGGATCAAGACCTTCTTCGGTACCTCCGAGAACGCGGTGAAAACCCAAATCTGGACCGCCATCTCGGCCTACGTGCTCGTAGCGATCGTCAAGCAACGGCCGAAGCTCACCGCCTCACTCTACGAACTCCTACAGATCTTGAGTCTGACCATGTTTGAACAAATGCCGCTGCCCAACTACTTCCATGCTGAAGGTTCTTGGCTCAAGTGGCGGGGGTGGTGCCAGTCGCTATCGACTGGGGCGACTATGAGCCTGTGGTTGTCCCTGCGTGGTACGTCTCTTCGTGGCTGGCGTCCGACCCGTACGAAGTCACCCACATCCGGCTCTACTCCTACAACGGCTCCAACGTGACCCTGAAACTGTTGGAAGCCGCTGTCCACCGATGGACGCCGCACTACCTAACGCTGCGGCCGAATTGCAGAAACCGCTCCCACATCCTCGCCACACGGGTTCTAGGGGCAGGTAAGTCGAGCTGTGTCACGCAGCGCCGTTCCCCACGTTCCAAGTCGGCAGGTGTCGGCCTTCCCTCGCACCAGATACATCAGCGCGCGGCCACGCGGCGGAGTCGAGTTCACGGTTAGGCTCGTCGTCGGGTGGCGCCACGCCGCACACGTGGCGGCGCTGAAATTCGTGTCCTGGAGCAGATAGGTCAGATCCTCGGTCAGCACGTCATACGATGTCGCGTTCGCGGCGGGATTCCAACGCAGCGTCACCTTGTCCGCGTCGAACCGTACGCTCTGCACCTCCGCGGGTGCCGCTCCGGGTCCGGTCGCACAGAGAACGGTGTCTTGACAGTCGAGCTTGCCGTCGCAGTTGTCGTCGAACCCGCTGGTGCACACCTCGGGACGCAACGGATTGACCAGCGGATTGGAATCGACGCAATCGCGCCCCGTGCAACTCGAGAACCCATCGGCATCGGCATCGGTGCAACCGCAACCGACGCGTGCGAAGTAAACCTGGATGGCCGGATCGGACGCTCGGTAGTCGCCCCAGACGATTCCGAACTCGCGACCATTCCACGCAGCGTCAGGAACGCTTGCGTGTTTCTGAGTATCGTTGGACACCAGAAGTGGCGGACCGATCAGGACACCTTGACGATCGACCCGCTGGAACAGGATGTCACCTTGGGTCTTATAGGGTGGAAGCGAGAGATCGTCATAGACCACACCGTATTCACCACCGGTCCAGAGCAGGCGATTCGTGTGTCGAGGCGATCCCTCACTACCGCTGTTGCAGCAACTGACTCGGACATCGCCGGGCGGTGTCACTGCAGTCCCGCTGGGATACATCCGGGTCATGAAGATTTCGTACAGGTTGAAGCTGTTCGTGCGCGTGTCGGACCAAGCCGAGCCCCACTCTCCGTCGGCCCAAACGAGCGTCGATCGTTCGGTCCGTGCCGGGTTATAAGTGACTCGCGTCGGTTCCGGATCGAGCAGCGATCCGTCCTCCCCAACCCTGCGGAAGTACAGTTCACCAAAGATCGTCGTGTAGTTCACGTCGGGGGGGCCCTCAGTCCACGCAGCGCCGAACTGATCACCGTTCCAGCGAATCTCAAGGTCGTTGGCGTTCACGTCATCAGTCACAGGTGTGCCGCACGAATCGAGGACTTGATCGTCGCGAGAGATCATGGTGAATCGCATGGGAACATTGGACTCGCCCCAACCGAGGGCGTAAGACGATCGGCCCCATGCGAGGTGGTGATTCGCGACATAGTTCGAGGGTGGGCAGCCTACAAAGGAAACCGTCGCCGAAACCGGCTGAAGAAGAGAATCGAAGCGGCGGAACTTGACATCCGAATTGCTGGACCCGCCGCAGTCGCTTCCCACCGCCTGAACCCAAGCCGCTGCGATCGAACTGCCGGTCCAAGCCAGCGAGATGTCTTGTGGTTGTGTGAAATCGCTCGCTGATGCAGCGACGATGCGTGTCGGTGGAATGATCGTTGTTCCGTCGCGCGCCAGTTTGGTGAGCCAAAGATCGTTGCAGCCCGCGCCCAGCGCTGCCGAGTAGGAGTCGAAACCGACGACCCACGCGTTCCTTGCCCACGCGACCGTCGCGCCCCTAGAGCGAACGAGTTGCTGGCTCACGTTTCTGAGCGGAGGGATCACCTCGGGGTTGGTGCACAAGATCGGGCACGTCGGGTGATCGTCCAACTGGCCGTTGCAGTTGTTGTCGACTCCGTCGCATATCTCCGGCGCGCCGGGGAACGCATAGCGGTCGTCATCGTTGCAATCGACCTCGCCGCCGCAGCCGAGCGTCGACAGGTAGCCGTCGCGGTCGCGGTCCTCACAAGCGGGCGGCACCGCAAGCAAGGTCCCCGTCGCAAGCGTGATGACGAGCAAGATGGCGTATCGGGTGTTCATGGGTGCGGCGTTGCCGAGACCTCGGCCGAGTTGGTGCTCTCGTTGTCACCCCAGTCTTTCGAACGCACCACGAAGTAGTAGTTGGTGTTGTTCACCAACCCCTGCACGGTGTAGGCATCGGCACCCGCGATCAACGCAGCGTTCGCCTTGAGATAGGGGCCGCCTGGAGCAGTCCCGACGTAGACGTTGAAACCGCGGATGTCCCATGCCTTCGGATTGACCCACGTGAGAGCAACGGACTGATTGCTGGCAGTCGCGGCCACGCTCAGCGGTGCGGACGGCGGTTCTGTATCGATAATCAGCACGGCGTAGGTGGAGGAAGACGGCCCTTCCTTGCCGTCGGCGTTGAACGAGCGGGCGTAGTAGCGATAGGTCTGACCGCGATAGATCGCCCAGTCGCGATACGACTGCCCGACGTTGAGCTTCGCGAGAATGTTGAATGCCCCCATGCCGAGTGCACGATAGATTCTGAACCCGGCCACCGTTCCGGTTTCGACGCAGCCGCTTGTCGGTGCTGCTGGCGTGAGATCCGAGTAGCGGCCGTTGTTGCCGTACTGAAGGTCAAATGTCGGAGCGCAGACGATGTTGCCGCCTGGCGGCGGAATCGGAATCGTGTAGTTCTGTTGGCGTTGAATCGTCTCAAGCGGTGAGTTCATCCAAGTCAGATACTGCGCGGCTTCGTCATTCGCTGGAGGATCGACCGTGTCGCCATCTGTGAAAAACAACGTTCGTTCGATCTGCGCGAACAGAAGCAGCGGATCGTCGGGATTTAACAAGTTACACGTCGTGTCCTGCATCCACGGCGTCGGATCTATCCACTGTCGGCCGTGATTGCCGTAAGCGCCGGCCTGGAACTCGGGGGTGTTGTTCTTCGTTTGGAGATCCTCGTAGTAGTAGGACTGCGGTATCGGCATCGGCCGCGGCTCTCGGACGAATTCGACGATCCGACCATATGGAGTGTTGACCTGAGTCCAGGCCTCGTAGCCTTGCCCAAAGCTCGACGTGGGAGCGGCGCCGTCGATCGTGTCTGCCACGCTTGACTTAGAGGCTACGTACACCTTCGGAGCGGGAGAGAGTCCAGAGAGATAGTCGGTAAACAACTGAGAATCCGTGACATTCTCGTGCACGCGCACGCGGGTGACTTCGCGAAGGTGGGTCGGATAGAGCTTGTAGGTGATCGTGGAGCCGATGCCGCTCTGTGCCCCTTGCGCCACGAAAACTGTTCGAACGCGTCCCGTCTTGTTGCCGTGATGAGCGGCACACACGAGTGTGCTCCAGTTCAACTCGCCCTCGGTATTTCCTCCTCCTGTTCCGCGATGCTTGCGGCGATCCGCCACATCGACGACCGCGGTCGAGGGCGATGGGGGCTTCAGTTGCAAGCGATTCGTGATCTAATTCCCCTTGAAGTTGAGATTGTAGGTTTCGCGATTAGGCAAGTTACTGCGAATTCCTTCGAACAGGCCGCAAGCCTTGGTTCGACGAGTGCTCAGGTCTAGGGGATTGAAGTCGCACGTGCCGTCTTCGTCGCGCGCCGGCTGAGCATGGCCCGTGCCCGATGTCCACTGGACGTAGTACGGGAAGCTCGTTTCGTAGGCGTGCTCTTCGAGCCATAGAAAGGCGTAGACCCAACCCTTCAGTGGGTCGCTCGCGCGCCGATCCTGAATTTCGATTTCATATCGGACGGTGCTGACGTTCCCCGCGAGCCAGTTTGTGGTGTTCGGAGCGCGCGCTCCGGAATCTCGGGCCAGGAACACAATCTCGTCGTGTACCTTCAGCAGGGTCGACGAGTCAGCGGCCTCGTTTCCGTTGTTGTCGAACTGGAAGTTGCGTTCGCAGAGTTGCACAGTTTCCCAACTGTACCAGGAGCACTTTGAGTGGAGGTCGACGTTGTCGACACGGTCGATCTGAACAGGTATCGCCGTGAATCCGGAACCGTTCCATGTGTAGAGGTGGATTCGATCGATTTCCTGCCCCACCCAGCCGCTGATCATCGATCCCTTTACCACGACTTCCTCGACATCACGCGTCAGTGTCTTGTCGTTCTCGTCCGAGTACGCTGCGCCGGTGACCGCCAACACCAGAAGCAAGGGAACTACCCCCCCGTTCGCACTCGAAGATCACGGGCCGCGCGAACGAGACCCGGGATCAACCCACGGCGCATGGATCTCTCACTCATGACCCCTCCCCTGACGCTGCACAGAAGCTCGCGCGTCAAGCGGTCCTATACGCCGGATGCCTGGTCTCGTCAACCGATTGTCGACCTGTTGCAACAGGGGGGTCGCATCGCAAACGCAAGACTGTTGGATTCTCGCGTTCGACGATGGACACCCGAGCGCAGCGGACAGCGCAAACCTCGCCACAAGTTGACTGCCCTCGGCTGGAGGAGCGGTCCCGTGGTCGCCGACATGGGATGAGATACGAGCTCCAGGCCAACTTGGTACGAGTCAAATCAGCGTTCGATCGAAGGTAGGGAACATCATCCGACCCTGCTGATGCCGCCACCCAACCGAGGGCACGAGCATCTCCAATGGCGTCAACGCCCTACACCGGCTCGCGAACGGCGAATACCCGGACGCGGGAGCTCGAACCCGATCTGCTCCGACAATCTCGCGTTCACGCTGCAACGGCTCCGACTGGACCGAGATGCTCTCGAATCACGACAGCAACCGAGCGAGCTACGTATGCCTTGTTGCGGAGCCGAGGCCGATTCCCTCTTTGGCCAAGTAGTTCACGTATGACGATAAGACACCCCAGTGGTGATCGATGACTGGTTGCTGTCGCCGCTGAAAGACACCGAGCGTCGTAATCTGTTGGAATTGGTCGAGGATCGCGCCGAGCGTGGGTCGACACTCTTGGCCGGTCAGCTGCCGGTCAAGTCGTGGCACGAAGTGATTGGCGAAGCGATGGTCGCCGACGCGATCCTGGATCGACTGGTGCATCGCTCGCATCGGATTGCTTTGAAAGGACCTGGTCGGCGTCAACTACTCCTGCGTGTCGGCGACAACTACTCTTGCTGAATGAGGTCTTGAAGGGACGCCAGAGGCGATCACTCTGGGGTCGATCTATTTTCGGGACGAACGATCGCGTCCTGGTAGATGGCGTCACGTCGCCCCGGCGCGGACCCGAAACGAGGCTGCGAAGCGGCCGAGTGCAGGGCGATGGCAGCGCTGCGGCCTGCTCACGCGGAATCGAGGGTTGTGCGGCGCCAAACCGGACTCAGACCGACGACCGAGAGGCGATATCGACGCTCGCTCGGTCGCCGATCAGCACGCAGCGCGCGTCAACACGACGAGAAACCCAACCCGCGCAGTCCCATCGCGATTGAAAACCCAAAGCAATCACGCTGACGACGATGATGGATTGAGCTCAACTCGGCTCTTTATCGCGGCTGCGCGCGACAAAAAGCCTTAACTTGTTAGACCGCCCGTCGTGACGCCTCTGAAGCTGCCGTTCCGCGCAGTAGACCGCTCACGCTGAGATCCTCATCGACGTCGGGCCAGTGGATGCCGTGCCCATCACCGAGGAGACGCCAGTTCCGGCGTTGGGCCGGGCTTGCATGGAGCAACCGAGGAAACCACGCCAGCGGGACGGTCAAACGCCGCCCGTCGGCGAGGTCGACCGTCAGGTTGTCGTTGTCGGTCGCAACATCGACCGCTCGGGGGTCCACGCTAGGGCTAGGGCTGGAAGAAGTCATGCCATGCCTCCAAGAACTCGTCTCGGTGTTCGACTACAAGCCGCTCCAGGTGGCGGAGTTCGTGTCCGCGGAGCCGGTTGGAGGAAGCCAAGGATACCGGCTCCAGCCAGAACTTCGCAGCGGCACCGGTCTCCTCCACGTGGATGTGCGGCGGCTCGGTGCCTCCGTTGCTGTAGAAGAAGAACCTTGCCGCGCCGATTCGCAGGACCGTCGGCATGTCAGTCGACCCTCCTCGGCAAGCCGGTGTTCATCGGTGCGCTGTCCTTGTCGGTCAACGCTACGCCGATCAGCGGCCGGCCGAGGGCCGGTCCGATGCATCGGCTTGTTGGGCAGCACGCTCTCGAAAACGCCTCAAGAACGGATCATTGAGTTCCTGCGATGCGAGCCACTTCAACTCTTCCTCCAATGTCATACCCTTGATCTCCGTGGAGATCTTGTCTCGGGCCGATCGCATCATCGCGACTGCATCGAACTTCTTCTCGGTCTTACTCATCTGACAGCACCTCTCGCGGCGTCCGTATTTCCATCATGGGGTAACCCTTGCGCAGGTTCACGGAGTTGTAGCCGTGGATCCGTTGCAGATTGACGATGTGCTTGAAGTTCCAACTCACCAGTACATCAACGCGGGCCACCGTAGCAATGGCGATGTGCTGGGCATCGGCCCGCATTGCTGCCGAGAGTACCCCGGCAGCAATGTATTCTTCCGCAAGCTCCCTGGCCTCGGCATCGAGCTGGAGAGCCTCAATGTGCGCCTCGGGCACGGCGGCAAGTCGCCTACGGACGTTCACTGGCGGCGAGGCGAGTTCTTGCACCGTTAGGTTGGATAAGACGAGGACACGTTCGCCCCTGACGAAATCCTCCATCAGCCGAACCGAGTGCTCAGCGAACTCCTCGTCCTCGCAACCACCGAGAACCGAGGTGTCCGTGTAGACGCGCATCTTCATGGACGCATCTTACTCGACGTCGTCGCCTTCATCCTTGATCCTGCCTCGCACCCGCGCGCTACGCCGCTAGGCCTGCCCAACGTCCGGACAGTAGTGACCGCGACGAGCAAATCAATCGACGGGTCTCGAAAACAGACCCAGGCAGAGCTGAGATCTCAGCGAGAGGGAGACTTGAATCCCTCGCAGTTGGCGGTGGAGGTGACCGTCTTTCCCCTACCCCAACGGATCGGTCGCGAACGCCAACTCTGCTACCGGATGACCGCCGATGACATGCTCTTGAATGATCCGTTCGAGCTTGGCTTCGTCCAGCGAGTGGTACCAGGTCCCTTCCGGATAGACCACCGCAATCGGCCCGTTCATACAGATGCGCAAGCAATCGACCTTGCTGCGGTGCGACGGTTGTTCACCACCTGCTTTGGCATCGAGGCCCAACTCTTTGAAACGGCGTTTGACGAAACTCCACAACTCACCGGAGACCTTGGCATCGCAGCACTTCGGTTTCGTAGCCTCGGCGCACAACAACAGATGCCGGGAGGCACGACCGATGCCCAGTACGCCGGCCTTGTCGCTGAGCGGCTGTGGAACCGAATCGCTCACCCGGCGGCTCAACCCAAATCGACGCGCACTTCGCGCACGCCGTCCTCGGGCGGACCGAAGCGCTTGACCGCGTACCCCTCGCGAACCATCGGCGCCGTGCGCAACACTTTTTCTACGGCGGCGAACAGCTTGTCGGCGTCGGGGCCGTACATGTACAACACCGCTTCGCCGGCACCAATTTCGTTGCCGTCGAACTCCCCTGCATCGGCTTCGTCGATCGCATTGATCAGCGCGTCTTCGAGGTCGAACAGCGTGTCGAGGTCATCCTCGGAAAGCGGGAAGAAGACCATTACGGCTTGATCGCTCATCTGTCGCGGCCCTTTATGCGAACAGCAAGTTGGCTAACCGGTTGCGGCCCTCGGCCGTCTGCGGATGCTCCGGTCCGAGGTGCTCGAAAATCGCGAGCAGAGTACGCCGGGCGCCGTCCTCGCGGAAGGCTCGGTCGGTACGAAATATCTGAAGCAGTTCATCCATCGCCCCACTGACATCGCCGCCTTGCCAGCGAGCCCCCGAGAGCGCGAACCGGGCCTCGGTGTCGGTGGGCCGGTCACCGCTGGCACGCAAGGCACCGGCCAATCCCCCCGCGGCTTCGGCCGCCGCCATCATTTCGATCAGCAACTTCTCTTGCATGGCCTGTTCGGCCTCGGGAACGCCGTCGGGAATGCGCTCGAAGCTTTCGAGCGCGTCGCGATTGCGACCGGCGATCGACAGTTGGCGCCCGAGTTCCAACAGCACGGCAGCATCTTTGGGATGCTCTCGCGAGAACTGTTGCAGCCGCTCGATCGCCTCGCTACGCCGGCCTTCGGCAATCTCGCGCTTGGCGGCCGTGATCGCGCTCTCTTCTTCGCTCGGTATCAGGGAACGCAGCCAGCCTTCGACCACAGGCGCCGGCTGCGCGCCGGTGAACTCGTTGATCAGCTGACCGTTCTTGATCGCTTTGACCGCAGGGATGCCGGTGACAGCGAACGATGCCGCCAGTTCTTGTTCGGAATCGCAGTCGATCTTGACCATCTCGACCTTGCCGAGAAACTTGGCGACCTCCGCCTCCAAGACCGGGCCCAGGGTCTTGCAGGGACCGCACCACTCGGCCCAAAAGTCGATCACGACCACAACCTCGCGCGATCGCTGCATGACATCGGATTCGAAGCTGGCTGCGGTGACGTTCTTAACGGTGTTGCTGCTCATCAAAGGACCTCGTGGCCGCAATGATGCCCCGGGGAGGCCGGCACAAGCCAGCGGGCGCGCCCGTCAGGCCAGTTTCGGCGGAGTTCCATCGAACAGCGAGTCGATCAACTCGGCAAATCGCTGGCAAGCGTCAGTGGTGGTGAAGATGCCGGCGAGGCGTCCATCCCTCGTGACCAACACCGAGCCGTGGCCGCTGGCCGCCATATGGCGCAACACGGCGGAGAGCGGCTCGTGACTTTCCACCACGTACGGCCTGATCCGGCAGGTCGTGCAGACGGGACGCAGCATCGCCAGTGAGTCGCCATTGGCAAGCGCGCGCATGACATCGCGCTCGGAAATGACGCCCACGATTTGATCACCATCCATGACGGGAAGGTGCCTCACGTTGAGGTCTTTCATCATGACGTTGGCGTCGGCGAGCGTGGCCTGCGCATCGATCGAGTGTGGAAAGGGTGTCATCACGACTCGGATTTGGGGCTGATGGTCGAGCTGGTGGGTCCACATATGAATCCTCTGGAAGTCTGCTCAGAGTTACCGTTTTTGGACGGCCGCAGGATTGACCGGCATCAACGTCGCAGCCTTGGGCCGACCGGGTCGGCCAGCCCGGCCAACGTCGCGATCAGCGACAATTGCTGCGGAGCCTGATTGGTATCGAGGTTGCTTAGGTAGACCCGGTTCACGCCGCGGTCGGCCAAAGCGCGCACGGTGGTGGCGGCGATTTGAGCGGCGCTCAGTTTGTGTTCACCGAAATCCTTCGTCAGTGCCGCCGCCGGAACCGGAATGAACTGCGCCAGGGTTTGCAGCGTACGAGGACGCGCGCTGCGGTAGTAAAAAACACCGGCCACGAGCGGCAGAACCAGCGATCGCTTGGCCGCCTCGTTGAGAAACAGATCGAGGCCCGAGAGGTCGTGATGTGAGACCACCTGCGTCAACGCGAAGTCGAGCGACTCACGATGATCTAAGAGGTAGCCGACTTGGCGCTCGGCATCGCGATGCGGATTGACCCAACCACCGAGCACCATCGTCGGGTGCGCTTGCCGCAGGATGGTTCGCAGCTGCCAGGCGTGGTCCAAGCAGCGCGCGATGCCGTCGTGCGTGTCGCCCCCCAACACGATCAGCCCAGGGAACTGCTCGCGACGCGCGCGCTCGGCATAGCGACGGCAGTAGTCGAGCGAATGCTTGAGCGTGAGAAACGGCACCATCCGCTCGCGCACCGCATCGGGCCCGAGGTTTTGCACCAGGTGATTGAGGTTTTCTTCTTCCCCGGTACCGATCGCGTTATCGGTGAGAAACACCAGCGTGTCGCTTTTGGAGAGTCGCTGTACCGCGTGATAGACGTCGATCCAGGCGTCCATCGCCTGCGCCCCGGTGAGGTCACGTCGCGGTGGACGCAACTCCACCGCCAACAGCGGTGAGGAATCCGCAAGACGGTCTTTGAGTCGCGGGGGTATCGGGGGCGATGTCATCAGGCGTCAGTCTGCCTGCACACCCTTCGGTTTCCAAAGCGCGGCGTCGATCACCGACCAGAAATGCACGAGCCACCCCAAGCAAAAGAACCAAAGCACGATCGCTAGGACGAACATGAAACCCGCCATGAGCCACCGGCCTTGCGCTAGCTGACCCAAGCCGGGAATGACAAAACTGGCGAGCGCCGCGATCACGTTTCCAGCAGAGCCCTGTCCGGCCATCGGTCGACTCCTTTCGCACGCCCGCCCTCCTAACCGGCTGGCGCGATTCGATCGGTGAATGCGACGGCATTCTAATCGGCCCGATGGGCCGTGGAACTTTCAGCGCCCGAGGCTGTCGACTAGGGGTGAGGCCAGTCGGATGAACGGCCTCGGAGGCCACGACCATGAAACGCTCCTCGATCCGCACTCTGTCGCAACTCGTCGCCGTTTCCGCCGCCTTGACCGCGGCCCCCACCATCACGCAGGCCATGGCCTGCGCTGCGCCACCGTCGTCTGTCAGCCGTCCCTACTCGATCGAGGTTCTGGTCGATGGCCGGGCCCGTCCTGAGTACGCCACTCGCGGCAGGACATATATCGAAGCGCTGCCGCAGCGTGAGTACGCCATTCGTCTCACCAATCGCACGGGCGACCGGATTGCCGTGGCCCTCAGCGTGGACGGGCTCAACAGCATCGACGCCAAGTCCAGTTCGATGAGCGAGGCGCGCAAATGGATTCTCGATCCGTACGCCTCGATCGTGATCGATGGTTGGCAGACCAGCGCGCAGACCGCACGCAAGTTCTTCTTCACGAAGGAAAGCAGTTCCTATGGCGCTTGGCTGGGAAAAACGGAGAACCTCGGCAATATCGCAGCAGCGTTCTTTCGCGAGCGCTGTCGCGAGATCCGGGAAGACGCGCCCGACTTCGAGCAAAAGCTCGACCGATCCGCACCGGCGGCCCCCTCGCGCAGCGGCGCCGCCGAGAAGCGCTCACGGCAGGAGAGCCAAAGCAAGGACGAAAGCGACGAACTGGCGGCGACTGGGATTGGGCGCGAGTTGACACATCCCGTCGTACGCGTCGAGTTCGATCAGGAAGACTCCCCTGCCGCTGTGATCTCGCTGCGCTATGAGTATCGCGAGGCGTTGGTCAGTTTGGGCGTATTGCCGCAGCGGCCCGATCGAAACTCGTTGGCGCGCCGTGAGCGATCACGTGGCTTTGACGATCAAGGGTTTGCCCCGGATCCGTATCGCTAAGCGTTAAGCGCAGCCACTGTGGAGCGCGCCAGCAGGCCGAGGACCACGCCGCCAGCTGGCGCGCCGCGTACAAAACCGGCCCTGATGACCCCCAACCAAAACCTCAGCCGGGTGATTCCCCAAACCACAAAAGGCTGACGGGCAAGTTGAACCCTGGGCAGAACCCAGAAGATGCGACCGCCGAATTGGTCGTAGAAGGGCTGACGGCCAATGTGATCGCGATTGACAAGTGGTCAAGCGTCTTCGGCGCCTTGGACATGGGGAGTCTCGTGCTCGCGGTGGACGAGTCTGTGGATAAGGTGAGGCGAGGGAACCTGGGCGACGCCGAAGGGCTGTTGATGGCTCAAGGGATATCGCTAAACGCGGTCTTCACGCACCTACTCGCGATAGCACGAGACACGAAGGCCGTGGACCAATTCGACCGCCTCTTACGGCTGGCATTCAAGGCGCAGGCCCAATCGCGAGCGACCTTCGAGACGCTCTCTGTGATCAAGAACCCGCCGGTGTTCACGCGTCAGGCGAACATCGCGCATGGTCCGCAGCAAGTCAACAACGGCGTGTTGCCCATGGTCGAGGGCCTCGCGCACGCGGAGAATCAGAAACCCAAGCAGATCGAACTATTGGAGGCGAAGAATGAACGGATGGACTTTGGAGCGACGGGCAAAGCAGGCGCAGGCGATAAGGAATTGGCGACCGTGGGAAAGGTCAACCGGACCAAGAAGCGAAGAAGGTAAGGCTCGATCAGCTCGCAACGCCTATCGGGGGTCGGAGCGGGAGGAAGTTCGGAGGTTTAGCAGGCAGCTGAACCAAATGCTGCGGGCGCTCGGTGCATGAAGAA
>JANNUT010000166.1:0-14848 GCA_031395565.1 Acidobacteriota bacterium | reverse complement strand
GTATACCGTCCCCGAAATTACTCGGGATCGGTGGGGTCGGCGAACAGGGCTTGCAGTCTTAGGCTGCCGTGACCGAACTGCGGGAAGTTGGGAAGTGAGGTGTTGCCGGGGTCGAGGTTCGATGCGGTGTCGTCGGGCGGAAATAGAATCAGGCTCTGCAAGAACGCGATCAAGGATTGCTGGTTCGCGGGCGACAGTCTTGCGAAGTTGCCGCGCGAGGTTTGAGCTTCTCCACCGTGACGCAAGATCACATCGTCCAGGCCCATGCTGCGGCCATCGTGTCCGTAAGGTCCAGTTGACCCAACGCCCCATAGCGGCGTGGTCATGAACTGCTTGCGCAGCGTGCCGTCGTACTCGCGCTCGTAGAAGCTCGGCCCCAGGTCGTGGCGCTTGAAATCGGTGTAGATGGCTTCCACCAAGAACGGCTTGCCCAGCGCTGGCTTCAAGTGCGGAAACGCGGTGCCGTCATCGATGTCGTCATTCAAGGGTGTTGCCGTTGCGTAGAGCGAATTGAAGATCCCCTTGATCGGATCGTAAGCGGTGCGCACACTCGCCACGCGCCGGTCGCGCGCGATCGGTAGATCGGCGACGTGACAGCTGGTGCATCCAATATCGTTGAAGAGCTTGCGCCCCGAAATCACCTGATCGGTCTGAGCGTCGGTTCCAGCCGCGAAGTAGTTCAGCAAATAGAACTCGAGATAGTCAACGACCGCCGCCGGCGCTTCGTTGACAACACCATCGCCATCGGGATCGGCCGTGGGATCGGCGGTCGGCGCGGTTTCGATCATGTCGGTGGCACCGTCGAAGACGCGGCCCGAGGGGCTCACGAATCGCCCTCCCTGACTGGCAGCAACCAACTCGGGGTCAACCGCCTGCATGCCCATTTCGTTTTGCAGCGCGCCAGCAATGAACTCGCGAATCGACGCCGTGCCACCGTGCGCAAAGAACGGCCGCAGGCGGAGATCGGTATCGATCCCTTCGACCTTCGAAACATCCACACTGCCGTCGGCACGGGCCGTAATGGAGCCGTAGCGAATCCCCTTGCTAGTCAGCGGCAAGGTCACGGGACGGCCGATCGCTTTCGCAGCAGTGATCGCTTGCGTGCGAATCGTACGCAGCGTGGTCGTGATCTCGTCGGCCAGCATCTCCTTCAGGCCCAAGCCAAACAGATGCGGGGCATCGCGGCTGTCAGGGCGCGTCACCACATCGCCACCGAAGCCGGCGGAACCACGCGGACGCCCATGGCACCCCGCGCAACTGTCAGAGACTCCAGCGCCAATCGCCAAGTTGGTTTCGATATTCCCCGAGCCATCGCCGATGTTCGGGCCCAGCCCGTTGGCCATCGAGAACTTGCGTTGAAACAGTTGCCGCCCGCGGCGGATCGCGCGAAACGGATCGCGCGCAATGATGAACGCCGATGAGTTGGGTGTGAGGTCGTCGCCGCGTCCCGCTCCAACCTGATCGGTCAGCGACTTGGCGATGCCAGCGCCAGCCCGATTCGGCGCCTTGGTCTTGTCGACGAGTTGCGCCTCGCTGACGGTGCCGTAGAACCACACCGAAAGCGCTAGCATCACCAACCCTGTCCGATGCGCGTTGTTTGTCATGCTGTATCCCCTTTCCGCCCTCGGCGGCTGGTCGATGTCGTGATCCATGAACGGCTGCTGACGAACTCGCCAGCGTCTCTTTTCGAGCCTTGCTCTGTAGGTCCGCCGGCACACCTGTCTGTTACTAGCCGGCGACAGGTCGAAGTCGCGATGCTGCGCGCACGAGCAACGGGCTGTCTGTGCGGTCCGTCACACAAGGCGTCTGCGTATTGTCACGTTCGCTCCAGGGCGCTGTGCCCCTCTTCTGCAACTAACGCAAAACCCGCGACATCAGGGTCACCGGCAGCTCATGTCGTCACGAGCAACTCTTTCCCTGCACTTCAAGACGTAAGAACTCGGGCGATCCCTTCACCCCCGGGAAGAAAGGCGGCACGGTTCGGCGAATGCAGGCCACGAAGTGATGGCTGTATGGGCGAGAATGGCGCCATGGATCCGGGCGAGATCACGCGACAGTTGTTGGCGCTACGAGAAGGCGCAGCCGGCAACGCTCGCGAACAGCTGTTCACTTCGGTTTACGAACAGCTCAAGTCGTTGGCGCGGCAGCAACTCCGGCTGCGCGGACGCACCCCCACATTGGGCGCGACCGCGCTGGTGCACGAGGCCTACCTGCGCCTCGTCGATCAAACCCGCACCGACTGGAAAGACCGCGGTCACTTCTTCGCGGTAGCCGCCCGTGCGATGCGCCAAATCGCCATCGATCACGCGCGACGCCGCAGCGCCGTGAAACGCGATTCCGGGCGCGTTCACGTCACCCTCGACCCAGAGCAGGCCAGTGCCGACTATCCGGTTGTCGATGTGCTCGCCGTCAATGCGGCGCTCGAGAGCCTGGCCGAAGCGAGTCCGCGGCTGGTGCAGGTGGTGGAGATGATGTTCTTCGCCGGCATGTCGGTGGATGAGACGGCCGAAGCGTTGTCGTCCAGCCCCAGCACGGTCAAACGCGATTGGCGCAAGGCCAAAGCGCTGCTCTTCGTGTTGCTTGGTGGGGACACGCCGAGCCCTGAGAGCTCATAGATTCCACGGCCGGCGACCTCGCGGGTCCTGTCCTTGCGTGTAGTTGTAGGAGAGGAGAGCGTGTCGTGAACCTCGACTTGCAAAGGATGTGGCCCCGGGCCGAGCCAATCCTCGATGCGGTGCTGGACCTCCCCGAGCCGCGCCGTTCGGCGCGCTTGGCCGACTTGTGTGCTGGTGATCAAGAAATGGCGACGATCGTTGCGCAATTGTTGCGTGCCGATCTGGACACCGATCGGTTTTTCGTGGCGATGCCGTTTCAGTTCTTCGACTCCGACGAGGCCGCGGCTGCGGCACACTCCAGCGAGCGATCCGGCAGCGAGGCCGTCGAACGGATCGGACCGTTCAAGATCACGCGCGAGTTGGGCCGCGGCGGCATGGGAACCGTGCTGCTCGGCGAACGCGACGACGGTCAGTTCGAGCAGCGCGTGGCGATCAAGCTGTTGCAGGGTGACTGGCAAAGCGATGAGGCGCGCGAAACGCTGCTGCGCGAACGGCGCGTACTGGCACGCCTGGAGCATCCGCACATTGCACGGATGTACGACGGCGGCGTCACCGCGGCCAACGATCCGTACTTCATCATGGAGTACATCGACGGGCGGTCGATCGACCTGCATTGCAACGAGTTGCAACTGGGGACCGAAGATCGCCTCAGGTTATCTCGCGATGTCTGCCGCGCGATCGAGTACGCGCACAGCCGCTTGGTCGTGCACTGCGACCTCAAGCCGCACAACATCTTGGTCACGCCGCGCGGCGAGGTGAAGCTGGTCGACTTCGGGATTGCGCGCTTGCTTCAACTCGAAGACGACCGATCGCCCGCTGCGCAGTTCGGTCATCGCCTGCTGACGCCGGCATACGCCGCGCCCGAACAATTGGCTGGCGAAGCGGTCACCGCTGCGACCGATGTTTATCAACTCGGCCTGGTGTTGTACGAACTGCTCACCGGTCAGCGTGCGTTCGGTGTAGACACTCCGCGCCCGAGCGCTGTCGACAGTCGGCTGGCCGGAGACATCGATGCGATCGTACTGAAGGCGCTCGAGCGCGACCCAGCACAGCGCTACGCCACGGTCGAAGCATTGCGCCGCGACATCGATGCGTACTTGGAGCTGCAGCCGGTCTCCGCGCGACGCGGCGGCACCGGCTATCGCCTGCAGAAGTACGTGCAGCGCCATCGCTGGGGAGTTTTTGCCGCGCTCGCCGTTGGCGTATCGGTGGCTGTTGGACTGGTCGCCGTCACAGTGCAATCGCGAATCGCACAGCGCGAGCGTGATCGAGCGCGCGCTGCGCAAGGCCGTGCTACGGCTGTCAACGACTTCGTAGTGCGCGAGTTGTTGCGGGCGCCAATGCCAGAGGCCTCGCTGGGCCGCGACTTGACGGTAGCCGAAGTGCTGAACAACGCAGCGCGCAGCGTGGGTTATGCACTTCACGAACAGCCCGAAACAGAAGCCGACGTGCGCCTGGTGTTGGCGCGCACGTATCAAGCACTCGGCAGAGGCAAGGACGCCGTGGTGCAGGCACAAGCGGCATTCGATCTTTTAGCTGGTAATACGGATGTATCTCCGACTGCGATGCAAGCCGCCGAACGCACGCTGGCCGAGCTGGCGATCGACGACGGGCAGTACGCATCGGCAAGCGAAACCCTCACGGCACTGCGCGATCGACAACGCGCCACGCTGGGTGCGGACGCGGTCGACACGCTGATGACTACGGCTGCACTGGGACGTGCGCTCAACGAGTTGAACGAGTTCTCGCGCGCGGAGACGCTGCTGCGCCAGGATTTGCCTGCCGCACAACGTGCTCCTGCCGAGTCCTGGCGATTGGTGATCGAGTTGCAACGCCAATTGGTGCGAGCGCTCGTCGTTCGGTCGCACGCGTACGATGCAGAGCCACTGTGCCGCAGCATGCTTGCCTCGCTGGAGCAGCATGCCGGTCCCGTGCATCCGGACCGAATCGGGGTGCTTTCGATGCTGGCCAACGTGCTCTCCGCGGTCGGCCGCCACGCTGAGGCGACGGAAGCGTTCAAGGATGCCCTCGCTCTCAGCCGCACGGTGTTTGGCGACCGTCACCCTGCCACGGCCCGAACACTATTGGCGCATTCGGCCTTCTTGACGCGGAGCAACCGGCGTGTCGAGGCACGTGCCGCCGCCGATGAAGCCCTGTCGATATTTCGCGACGCACTTGGACCCGATCACCCACTTGCGCTCTCGGCGCTGTGGCACATCGCAGTAATGACTCTCAACGAAGGTCATGGTCGCGAGGCCGAACCGCTGTTGCGGCAGGTTGCGGCAGCGCGGCGCCGCAGTCTGGGCCCAACCCATCCAATGTCCATCGCGGCACTCGATACATTGGGAATCGTATTGCTCAATCAGGGGCGCGAGAGCGAAGCGCGAGCCACACAGCGAGAAGTGCTCGCCCTCTACGAACAAGCGGTCGCTCCCGAGAATGCGGACCCACTGGCGATCGTGGCCTTCATCCAGTACCTGATGACCGTGAGACCCGATGATCTACAAAACCCCGCATACGCCCGGAGGATCGCGGAGCGTGCGGTCACGGCCACCCAGCGACGCGATTACGCGGAGCTGGTTCTGCTCGCCGAACTTGAATTCAGGAACGGGAACAACGACAAGGTGATGCCGCTGCTGCGCGAAGCGCTGGCACTTCCCGAAGCGCGCTTCCGGCGCAATGCCGAGCGGGATGCCGTCGAGTTTCTCGAGCAGACCGCAACACCCGTCGAGGTCGAGTCGTTCTTGCGTCAACGTCTGCAAGACGAGCGAATGCCGTCCACAGCATCCGAGGAGGTTCGCGCAGCCACACTTCGGTTGCTGGGCCTGCACCTACAGAAGCAGCAGAAGCTTGACGAAGCCGAGCGCTGTCTGACCGAGGCGCTCGAACTACAGCGACACGTGTTCCCCGCCGACGATTGGGTCATCGGTGACGCTCAGAGCGAACTGGGTGGCTGCACCGCAGCCCGGCGCGATTTCGCGCGCGCCGAAGCGCTGCTGCTCGAGGGATTTCGCCTGATCGAGGGTCAGGCCGTGCGAGCGAAGAAGTCATCGATGCTCGCCGCGCGTACTCGATTGGTCGAACTGTACGAAGCCTGGGGACGCGCCGATGAGGCGCAACGATGGAGAGCAAATCCAGAACGGTAGAGCTTTCACAGACTGCTGTCACTTTTGCTCTCTGCTTCCGCGATAATCGCCGCCTCAGCCGGAGGCCCCATGTTTCTAACGCTGCTGCTTGCCACTGCCGCTGCACTCTCCGCACCATCCGCGCCGCTCACCCTGCGCTTGGACTTTTTTCACACTGGATCGGCGAACGAAGAATGGTTATCGCTCGACGGGTTGGCGGTCGAAGGGACGTGGCCTGGGCCCCTGTCTCAGACCATCGACGAAACCAACCTCGGCAGGTACCTGTTTGAAGTCCGCGACCTGCCCTCCAACGCACTGCTCTATTCGCGCGGCTTCGCCAGCATCTATGGCGAGTGGGAAACCACGGACGAAGCGCGCACGGTGCGCCGCACCTTCCACGAATCGCTGCGCTTTCCGCTGCCGCTGCGCAAGGCGCAAGTCATCGTCAAGAAACGCGACGTCGAACGCGGCGGCTTTCGCGAGTTGTGGAGCTACAGCTTTGATCCTGCCGATGTGTTGATCGACCGCAGCGGCCCACCCGCCGACGTCGTCGTTTGGGCGGTGCACGAAAGCGGCCCACCGGCGCAGAAGGTCGACCTGCTGCTGATCGGCGACGGATACACCGCCGCCGAGATGAACAAATGGCACAACGATGCACGGCGTCTCACCGCCGAACTCTTCAAGGTCTCCCCGTTCAAAGAAAACCAACAGAGGTTCAACGTCTGGGCGATCGATGTACCCGCCGCACAGAGCGGCGTCTCGCGGCCGTCCAGCGGAACGTATCGCCGGTCACCGGCGCGCGCGACCTACGATGCCTTCGGATCCGAGCGCTACGTACTGAGCTTCGATAACAAACGCTGGCGAGAGCTTGCCTCGGCAGCACCCTATGAGTTCGTCGAGATTGTTACCAACACGCGCACCTACGGTGGCGGCGGCATCTTCAACCTCTACGCGACCGTGGCTGCGGACAACGCCTTCACTCCGTATGTCTTCGTGCACGAGTTCGGTCATCACTTCGCGGGCCTGGCCGACGAGTACTACACCTCCGAGGTCGCCTATGCTTCAAGCAGCGCGCGCCCCGAGCCTTGGGAACCGAACGTCACCGCCAATGCTGCAACCCCTAAGTGGAACGATCTCATCAGTGCAGACACACCTCGCCCGACACCGTGGGACAAGAAGGCCTTCGAGGAGTATCAGCGCGGTATCCAGTCCAGGCGGCGCGAGATTCGCACCGCAGGTAAACCGGAAGCCGAAATGGAGGCGCTGTTTCGTGAGGAGTTGCTGGGCACCACCCAGTTGCTATCGGCCGGCGCGCACGCGAGCAGTATCGGCAGCTTCGAAGGGGCGAATTACGAAGCCAGCGGCTACTACCGCTCGCAGGCCGACTGCATCATGTTTACCCGCCATCTCGACGGCGGGTTTTGTGCGGCGTGCCGGCGCGCGATTCTGCGCGTGATCGATCTGTATGCACCGTAACGCGAACGGCCGGCATCGCCACGCAATCTCGGGTGCCGACGCACGCTACTCCGAAGAACCAGCGTGAAGTACCCACAAACGGGCGCCGGACTGACCGTACTTCCGCCCTGGCCAGGGCCGTCTTTCCCGAAATGCGTCACTGTTCGAGAAATTGAGCCCACATCGGCCTGGCTGCGCTAGGCTTCACCACGCAAGTCTTCGCGACAATTCACCCACAGGGAGGACATCGTCATGAATAGATCTCTCGCGCGCACGATTGCGAGCAGCGCCGGACTGCTCGTTGGATTCGCCGCTCTCATCTCCGTTCCTGCAACCGCTGCAGAGCCCGCTCAGTTCATCCCACTCGGGGTGAAATGTGGACCTGCGTTCTTCCCTAGGTTCTGCGTGATCGATCTGTCCGGCGATGGCAAGACCATTCTCTACAACGACGCGGTGTGGACAGAAGTTGGTGGAATGACTCCGATCGGCGGCCCGCCGGAAGGTTTTCAGGTGGTCGCTTTGTCGGACGATGGATCGACGGTCGTGGGCACCATTATTGTCAACAGCGACACGCTGGGCTTTCACGAAGAAGCTGCAATCTGGCGTGGCGGCGATAGTTGGCAAGCGCTTGGCGGTTTGCCGGGCGCCGTTCCCTGTGGTTCCAGTTACAGTGCCTCGTACGACGTTTCCGGTGATGGCAAGACCGTTGTTGGTCTCGCCTGGCTCGGGTCGGTATGCAGCGGCGCGCACGCGTTCAGTTGGACCGAAGCCACCGGAATGGTCGACCGCGGTTCGATCGTCGCGGATCGTTCCAGCCGCGCCAACGGCATCTCAGCCGATGGCAAGACGATCATCGGATGGAGCGACAGCGACTTCGGCGGCCGCTTGGGTGCGATTTGGGAAGACGACGCTGCCCCGCGTTGGTTCGAGCCAGATGGCTCCTCGTTGTATGTAGGTGAAGCCCAAAGCGCCAGCTCCGACGGCAGCGTCGTCGTCGGCGGTGGCTTCCAAAACCTGAACAAGCCGTACAGCTTTTCCGAGCCTTGGAAGTGGACGGAGGCCAGCGGCGTGGTCTCGCTCGGCGGTGTCAGAGGGCTGCGCGGCGACGTCATCGACGGTCAGCACTACTCACAAGATGTCAGTGACGATGGCAAGACAGTTGTGGGTCAAGTCACTTTGTTCCTGCTCGGCGAGCAGTCGGCATGGATTTGGACCCAAGGACGCGGCAACGAACTGCTGCAGGACTACGTGCGGCGCAACGGCACCACGCAAACGCGTGCGCAGGTGTGCGCGGGATCACGCGGCCCATTGCAGCCCTGTAACGGTTGGAAGTTCTGGAACGTTGCCGCAGTCTCGAACGACGGCTCGGTGATCGTTGGAACCGGCGCGAACCCGGACGGCATCTTCGAAGCGTTCATGATCAAGGCGCCGCGCTAGTTCGAGTCAAGATTGCTTGCAAGCCAGCGACCAAACCGGGGCGCTTAGCGTCCCGGTTTTTTTTCTGCCTTGCACTTGCTGTCAGGGTCCTCATCGTGCACAAATCAAACCGATGACAACCCCCGATGCATCGCGAAACGAAGGTCTGCCGATTGGCGTCTATGACGCCGACGACGACTTGCTCGCCGCTGCCAGGCCCTGTGTGCGCGTTTCGCAGCCCTCACGGATCGAGGTTGTGTTGGGGAGCGGCAGCAAACCGCGCCTCGAACTCAAGATCCAAAACTGCCTCGACCACCAAGTCGTCATGACCCGGCGTGCTGGGGGCGGTTGTAGTGTGGTGCTCGATAGCGGCAACTTGGTCGTCAGCGTGGTGCTGCCCACCGAAAGGCTGCCGGGCATTCGCTCGGCGTTCAACGCGCTGTCGGCGTGGATGATTGCGGGTTTGGCAGCCTGCGGTGTGAATGGAGTGCAGCAGCGGGGCACCTCCGACTTGACGCTTGACGATCGCAAGATCGGCGGCTCGTGCATCTACAAGCCGCGCGCTTTGCTTTATTACTCGACCACGCTCTTGGTCAGCGCCGACCTTGCGCTGATGGACACGTATCTCGCGCACCCGCCGCGCGAACCGGACTATCGCGCTGGCCGCACTCACCGCGAGTTCGTGATGAATCTCGGCGAGCGCGGCGTTGCCGTGGAATCGTTGCGAGCAAAACTATCGCGCGCCTTGAGCGTTCCTGCGTTGAGCTAGCCCGCGACGCTCCGAATCGCTGCTTCGATCACTCCGGGCTCTTGCTCGGCCAGATCGTAGGTCACGCGAATCATCGGCTTCTCGCTGGTGAGCACGCGTGTCAGGTCGATCGGCGTGCCTTGCAACACGATGTCGGCCGGGGTCGCTCGAATCGTGGCTTCCAAATCGCGCACTTGCTGATCGCCGTAGCCCATCGCCGGCAGGATGCCGGTCGCGTTGGGGTATTTGGCGTAGGTGTCGCGCAACGTACCAACCGCATACGGTCGCGGATCGACGATCTCGGCAGCACCGGCCGCGGTCGCAGCAAACCAGCCCGCGCCGACACTCATGCCGCCGTGCGTGAGGGTGGGGCCGTCCTCCACCACCAACACGCGCTTGCCGCGAATCGCTGCGGGGTCGCCCGCGTTGATGACCGACGCGCAGCGCAGGATGCGGGCACGCGGATTGAGTGCGCGGCAGGCTGTTTCGACGGCAACCATTTTTTGCGGATCGGCGGTGTTGACCTTGGCAACCAAGATCATGTCGGCCATCAGCACGTTGGACTCGCCAGGGTAGTACGACGACTCGTGACCGGGCCGATGCGGATCGACCATCACGATGTGCAGGTTGGGCCGATAGAACGGTGTGTCGTTGTTGCCGCCATCCCACAACACCACGTCGGCTTCCTTCTCGGCCGATCTCAATATGGTCTCGTAGTCGACGCCGGCATACACCACCGAGCCATTGTCGATGTGCGGCTCGTACTCCTCGCGCTCCTCGATCGTGCAGTGATGCTTGTCCAGATCGCTGTAATCGGCGAAGCGTTGACAGATCTGCTGCGACAGATCGCCATACGGCATGGGGTGGCGCACAGCGACGACCTTCTTGCCGAGCTTCTTGAGGATCGACGAGATGTAGCGCGTGGTTTGCGACTTGCCCACACCGGTGCGCACCGCAGTGATGGCGATCACAGGGCGGGTGGAGCGGATCATCGTCTTGTCCGGTGAAGCCAGCGTGAAGTTGGCGCCCCAGGCGTTGACATGCGCCGCCTTGTCCATCACGTACTGGTGCGACACGTCGGAGTACGAAAACAACACTTCATCCACCTTGAATTCATGGAGGATGGTTTTTAGTTCCTCTTCGGCCCGAATCGGAATGCCTTGGGGGTAGAGCTTGCCGGCCAGGACCGCTGGATAAACGCGCCCCTCGATATCGGGAATTTGGGTTGCCGTAAATGCCACCACTTCGACATCGGGACGATCGCGATACAACAGGTTGAAGTTGTGGAAGTCGCGACCCGCGGCCCCCATGATGACGACTCTTTGACGCGACATGCTGCTGCCTCCAGATTGACGGAAGCGCAGTTTATGCCATGCCGCTGGATCTGCCCCCTTTACCTCTATCAAGCGGCTGTCTCGCGAAGCTCAAGCCGATCTGTTGTTGAACAAATTTCCGATCTCGAGGGGAAACAGTCCCTCAGATCCGTCTTTACCTGTGTGGGCACCCATTGCCCAAGGAGGATCTCCCGACCATGAACGACGCGACGACACTGTTCAGCCCCGCCCGCCACCAGCCGCGCCTTTGCCTGCTTCTAATCACCGCCATGCTGGCCTCGCTGGGACCCGCATTGGCCGAGGGCGGTGGCGCCAATGACCAGGAAGACAAGGATCATCACCGCATCGCCGCCTATCGAGGCTGGTATCTCGGCGCAGGCGCCGGGGTGGCCCACAACGCCGACTTCGTGGAAGCCAACGACGACGGGTCGCTCTCTTCGATCGAAAGCGACCGCAACGACGTGGGGGTCACGCTCTTCGGAGGCTACAGCTTCGGCTATTTCGGTCTCGAGGCCGGCTACCGCGATCACGGTACGGTTTCCTTCGACGCCGTCTCCGATGGGGAAAGCTATTCATGGTCGGGCGGCAACGTCAGTACCAGTCTGGAATCCGACGGTTATTACTTCGGTGTGCGTGGTCAGTACCCCATGGCTCCTCGTTGGACGCTGTTTGCCACCGTGGGCGTGTACGCGTGGAAGACCACCGAGACCTTTACGGAGTCGTTCGGCACATCCACCGATGAGAACTCGGGCAGCGATATCACCTACGGAGCTGGTGTCGAGTACGACCTCGGCAAGGAAGACAAGTGGGCGTTGCGCAGCGATTTCACGCAGGACACGGTCGATGACGACGAGGACGCCGTCAGCACGGTCGGCGCGAGCGCGGTTTATCGCTTCTAGGGCGACCGATTCGCCTTAAGAAGGGGGTTTACGCCCATGCTGCTTTCGGTCGATGCTATGGCCGAGGGTGGCACGGGTGGACGAGACAACGATTCACGGCACGGACATGGACGGAGCACGCGCACTGCTGTTGGGCATCGTGCGCCGTCAGTGTCCGCGTTGGTTGGCCGATCAGGCCGAGGACATCGTTCAGAGTGCGATGCTGCGCGCACTCGACGCACATCAGCGCCAAGGGCGCAGCGGTGAGGTCCCGATGGGCTACCTTGTCACCACAGCCAAGCACACCTTGATCGATGAAATCCGGCGCAAGTTCCGGCACGTCGAGGTCTCGCTCGGCGACGACGTGATCGATACGCCACCGCAAGCCGCCACCGTAGACGGCGAAACTGCGCTGCGCTCGCGTGCCATCGATCGCGGATTGCGCGAGTGCTTATCGCAACTGGCACCGGCGCGACGGCACGCCGTAACGCTGCACTTGTTGGGACACTCGGCCACCGACGCCGTGACGATGCTGGCGCAATCGAAGAAGAGCGTCGAACACCTCATCTATCGAGGACTGTCCGACCTGCGCGAGTGCCTGCTGGGCAAGGGACTGCAGCCATGAGCAACGCTCGTTGGGATGACGCTGCGCTGTCGCGCGCCTTTCGCGAACCGCCGGAGTTGGCAGCGCTGCCGAGCGAATGCCCGGCTGCTGGAACGCTCGTGCGAGCCGCCAACGGTGACCTGATGCAGGCCGCGGAACTGGCCGTGCTCGACCATGTCGCGGCGTGCCCCGCCTGCACGGTGGCTTGGCTGATCGCGCGCGACACACAGAGCGCGGCCTCCGCGCGGACCCGAAATGCTGCGGCATGGCAGTGGATGGTGGCGGCGGCAGCGGTCGTTGCTGTGGTGGTCGGTGGTTGGTCACTTCGTCATGTCGTCGATCCAGTCTCGCAGCCACCGTTGCAACGTGAGGTCGAGCACAACTCGATCTCATCGCAGCTTGTGGCCGGCACCCCGTTGGAGCGCGAGCAATTCACGTTGCGTTGGAGCCCGGTGCCGGGCGCCACGTACGACCTCACGGTCAGCGACGAAGACCTCGCGATTGTGTTCGCCGCCAATGGGCTAACGGCGCCACAGGCTCAAGTGCCGGCCGGCGCGCTCGACGCCTATGCCTCGGGTCGTCGTTTGTTATGGCAGGTCACGGCCGTGCTCGAGAATGGGAAACGAATCAAGAGCACGACGTTTAGTGCGGCGTTGCGTTGACTTTGACGTAGGAGGAGTGGCCGTCTGATGCATCGAGTTTTCTTAACGCTGGCGCTTGCCAGCGCTTCGATCGTGAGTGCGCACGTAATCGACGCCGTTGGTTGGAAGAAGGACCTTGCACATCTCAGGAGCGAGCTTCCGAAGCGGCACGAGAACCTGTTTCACACGCTCACCCGAGCCGAATTCGAAAGCGAGCTGGCGGCACTCGAACAACGCCTCCCGGAAATGAGCGATCTCGATGTCCGCTTCGCGCTGCTGCGGCTCGTGGCCAAGGTTGGTGACATGCACACAGGCGTCGCGATGGTCGCGGACGATCTCCATCGATTCCCGCTCGAGTTTTACGCCTTCAGCGATGGGATCTTCGTGCTGAGCAGTGCGCCCGCCTACGCCGCTGCGGTTGGAACCCGGTTGATAGCGATCAACGACACGCCCATAGAACAGGCCGAACGTTCGTTGGCGGAACTGACCGGTTGTGAGAATCGGCCGTGCGAGCAGGACCATGTGCCGCGCATGCTGCCCTTCGCCGAGTATCTGCGCAGCCAGCGGCTGATCTCCGACCTGACCAGCGCGCGATTCACATTCCAAGCGCAGGGCAAGGAGTCCTTCACGCTACAGATCAACGCGCAACCGAACAGCTCGCAACCGGGCGAGACTGTCGTGCAGAAGGTCGTACCCAGCTCGGTCGAGCAGCAGCTTTGGCTCAAAAACCAATCGCTGCCGTATTGGTACGAGTACGTGCCGGCATCGCGCTTGCTGTACCTGGCATTCAATCAGTGTGTCGACGACAAGACCCGGCCGTTCGAAACGCTCCAGCGCCAACTGCTCGCTGCCGCAGACTCGCAGCCCGTCGACCGCTTGGTCGTGGATCTGCGCCGCAACGGCGGAGGGAGCGAGGCGGTGCTGCGGCCGCTGATCAAGCAGATCGCACGTCGGCCGGCGCTCAACCGCAAGGGGGTGCTGTTCGTGATCGTCGGTAAAAGTACCTACTCGTCTGCGGCGTTCAACGCACTCTCGTTCAAGGACTGGACCGAAGCCACACTGGCGGGTGAAGCAACGGGACAAAAGCCGAACTCCTATGGGGAGATGCGAACGCTGACGCTTCCCAACTCGGGCCTGCGCATCAACTACTCCACCAAGTTCTGGCGACGGACGAAGGGCGACCCTGAAAGCGTCATGCCGGACCTGCCGGTCGAGCAGACGTTTACGCAGTTCGTCGCGGGAGTCGATGCAGCAATGACCAAGATTCTGAAACCCTGAGAACGACCCACGGCACGCGGCAGGCACACGCAGGGACTCGACTCGATCAGCGCGACACTAGCCCTGCTTCTCCTTGAACACGGTATCGATCGCGAGCGCCGCTGCGAGCAACAACGCCGCCTGCCGGGGCGACGACGCCCCCGCGTCCGACAACGCGATCATGTAGTTGTCGGCGTTGGTCAGCAGTTCCTTCCCGACGCCGGCCCACTTCTTGGTTACCGTGCCGAGCTCTCCGCCCTGCGCGTCGCGCAGCTGGAAGTTCCATCCCTTCCAGTCGCCGCTCACTTCGCCAATCGGTTGCCCGGTCATGTCGAGGATGAAGAACCCTCCCCCGATCGTCATCAGCTTGCTCTTGAATTGACCCAGGCTGCCGTGCACGGGACTCTCTACGTCGACCAGTACCCGCAACAACCCAGCATGCTTGTGCAATGTCAGCACGGGCGGCATGGCTTCTTGCTCGTAGACGTTGAGCGTGCTTGGCAGAAACCGCTTGTTCACCAATAGCCGCAGCCACTTCTGCCAGCCAGCGGGCTCGTCGCGCACGATCCCGACCTGCTGTTGTGTGAGTGGGTCGATCAGGTCGTAGGCGCCCGTGAGTTTCATCAGCGCGACGTGTTCGCGAACGAATAGTTGGCGTAGTGACAGCAGCATCGACTTCCCTCCGGCGACATCGCTTGGTGCGCCTGAGGTTCTACCACATCTGCGACTGCCGCCCCGTTTGACTCTGATTCAGCTGATTGAGCCGGGCGTGGGG